>CAWCQX010000007.1:0-112340 GCA_963797855.1 uncultured Chloroflexia bacterium | reverse complement strand
CCGGCCGACGACGACCGGATCGTGTCGATGACCGTCTTCGTCGACAACCGACCGCCCGAGGAGCTCCCGGAAGCCGAGTAACCGAATGGACGCCGTTCCTCGGCGGCGCGTAGCATCGCAGCATCCCACGCGCAGAGGTCGACCATTGGACTGGCGCGATCGGTTTCGGGCGGGGCTGGTTCACCTGGCGTCCCGTGCGCCGGCGAATCCCGCGCATGGGGTCCTGATCAGCGATCGCGACGGCAACGACGAGGCCTACGCCTGGGACGTCCCGTCCGGCGCTCTCCGACAGGTGTCCGACTCCGGAACCGCGGTCCTCGACGCCGCGATCACGCCCGATGGCAGTCGATCGTCTACCACCGCGACACGACCGGCAGCGAATTCGGACATCTCCATCGAGTCCCGTTCGAGGGCGGCGAGGCAATCGACCTGACACCGGATCTCCCGGACTACGTGGCCTACGAGATCCGAGCGACCGCCGAAGTGGTCACGGCGATCGCCGCATTCGAGGACGGGCAGAAGCTGCTCGCTGTTCGCGGTGGTGACTGCCACGTCTGGCCTCAGGACGGGACCCCGATCAGCGTCGCGATCTCCGACGACGGCTCGCAGATTGCGATCGGTGAGCCGATGGACGGGCTCATCGGGCGGACGGTCGTTCGATCACTGGCCGATGGGGCCGAGGTCGCCAGGCTTGACCGCTCCGTGCCATGGGCTGCGAATGGTGACGACTTCGCGGTCGCCCTCCACAAGGATGGCTGGCTTCGACCCGGCATCTGGACGCCGGGCGAGCCACCGCGGGAGCTCGTCGTCGACATCCCAGGGGACGTGGTCCCGGCAGGCTGGTCGGCAGACGGCCGAACCATGTTGCTCTTCCAGCAGCATCGTTCGAGAGGCGGGCTCTACCTGCTCGACGTTGCGTCAGGCGCGGTGGACGACGCTGCCCGGCCCGGCCGGCGCTCCTTCTCCCTGGAGTCCCGACCTGAGCTCCACGGCGATGCGGCGACAGCGGTCTGGAGCGATGCGCGGATGCCCTGGTCGGCCGTCGAGATCGATCGCGACGGCAGTCGCACGCTCCTGAGCGCCAGCAGTCGGGCGACCTATCCCGGCGCGGAGTGGCGCGAGGTCACATTCCCGAGCGCCGACGGCACCGAGATCCAGGCTTGGCTCCTCTCCCCGGAAGGCGACGGGCCGTGGCCGGCAATCGTATACAGCCACGGCGGCCCGACAGCCGTCGCGGGCCCCACCTTCGACCCGATCTGTCAGGCGTGGGTCGACAACGGCTTCGCACTGCTGACGGTGAACTACCGCGGCTCCTCGACGTTCGGCGACGCCTACCGCGAGGCGCTCACCGGCGACGTCGGAGGCGTCGACGTCGCCGATCTCGTGGCGGGCCACCGCTGGCTGGTCGATTCGGGCGTCGCGCGTCCGGATCTCATCCTCGTCAATGGATACTCGTGGGGCGGGTTCCTCACGCTCCAGTGCATGGCGACCCACCCGGACCTCTGGGCAGCCGGGATCGCCGGCGCTCCAGTGGCGGACTGGATCCTGGCGAGTGAAGACCAGAACGCGTCGCTGGACGCCTATGACGTCGCGCTGTTCGGCCCCGACAGCCCAGAGACGCGCGCCTTGAAGGTTCGCGCCTCGCCCCGAACCTACGTCCAGGACTTCGCCGCCCCGGTGCTGATCTCGACTCCCGAGTCGGACAGTCGCACTCCGCTGCGCCCGACCCAGGCGTTTGTCGACGACATGCGGGCCGCGGGGAAGGATGTGACGCTCGAGCTCCTCAAAGGCGGCCACTCCGGGGTCGGCCCAGAGCAGTGGATCGAGATGATGGAGTCGTGGATCGAGTTCGCGGGGCGAGTTGTCGCTTCGCGGTCGGCTAGAATCTGACGGCCTTGACCCGCGCCGCAGGAGACGACGCCGTGTACGCCGACGAGTTCAGCATCTACGCCGGCAACGCCAACCGCCCTCTTGCCGAGCGCATCTGCCGCTACCTGAAGACCGATCTCGGTGCGGTCGAGGTCTTCCAGTTCGCGAACGAGAACATCTTCGTCCGCGTCATGGAGAACGTCCGCGAGCAGGACGTCTTCCTCGTCCAGCCGACCAGCCGGCCGGTGAACCAGTCGATCATGGAGCTGCTGATCATGATCGACGCCTTCAAGCGGGCCTCCGCCGGCCGGATCACGGCGGTGATCCCGTTCTACAGCTACGGCCGATCGGACAAGAAGGACCAGCCGCGCGTGCCGATCACGGCGCGGCTCATCGCGGACATGCTCACCGTGGCCGGGGCCGATCGGGTCCTGACGATGGACCTCCACCAGGGCCAGATCCAGGGCTTCTTCAGCATCCCGGTCGACGAGCTGACCGCGGTGAACCTGATCTGCGCGCACATCAAGGCCAAGGAGCTCGACGACATCGTCGTCGTCTCGGAGCTGGGCTTCGCGAAGAAGGCTCGCAACTTCGCCGAGCTCCTCCAGGCGCCGCTGGCAATCGTCGAGAAGCGCCGGCTCGGCAACGACGACAAGACCGAGGTGATGAACATCATCGGCGAGGTCGCCGGTCGCACCGCCGTGATCATCGACGACGAGATCGACACCGCCGGCTCGCTCGTCGAGGCGGTCGGAGCGCTCGAGGCGGCCGGCGCGCGCGCGATCTACTCGTGTGCGACGCACGGCGTCTTCTCCGGAGACGCGCTCGATCGCATCGCGGGGCTCCCGATCACGGAGATCGTCGTCACCGACACCGTCCCGCTGCCGCCGGGCACCGACGACTCGCGCCTCACCATCCTCTCCGTGGCGCCGCTGTTCGGCGAGGCGATCAAGCGCATCCATCGCGGCGAGAGCGTCGGAGCCCTGTTCAGCTCCGAGGTCCGGCTCGTCGAGGAGATGACGTTCTGGGACGAGGATGCCGATGACGACGCGCCCGCAGAGCCGGAGCCCTTTCCGGTGAGCGTCCACGGCTAGCGTGAGCGACGTCCGCCTCGGCGTCCTGCTCTGGAGCCAGGCGACCGACTGGCCCTCCTTCGAGCGTGGCGCGGTCCGCGTCGATGAGCTCGGCTACGAGTCGCTCTGGACCTGGGACCACCTCTACGCGATCTTCGGCGACCCGCTCCAGCCGATCTTCGAGGGCTACACGACGCTCGCGGCGTGGGCGAAGGTCACGTCTCGGGTCCGGCTCGGGCTGCTGGTCGGAGCGAACACGTTCCGCAACCCCGGGCTCGTCGCGCAGACCGTCACGACGCATCGACCACGTCAGCGACGGGCGGGCGATCCTCGGCATCGGCGGCGCCTGGTTCGAGGAGGAGCACACCGCCCACGGGATCGAGTTCGGCTCGGGCTTCGGCGAGCGCCTCGACTGGATGGACGAGTCGGTCGCCGCCATGCGTCGGCTGCTCGACGGCGAGACGGTCACGTCGCCGGCCGGAGGCCGGTATCGGTTCAAGGATCTCGTCCTCCACCCGCGGCCGCTCCAGGAACACGTGCCGATCCTGATCGGCGGCTCCGGGGAGAAGAAGACGCTCCGCACGGTTGCGCGCTACGCCGACCAGTGGAACGCGATGGGCAGCGTCGAGAAGCTGCGGCACAAGATCGAGGTCCTGCGAGGCCACTGCGAGGCCGTCGGACGAGATCCGGCCGAGATCGCCTTCACGGCGGGCTGCAAGCCGATCATCCGCGACACCGAGGGCGAGGCCCGCAGGGTGTGGGAGGCGCAGATGGCGCACAACCGGACGCCGATGGACGAGGTCGAGACCGACGACACGTTCTGGGTCGGCACGCCCGAGCTCGTCGCGGAGCGGATGATCGAGCGACGCGCGCTCGGCTTCCACACGTTCCTGGCCGAGATGGCGGCGCCGTACGACGACGAGACGCTCGAGCGCTGGATCGGCGAGGTCAAGCCGATGGTGGACGCCGCCTAGAGCGCCTCGACGGCCGCCTCCAGACGGGCGGTTGCGGCGACGTGGTCCGTGCCGGCCGGGAAGAAGATCGGTTCGCCGAAGACGACCTCGACGTCGCCGCGCGGCGAGGTGCCCGGGCCGCGGCGGTCGACCCACGAGAGGCGGTGGATCTTCACCTTCATCGGCACCACCGGAGTGGCGCCCTCGACCGCCACCAGGCCCGCGCCGGCCTTGAACGGTTTGAGCGGCCCGCCCACGGTCAGCTCGCCCTCGGGGTAGATGAGGATGCTGAAGTCTCGGTCCAGGCGCGCACCGAGCAGCTCCAGGGAGCGGCGCACCGCCCCCTCCCGTGCCAGCGGAAACGCGTTGCCGATGACCGCGGCTCCCAGACCGCGCAACGGGTTGCCGAAGATGTCGTCGGCCGCGGCGGCGATCGAGAGACGCCAGCGCCAGATGAGCGGCAGATGGGTGAGGATGATCATGTTGTCGGTGTGGAGGTGGTGGTTCGGGACGAAGATCACCGGCCCCTCGAGTCCCTTGAGGTGATGCTCGCCACGGACGCGCACGTGGTAGGCCGCCCACACGACGGGCACCAGCAGCAGCTCCTGGATCCCGAGGCCGACCGCCCGCACCATCGGGTTGAGCGGCCAACTGAAGTCGTCTTCGTCGTGCCGGGTCTCGCGCGCACCCTCGACGAGCCGCTCGAGCTCGCTGACCGTCACGTCCGGGTCCAGCTGGCCGTCGTCGACGAATGTCCCCAGCTCTTCCTCGATCACGCTCAGCAGCTCGATGCGGCCCAGCGAGTCGAGGCCGAGATCGGTCTCCAGGCGTGAGCCCGGAGCGACCTGCGCCGGTGGAACCTGGGCCACCTGGGCCACGAGCCCGGCCACGGTCGCCACCGCGGTCGCCGCCGGCGGGGCCTTCGCGCCGTCACCCGACGTCGGGGCAGCGGTTGCCGGCGCCGCGCCGTCGCCGCGTTCGAGAGCCGCGAGCACCAGGCGCTTCTTGACCTTCATCGACGGCGTGCGCGGGAAGTCCTCGTCCGGCCACACGCTCCAGCCGCGAATCTGCTGGTGGCCGGCGAGTCGCTTGTTCGCGTCGCGCACGACCGCGTCGGCAACCGAGGCGTCGTCCGCGAGCAGCACCGCGTGCACGCGCACGCCACCCCCGTCGCCGTCCAGCCCGACGACGGCGGCGTCCCGGATCCGATCGTCCCCGACCAGCACCGCCTCCACATCGTCGGGGTAGACCTTCTGGCCGTCGGCCAGCGCGATCATGTCCTTCTTGCGCCCGCGCAGGGTCAGGAAGCCGTCGCCGCTGAGCTCGCCGAGGTCGCCGGTGTGGTACCAGCCGTCGGCGTCGATCGCGGCCGCCGTCGCCTCGGGATTCTGCCAATAGCCGACGAAGCGGTTCGGGCCGCGCACGAGCACTTCGCCGTCATCGGCGATCCGCACCTCCACCCCGGGAATCGGCTCGCCGACCGTGCCGATCCGGTTTCGATCGGGGCGCGTGAAGCTGATTGCCGGGCTCATCTCGGTCGCGCCGTATCCCTGGACGGCGGTGACACCCATGTGCGACCAGAACGTCGCGAGCTCGGGGTCGAGGGCGGATGCGCCGACGGCGAAGTTCCGCAGCCGCCCGCCGAACTGGGCGAGGACCGGACGGAACAGGAGCCGCCGCACGAAGCGGGGCAGGCGCGGAGCGATGGCGTGCAGCCGGTCGAACTGCGAGCGCTTGCCGGTGGCGTCGACCTTGCGCTCGATCGCGTTCGTGAGAAGCCGCAGCCCCTGGGGAACGATGAGCATCATCGTGATCTTGAAGTCGCGGAACGTCTTGACGAGGACCGCCGGCTGCCGGCTGACCGGGTAGGCGACGGTCTTGCCGGCCGCCAGCGGCGCGAGGAAGTCGCACGTCAGCCCGAACATGTGCGACAGCGGCAGCACCGACAGGAGGCGCTCGTTCGGGCCGAACGGGAAGACGTCGACCAGGGTCCGGGCGTTCGAGGCGACGTTGCCGTGGGTCAGCATCACGCCCTTCGGGTCGCCGGTCGTGCCCGACGTGAACATCACGAGCAGCAGGTCGTCGGCCGAGACGTCGGCCGCCGGCAGCGGCTCGGCCCCGCGGGCAAGGTCGGGGAGTGACTCGATCAGGATCACCGGCAGGCCGAGCCGGCGCGCGGGCTCCTCGGTCTGGCGGGATGCGAGCACGAGCTTCGGCCCGGTCTGCTCGACGACCTTGGCGGCGAAGTCGTCGGTGCTCCGCACATCGAGCGGCACGCCGACGAGCCCGGCGTGCGCCGCGGCCAGGAACCCGAGCCCCCACTCCGGGCGGTTGACGGCCCAGATCGCCACCCGGTCACCGCGCGTCGCGCCCGCATCCTGCAGCGCGCGGGCGATCCTCGGGACCTGGTGCCCGATGTCCCGGTAGCGCCAGACGCGCGTCCGGAAGCCGGGCTTGATCATCAGCGCCGGCCGAGGTCCGAATCCCTCGACCGATCGCTGGATCAGACCATTGACGGTTTCCATGTGCGCATCCTCCGCTTGCGCCACTTCGGACGAACTGCGGTCAGGGCACCGCCGCCGCGGCGAGCTCGCGGAGCGCACCGTTGGCGTCGTCGGTCCACGGTGGATAGTGGGAGAGGGCGATCGTGTCGACCTCGAGGGCCGCCAGCCGCTCGACCGATGCCCGCGCCCCGGCGTGGTCATGGCTGAAGAACCAGCTGGCGTAGGCGAGACGGCCACGGATGACCTGGAGCACGTCGCCGGTGAAGAGCAGCCGAAGCCGCTCGGCGTAGAGGCACACGCTGCCCGGCGTGTGGCCGGGAGTGTGGACGACACGCAGCCCGCCGAGAAGGGGCAGAACCATGCCGTCCTCGAGTGGCATGCAGTTGTCCGGCACGGGGGTCAGGTACTGGATCAGGCGCCCCCTCCGCGCGCCCCCGTCAGGCGACTTTGCGAGCGCGAGCCGCAACGGCAGCTGGATCCCTTCGAGGTCGGCAGGATGGATGAGCACCTCGACGTCGTCGCGACCACGGACCAGCTCATTGACGCCGCCGATGT
Organism: uncultured Chloroflexia bacterium; assembly: GCA_963797855.1. Classification (GTDB taxonomy): domain Bacteria; phylum Chloroflexota; class Limnocylindria; order QHBO01; family QHBO01; genus JACDBZ01. The sequence continues at coordinate 105,386 of CAWCQX010000007.1, read as the reverse complement.
GGTCGGGATGTCCGTGGGTGCAGATGATCCGCTCCAGCTCGTCGATCGAACGTCCCATGCCTCGAAGGTGCCGGTCGAGCATCCGGCGCGATCCGACCATCCCGGCGTCGATGAGCGTGAGGCGCTCCTCGGCGATCAGGAAGGAGTCCGCCCCGAGCATCTGGATCTGATGAACGCCTTCGGCGACCTCCATGGCCGCCGATTGTACGGCTCGCCGGGCGCGACTCGGCCAGCCCGGCATCGGTCAAGGGTCGCCCCTCAGGGAGATCCGGCTTCTCGGTCTATACTCGCAGGCCCGATGTTCAAGTTCCTGTCCCGCCTGGGGGACTCCAACGAGCGCGAGGTCCGAGCTCTCGAGCCGCTCGTCGAGCGCATCACCGCGCTCGAACCGGAGATCCAGGCCCTCTCCGATGACGAGCTCCGCGGCCGAACCGCCGTGCTTCGCGAACGACTTCGCGAGCGCGTCGGCGACATCCTCGTGCCGATCGAGCTGCGGTCGCACAGCGCCGAGGAGGACGCCGCCGACTCCGCGCTGACCGGTGCCGATGCCGCCCGCCTCGCCGACGAGCTGAAGGCGCAGCGCGAGCGCGAGCTGAAAGAGATCAACGACGCGCTCGAGGAGCTCCTGCCGGAGGCCTTCGCCTCGGTCCGCGAGGCGATGGTCCGGGCGCTCGGCAAGCGGCACTACGACGTCCAGCTGATGGGCGGCATCGTCCTGCACCGCGGGATGATCGCCGAGCAGCGCACCGGCGAGGGCAAGACCTTCGTCGGCCCGCTGGCGGCCTACCTCAATGCGCTCGTCGGACGCGGCGTGCACGTCGTGACCGTCAACGACTACCTCGCCAAGCGCGACGCCCAGTGGATCGGCGCGGTCTTCCATCGGCTCGGAATGAGCGTCGGGTCGATTCAGCACGAGGGAGCCTTCGTCTTCGACCCGGACTTCCCGGCCACCGACGAGCGGCTGCGCGACCTGCGTCCGGTCCCACGGGTCGAGGCGTACGCGGCCGACGTCACGTACGGGACGAACAACGAGCTCGGCTTCGACTACCTCCGCGACAACCTCGTGGTCGACCTCGCCAGCCGCGTCCAGCGCGGGCACTTCTTCTACGCGATCGTCGACGAGGTCGACAACATCCTCATCGACGAGGCGCGCACGCCGCTGATCATCTCGGGCCAGGCGGAAGAGTCGGCCGACAAGTACGTCCAGTTCGCGCAGCTCGTGCCCAGGCTGAAGGCCGAGGAAGACTACGTCGTCGACGAGAAGTTCAAGCAGGTCGCGATCACCGAGGCCGGCACCGACAAGATGGAGCAGTGGCTCGGCGTCGACAACCTGTTCGGCGACGACTTCAGCCTGGCCCGGCATCTCGAGCAGGCGCTCAAGGCGCAGGTGCTGTACCAGCTGGACCGCGACTACGTCGTCAAGGACGGCGAGGTGATCATCGTCGACGAGTTCACCGGGACGGCTCATGCCGGGCAGGCGCTGGTCGGAGGGCCTGCACCAGGCGGTCGAGGCAAAGGAGGGGGTGAGCATCCGCAACGAGCAGCGGACGCTGGCCACCGTCACCTTCCAGAACTACTTCCGGATGTACGACAAGCTCGCCGGCATGACCGGTACCGCCGAGACCGAGGCGGAGGAGTTCTTCAAGATCTACGGCCTCGAGGTCGTCGTCATCCCGACCAACCGCGACATGATCCGCGCCGACTACGCGGACCTCGTGTACGCCAAGCCATCCGGCAAGTGGAACGCGGTCATCGACGAGATCGTCGAGGAGCACGAGAAGGGGCGGCCGGTGCTGGTCGGCACGATCAGCGTCGAGGTCTCCGAGATGCTCGGCGGCCTGCTGACGCGGCGCGGCGTCAAGCACAACGTCCTGAACGCCAAGTTCCACGAGAAGGAGGCGGAGATCGTCGCCCAGGCCGGGCGCTCGGGCGCGGTCACGATCGCGACGAACATGGCCGGCCGCGGCACCGACATCCTGCTCGGCGGCAACCCCGAGGTGCTGGCCGCCGAGCTGCTCCACAAGCAGGGCACGAACGTCCTCGAGGCCTCGCCGGAGGAGTACGAGGAGGCGCTGGCCGAGGCGGAGCGCACCACCGCCGAGGACTACGAGCGCGTCGTGGCTGCCGGCGGCCTCCACATCGTCGGGACCGAGCGCCACGAGGCGCGGCGCATCGACAACCAGCTCCGCGGTCGCGCCGGCCGCCAGGGCGACCCGGGCTCGTCGCGCTTCTACCTGTCCCTCGAGGACGACCTGATGAAGCGCTTCGCCAGCGATCGGGTGCAGGGGATCATGAAGACGCTCGGCTTCACCGATGACGTCGCCCTCGAGTCGAAGATGGTGAGCCGCACGATCGAGGGCGCCCAGACCCGGGTCGAGGGCTACAACTTCGACATGCGCAAGCACGTCGTCGAGTACGACGACGTGATCAACCGCCAGCGCGAGACGATCTACCGCGAACGCGATCGGATCCTGCGATCGGACAACCTCGGTCCGACGATGGAGGCGATGCTCGACGACGAGGTCGCGGCCCTGGTCACCGAGCACACCGCGAGCGACCACCCCGACGAGTGGAACGTCGACGGGCTCCGCGCACAGCTCACCGCCATGGTCCCGTCACTGACCGATGCCGACCTCCAGATCGTCGTGGATGCGCGCGACCAGGTCGAGCTGATCGAGCAGGTGGGCGACCTCGTGCGCGAGCGGTACGAGCGAAAGCGCGACGAGACCGGCGATCGGGAGATCGGCATCCTCGAGCGCCTCGTCCTGCTGCGAGTCATCGACAGCCAGTGGGTCGAGCACCTCACCGCGGTCGACGACATGCGCCGCGGCATCGGCCTGCGAGCCTACTCCCAGCGGGAGCCGCTGAACGAGTTCAAGATCGAGGCGTACCGGATGTTCGACGAGCTGAAGTCGACGATCCGCCACGACGTCACCCACACGATCTTCCGGGTCTCGCTCCAGCAGCACCAGCACGACGAGCCGCGGCCGATGGCGCGCAACGTCACCGAGGGTCGCGCCGCCGTCGAGGGCACGCAGCCGGTCCAGGCCAGTGCCGACGCGGGAAACGGGCAGGGCAACGGCGGCGCGCCCGAGCCCGTGCGGACGGGACCGAAGATCGGCCGCAACGATCCCTGCTGGTGCGGCTCGGGCAAGAAGTACAAGCGCTGCCACGGGGCCTGACCGGCGCGCACCGATGGAGGGCGTGGGGAGGCTCGTCCGCCGGTTGATGGGCAGATCGCACAAAGACCGGAGAGGGCGGACCTTCGTGCGGGGTTGCCTTCTGAGCTCGGGCCGCTAGGATGGCGTGAACAACGACGCGCGGCTCGGTGAGGCCCGCGAGCCCGGCAGCTACCGTGGAGGGATTCGTTGAGGCAACTGACCGCACCTACGAGAGTTCCCGTCCCGCTCCCGATGAGCACGGCGGCCCATCTCCCACCGGTCACCCGCTTCCGAGACCCCGACGAACCCTACGAAGACCTGATCATGTGCGAGCGTGACTGCATGCGCTGCAGCTACGCGGCCACCCTGAACTGCGACGGGAACTGCGGCGTCTGCCCGCGCCAGACGTATTGCCCGTGCGTCAACCCGGCCAAGATCCGCACCAAGCAGAATCGGCTGGCCGAGATGGCCGAGCTTCCGATGGTGGCGGCCGTTGGACGCAATTAGGGACGAGGCTCGGCGCCTGGCCGGCCTCGTGCGCGACACCGCGGTGCGACTTTGACCTCGCCCGCGACGAGGCCGAGCTCGCCGACCTGACGGAGCGCTCCGGCAACCCCGATCTCTGGGCCGATCCGAACGACGCGCAGGCGGTCATGCGGCGCGCCGAGGAGCTCCGCACGTGGATCGGCGGCTGGCGCGAGCTCGAGCAGCGCGCGGACGCGCTCGCCGAGATGGCGCAGATGGCATCCGACGATCCCGAGGGCGCGGAGTCACTCGGCCCGGACCTCGAGCGAGACCTCGCCGCTCTCCAGGCCGACTGGGCTCGCATGGAGCAGCACCTGCTGCTGTCCGAGCCGTTCGACGAGCGGTCGGCGATCGTGTCCGTCTACGCCGGAGCCGGCGGGACCGAGAGCCAGGACTGGGCCGAGATGCTCCTCCGGATGTACCTGCGCTGGGCCGAGCGCAGCCGCTTCAAGACGGAGATCCTCGAGGCCACCGAGGGCGAGGGCGCCGGCCTGAAGTCGGTGAGCTTCGCGATCGACGGGCGCTGGGCATACGGTCGCCTCCGGAGCGAGCGCGGGGTGCATCGGCTCGTGCGGATCAGCCCGTTCGACTCGCAGAAGCGCCGGCACACGAGCTTCGCGCTGGTCGAGGTCCTGCCCGAGGTCCCCGAGGACGCCAGCCTCGAGATCGACGAGAAGGAGCTGCGCATCGACACGTACCGCGCCTCGGGCGCCGGCGGCCAGCACGTCAACAAGACCGACAGCGCGGTTCGCATCACGCACCTCCCGACCGGGATCGTCGTGGCGGTGCAGAGCGAGCGCAGCCAGCACCAGAACCGGGACCGCGCGATGGCCGTCCTGCGGGCCAAGCTGATCGAGCGCCAGGAGGAGGAGCGCGAGGCCGAGATGGCTCGGCTGAGGGGCGAGCACGTCGAGGCCGGCTGGGGGAACCAGATCCGCAGCTACGTGCTCCAGCCGTACACGATGGTCAAGGACCTCCGCACCGGCGTCGAGACCGCGAACCCCAATAGCGTGCTCGACGGTGAGCTCGACGCCTTCATCGAGGGCTACCTGCGCTGGCGCGTCGGCGACGGGCGCGGACCGGAGGAGCCGGCTGCGTAGACCCGCACCGCTGCTAGGATGGCCCGCGGACCGATGACATCCCTCCTGCGCCGCCGAGCCCGTACCGAAGACGCCGATGCACCGGTCATCGCAATGGTCGATGTGGGCATGACCTACCCGAACGGCAAGGTCGCTCTCGCCGACGTCACGGTCACGATCCCGAGCGGCGACTTCGTCTTCCTCGTCGGCCCGTCCGGTGCCGGAAAGAGCACGTTCATCCGGCTCCTCATCCGCGAGCAGCTGCCGACGCACGGGCAGGTGACGCGTCGCCGGCCGCGACCTGCTGCGGATGCGTCGCGGACAGGTTCCCGGGCTGCGACGGCGGATCGGGATCGTCTTCCAGGACTTCCGGCTGCTGCCCACGAAGACGGTCTGGGAGAACGTCGCCTTCGCGCTCGACGTGACCGGTGCGCCGCGTTCGGAGATTCGCGAGCGTGTCCCCCAGCTGCTCAGCCTCGTCGGCCTCCAGGATCACGCCCACCACCTGCCGACCCAGCTCTCGGGCGGCGAGCAGCAGCGGACCGCGATCGCGCGAGCGCTCGTCCACGACCCGGCGATCCTCATCGCCGACGAGCCCACGGGGAACCTCGACCCGGTCACGAGCTGGGGGATCATCCAGCTGCTGATCCAGATCAACCAGCTCGGCACGACCGTGCTGATGGCGACGCACAACCAGGAGATCGTCAACGCGATGCGACGACGCGTCCTGGCGCTCGAGGACGGCCACCTCGCCCGCGACGAGTCCGCCGCCGCGTACGAGCGCGAGTACTGACCGATGGGATTCGTTCGCTTCATCGGCTTCACGATCGTCCGCGCCTGGCAGGGCTTCTGGCGCAACGCGATGATGAGCCTTGCCGCGACGGCGACCGTCGTGCTGATGCTCGTCCTGCTGGCCGCGCTCTTCATCGTGATCAGCGGCCTCAATGCCGGCCTTGCCTTCATCGAGAGCAAGGTGGCGGTGACGGCCCAGCTGGAGGACGGGACCTCTGGCGGCGAGCGCGACGAGCTGACCGCGGAGATCGTGGCGATGCCGGGGGTCGCATCGGTCGAGTACGTCTCGCCGCTGGATGCCATGGAGCGCCTCCGCGAGGCGTACGAAGCGACCGGCCGCAAGCTCGACCTCGGGAACTCCACGAACATCACGCTCTTCGCCAGCCTCGAGATCAACCTGACCGATCCGAACGCGTCCGGCGCCGTGGTCGACGCCCTCTCCGACCACGCGCACATCGAGCGGATCATCACCAAGCAGGCCGAGTACGACACGCTGCTCGGGATCATCAACGTCATTCGCACGGTGGGGATCGTGGCGGTCGGGCTCGTGGCGCTGACCGTGCTGTTCATGATCATCAACACGATCCGGATCGCGGTCTACAGCCGCGCCAACGAGATCGAGATCATGCGCCTGGTGGGCGCCTCGGACAGCTTCATCCGCTGGCCGTTCATCCTCGAGGGGATCCTGTGCGGGCTCATCGGTGCGGTCATCACCGTGATCCTCGTCACCGCGGTGTGGGACCCGATCCAGCCGGCGATGGTCAACCTCTTCCAGATGCCGACTGCGGTGAGCAACCAGTTCCTCGCCACGATCTCGGTCCTGCTGTTCGCGGTCGGGCTGGGGGTCGGCGCTCTCGGATCGTGGATCAGCGTGCGCTCCTATCTGTCCGCGACTCGATGATCACGGTGTCGAATCCGTAATCGGCCCGAAACGTCCCGCGAATGCTCCTTCGCTAGACTTGAGCCCACTCATGACCGAAACGAACCCCCCTCCGGCGCCGGAGAAGCCCTCTGGCGCCGGCCCCGTGCCCTGGATCCTCTCCCTCGCGCTCGCGGCCGTGGTCGGCGCCGTGCTGTTCGTCGGCGGCTACCTCGCCGGAGGCGGCACGTCGGCATCGGGCTGCGCCGCGCCGGGCGACGCGTTCGCCGCATTCTGCGAGGCGTATGACCGGCTCCAGGCCGAGTACGTCGACGACCTCGACCCGGACAAGCTCGCCGAGGGCGCGATCCGCGGCATGTTCCAGTACGGGGTCGAGGACCCCTTCTCCGGCTACATGCCTCCCGAGCAGTACCAGCAGGCGCTCGGCGACCTGTCGGGCAGCTTCGGCGGGATCGGCGCCGAGATGGCGATGAGCGAACACCGAGGACCCGGCGGACCTCGCCTCCTGCACGGCCTTCAACGACATCTGCCGCCTCGTGGTCGTGGCTCCGCTTGCCGATACGCCGGCGGACCGGGCCGGGCTCCAGGCCGGCGACCACGTGCTGGCCGTCGACGGCGAGAGCGTCGAGGGCTCGACCGTGGACGAGCAGGTCACGAAGATCCGCGGCGAGACTGGCACCGACGTCACCCTCACGATCCAGCGTGACGATGGCGAGCCGTTCGACCTCACGATCACCCGCGAGGAGATCGTCCTCAAGGAGGTCGAGACGCGGATGATCGACGACCACATCGGCTACATCGCCCTCAACAGCTTCAGCGCACCGGCGGCCGACCAGTTCGCCGCGGGCCTCTCCGACCTCCTCGACCAGGGTGCCGACCAGATCGTCTTCGACCTGCGCGACAACCCCGGCGGCTACATCGACGCCGCACAGAAGATCGCCAGCCAGTTCATCGACGAAGGGCTGATCTTCACGCAGGAGTCGGCCGACGAAGACGTGAAGCGCTGGGAGGCGACCGGCGATGGGATCGCGACCGATCCGGACCTGCCCGTTGCCGTGCTGATCAACGGCGGCTCGGCATCGGCCTCGGAGATCGTCGCCTCGGCCCTCCAGGACCATGGCCGCGCAACGATCATCGGCGAGCCGTCGTACGGCAAGAACACCGTCCAGGTCTGGGGCCGGCTCGAGAACGACGGCGGCGTGCGGATCACGATCAGCCGGTGGTTCACGCCGGATCACAACAGCGTCGCGCCGGATGGCATCCAGCCCGACATCGACGCGGCTCGCACGGCCGAGACGCCGCCCGAGGAGGACCCGATCCTCGACGCCGCGCTGTCCTTCCTCGCGGACCAGCCGGTCGCGGGCGGCGGGAGCAGTCAGGCGACCCCGGAGCCCTCGGCTCTGGGCCCGCTGCCGGCGGTCGTCGGCATTGTCGCGCCAAGGCCGATCTGCTAGGATCGCCGGCAACGAAAGGAGGTGGTGTGCACGTGAGTAGTTCCAAGCACGCCACCACCGAGGCGGTGCGATAACACAGCTTCGCGTGGTGTAGCGAAGGGAGAGCCGGCCGAAACGGTCGGCTCTTTCCATGCCCGCCGCCGTCCGCCTCATCGGAGCCGCCTGCCGAACCGATGCCTGACGAGACGATCGCCCTCAACCGGCGAGCACGCCACGACTACGCCATCGAGGACACCCTCGAGGCGGGCATCGTGCTGTCCGGCACCGAGATCAAGAGCGTCCGCGCGCACAAGGTGAACATCGCCGAGGCCTACGTCCGCATCGAGCGAGGCGAGGCGTGGCTGATCGGCGCCCACATCGCGGAGTACGCCCAGGGAAACCGCTACAACCACGTCCCGAACCGGACCCGCAAGCTCCTGCTCCATCGGGACCAGATCTCCGAGCTGCTCGGGCTCCAGTCGGCGAAGGGCCTGACGGTCGTCCCGCTGAAGCTGTACATCCGTCGTGGCGTCGCGAAGCTCGAGGTCGGCATCGCGAAGGGCAAGAAGACCCATGACAAGCGCCGTTCGATCGCCGAACGGGACATGCGCCGCGAGCTCGAGCGGGAGCAGAAGTCGGCCGGCCGGATCAAGCTCTAGAACAGGCGTTCACATCGGTCGCCGACTTTGGTAGAATCGGTCGTCCAATCGGTTCGTGGGGATGTCAGGTTTCGACAGGGCCCGTGAGCCGGGAATCGCAGGTCGAGGTTGCTCGCAGGCCTCGTAAAACAGCGAGCACGCCTGTAACTGGCACTAACAGTTACGCCCTCGCTGCCTAAACAGCAGTGAGCATCGACGCCGTCCCCCCTCCCCGGACGGCGAAGGTGTCATTTGGGGAGGTGCGGCGCCGCCGACTCCGGTGAGCGACGTCAAAGAGCCGAGAGGCACCACCGGATAGCAAGCGAGGCACCCCGCCGGTCGGGGGTCCGTGACGCGAAATCGCAAGTTGGCCGGAAATGCCTGTAGGAAGTTCCCGGGGAGCGTGTTCTGGACGGGGAGTTCGATTCTCCCCCATCTCCACCATCTCTCGATCGCTGCGCCCTCGTCACTCGCGATGACGGGGGCGTTTGCACGCTCGGCTGTGCTAGGGTCGCTCGCGCCGGGGGCCGTGCTCGAGCGAATAGAGGGTGTGGGACTCGCATGGACCTGTCGAAGCTCGACCAGAACGAACAGCTCGCGGTCTATGGCGCCATCGGGGTCCTCGTCATCGCCGGCCTCATTGCGGCGACGACCTACGTCACGTACGGGCTCACTCTGGCTCTCGATCCTCGCTGGCCTCGGCATGCTCGTCGTCGTCTTCCTGCCCCAGATGTCGCCTCAGGCCTCGTCTGCCCGGCTCGCAAGGGCAGCCTGATGCTCATCCTCGGTGGGATCGCCGGCGTTCAGCGCGGCGGCCTCGCGCTGCTCACGCTACGCTCGGATTCATCTTCGATGCAGCTTCGGCAGCTTCGACAGTCCTGTCCTCGTCGCGCATCGCCGCCGCGGCCGTCATGGCGCTGGGCAGGCTGGCAGGCGTTCCAGGCGGAGGGAGGCAAGTTCCAGCTCGGGATCGACAAGGCGGCCAGCGCACGGCGCGGCGCCGCCGAGCCGTCGCCCCGCCAGCCGCGCCAGGCACCGCCCGCAGCGCCGCCCGCGCCGGAACCGGTCACGGACGCCACCGTGCGGAGCCGGTCGAGCCCGCGGCCGACCGCGACCCCGACGCCTGAGGCCTAGGCCCGGCCGAGGAGCTCGGCCGCTCGCCGCCGGAGGCGGGCCTCCGGCTCCTCGTCGCTCGACAGGCATCGGCTGAGACGGCCGACCACGACATCCGCGGCCAGCCCGTCATCGATCGCGTCGACGGCCTCCGCGAGAAACCGAGCGTGCTCCATCTCCCCTGCCTCCGCGGCGACGTGGCGGATCAGCGCGGCGATGTCGCCGTGGGTCGCGGCCAGCGCCTCGGGCGGCTCCGGGAGCTCGTCGGCGAAGTACGCGATCGCGAGCGCGACCAGCTCGTCGGACGTGGCCGCAGCGCGGGCGGAGGAGCCGTCATCGGTCCCGATCACGAGGGCATACCCGTCCTCGAGGGTCGGCGCGAAGCCGATCCACCGCCCGTCCGGGCCAAGAAGGCCGACGGCGCAGGCGACGACCGTCACGGTCGTGCCACCGCGCGCCGGTCCGCCTACTCCCTGACCTGGGTCGCGGGCAGGACGACGATCCGGCGGTTCGGCTCGACGCCGACGCTCTGGGTCCGCACCTTCGGGTTCTCCAGCAGGGCCATGTGCACGACGCGACGCTCGATCGCGGGCATCGCCTCCAGCTGGATGATCTTGCCGGACTGGATGACGCGCTTCGCCGCGCGATCCGCGACGTCGCGGAGCTGTTCCTCGCGGCGGCCGCGGTAGTTCTCGACGTCGATCGCGATGCGGTGATGCTGGCCCTCGCGCCGGCCGACGATCAGGTTCACGATGTGCTGCAGGCTGGCGAGCTTCTCGCCGCGCCGGCCGATGAGCGCCCCGAGGTCGTCGCCCTTGACGTTGAGCCGAGCCGTGTCGCCGCCGCGGGCGATCTCGACCGTCGCGTCCAGCCCCATGAGCCCGATCATCTCGGTGAGAACGGTCTGGGCCGTGTCGAGCGTCGAGCGCTCCTCGTCGCTGAGCTCCTCCTCGGGCTTGCCCGACACGAACGGCGCCGGCTCGCGCGCCGGTCGATCCGGATCGCGGCTCGCGCGGGGCCCGCTCGGCGGCGGGCTCGCGGATGGCGTGCTCGCGCTCGCGCCCGTTGCGGCCCCTGCCGCCACGACCGCGTCCACCGCGCGAACGGCGGGCGTCCGCCCGGGCCAGGTCGGCGACCTGCTCGTCGGCGGCGTCCACGCCGGCGGCGGGCATCTCCTCGGGAGCGGACTCCTCGACGAGGTGCCGCGCTCGGCTCGTCTCGACCGGCTCGATCGGTCGGCTCCTCGATCGGCTCGGCCCGGACCGTCTCGGCCGCGGCAACGGCGGACTTCGGCGCCGCCAGGATGCGGGCCTCCTCGCCGCCGACGCCGAGGAGGCCCCGGCTGCCCTGCGACAGGATCTCGATGTCGAGGTCGCCGAGATCGGAGCTGAACTCCTTCATGGCCGTGCGGATGGCCTCTTCGACATTCTTGCCGGTGAATTCACGGAACGTCATCGCTTTCTGCCTCGTCGCTTGGCGCTGCCCGGTCGCCGGTTCGCGGGCCGCGGGTTATTGCGGCTGCCGCCCGACGCGGGGGCGCGGGGATTGGGGTCCGGGGCGTTCGCTGGCGCATCGGTCGCATCCGTTCGTTTCGGACGCGGCGCCGGCGTGATCCCCGTCTCCGGCGAGGCGGCCCAGGGTGGCTGCCAGCCGAAGAGCGGGAAGAGGTTGCCCCAGCCCATGATGAGGTACTGCTGGATCACCAGGTACCCGGTGTACGTGATCCAGTACAGGATCAGGCCGCTCGGGAAGATGCCGCCCCAGAAGATGGTGAGCAACGGGAAGGTGTAGGTCATCGTGCTCGTCATCGAGGAGGTCGGATCCTCCGGATTCGGCCGCGGGCTCGTCATCTTCACCTGCACGAACTGCAGGATCGCGGCGATGATCGCCAGCCCGGAGAGCGCGAAACCGCCGAAGATCGTGATCGCGAAGACATGGTCGACGCGCGCGAGGTCAAGGCCGAACACGGTCACGGTGTCGACCGCCGCGCTCAGCTTGACCGGATTGATCAGCTGGCAGTTCAGCGGCAGGAACTGCGGCAGCTGGCTGAATGCCGGCAGGTTGCACGGTCCGGAGATCTGGACGATGTATTCGCCGGCCTTCGTCGCCCGGCACGATCAGGCCGGCCGCCTGGAGCTGGTCGATACGCCACCTGGTTGCCGGCGTTGACGGTGAAGCCCGTGACCACGCCGGAGGCGCGGATCAGGGCCTGGTAGAGCGCGAAGAGGATCGGGAGCTGAAGGACGACCGGAAGGCAGCCGGCGGCGGGATTCACGCCGTGCTCGCGGTAGAGCGCCTGCGTCTCCTCGTAGACCTTCTGGCGGTTGCCCTTGTGCTTGCGCTGCACCTCCTTCACCAGGGGCTGCATGCGCTGCATCTCCTTCTGCGAGCGGATCTGCCGCACGAAGAGGGGCGCGAGGGCCGTTCGGATGATGATCGTGAAGAGGATGATCGCGACCGCGAAGTCGACGAGCGGGAGCTCGTACAGGAAGATCAGCAGGTTGAAGAGGGGGAGGAAGAAGACGTCCCAGGGCGGGTTGAAGTGCTCGATCCCCAGGAAGCCCTGCGCGATGATCGGGGTCAAGTTCTCGCTTCTCGCTTCTCGATCATCGGACCGGGTCGTACCCGCCTGGATGGAAGGGGTTGCATCGGCCGATGCGCTTCGCGCCCATCCACGAGCCCTTGAGCAGCCCGTAGCGCTCGATCGCCTGGTAGGTGTAGGCGGAGCAGGTCGGCGAGTAGCGGCAGCTGGGCGGCATCCAGGCCGTCAGCCGCTGGTACGCGATGATCAATCCCAACCCGATGATCTTCATCTACCGATCTCCGACCGATCCAGGAGCGCGTCGATCGCGGCTCCCAGCTCGGCGTGACTCGCCTCGCCGGCGGCCGGCCTGGCGATCAGGAGGAGGTCCCATCCCGGACCGATCCGCTCCAGTCGCGCCCTGACCAGCTCCCTCAGCCGGCGCCGGACTCGATTCCGTTGAACCGCCCCGCCAAGCGACTTGGGCGTCGAGAGCCCGATCCGCGACTCGGCTCGGTCGGTTCGCATCGAGCGAAGGACGAGCTGTGGCGTCGCGCGCGCCTGGCCGTTGCGTCCGATGGCCTCGAAGTCCGCGCGGCGCCGGAGCATCGGCAGCACGGGCACGTCTTCGAGCCTCGTTGGCGGCGGTCAGGCCGAGAGCCGCTTGCGCCCCTTGGCCCGACGACGAGCGAGCACGCGCCGACCGCCCTTCGAAGCCATCCGGGCCATGAAGCCGTGCTCGCGCTTCCGCGCGCGCTTCTTGGGCTGATACGTCCTCTTCGTCATCGATGCGTGCCGGTCCCTCGTTCAGCGGTTGCGTTCAGAGCCCATCACACACGAACGGCTGGCGTTCCGCCAGCCTCTGCGTACCGTGGTCGGGGCCCGTCTCGCTCTGGTGCCGGATTCTACCGGTGGGTGGAGGGCCGGTCAAACGTGGCCGGGGCTCCGATCCGCGGGTTCCGGGACCAGGTTCGCGGCGGCTGCGGCCTTCCGGCGCCGAATCCATTGCCCGGCCGAAAGGGCCGCTGCTATAGTGGCCCGACCCCCGGCCCGGACCACCCGACGAGGCACCGATCTGGCCCGGTGGGCGCACTCATTCGCCCGCGTGGCAGCCCGCAGATCGGCCCGCATCGGCCCGGAGAACATCGATTGATGGAAGCGAAGCAGGTGTGGCGCGCCGCCCTCGGCGAGCTGCAGGTCTCCCTCTCACCGGCCAACTTCGAGACCTGGCTCAAGGACACACACCTCGTCGAGATCGACGACAACCGCTACCGGATCTCGGCACCGAATGGCTTCGCACGCGACTGGCTGGATAACCGCTACCGGCCGCTGATCAGCCAGACCCTGGCCCGGGTCGTTGGCGGATCGGTCCAGGTCGAGTTCGTGGTGGCCGATGCCGCCGGCCCCGTCCCCGAGCAGGTCGACGAAGAGGCGCAGGTCGCGATGCCGCCCCTCTCGGCCGGCGGCAACGCGATCAACCTCAACACCCGCTACACGTTCACGAACTTCATCGTCGGCTCGGCGAACCGCCTCGCCCACGCCGCCGCCCTCAGCGTCGCCGAGCGGCCCGGGCACGCCTACAACCCGCTCTTCCTGTACGGCGGCGTCGGCCTCGGCAAGACCCACCTCATGCACGCCATCGGCAACGCCGTCTCCGCCAAGTTCCCGCGCAAGCGGATCCTCTACGCGACGAGCGAGAAGTTCACGAACGACTTCATCAACTCGATCCGCGAGCAGAAGATGGAGGACTTCCGCGGCCGATATCGGCGCATCGACGTCCTGCTCATCGACGACATCCAGTTCATCGCCGAGCGCGAGCGGACGCAGGAGGAGTTCTTCCACACGTTCAACGCCATCCACGAGGCCGGCAAGCAGGTCGTCCTGTCGTCCGACCGCCCGCCGAAGGCGATCACGACCCTCGAGGAACGGCTGCGCAGCCGCTTCGAGTGGGGCCTCATCGCCGACCTCACGCCGCCCGACCTGGAGACCCGCATCGCGATTCTCCGCTCGAAGGCGGAGGACCAGCTCCACCTCATCCCGTCGGAGGTCATCGAGTTCATCGCCCGCAAGGTCGTGAGCAACGTCCGAGAGCTCGAGGGGGCGCTCAACCGCGTGGTCGCGTACGCCAGCATGAGCGGGATGCCGGTGAACATCGAGCTGGCGTCGGCGGTGCTCAGCAACGTCATGTACAACCCGCGCAAGAAGTCGATCACGCCGCAGCGCATCGTCCGCGCGGTGGCCGACTACTACGGCGTCAACCTCGACCAGCTGCGCTCGAGCAAGCGCGACCGGGCGATCGTCGTGCCGCGCCAGATCGCGATGTTCCTCATCCGCGAGGAGACCGACATCAGCCTGCTGCGCATCGGCGCCGAGCTCGGCGGGCGCGACCACTCGACGGTGCTGCACGCCTGCGACAAGATCGCGCGCGAGCTGTCCGAGAATGACGAGATGCGGCGCGAGATCAGCGCGGTCCGGGAGATGATCTACTCCGAGTGACGGGCTCCTCGGATACCCCGGTTTCGCCAGGTTCTGGTGGAAAAGTGGCCCGTTCTGGTGGATATCTCCCGCCCTGTGTGGACAATCCGCACCGCCCGGCGCCGCGGCCGGTAGGCTTCGTCCACCGATGCGGGCCATTCGTCCGCCGCTCGTACCCAGCCCCATGGCCGGTCGTCCACCGCGGGCCCGAAGTTATCCGCCGGGGTCGCGCACGCTCCGCCGAGAGCGGCCGCAGCGGTCTCGTCCACACCGTCCACACGCCTACTAGGGGACGACGACGGGTGAGTATTCTTAAGACAGAACCGATGGAGGGATCGAACCCTTCGGTGGATATCGTGAGGTGGGCATGAACGTCTCGGTGATGCAGGAGAACCTGGCGCGCGGGCTCCAGACCGTGAGCCGCGCGGTCAGCAGCCGAGCGACGCTGCCGGTGCTCGCCAACGTGCTGCTGAAGACCGAGAGCTCCGGGCTCAAGCTCACCGCGACGAACCTCGAGATCGGGATCAACTCCTGGGTGCCGGGCAAGGTCGCCGAGGAGGGCGAGATCACGGTCCCGGCGCGCCTCCTCAACGATCTCGTCGCGTCGCTGCCGAACCAGCGCATCGACCTCGTGCTCTCGGCGAAGGATCGCACCCTGAAGCTCACCTGCGGCAACAACCGCTCCAGCATCAAGGGCATCGAGGCCGATGAGTTCCCGGTCGTGGCCGCCATCGGTGAGGCGCCGGCGACGAGCATCGACGCCCGCGTCCTGCGCGAGGCGCTCGGCGAGGTCGTCTTCGCGGCCGCCAGCGACGAGAGCCGGCCGATCCTGACCGGCGTCCTCACCCGGCTGAGCGGCGACACGATGACGCTCGCCGCGGCCGACAACTACCGGATCGCCGTCCGCACGGTCAAGCTCGACAAGCCGGTGTCGCCGGAGATGGTGATCGTCGTGCCCGGCCGCTCGTACGCGGAGCTGGTGCGGATCCTCCCCGACGCCGAGGCCCCGATCGAGATCACGGTGACCCCGAACAAGAGCCAGGTCCTCTTCCACGTGGAGGGCACCGACCTCGTCAGCCGCCTGATCGAGGGCCAGTTCCCGAACTACGAGCCGGTCATCCCGACCTCGCACAGCTCTCGCGCGGTGATCGACCGCGAGGCCTTCCTGGCCGGCACGCGTCGGGCGAGCATCTTCGCCCGCGACAGCGCGAACATCGTGAAGATCGAGCTCGGCGGGGAGAGCGGCGACGGCACCGGCGTGGCGATCACGGCCCACGCCGCCGACGTCGGCGACAACGCCGACACCGTCGAGGCCGCGATCGAGGGCTCGCCGACGTCGATCGCCTTCAATGCTCGCTACCTGATCGACGTGCTGAGCGCGCTCGGCGCCGACGAGGCGGCACTCGAGCTCTCCGGACCGCTGGCTCCCGGCGTCATCCGCGGCATCGGCAAGGACGACTACGTGCACGTCATCATGCCGGTCCGGACGGCCTCCTAGGGCCCCGGCCATGGCGCTGCGCGCCGCGCCGCGCCCGACCGCGAGCCGGCACCAGATGGAGCTGTCGCGGCTCTCCCTCACGGACTTTCGGTCGTACCGTTCCGCGGAGCTCGAGCCCGACCCGGGCCTGACCGTCGTCGCGGCGCCGAACGGCGCCGGCAAGACGAATCTCCTCGAGGCGATCCACGCGACGATCACCGGCCGCTCGCATCGCGCCGCCGTCGACGCCGAGCTCGTGCATCACGGCTCGGGCTTCGCGCGCGTGGTCCTCGAGCTGGCCGGCGGGACGTCGGCGGGCGGCTCGACCATCGAGCTGGTCGTGCCCGGCGGCACGCCGGCCCCCGGGATCCGGAAGCGGCTGACGGTCAACGGCGTGGCGCGGCGCTCGTCGTCGGTCGCCGAGACCGCGAGGGCCGTCCTCTTCCGGCCGGAGGAGATGCTCCTCCTCGTCGGCTCTCCGGCGGAGCGCCGCCGCTTCCTCGACGGCATCGTCGCGCAGCGAGACCGCCGCTCCGCGCACGACCTCGTCGAGGTGGCCCGAATCCTCGCCCAGCGCAACGCGCTGCTGCGCGCGATCCGCGCCGAGGAGGCCGAGCTCGACGCCCTCGGCTTCTGGGACGAGCAGCTCGCCCAGGTCGGGGCGCGGGTCATGCGCGCGCGGCTCGAGGTCGTCCGCGAGATCGGGGAGCGGATCGGGCCCCTGCACGACGCCGTTGCCGCGCCGACCGAGCGCGGCGCATCGGTCTCGCTCGCCTATCTCGACGGCCTGAAGGAGGCGTGGCCGGAGCGGGCGCACCCGTCGGTCCGGATCCCGGAGGCGGACGAGCTGGTGGCTGCCCATCGGCGCCGCATCGCCGACGTCCGACAGCGCGAGGCGTGGAACGGCGTGAGCCTGGTCGGGCCGCAGCGAGACGACGTTCGCGCGGAGCTCGGCGGTCGCGACGTCGCGACGCACGCCAGCCGCGGCCAGCAGCGCACGATCATCCTGTCGCTGAAGCTTGCCGAGACCGACCTGCTGGGCGTCGACGGCCCGCGCCCGATCGTCCTGCTCGACGACGTCTTCAGCGAGCTCGACCCCGATCGCGCGGCGCGGCTCAGCGACCTGCTGGCCGGCCGGGGCCAGGTGATCGTCACGACCGCCGACCCGGGCACCCTCGAGGCGGCCCGCAGGCGTGACGCGGCCGTCTGGCGGATCCACGACGGGCAGCTCGTGCGGGAGGGGTCGTGAGCAACCGAGAGGAAGCCGGCGCGGCGGTCCAGCGAGCCCTCGCCACCTGCATGGGCCCGGGCGCGGCCGAGCAGCTGGCGCTGGCCCAGGTGCGGCTGGCCTGGAGCGAGGTGATGGCCGATGCGCGCCTCGAGCGAGGGCCGCTGAGCAGCCGCGTCGCTCGCGTGACCGGCGGCACGGCGCACGTCGAGGCATCCGATCCGACGCCTCGCCCAGGAGCTCACCCTGCGTGGCGAGGGACTGGTGTGGTCGGTGAACCGCCGCATGCACGGCCGGCCGGGGGCGACCATTGAGTTGCGCCGACTGGCCGTTTCGGTGGGTCGAGGAGCGGGGTAGGCCCTTCCTATAATCCCGGTTGCCAGCAGGCACCACGCATCGACCCGGGCCAGCGCCATGAGCAACCGTTTCGCGACAAGGATCGGGCTCCCATCCGCCGACGAGCGGCCGCCCGACGCGTTCGACGTGGTCGCCTTCCACGAGCCGGCGGTCGGTGCCCAGGCGCGGACGAAGGGCAGCCTCTTCCTCCTCGCGCAGCTGTCGAGCGGAAGCCCGACGCTCGCCGCCGCGGCCCGCGAGGCGCTCGACGCGATCCAGCGCGACTACTACTACGACCTCTCGGCGGGCGTCCTCGTCGCGCTGGCGAAGGCGCTGACGGCGCGCCAACCGGCGCCTCTACCACCAGCGACGGCGGCTGGGCATCCCTCGCCGCGCCGGCGTCAGCGTGGTCGCCGTCGTCGTTCGCGGGCGGGAGGCGCACGTCGCCAAGGTCGGTCCGGCGAGCGCGGTCGTGGTCCGCGAGGCGCGGATGTACGAGGTCCCGCCGCCTCCGCCGGCGACCGATGAGGATCCTCGCGTCCGGCGCCGTCGGGTCGCGGCGACGCTCGGCGAGGCGATCGAGGTCGAGCCGTTCACCTGGCATGGCGCGGTGGCCGCCGGTGACCGCATCGCGCTCGTCAGCCGGCACTTCGCGCAGACCGTGGGAGTGGACGAGCTGCGGGGCGCGCTTGCCGAGATGCGGCCGGCGGCGGCGATCGAGCACCTCCAGCAGATCTTCGCCATCCGCGGCGGGACCGGGTCGGACGGCCTGCTGGCGATCGAGATCGCCGAGCTGGCCGCCACCGAGACGGTCCACCAGCTCGAGCCGGTTCGCCCCGCCGAGCCATTCGCCGGCCTGCCGGACCAGAGCCCGGTGCCCCTTGCCGACGCGATCGGCCGCGGCCTCCACTCGGCGGGAGACGCGGCCGAGGGGATGCGCGCGGCGGTCGGGCGGGCGCTCCTCACGCTCCTGTCGTGGGTCCTCGCGTTCGTCCCGCGGCGGCGACCCGAGTACCCGCGCAGCATCCCGAGGACATCGGATCGCGAGCAGGGACGTCGCCGGCGGCTCGGGATGGTCGGCATGGGGCTCGTCGCCGGGCTCCTCGCGCTCGGCGTGATGGTTGGGTCTCTGCCGACCGCGCGCCCGACCGAAGCGATTCCGCGCGCCGCCGTCGCACGGCAGGCCATCGCGGAGGCGGCAACGCTCGTCGGGGAGGTCGAGGAGCGGATCGACGGCGCGGACCTCGTCGACCGCAATCCGGAGCGCGCGGAGAACCTCCTGGCCGATGCCCACGCCGCGATCGAGCGAGCGGCGAGCGTCCGGGGTTCCGGCCGCGGAGCTCGCCAGCCCTGCGACGCCGGGTCGAGCGCCGCCTCGATTCGCTCCATCGCGTCGCGCGGATCGAGGATGCCGCGGTCGTCGCCGACCTGGCCGGCAGCTTCGAGGAGGTCGTGCCCGCGGAGATGGTTGCCGCCAGCGACGACTCGCTGTGGGTCCTCGAGTCCGGTCGCGGCCGGATCATCCGCGTCGATCCGGCCGACGGGTCGACGGCCGTCGTCTACCGCGCCGGCCAGGAGCTCGACTCGGGCGACGTCCCGGGCGACCCGTGGCTGATCGCGACCGCGGCGACCGACGTCGTCGTCATCGACCGGGATCGCGTCGCCTGGCGCATCGACCTCGCCGAGCGCATCCCGCGACCGATGGTCCTCAACGGCGCGGATCGCCTCGGCGCTCGAACGGCGCTCATCGGCGCCCTCCAGCATCGGCCGCCGCTCGAGATCTTCAACCTCTACGTCGTCGACAGCGCCAGCGGCGAGCTGCTGCGCTGGACGCCACCGGCGGTCATCCCCGTGAACTACCCGGACGCCCCCGAGCCCTTCCTGACCGATGAGCCCGACCTGCGTCCGGTGGACGCCCGCGACCTGCGCGTCGACGTCAGCGCCTGGCTGCTCCACGCCGACACGGTCACGCGCGTCGACTTCGGCTCCCCGCGATCTCAGGAGGAGTACTCGCTCGACCGCCCGCCGGACGCCTCGATCCGGCCGGAGCTCGACTACCGCCTGCTGGACGGGGCGACGGTCGGCGACCGCGAGTTCCTCTACGTCTACGACGCCGCCAACGCCCGGATCCTCGCCTTCCAGCGGGCGGATGGCGCCTTCGTGCGCCAGTGGCTGGCGCCGTCGAGCGGGCCGATGTCGAGCCTCCTCGACGACGTCCGCGGGCTTCACGTGACCTCGGTGACGGACGGTCCGCCCGCCGCGTACGTCCTCACCGCCGAAGGGATCGTCCGCCTCGTCCTCGAGTAGCCGGCGCTAGAATCGATCCATGGCTGAAGGTCCGTTCGGCCGGGTGAGGTTGGTCGAGATGGTCGTCGAGAGCGTGCGCGTCCACATGCTCTCGAGCCAGCACGTCGTCATCCTCAAGGAGTCGGAGCGGGACCGATATCTGCCGATCTGGATCGGTCCATCCGAGGCCAACGCGATCGCGATGCGCCTCCAGGGCATCTCCGCCGAGCGCCCGCTCACGCACGACCTGATGGTCTCCGTCGTCGCGGCGCTCGGCTCGAGCATCAGCCGCGTCGTCGTCACGCACGTCATCGAGGGCACGTTCCACGCGCGCCTGTACGTCGAGTCCGCGAGCGGCGACGAGACGGAGATCGACTCACGAACCTCGGACGCGATCGCGGTCGCGGTTCGGACCGGATCGCCGATCTACGCCGATGAGCGCGTCCTCGACGAGGCCGGCGTCGAGCCGGAGGCCGTCGTGGAGGGCGAGCCGGTCGACGAGGAGCGCCTGGCGGTCTTCCGCGAATTCGTGAACTCGCTCGACATCGATCTGCCGGGGACGGGCGGCGAGGCCGGAGGGCCCGAGGAGTCCTAGCCGCGACCTAGGAGCGGGCGCGCGTCCCGAGGACCTCGCGACGGCGCGTCCAGAGCGCCCAGCGCAGCCTCCCGATGTCGCGGAAGGTCCGCAGGATCTTGCGGAACGATGCGCCGGTGTTCGTGCCCGCCGCCCGCGGGTAGTGCGTCACGCCGACCTGCGCGATCCGCTCGCCGCGAGCGCGCAGCTTGATGAGCAGCTCGGCGGACAGGAAGGGCGAATCGGTCGTCAGCGGGAGACCGTCGAACACCTCGCGGCGGAAGACCTTCATCGCGCAGTCGATGTCGCGGACCCGGAGCCCGAAGAGCACCGAGACGATCGCGTTGTAGGTCTTGGCGATGAAGATCCGATGCGGCGGGTCGCGTCGCTTCAGGCGGTAGCCGATGACGACGTCCACCGGCCGGCGAGCGTCGTCGAGCCGCTCGAGGAGGCGCGCGAACTCCCGCAGGTCGAATTGGAGGTCGCCGTCCGAGAAGCCGATCAGCGAGCCGCTCGCGTTCTCGAACCCGGCCCGCAGCGCCCCGCCGTAGCCGCGGTTGGCCTGGTGGTGGACGCGAACGCGGGGGTCGCCGGCGGCGAGCGCATCGGCCAGCTCCGGCGTGCGGTCCGTCGAGCCGTCGTCGACGATCAGGACCTCGATCGAGCCGTCGACCATCGGACCGATCTCCGCGAGCGCCCGCTGCACCGTCTCGGCCACGTTCTCCTCCTCGTTGTAGGCGGGGAAGAAGAACGTGAGGCGGGGGCGCTCTGGATCGGTCACTGGCGAAGTCCCTCGATCTGGAGTATCTCGGAGTAGCCGGGGTAGGTCGCGATGCTCGTGGTCCGCCAGTCCCTGACGAGGCGGTCGTACTCCCAGGCCGGCGGAACGACGAAGACCGGGCGCCGCCCGATGTGGGCCAGGATGGCGTTGTGCATCGTACGGTACCCGTCGTCGAGGATGTTGCGCTCGTCGATGATCGTCACGTCCGGCCGCTCCCCGAGGACCCAGCGGTGGTACCACAGCGGCGTGCTGTAGCTCCACCAGCTGACGATCACCGCGTTGGGCGGCAGCTGCTCGTAGACCGATGCGACCCACTCGTCCGCGGCTCGGTTCTCGCTCTGGTCGTGTGACCGGTAGCCGGTCACCAGCGCCGTGGCCGGCAGCAGCGCGCCGAGCGCCACGATCGCGGCCGCCGCCCCGGTCGCCAGCCATCGCCGCTGCCGGCGGCTGGCCTCGAAGCGCAGGCTGACCTCGGCGACGGCTCGGGCGACGTTGCTCCCGATGAATGCCAGGGCAACCCCGATCAGCGGCGCGGTGACCGCGATCGCCGGCAGGTAGTAGCGGTCGATGTCGCCGTCGCGGAAGTTCATCGCGTACAGGACCGTCGCGACGACGACCAGCCCGAGGAAGGCGAACGCCTCGAGGCGCCTCACCGCCAGGATCGCCGCGCCCGCGGCGACGAGCAGCCAGCCCACGATCGGGAGCTGCGCGGCCATGACCCCCTCGGTCACGTCCCACTTCGTCCAGAAGTCGGCCAGCGGGGACCCGAAGTCGGTGAAGAGGTCGCGGAACTGCTCGGCGAAGACGAGGTACCGGAAGCGCTCCCAGGTGTCGGGGTGCGCGTAGAAGAGCGCGGGCTCGGGATCGATGATCGCGCGCAGGAAGATGTACGCGTAGCTGGCGATGCCGATGGCGACCATCCCCGCGCACAGCGCCACCAGCCGCCATCGGCGCCAGAGCCTCGCATGGATGAAGAGCAGCCAGGCGGCCACGCCGAAGGCGGTCAGGCCGACGAGCGGATGGGCGCCGATGCCGAGCCCGAATGCGAGGGCCGCCGCCACGAGCCATCGATCGGCGCGGCGCGAGCCCGAGCGGTGCGCGGCCGCCCAGACGATGAGCAGCCAGACCACGAGCGCGACGAAGACGACGTTCAGGGCGTGCACGTCCGCGCGGGTGGCGTTCTCCCACGGCTCGGCGGCGAATGCGAAGGCGAGGCCGGCGACGCCGGCGGCACCGGCGCGCAGGAATCGGTTCGACTCCTCGATGAGGTGGCCGGCGATCAGCACCACCAGGCCGGCGGCGATGGCGACGCAGATGCCCGAGAGGAGGTTCATGCGCCACGCGACCTCGCCGAACGGCAGCTGGCTCCAGAGCCACCCGATCATCGCGTACACCGGGAACCCGGTCGGGTGGAAGATCGACAGGGTGGCCGGGACCGTCTGCGCCTCACCGGTGTCCCAGAAGAAGGTCGACGGCAGCATCGTGCGCAGGTAGACCGCCAGGGCGACGAGGGCGACCGCGGCGGCCGCGAAGGCGACCGCGTTGTCGCTGTACGGGATCCACCTGCGAGACGCAACCCGGGCCGTGTCGGGACCGTCCGAGGCTCGATGTATACTCACCGCCACCTTGGCGTGCGACACGACACGGCGCGCTCCACGGGGGCGCCGCACCTGATGACCCGCGACCCCGTCGGCCGACGGGGCGTGGGGACATTCGACTCTCTTCGGCGGCTCGACACCGCCACCGTCCTCACCACGATCCTCGTCCTCGGCCTCGCCCTGCGTGTCTTCATCGCGGCCTTCTACATGCCGCTCAGCGGCCTGTCCAACGACATCGGTGCGTTCAACGCCTGGGGCCAGCGGTTAGCAAGCGTCGGACCAGCCGAGTTCTACGCACCCGACTACTTCGCCGATTATCCGCCCGGCTATCTCTACGTCCTCTGGCTGCTCGGCGAGATCGGGGCGGCGCTTTGCGCCGATCGTCGGGATCAACATCACCGGTGGGCTGGTGAAGATCCCGGGGATCCTCTCCGACGTCGCCGTCGCGTGGCTCCTCTTCGTGATCGTCCGGCGCTGGGGCGGTGAGCTGATCGATCGGGTGAGCTTCCGCGATCAGCACCGACCGAGCCGCGCTCGCCGTGGCGGCGATCTACCTCTTCAACCCCGGCACCGTCTTCGACTCGGCGGTGTGGGGCCAGATCGATGCCGTCGGCACGCTGGTCCTGCTCTCGACGATCTACTTCCTCGGGCGCGGCTGGACCGAGGCGGCGGCCGTCGGCGCCGTCGTCGCACTGCTCGTGAAGTTCCAGTTCGCGTTCCTCGTTCCGGTCGTCGCCGTCGTCGGCATCAAGCGCCATCTCTTCGGGCGCTCCGCCGATCCCGACCTCGACGGTCAGCGCAGCGGGGTCCGCGTCCTGACGTCCCTGGCATCGGGGGTCGCGACCCTCGCCCTCATGCTCTTCCCGTTCCAGATGGGGCTGTGGGCTCCCGTCGCGGCCGGGGCCGACGTGAAGGGCTGCCTCGGCTTCCTTCCGCCCGCTGACCCGACGACGAGCCTCGTCGGCAAGCTGTGCGAGGCCGCGAACACGTACACCGGGTTCTCGATCAACGCCTTCAACCTGTGGCGGAACCCGTGGACCGGGCTCGGCGACACGCTCCAGCGCGGCGACGACACGGTCGTCGGCCTCGTCCTCGGCGGGGTGTCGCTGACATGGCAGCAGGTCGGGACCCTGCTCTTCGTCGGCTTCGCACTCCTCGCGCTCGTGGTGGTCGCCAGGCGCGACGACATCCGCGGCGTCGTCCTCTCCGCGCTGCTCCTGGCGATCACGTTCTTCGCGCTCCCGACGCGCGTCCACGAGCGCTACCTCTTCCCGGCCCTCGCCCTCGGCGCGCTGCTGATCTTCTCCGGTCGCATCTGGCCGTGGCTGTACGGCGCGATCTCGGTCGTCTTCTTCGCGAACATCTACTGGCTCTACTCCGAGGATTGGTCGTACATCACCGATCGGGTCTACAACCCCGGCGTCGGCGGGCTCGCGATGGTGCAGGACGCCTTCCTGCAGAGCACGCTGCTCACCGATGCCGGCATCTGGCTGCTCGGCCTGCTGATCACCGTCGTGCTCGGGGTCGTGGCCTGGCTCGCGATCCGCCTCGCACGGTCGCCACGCGAGGCGGCCGAGCCCGAGGAGATCGCGGCGGTCGAGTCGGCGCCGACGGAGCGACGCGAGCGCACCGCGGCTCCCTCGGCGTCCGGAGGACCCGCCTGGCTCTCGCCGAATCCGGCCGATGCGTACCTGCGCGAGCCCGGCCGGCGGCTCGATCGGCGCGACGCGCTCATCCTCCTCGGGCTCGTGGCGTTCGCGCTCGTCTTCCGCCTGTGGCGGCTCGACCTGCCTCGCTCCCAGCACTTCGACGAGGCCTACCACGCGCGCTCCGCCGCCGAGTTCCTCAGTGACTGGGAGCACGGCTGGCACCGCGACGTCTACGAGTGGACCCACCCGATGCTGGCCAAGTACCTGATCGCCGGGGGGATCGTCGCTCGCGGACCCGAACAAGGTCGTCGGCAACCTCCCGTTGGACGCCCCGTCCCCGTTCCTGGCGGTCGCGCCTCGTCGCGAGTCGAGCGGCTACGACCGCTCGATCGCCTTCACCGGGGACGGCGGGTCGACGATCGTGGCAGCGGACGCCGAGACCGGCGACGAGGTCGTGAGCTGGACGGCCGGCGGACCGATCGCGACGCTGGCCTTCGATCCCGAGGGACCGCGCCTCCTCGTGGGTCGCGCTCGATTCCGGCACGGTCGAGACGTACGAGCTCGCCGGCCTGCTCGCCTCGCCCGACGGGCGCGCGCCGCCGGCGGGGCCGTCGATCGCCTCCGGTCTCGAGACGGTGAACGAGATCGTCGTTCCCTCGGACGCCGCCGATCCGACGCTGCTGCGAGGCACCGGCGGCCTCGCGGTCGTCGAGCCGGACACCGACGCCGTGCGCGGCACGATCGAGGGGGCCTTCGGCGGCGTCGCCTACGCCCACGGCATCGATGCCGAGCAGCCGGACTCGGTGGTCGCCTCCGAGCCTGCGACCGGCGAGATCAGCTACTTCGACGCCGAGACGCTCGAGTCGCGGCCGATCGACGCGCTCGGGGTGGACGCCACGCTCGTCGGCCCGATCGTCGTTCGCGGCAGCGGTGACGACCAGCAGCTCCTGGCCCTGACCGGCCCGCTGCCCGCGACCGACGAGCATCCGGCGACGAACGGCGGGATCGCGGTCGGCGACGCGGACGGCAGCAACAATCGCTGCTCCGGCGATCCATGCGTGCTCGGACTCACGCCGCTCCCGGGCGCGCCGGTCCTGATCGCGTCACAGGCCGTCTCCGGGCTGGTGTACGTGGCCGGCACCGCGCGAGGACGGCAACCACGAGGTCTGGACGATCGAGCCGCACATGGAGGCGCGTGGCTCCGGAAACATCGGCATGGCGGCATTCGACGCCGCGCCGCTCGACGGCGCCCCGCTGGCGATGGCCTTCGACAGCGCGACGACGGCGCAGGGCGACGACCACGGGCGGCTGCTCGTGAGCACCGCCGACGGGTCGGGCGGCGCGAGCGTCGTGATCATCGACGCGGGAAGCAACGCGTTCGCCTGGCGCCTCTCCGGGGTGATCTTCGGGTCGGCGCTCGTCGGCCTCGTCTACCTGCTGGCGGCGACGATGTTCGGCCGTCGCCGGATCGCGGTGCTCGCGGCCGCCTTCGTGGCGCTCGATCCGATGAGCTACGTGATGAGCCGGATCAGCATGAACGACATCTTCGTGGCGACGTTCATCGTCGCCGCGTACCTCGTCTTCTGGCAGGTCTGGTCCGGCCGATGGGCGCGAAGCGCGTGGTGGGCCCTGCCGCTCGTCGGCGTCCTGATCGGGCTGGCGGCGGCGAGCAAGTGGGTCGGCTTCTACGCGCTCGCCGGCCTGCTCGTGCTCGTCCTGGCTCGGTCCGCGCTCGGGCGGCTGCTGCTCGTGACCCTCGCGGCGTTCGTGCTCGTCCTCGGCGCGATCGGCGGTCCGTGGCCGTTCCTCGTCGTCATGCTCGCGCTGCTGGCGCTCGCGTTGGCGATCACCTGGGTGCGGCCGATCCGGCTCGACATCGGCGAGAGCATCGGCGCGCTGGCCGCGAGCGCGATGGTCGTCACCGGCATCGGTCTGGCCTTCGTGCTCGCCTATCCGTCGGTCGCGGGTCGCGAACCGGGAAGCGCGGTCGAGTACGTGTTCGGCCTGCTCGCTCGCGGGGCCGAGGCGGGATGGCCGGTGTGGATCATGATCGGCGTGGCCGCCGCGCTGATCGGATGGCGGGCGTATCGCTCGCTGCGCGATCCACGCTCGGATGCGCGCTGGTTCCGGCCCGGCGAGATGAACGGGTTCGCCTGGTCGTGGGCCGGTGCGTGCCTCGTGATCGTGCCGCTGGTCGTGTACGGGCTGACGTACATCCCGTACCTGCAGCTCGGCCATGACTGGGCGACCGGAGGCGGTCCGGGCTACAGCTGGTCGGTCGACGAGCTGCACGCCCAGATGTTCGGCTACCACTTCAACCTCGTCGCGGGCCACGCCAGCGCGTCGCCCTGGTGGAGCTGGCCGCTGGCGCTGAAGCCGACCTGGTTCCACGTCAGCAACTTCGACGGGCGCCAGGTCGCGCTGATCTACAACGGCGGGAACCCGATCCTCTTCTGGGCCGGCGTGCCCGCGCTCGTTGCCTGCGGCGTGCTGGCCTGGAAGCGCCGCTCACTCGCCCTGGTGCTGATCGTCGCGGCCTTCGCCTTCCAGTTCGTGCCGTGGATCCGGATCGAGCGCGCGACCTTCGCGTACCACTACCTGACGGCGGTGATCTTCGCGATGATCGCGATCGCCTACGTCGTCGACGAGCTGCTGCGCCGTCCCGCCTGGCGGGAGCTCGCGATCGCGTACCTCGCGCTGGCGGCGATCGTCGGCGTCCTGATCTTCCCGCTCGGCTCGGCCCTGGCGATGCCGGACTGGTACGCCAACGCCGCCCGCGCCCTCCCGCCGTGGAACTTCGACTTCAAGTTCCCCGACCCGCCGACGGGGAACCGCGAGGAGCTCGTCAGCCTCGATCGCCTGAAGCTGCTGGCGGGCATCGTCCTCGCGGTGCTGGCCGCGGGCTTCGCGCTCTTCGGCCGATCTCTGCTCGGAGATCGCCTCGGGCCGCCGCGAGACCCGAGCGGTGAGCCGATGGCGGAGGGTGGCTAGGCTCAGCCCTCGCGGCGACGCATCGAGGTGACGAGGACCAGCGCCCCGATCCCGACGAGGACGAGCGGCCAGATCAGGCTCCAGTCGATCTCCGGCAGGTACTCGCGGAGCAGGAACCAGAGGCCGATCACCACGAGGCCGATGCCGATCACGACGCCCGCCTGGCCACCGGCGCCCGAAGCGTCGGCGCGGCCGCCGCGGCGGGCTCGCCGGCCGGGGTCACGACCTCACCGGTCACCGGATCGGTCGTCGGCGCGATCGGTTCGACCGGTCCGACCGGCTCCTCCGGAACCACGATCCAGGCGACGATGTAGACGACCAGCGCCGCGCCGCCGGTGACGACGACGAGGATCGCCCAGACGATCCGAACGAGCGCCGGGTCGGCGTTGAGATAGGCGGCCAGTCCCGCCGCGACGCCGCCGATCATCGAGTCGCTGCGGGATCGGTACAGGCGGCGGTTCACGAGCAGCCTCCATCGGGATTGAGGGTGAACCCGGCCGCGTTGCCCTCGATGGAGAGCGTGATCGCGTCGCCGCTGCCGCTCCGCCAGACGTCGCCCTCGTGCGTGAGGCCGAGGTCATCCAGGTTGTGGCTGAACGTGATGTTGTCGTCCGACATCGTGATCGCCAGGCCGACGCCGTCGGGCACGCACAGGTCGAGCGATCCCGCATTCATCTCGATCGATCCGGCGAGCTCCGTTCCGTCGTCGACGTCGATCGAGATCGAGCCGGCGTTCGCCTCGACCGACAGCTCGGCGACCGATGCGCCCGGAAGCTGGATCGCGACGTCTCCGGCGTTCGCTCCCACCGAGAGGCGGCTGAGCGTCGCGTCGTCCAGCGCGAGGTGGCTCGAAGAGGCGTTCACCTCGACCGACAGTTCGATCGTGGGGTCGGTCGGCAGGGTGACGTCCCAGCTCTGATCGGCGTCGCCGCCCCCGAAGAGCGAGAAGTTGTCACCCGAGTCGACGCGGAGGCTGGCGGCCGCGGACTCGATCTCGGGGAGCATCGCCCGAGTACCGGGCATCGACCGACCAGTCGGAGCCCGCCGCGGTCGTCACGTTCAGCTCACCGCAGTTCAGGTTCAGGTCGACCGCCGCATCGGTGCCGAACGAGCCCTCCTCGCTCACGGTCTGATCGGCGTTGTCGACGCAGCCGAAGCTGAACCCGCCGGGAAGGCCCGCGACGAGCGTGCCGGCCATCCCGCCGACGACGAGGCCGGCGACGATCGTCGCGATCAGCGGCGAATTGCGTCCGGGCCGCGATGACCGCGAGGCCGATGACGATGATGATGATCGGCCAGAACCGCCACGCTTGCTGGGCGCTCTCCTGGTCGATGGCGCCCGCCTGGACGGCGAGCGCGACGACTCCGGCGGTGATCAGCGTCACGCCCCAGAAGACGAGTCCGGTGTTCATCCGCACGGTGGAGGGCCTCCTGATCGGTCCGGCCACGGTACCCCGCGGCGCCGCAGATCGTCCACCGGCGCCCCGCCTAGGACAAACGACGTAGTTTCCTTGACACCGTTCGAAGGCCAGCCGTAGACTCCTGCGGCACCACCTCCGCAGCCGACGCTGCCCGGCGGTGTCCGGCCACCAACCAACCACAGCGAGGAGCGATCTGACGGCAATGCATCTCCGCATCTGCGCCCTCATGACGCACGGTAGCGCGCCAACCGGCAGCGCTGTCGACGGGAGATCTGTGCCCGCACTCGAGTAGATGCCAGGCGGCAAGGCCGCCAAGCAGACACACGAGCCGTGGGCCAGGGTCCACGGTTTTTTGATGCCCCTCAGCAGGAACGAAACGATGACCGAGGTCACGACGACCGAACCAAAGACGATCCCGATGCCGGCCGCCGAGGCAGCACCGGCACCCGTGCCGGCGCTCGATCCGAACCGTCGGGTCGGCCCGCCGCCGCCCGGGGAGCTGCCCGCGCTCTTCGTCGACCACGCCACGAAGCGATTCGTGGTCGGCCGGAAGAAGAAGGCGGTCATGGCCGTGAACGACGTGAGCATCTCGATCCGCCGCGGCGAGATCTACGGGGTGCTCGGCGCGAACGGCTCCGGGAAGAGCACGCTCATCCGCCTGATCAGCACGTTGCTGACGATCGACAACGGGCGGATCGAGGTGTTCGGCCACGACGTGGCGAAGGAAGAGATGGCGGTCAAGCGCCTGATCAACCGGGTGAGCGTCGACGCGGCCTTCTTCAAGAAGCTGTCCCCTCACGAGAACCTGGCCTATGCGGCCCGGCTCTACGGGATGGACCCGAAGGTGGCCCGCGCCGAGGCGATCCGGATCCTGGCGCGCCTTGGCGTCGGCGAGAAGCGGCTCGGCCGGCCGGTCGAGCAGATGAGCCGTGGCATGCAGCAGAAGGTCGCGATCGCGCGGGCGCTGCTGACGAGCCCGACCGTGCTCCTCCTCGACGAGCCGACGACCGGGCTGGATCCGCGGTCGAAGCTGGACGTGCAGACCTTCATCGAGGAGGTCCGCGAATCGCACGACGCGACGATCCTGCTCACGACGCACGACCTCGCGGAGGCCGAGCGCCTGTGCGACCGGATCGCGCTCATCAACGACGGCCGGCTGGTGGCCGAGGGGACGACCGCGCAGCTGACCGAGATGGTCGCGAGGGACTACGGAAAGGAACCCACCCTCGAGTCGGTGTTCATGACATTCACTGGCAAGAGTTTGGACGACGATATCGACGAGGAAGAGTCGTCTGATGACGACGAGTAGCGAAGGGAAAGGAGGTGATGAACGTGTTGCTGAACGCTGACCTGCGTGCCGTGCACGCCCTCGTGAACGAGCGCCAGGGGCGGCCGCGCCGCACGAACCTCCTGGTGAGCGAGCACACGCCGCGGCACCCCGTGCGGCGGTGGATCGGTCGGGGTCTGGTGCGCCTTGGCGCCTGGATCGCAGCCGAGCCCGCGATGAGGCCGGCCCGCGCCCGTTGAGGGCGGGGCCGGTCCATCGGCCCAAATCCACTCCTCACATGAGAACGAACCAATGACGATCGCGACGCGCGAGCTGAGGGCGAGCTTTGCCTTCGTCGAGCGCAACTTCAACCTGACCAAGCGCTACTGGGGCTGGGAAATCGCCTGGCTCGTCTACTCGCTGGCGGCTGCCCTGGCGGTGGCCTTCATCGGCGTGGCACAGGACGACCCGGTCCTGCTCCAGACGCTGATCATCGGCGCCATCTTCTGGAACTTCCTGTCGATCGTCTTCGGCTTCATCGGCGAGACGGTCACCTGGGAGCGCTGGGAGGGGACGCTCGAGTACACGTTCATGGCGCCGGTGCGGCGCTACACCCAGCTGATCGGCTCCACCTTCTTTGCCGTGGCCTACGCGGTGATCCAGATGGTGATCATCCTGATCGTGATGCTGCTCTTCTTCGACGTCCGGTTCACCGGCGGCAACTGGGTGACCGCCGGCGTCTTCCTGGCGCTCGGCTCGGTCAGCTTCGTCGGCGTCGGGATGATGGCGGCCATCCTGCCGTTGCTCTACGTGGAGCGCGGCGACCAGATGGTGTTCGTGATCCAGTCGATCATCCTGCTGTTCAGCGGCGTGTACTACTCGTCGGAGATCCTCCCGGACTGGATGCAGTTCGTCGGGCAGTTCTCGCCGGGCACGTACGTGCTCGACGGGATCCGCGGCGGGCTGATCGACGGCAAGCCGGTGACGGAGCTCCTCAACGACGTGTGGCCGCTGGTGATCATGGGCGTCGTGCTCATCCCGCTTGGCGTCTACGTCTTCGGCGTTGCCGAGCGCTACGCGAAGCGCACCGGCAAGCTCAAGCGAGTTGGATAGACCGATGAAGACCGATACGGCCGCTCCCGCGGCCGACATTCCGGGCCTCGTCCTGCGTCCGTACGCGGGCGAGGCCGACATCCCCGAGATCGTCCGCATCCAGAATGCGGAGTGGGCGGCCGACGGCACCCGTGGGCGCGTGACCGTCGACGAGTACGCGGCCTGGTGGAGCCACCCGAACGACAAGTTCGACCCCGCCCGCGACGTCGCGGCTCGCCGAGCTCGACGGTCGGGTCGTGGCATTCGCCCAGTCCGACTGGGTCGACACGACCGACGGGCTGCGCGAGTACCGCAGCGGCGGGGCGGTCGACCCGGCATTTCCGCCGGCGCGGGATCGGCAGCCTGCTGCTCGCCGACCGGATCGCTGCCGCACGCGCGCTGGACGCGACCTACGCGAACCTCGACCGGCCACGCGTGCTCGGCATGTGGGTCGATCAGCGCAACGTCGCGGGCTCCGCGCTCGGCGGAGCGCTTCGGCTACGAGCCGGCGCGATGGTTCTTCGACATGGAGCGATCGATCGAGGGCGAGCTGCCCGCGATCGAGCCGCTTCCGGATGGCCTCGAGCTTCGGCCGATCGTCCGCCGACCAGGCGTGGGAGCTGTGGATCGGCCGACCACGAGGCGTTCCGCGACCACTGGGGCGGCCACGACGACTCGGAGGCGAACTTCCGGCGCTGGCGGGAGTCGCCGGAGTTCGACCCGGCCATGTACCTCTCGCCTGGGACGGCGACGAGATCGCCGGCGGGGTGCTGAACGCCATCTACCCCGCAGGAGAACGAGGCACTCGGCATCCGGCGAGGCTGGCTGGAGAGCGTGTTCACGCGCCGGCCGTGGCGCCGCCGCGGGCTCGCCCGCAACCTCATCGTGCGCTCGTTCCACCTCCTGCGGGAGCGGGGAATGACCGATGCCGTCCTCGGCGTCGACGCCGACAACCCGTCCGGGGCGCTCGGCCTGTACGAGTCGGTCGGGTTCGCGGTGACCGAGCGTTCGGCCGCCTGGCGCCGCCCGCTCGAGGAGGTGCCGGCGTGATCGACGCCGTTGCGGCCGTGCCGGACCTCGTCATTCGGAAGTTTCGCGGGGAGGAGGACTTCCCCGCGATGCTCCGGGTCTACACCGCGGCCCACGAGGCGGATGGTGTCGAGGAGGTCACCACCCTCGACGACCTGCGCCGCAACTACGCCAATCTCGTCAACTGCGACCCCGCCCGCGACATCTTCGTGGCCGAGATCGACGGCGAGGTCGTCGCCTACGCACGCGTCTTCTGGCAGGAGCTCGTCGAGGGTGGGCGCTCGTACGAGAACTTCGGCTTCGTCCATCCGGCCTGGCGACGGCGGGGGATCGGCGGGGCACTGCACCGCGTGAACGAGGACCGGCTCCGCGCGATCGCCGACGAGCACGCGGGCGTCGAGCCGAAGTGGCTCGCATCGGAGAGCATCGATGCCGACGCCGGCGGCGTCGCCCTCCTGCGCGGAGACGGCTACACGGCGGCACGGTTCTTCTACGAGATGGTGGCCGAGTCTCTCGAGGGCATCGTCGCGCCACCGATGCCCGACGGCCTCGAGCTGCGCCCCGTGACCCGGGATCAGTACCGCACGATCTGGGACGCATCGGCCGAGGCATTCCGCGACCACTGGGGCGAGAACGAGTGGACGGAGGCCGAGTGGACCCGCTTCGACGACGAGCCGCAGAACGCCGACCCGCGCTTCTGGCGCGTCGGTTGGGACGGCGACGAGGTCGCCGGGGCGATCGTCACCACCGTGCCGGCCGAGGAGAACGAGCGCCACGGTCGGTCGCGGGTCTACGTCTCGATGGTCTCGGTCCGCCGCCAGTGGCGTCGCCGCGGCCTTGCGCGAGCCCTGCTCGCGTCGTCGCTCGTCGGCGCGCGGGATGCCGGCTTCACGTCCGCGTCGCTGGGCGTCGACACCGACTCGCCGACCGGCGCGACCGACCTGTATCGGTCCCTGGGGTTCGAGCCGCAGAAGACGTTCACGTCCTGGCGCAAGCCGCTCTGAGCGGACGCCGCGGGTTCAGCCGCGGCTCGCGAGCACCCGGTCGCGGGTCTCGTAGTAGAAGTCCACGATCCGCTCGGTCACCCGGTCCCAGCTGAACTCGGGTGCGCGCGAGCGGCCGGCCTCCCCCATCTCGTGGCGCAGGTCGGGGTCGCGGGCGAGCGTGTAGAGCGCGGCGGCGAGGGCGCGAGGATTGCGCGGCTCCACGAGGATGCCCTGCACGTTGCGCTCGACGACGCGCTTGAAGCCATGGATGTCCGACGCGACGATCGGCACGCCGGCGGCCATCGCCTCGAGGAGCACGATCCCGAATGACTCCTGCCCGGTGTTCGGCGCGCAGTAGATGTCGGCCGAGGCGAAGTAGCGGACCTTCTGCTCGTCGCTGACCCGGCCGAGGAACTCGACGTCGCGGATGCCGCGCAGGCCGACGAACCGCTTGTACTCGCGCAGCTTCGGCCCGCTTCCGATGACGAGCAGCCGCGCGTCGACCTTGCGCTTCCGGAGCCGGTGGTAGGCCTGGAGCAGGTGGGTCAGGCCCTTGCGCTCCTCGAGGCGGCCGACGAACAGGATGTTCAGGGTGCCGTCGCGCAGCTCCTCGTAGGGCTCGGCGGTCTGAAAGGCTTCGAGGTCGACGCCGTTCGGGATGATCCGGTACTCGCCCGGGAAATAGCGGTTGATGAAGTGGCGTGCCGCACCCGAGACCGCGATCCGGCCGTCGAGCTTGTCGGCGAGCCACCCGGCGAACTTCGCGCCGATCCAGTACGACGGCGAGAAGCCGCCGAAGGCGTGGAACGTGCCGATGTTCACCGTCTCGGACGCGTCGAGCATCGTCGGGGAGAGGAACGGCACGAGCGGCTCGTGGAAGTGGAGGATGTCGAACCGCTGCTCGTCGAGCACCTCACGCGCCTGCTGCTTGAAGCGCAGGCCGAGCGTCACGCGACCGACCGACCCGTTCGCCGGTGCGGCCCATCCGGTGCCGAGGCGAATGACGTGGCCGTCGCTCTCCCGCTCGCGCCCGTACTTCGACGTGATGATCCACACGTCGTGGCCCATCCGGCGCATCGCCTCGTAGGTGAATCGCACGTGCTCGTTGACGCCACCCGGGTGCGGGTAGCCGTACGGGCTGACGATCCCGATCTTCAGGGGCTGCCGCGTGGACTCCACGGCCGCCTCGGCGGCAGGGGCCGCGGACTGCAGGTCCGATGTCACCGCCACTCTCCGCTGGGCCGCAGAGTATGCCCGAGGTGGCGCAGCTTGGCGCGCAGCTGGCGCCGGTAGACGTCGACGTTGTGGAGGTGCGACCAGTACCGCCCGTCAGGGCGCGTCGTCCGTTCCGCGATGGCCGCGCGATAGTCGTCCGCGCTCGAGCCGGGGAACCACGTCCACCCGGTGCCGATGCCCTCCAGCACGTGGGCGTCGGAGTTGCCGACGGCCGCCAGGCCAAGGACCTCGTCGTTGAGCCGCCTCCGCGCCGCGCGCCGCGATCGGCCGGCGGTTGACGGGTTCATCAGCTCGAGCGCGTCGAGCCGGTGGCGAGGATCGGCCGCGTGGCTGCGGACCAGCGAGCCGCGGCCGAGCGACGGGGTGAGCGGCGCCATCGCGTGCGGGGCGATCGCGATGCCGCCCTGGTCGTGGACGCGCTCGATCGTCTCCTCCAGCGGCCGAAGCGCCGGGATCCGCTCGCTGACGAAGAGCGCGAGGAGGTGGCCGCGACGGGTCGTGATCTCCTCGCCGATGACGAGGCCGAACGAGTAGTCGCCGGCGGCGTGGATCTCGGCGGCGCGCTGGGCTCCGTCGATGCGCTCGTGGTCGGTGATCGCGATGAGGTCGAGATCGGTCGCTCGCTCGACGTGGTCGAGCACCGCCCGCACCGATGCGGTCCCGTCCGAGTACAGCGTGTGGAGGTGCATGTCGGCCTTGCCGAGCTCACCGCCGTTCCTGGTCATTGCCGCAGGTCCGGCCAGAACGGCTGGAAGGCGCCCCACCACTGCTCCGGTGCCTCGCCGATGTCGCGCTCGAACGTCGCGGCAATCCGCTCGACGAGCGCCCGCGTGTCGGCTCGCCGGTCGCCGCTGTTCGGCACGTCGAGGATGTCCCCCTCGGCGATGAAGCGGTCGGGACCGACGCGCAGGCAGCGACCGACGATGAGGTTGGCCCGATGCGCCACGGCCAGCGCCGCCGGGCCCGGGGAGAGCGTCGTCGGGTGGCCGAACATCGTCACCGGCTGCCCGTCCCCGGCGAGGTCGCGGTCGGCGATGATCCCGACGATCCCGCCGGACCGCAGGCGCTTCACGATCGCGCGCGCGGCCTCGCCGAGCGGGACGAGGTCGACCTGGCTGGCCCCCCGTCGCGCGGAGACGAACTCGTACAGCGCGCGCGGCTCGATCTCCTCGACCGGGGACAGCGGCCGCATGCCGTGCGCGGCGATCACCGTCCCGAACGGCTCGAAGTTGCCGAGGTGGCTGCTGAGCAGCATCGCCGGACCGTGCTGCAGGAGCGGCAGGAAGCGATCCCAGTCGGGGACCTCGACGTGCTCGTCGATCCGATCGATCGGGTAGTGCGGCGCCCGCAGCAGCTCGACGTAGTAGCGCGCGTGGTTGCGGAATGCCGAGTGCACGAGTGCGGCGAACTCGGGCCCGCGCGTCGGGCGGCCCGTCGCGGCGCAGACCCGAGCGAGGTTCGCCGCCACGAGGCGACGGCGTTCGGGAGCGAGGCGGTACCAGAGGTCGCCGGCGAAGTCGGCGAGGGCGTACGCCGCACCGGCCGGGAGGACGGCGACGATTCGGTCGGCGACCTCGAGGGCCAGGCGCAGCATCAGGTGCCGATCTTCGTCCAGTCCTCGCCGCGCCGCGCGGCCGCCAGTGCCTCGGCGGCGTGCCTGCGGTCCGCATCGGTCTGGGGCCAGACCGGGCGGAACATGTACCACTGTCCGGGGTCCTCGGCGATGACGCTCGACAGCTCGTCGGCGACCGCCTGGGTCGCGCGCTGGATCTCGACCGGGTCGGTGCCGGCGCAGTGGATGAGCGGCAGGCCGCGGGTCACGAAGCGGTCGTCATCGGTCCGACGGCAGGCGACGGCCAGGAGCGGCGCGCCGGTCTTGGCCGCCAGGGTTGCCGGGCCGATCGGCAGCGTCGTCGGCTCGCCGCACAGCTCGACCGGCACGTCACCGCGGCGGTAGCCACCGTCGCAGAAGAGGACGAGGTTCTTGTTGTCGCGCAGCACCTTGAACATGCCGCGCAGGTTCCGCCAGCCGATCACGAAGATGTTCTGGCTGGCGCGGGCCGCGGCGAGGTGGTCGTAGAGGCGCCCGTACGTCGTGTCGTCGGCGACGACGTACAGCTCCTCCCCGACGAGCTTCAGCGCCGGTCCGATCATGTCCATGCCGCCGATGTGCGCGGTGCAGAGCAGCACGCCCCGTCCCTCGGTGCGCGCCTCGTCGAGGATCTCGACGTTCTCGATGCTCACCAGGCGGCGCGCCTCCTCGTTCGGTCAGCTCGCTGATGCGCATCATGTCGACGAGGTACTTCGCGTAGTTGCGGAATGCGCGGCGCGCCGCGTGGCGGACGCGCGGGTCATCCGGCGGCAGGCGCATCGGCCGCGAGAGGTTCTCGGCGATGAGCCGCTGCTTCGACCCGGCGAGGTCGTAGGCCACGTTGCCGACGGCGGCGGCCGCGGGCATCGAGAGCCGGCGCGGCACGGCGCGGATGAGCCGCTCGCCGTTGCGATAGAGCCAGAAGGTCACCTGCTCGCGCTTCCGCTCGCCAGCCGTGGTGGTCGGAGGCCCGGTGCGCCGTTCAGCGCTCTCTGGAGCGGCGGACGCGGCGGGAACGGAGGAGTCGAGGCTGTCGAGCGCCTTCATCGGCCCCGACGCTGAGCGGCTGGCTGGGTGATCGACGGCATTGCGCCGAATCCTAGGCCACCTCGGCGGCTGCGGCCCGCGCCTTGGCGCCGGTGTGCTCGGGCGCCTTCCGCATCTTCCGCGCCTTCGGCTTCTCGGTGCCGACGAGCGTCTCGTTGTCCTCGCCGCGGATGAAGGCCTCGACGCGGTCGTGAGCGATGTCGTCGTGGATCTGGTGCGGCGGCGACTTCATGAAGTACGCGCTGGGGGCCACGAGCGTTCCGGCCAGGCCGCGGTCGAGGCCGAGCTTCGCGCAGCGGATCGCATCGGTGATGACGCCGGCGCTGTTCGGCGAGTCCCACACCTCGAGCTTCAGCTCGAGGTTCAGCGGAACGTCGCCGTAGGTCGTGCCCTCCATCCGGATGTGGCACCACTTGCGGTCCTTCAGCCACGGGACGTAGTCCGACGGCCCGACGTGGACATCGGTGTCGTCGATCTCGTAGTCGATCATGCTCGTCACCGCGTTCGTCTTGCTGATCTTCTTCGACTCGAGGCGCTCGCGCTCGAGCATGTTCAGGAAGTCGGTGTTGCCGCCGAAGTTCAGCTGGTAGGTGCGGTCGATGCGCACGCCGCGGTCCATGAAGAGGCGCGTCAGGACGCGGTGGGTGATCGTCGCGCCGACCTGGGACTTGATGTCGTCGCCGATGACCGGCAGGCCCGCCTCGGCGAACCGGCGCTGCCAGTACGGCTCGCGACCGATGAAGACCGGGATGGCGTTGACGAACGCGACGCCCGCCTTGCAGCGCCTGCTCGGCGTACCACTTCGTGGCCTGCTCCGAGCCCACCGGCAGGTAGCTGACCATCACGTCGACCTCGCGCTCGCGCAGGATGCCGACGATGTCGGCGGTCGGCCCGGGCGCCTTCGTGATGACCTCGGAGAGGTACTTGCCCGAGCCCGTCGTGGGTCATCCCGCGCTCGACGGGCACGCCGAGGTGCGGCACGTCGGCGAATCGGTAGGTGTTGTTCGGCTCGGCGTAGATCGCCTCCGAGAGGTCCGTGCCGACCTTGTTGCGGTCGATGTCGAAGGCGGCGACGAACTCGATGTCGCGGACGTGGTAGCCGCCGAGGTTGACGTGCATGAGGCCCGGGACGAAGTCGCCGTCCTTCGCATCGGCGTAGTAGTAGCGGCCCTGGACGAGGCTGCTGGC
The DNA here is from genome assembly GCA_963797855.1 of uncultured Chloroflexia bacterium. GTDB lineage: Bacteria > Chloroflexota > Limnocylindria > QHBO01 > QHBO01 > JACDBZ01. The sequence goes on along the minus strand of CAWCQX010000007.1, from coordinate 66,992 downwards.
GCAGTTGCCGACGCCGACGATGGCGACGCGCACCTTGCCGTCGGCGGCCCGATGGCCATTGCTGGCGGCCTTGCCGTTGCCGGCGGCCTTGCCGTTGTTGCGAGCCACGATGCTCAACTCCCCTTGGTGGTGGGTTCGATCGCCTGGCTCAGGCGCCAGACGTGGAGGATTCGCTGGATGACCGTCACGATCGTCAGGACGGCGAGGATCGCGAGGATGCCGATGAGCCCGGGCGTGAAGCCAAAGCCTGCAAGTGCCACGCCGACGATCACGAGGATCAGGCGCTCGGTGCGCGGCGTCAGGCCGACGTCCGCGGCGAGGCCGATGCCCTGCGCCCGCGCGTGCGCGTAGCTGACGAGGAACGAGCCGGCCATGGCGACCATGAGCGCGACGAGCGGAAGGACCGGGTCGCTGACGTTCAGGACGATCCAGGTGCCGACGCCGATGTAGAGGATCGCCTCGCCCGAGCGGTCGAGCGTCGAGTCGAGGAATCCGCCGAAGCGCGTCTCGCCGCCCGTGGCTCGGGCCAGGCCCCCGTCGACGGCGTCGAGGACGGAGCCCGCGGTCAGCAGGACCGCCCCGACGAGGAGATAGCCGGTTGCGACGAGCACGGCCGCGACGATCGTGATGACGAGGCCGATGACCGTGATCGTGTTCGGCGTGAGGTGGAGCGCGATCGCGAGGCGGATCACGGGTGCGAGGAGCCCGCGCGCGGCCGCCTTGAAGCGTGATGGGAGGACAGAGGCGCTGGGACGCAGCTCGGGCGCTTCCTGGCTAGCGGACATCGGCCACCGTCCCCGGCGCGTCGCCGGTCTGCGCGACGCCCGCCGTGCCGCCGATCAGGCGGCCCTCGGCGTCGTGGAGCTCCTCGAAGGCATCGGTCCGCAGCCGGCAGATGACGGTTCGGCCCTGACGCTCGGTGTCGACGATCCCCGCCAGGCGCAGGATGCGCAGGTGCCAGCTGATGAGCGGCTGCGACATGCCGACCTCGCGGGAGAGCCGGTTGACGGGCATCGGCCCGACCTCGGCCAGGAGGCCGATCATCCGCAGGCGCGTCTCGTCGCCGAGCGCGCGATAGAGGGTCCGGAGACGGCGCAGGTCGTGCTCGACGGGGGTCTCCACGGGTGGATGCATCACCGAGTGCTTCTTTATCAAATGCGGATTTATATGTAGGAGCGCTTATGATTGCGGACGGGCGGCGGCCTGTCAAGGATGCCTGCGATAGGATCGGTCGAAGGTGACCAGCTCCACGCCCGACGCCCTCTGGGGATCCGCCGCGCTCGACGTGCTGCATCCGTCGGCGATCGCGTGCGCCGGCGTCACGCGAGGCCGGCTGCTCGACCGATGCAACCTCACGGTGCCCGTCGGGATGCGCCTCCTGCTCGTCGGCCAGCCGGACGCGGCCGCCTCGACGCTCGTGCGGATCCTGGCCGGGCTCTCGCGCGCGCAGCGAGGGCGCATCGAGATCGCCGGCCTCTCCGACCCGACCGCCGACGGCTGGGGCCGGCGGGTCGCGTACCTCGGCCCGCATCCCGGGATCCATCGCTGGATGACGCCGCGCGAGGCGCTCGAGCTCGCCGCCAGGCTCCTGGAGCTGCCTCGCGTCGAGGCCTCCCGGCGCGTGGAGCGCGCGCTTGCCTGGGTCCGGATCCCGGAGGCCGCGGCCGATCGACCGGTCCGACGCGGCGGCCCGCCGCTGCTTCAACGGACCGGCCTCGCCGCCGCCCTCATGGCCGACCCCGAGGTGCTGCTCCTCGACGAGCCGCTGCGCGCCCTCGAGGCGCACGAGCGGTCTCGCCTCCTGCGGCTGCCCGGGAAGCGGCGGACGGTCGTGCTGGCCAGCCACTACCCGGCCAGCGAGGAGGGGCTGGCGAGCCACGTCGCGCTCATCCGCGGCGGCCGCGTCGCGCTGATGGCGCCGATCGGCGACCTGGAGGCGGTGGGGCTGTCGCTCTCGATGCGCGACATCCTGGCCATGGCGGCGCTGCGCGCCGGCGAGGAGGGTGGTTCGCGGCGGCAGCAGGCACCCGCGGCGGCACGGTGAGCCAGGCGAGCACCGTCGCCCGGCTCGCGACCCGCGAGCTGTGGATGACGTTCCGGCTGCTGCTCGTGCTGATCGTGTCGGTCGGGGCGGGCGCGGTCGTCGGGCTCCTGCCGGCTCGGCTCTCCGAGACGATGGCGCGGCTCGCCGCCGGGCTCGGGCTGGCGATCGCGGTCGCCGCCGCGGTCGCGGCGTGGTCGCTCGCGGAGGAGCGCGTCTCCGGGCGCGCCGGCTGGCTCGTCACGCGCTCCGTGGCGCGCTCGACCTACCTCGCGGGCTGGTACTTCGCCCTCGTCCTCGTACCCGCGATCGGTCTCGCGGCCGGCGCGCTGCTCGGATGGCTCGCGATCCCCGGCGGCGCCCTCACCGTCCCGCCCCTCGAGTACCTCTCGGTGTTCCTGGCCGTCGCGACAACGCTCGGCGCGGCGGTCGCCCTCGGCCTCCTGGCGGGGGCGCTCGTGCGCCCGCGGGCCGCGATGATCGTCACGCTCGTCATCTGCGCCGGCGCCGCGGCCGGCGCGATCGTGGCGCAGGAGCCCGCCGCCTGGCTGCCGGGCGGATCGCTGCTCCTCCTTGCCCGCGTCGCCGGGTCGGACCCGGTCATGGCCGACGCGCTGCGCGCGGCCGGCATCGGCCTGGCGCTCACCGCCGTCGTCCTCGTGGCGTGCCGGATCGCGCTCGAGCGCACCGACCTGTGAAGATCCATCCCGTCGCGGCGTGGGCGGCGCTCGGCGCTCGCCAGCCTCGGCGTCCTCCTCGGCGGCGCGGAGCTCATGGTCGTCGCCATCGCGCTCCCGTCGATCGTGGCCGACTTCGGCGGCTGGGACGACCTCGCTCGGGTCAGCTGGATCGTCAACGCCTACCTCCTGGCCTACATCGTGGCGATGCCCCTCGCCGGGCGCGGCGCCGACCTGTGGGGCGCGATGCGCCTCTACGTCGTGGCCCTGCTCCTCTTCGTCATCGGCTCCGCGGGCGCCGGCCTGGCGCGCATGGCCGGGCCCGAGGATGGACTGACCTGGCTGATCGTCGCGCGCGTCGTTCAGGGCTTCGGCGGCGGGGCCCTCGTGCCCCTGTCGATGGCCCTGGCCAGCCACCTCTTCACCGGACGCGCGCGGGCGTTCGCGCTCGGCGTCGAGGGAGCGGCGGTCTACATCGGCATGGCGATCGGTCCGGCCTACGGCGCGTGGGTGCTCCTGAACTTCTCGCTGCCGATCCCGGGGCTCGACATCGCGCCGTGGCAGTGGATCTTCCTGCTGAACGTGCCGATCGCCATCGTCACGCTCCTGCTGATCTACGTCTTCGCCGGCGGCATCGAGACGCCGCGAACGCCGGGCCGCCTGGACCTGCCCGGGGCGCTGCTGCTGAGCGTCGCGCTCGTCGCCGGCATCGGTGCGATCACCGTGTACGGGCGAGCGCGGCTGGACCGACCCGCTCGTCATCGGCGGGCTGCTGCTCTCGGCCGCCGCCGGCGCCGGCTTCGTCTGGCTCCAGCTCCACGGTCGCTCGCCGCTCATCGACATCCGGCTGTTCGCCGACCGGGCGTTTGCCTCCGCGAACCTCGTCAGCCTCCTGACCGGGTACACGCTCGCGACGGCGGTGATCGGCGGGCCCGTCTTCGTCAACCGCGTCCTGTTCGGCACCGATGCCGAGTCGGCCACGGCGCTGACCGCGCTGACGCTGGCGATCGCCGTCGGAGCGCTGGCGGGCGGCGTGGCGAGCGGATTCCTCGGCGAGCGGCTCGTGACGGTTCTCGGGGTCGCGGTGAGCGCCGTCGGACTCTGGTTCGCCGCGGGCTGGGGGGTCGAGACCGATCTGGGCCGCCTCGTCCGCGACCTCGCGATCTTCGGAGTGGGCTTCGGCCTGACCGTCTCGCCTCGCGCGACCGCGGCGGTCGAGGCGGCCGGTGCCGGCGCCTACGGCGTGGCCAGCGCGATGCTCCAGGTCACGCGCACGATCGGGATGAGCGTCGGCCTCGCGCTGCTGACCTCGATCGGCCAGAACCGGATCGACGAGCTCTCGGCGCTCATCACCGACGACGCGCGTCGGGACGCGCTCGTCGTCCAGCTCGGGCATTCCGAGTTCGTCGGCGTCGACCCGAACGCGTCGCTCGCGCTGGTCGCGGTCCTCGAGTCGTGGTCGCAGGGAGAGGCGGCCGGCGTGCTCGCCCTGGTCTTCACGATCGCGCTGGGGGTGGCGCTGGTGACGCTGATCCCGGCCTGGTTCGTCCGCGGCCGTGGCTCGCTGTCCGAGGAAGCGCCGCCGATCTGAGGCCTACCCGGCGGGATCGGCGATCACGACGAGCTCGCCCCAGTTGCGGTTGTAGCCCTGCGACGTCTGCATGGTGATCCGCTCGTAGTCGGTCGGCGCGGTCCAGAGGGCCGCCTCCGAGCAGTCCTCGTGGATCTGGAGGGCGAGTGGCGGCGTGATGCCGAAGTCCTCGGGGTTGTTCGTCGTGGCGTCCGGGTCCGGACAGGCGACGTTCGGGCGCACCTCGGTCACGAGATATCGGCGCACCGAGTCGTCCGACATCCGGATCAGCACCTCGGCGCCGACCTGGACGTTCCAGAGCGGCTTGAAGAGCGAGTTCAGCGCGTGGGCGAAGATGTACGAGTTCGTGTTGCGCCCCGGCTGATGGCCGCCGCGCAGGATGTACGCGGCGTCCGACGGCGGGAAGCTGTCGGTCTCCGCGCTCGTCGACTGCTTGACGAGCACGTTGATGCCGACCGACTCGATCTGGAGCTGGACGGCGACCACGTCGTCCGGCAGCGGGGTCGCCGTCGGCGTCGGGGAGGGCTCGTCGCTCGGGCTCGCAGGCGCGTGCCGCTGGCCGGTGCGCTCGCGGTCGGCGTCGGCGATGCCTGCGCCACCTGGCTCGGGGTCGGGATCGCCGGCAGGCTCGGGGTGGGGTCGTCCCCGAGGTCCAGCGACCCGATGATAATGAGCGCCACCCCCGCCACCCCCAGGATGATCGGGAGCGCCCACGAGGAGAGACGCTTCACAGTGCCGGAGTCTAGCCGCCCGTCCGATGCACCGCTGTCGCGCGCACTGGCCCTGTCGGCGGACGCGCTGGCGGCCGAGCCGTCGGGCCTGCTGACCGATTTCGACGGGACGCTCTCGACGATCGTCCGCGACCCGTTCATGGCCGGACTGGTCGACGGGGCCGATGGCGCCCTCGAAGCGCTCGCCGAGCGGCTGGCGGTCGTCGCGATCGTCACCGGCCGCATGCCCCTCGATGCGCGGCGCCTGGTCGGCGTGCCGGGAGTCCTTGTCGTCGGCAATCACGGCACCGAGTGGCTGGACCCCGACCAATCCGAGCCCACGAGGGCGCCGACGCGGATGCGGTCGGCCAGGCTCTCGACGAGGCGCTGGCACGCGTGCCGCCGATGCCGGGCGTCGATGCCCGACCACAAGGGCGTGTCGGCGTCGATCCACTACCGCCAGGCGCCGGATCCGGAGGCGGCGCGATCGGCCATCCTCGCGGCTCTGGGCGACCTCGAGCCGCTGGGCCTGCGGATCGGGCACGGGCGGATGATCGTCGAGATCCGAGCGCCGGGGCTCGGCGACAAGGGCACGGCCGCCCGCGCGATCGTCGAGCGGTTCGGCCTCCGCGGGGCGCTGGTCATGGGCGACGACACCACCGACCTCGACATGTTCGAGCGCGGTCGCCGCGCTGCGAGCCGACGGGACGGCTCCGGGCGGCGATCGTGGCCGTCGGCGGGACGGATCACGACGTCCTTCCCGAGGTCGCTGCCGCGGCCGATGTCGTGCTCGACACGCCCGCCGAGGCGGCCGAGCTGCTGGCCAGGCTCAGCGAGTGAGCTCGGCAAGGTCCTCGAGCTGGCGGCGCAGCCACCACGTGATGTCCTCGCGCTCGACGCCGCGACGCAGCAGGGCGATTCGGCGGCGACGCTCCTCGGCCGGCATCGCCAGCGCCGCCGCGAGGGCGTCGGCGGTGCCGGCGACGTCGGCGGGGGCGACGGGCAGGGCGCCGTTGGCCATCTGGTCGAAGGCACCGGCGGTCTCCGACAGGACGAGGACCGCATCACGCCCCGAGACGACGGCCGCCTCCTTGGCGACGAGGTTCATCCCGTCGACGAGGGGATTGACGAGCACGACGTCGGCGATCGAGAGGCCCGCCAGCGCCTGGGCATAGTCGTTCTCGTAGAAGAGCTGGATGGGCCGCCAGCCCGCGCGTCCGAATCGGGCGTTGATCCGCTCCACCGCGTTCTGCACCATCCGCCCGTACTGGCCGTACTCGCGCAGGCCGGTCCGCGACGGGACCAGGAAGGCCAGGAAGCTGATCCGGCCGCGGAGACGCGAGTGGCGCTGGAGGAGCGCCTCGTAGGCGAGGAAGCCGCGCAGGATGTTCTTCGACGGCTCGAGCCGGTCGACGCGGACGATGACCTGCTCGCGGGTCCCCCCGAGCAGCTGGTCGGCGCGACGTCGGGCGGCGCGTGACCCGGCGATCCGGCTCGTGGCGTCGACGTCGATGCTGATCGGGTAGGTCCGCACCCGCGTCGTCCGGCGCCGGCGCCGCACCTCGCTCTTCTCGTAGTCGACCGTCGCGTCGGGCACGAACGACTCGACCATGCGCAGGAAGTTGTGGGCGTAGCGATCGGTCTGGAAGCCGACGACGTCGTTCGCGAGGAGCCCGATCGCGATGCCCTCGCGGATCGGTGGGGCCACCGCCTGCCAGATCGACGACGGCGGCATCGGGATGTGGGTGAAGTGGCTGAGGATGGCCTGCGGACGGGAGCGGCGGATCGGCTCGGCCGCGCAGTAGAGGTGGTAGTCGTGGAGCATGATCCGCGGGCGCTTGTCGCCCCGCGTCTGCGCGACGATGGCGGCGGCGAACGCCTCGTTCATCGCGACGTACCCGCGCTCCCAGGCGCGCAGCGTGGCGGCGTCGATGATCGGGCGCTCCGGCAGGTTCCACATCTGGTGCTGGAGGAACCACAGCAGCGGGTTGGCGATGACGTTGTAGGCCTGCTCGTAGACGCTGCGCTCGACCGAGACGAATCGCAGCCGCACCTGCTCGTCGTCGCCGAGCGCCGCGCGCGCGAGCCGTGGCTCGGCCGCCGCCCGTCGATCGCCCTCGCTCATCGCCGCGGCCACCCACGTCACCGGGACGTGGCGGCCGACCTGGCCGAGCGCCGTGACGAGGCCGCCGGACCCGCGGCGCGGTCGGAGCGAGCCGTCGGCCGCGGTCGTGAACGTCACCGGCCCGCGGTTCGTCGCGATGATCAGGCGGCGATCACCGAGCAGCTTCGCCGCGGCGGCGCCGAGGTCCGCATCGGCCAGCGCCTCGGCATCCGCGGCGCTCATCGGCCTAGAAGAGGCTGGCGGCGGAGACCTCGAGCAGGCGGAGGATGGCGCCCGGGAAGATCCCGAGCGCGATCACGCCGGCCACCGAGACGGCCAGGGCCACCGAGCCGAATGGAGAGGTGTCGATGGGGGCAGGCTCCGGCTCGGGATCCCGCATGTACATGTAGACGATCACGCGCAGGTAGTAGAACGCGGCGAGCGCGGCGTTGAGGACGATCACGACCGCCAGCCAGACCAGTCCCGACTCGACCGTCGCGATCAGGACGAAGTACTTCGCGAAGAACCCGACGGTCGGCGGGATGCCGGTCAGGCTCAGCATGAGCACCGCCATCGCCGCCGCCTGCCACGGAGCTCGCGAGGCGAGGCCGGCGAACGAGTTCAGCCCGCCGAAGCGGGACGTGTCGCGCTGGAGCATCCCGACGACCGCGAAGGCCGCGATGTTCATGACCGCGTAGCCGAAGAGGTAGAAGAGGACCGATTGAATGCCCAAGGCCGCGGTCTCGGCGTCGGGGGCATTCGCGTAGGCCGCGATGCCGGCCATGATGTATCCGGTGTGGGCGATGCTCGAGTAGGCGAGCATCCGCTTCACGTTCGTCTGGGTCAGGGCCACGATGTTGCCGACCGTCATCGTCAGCACGGTCAGGACGAGGAAGACCCCGAGCCAGTCCGCGCGCAGCGGAGCCAGCGCCTCGACGAAGATCCGGATCAGCAGCGCGAAGGCCCCGATCTTCGGCCCGACCGAGAGGAAGCCGGTGATCGGGGTCGGAGCGCCCTGGTAGGCGTCCGGGGTCCAGTAGTGGAACGGGACCGCCGCGATCTTGAACGTCGCGCCAACGGTCAGGAACCCGATCGCGACCAGCATTCCGGCGCTCATCTCGCCGCCGACGGCCGCCGCGATGCCGGCGATGCTCGTCGTCCCGGTCAGCCCGTAGGTCCACGCGGTCCCGAAGAGGAGAATCGCGCTGGCGAAGCTCCCGAGGAGGAAGTACTTCAGCCCGCCCTCGTTGCTGTAGCGATCGGTCTTGTGGAGGCCGGTGAGCAGGTACGACGGCATCGTCATCAGCTCGAGGCCGAGGAAGAGGGTGATGAGGTCGGCTGCTCGACGCGAGCACGCACATCCCGATCAGCGCGCTGATGAGGATCGTGTAGAACTCGCCGAGCGGGATGCGTCGCGCGATCAGGTACGCCGGCGCGAAGAGGGCGCTGAGGATGCCGGTCACGATCGTCGCGCCCTTGATGAACACCGACAGGTCGTCGACGACGTAGAAGCCGCTGTAGCACCGTGTCGTTCGTGCCCCACACGACGAAGCAGCGCGGCGCCCGCCAGCAGCAGCCCGCCGACCGTCAGCGGCGTGAGCAGCCACTTGCTGCCTCGCGGCAGGAACAGGTCGACCGTGATGACGACCAGGACGAGCAGCGGTGAGGACGAGCTCCGGGAGGAGGGTGACGAGGTCGTCGATCATCGGCATCGGTCAGCGCCTCACCACAGCGGCCCGAAGCCGGTCAGGCCGGCGCCGTTCACCGCGTCGATGATCCGGTCGACCGGCACCTCGATCATGTCGAGGATCGGCCCGGGATACACGCCGAGCAGCACGACCAGCACGACCAGCGGAGCGAGCGAGACCCACTCGCCACGGCTCATGTCGCGCAACGAGGGCCAGATCCGGCGCAGCCAGTCGGAGGGCACGGTGAAGAAGGCGCGCTGGAACATCCAGAGCATGTACACCGCGCTGAGGATCACGACGAACATCGCGACCGCCGCCACCCAGCCGTTGTAGGAGAAGGCGCCGAGGACGACGAGGAACTCGCCGATGAACCCGCTCAACCCCGGCAGCCCGATCGAGGCGAACGTGAACAGCCCGAACATCGCGGCGTAGGCCGGCAGGCGCGCGTTCAGCCCGCCCATGTGGGCGATCTCGCGGTCGTGCGTCTGCTCGTAGATGACCCCGACCAGCAGGAAGAGCGCCCCGGTCGTGATGCCGTGGCTGATCATCTGGAAGATCGCGCCCTGCATGCCCTGGACGTTGAAGACGAAGGCGCCGAGCATCACGAACCCCATGTGGCTGACGCTCGAGTAGGCGACGAGCTTCTTCATGTCGGGCTGGACCATCGCCACGAGCGCGCCGTAGAGGATCGCGATCAGGGCCAGGGCGATGATCACGGGCGCGAACGTCGCCGACGCGTCCGGCAGGAGCGGCAGGTTGAAGCGCAGGAACCCGTAGCCGCCGAGCTTCAGGAGCACGCCGGCGAGGATGATCGAGCCGGCCGTCGGGGCCTCGACGTGGGCATCGGGCAGCCAGGTGTGGAGCGGCCACATCGGCACCTTGATCGCGAACGCGAGGAAGAAGGCGATGAAGGCGAGCGCCTGGAGCGTATCGGTGTAGGCGAAGCCGCGAAGCGCCTCGTAGCTGAACGTGAACGGGTTGCCGGCCGATGCGTACGCGATCGCGACGGCCAGGATCGCGACGAGCATCAGCAGCGAGCCGACGAGGGTGTAGATGACGAACTTCATCGTCGCGTAGATCCGGCGCGGTCCACCCCAGATCCCGATGAGGAAGTACATCGGGAAGAGGCTGACTTCCCAGAACACGTAGAAGAGGAACAGGTCGAGGCTGACGAAGACGCCGAGCATGCCGACCATCAGCAGCAGCATCACCGCGTAGTAGGCCTTGACCTTCGTCTGGATCGGTCCCCAGCTGTAGACGATCGCCACGACGCTGAGCAGCGTGGTCAGGATCACGAGCACGACGCTGATGCCGTCGACGCCGAGCGTGTAGCTGATCCCGAAGAACTCGATCCACGGCAGGTTCTCGCGGAACTGGAACTCGGCGCCGGCCGGGTCGTAGCCGAGGAGCAGCAGCGAGAGGCCGAAGGAGAGGAGCGCCGTCGCAAGGGCGATCCACCGGATCGCGCGGTGCGCGCTGCTCGGGACGACCAGCAGCAGCAGGGCGCCGAGGGCCGGCACGAAGACGATCGCCGACAGCAGCGGGAAGTCGTTCACCGCACGACCGTCGCGTACACGAGCAGCACGATCGCCAGCCCGGCCGCGATCCCGAGCCCGTAGTTCTCGACCCGCCCGGTCTGGACCTTCCGCAGGCCGCCGCCGATCGTCTTCGCCAGCCAGCCGAGCCAGTTGACGAACCCGTCGATGACCTTCGCGTCGAACCACCACAGGGCGTTCGCGATCACGACGCCGCCGCGGGCGAAGGCGAGCTGGTAGACGTCGTCGATGTAGTACTTGTTCACGCTGGCGCGGTACATCCCCGGCCCGAGGCCGAGCGGGAAGCGCTCGACGAAGCGCGACGGGGCCTCCGGCGTCCGCACGTACCAGCGGTAGGCGAGCCACACGCCCGAGCACGGCGACCACCGTCCCGGTGCCCAGCAGGAGGCCGCCGGATCCGAGGAACTGGAAGCCCTCGTGGCCCGTCGCGGCGATCGAGCCGGGCTGGATGCCGGCGCCGGCCTCCTCCGCGCCGTGGAAGACCTCCTCGAGCCAGGTGTGGATGACCCCGCCCTCGGGCGGAATGCCGAGCAGCAGGCCGGCGAGCGCCGTCGGCACCGAGAGGATCACGAGCGGCGTCACCATGGTCGGAGCGCTCTCGTGGACGTGGTCCCAGATCGCGCGCGGTCCGCGCCACTCACCCCAGAAGGTCATGAAGATCATCCGGAACGTGTAGAAGGCGGTCATGAAGGCCACCACGACGCCGACGGCGTAGAAGACGAAGTACCCGCGGTTGAAGGCCTCGGCCAGGATCTCGTCCTTGCTGAAGAAGCCGGCGAAGATCGGGATGCCGGAGAGGGCCAGCGAGCCGATGACCATCGTGACGTAGGTCCAGCGCATCCGCGCACGGAGGTTGCCCATGTAGCGCATGTCCTGCTCGCCGCCCGCGCCGTGGATGACGGAGCCGGAGCCCATGAACAGCAGGCCCTTGAAGAAGCCGTGGGCCACGAGGTGGAAGATCGCCGCCACCCACGCACCGATGCCGAGCGCGAGGAACATGTAGGCGAGCTGGCTCACCGTCGAGTAGGCGAGGACCTTCTTGATGTCGTTCTGGGTCAGCGCGATCGCGGCGGCGAAGATCGCGGTGAACGTCCCGATGGTCGCCACGACCAGCATCGCGGTCGGCGCCTCGGCGAAGATCGGGTTGGACCGCGCGACCATGTAGACGCCGGCGTTGACCATCGTCGCGGCGTGGATCAGCGCGCTGACCGGGGTCGGGCCCTCCATCGCGTCCGGCAGCCAGACGTGCAGCGGGAACTGGGCGGACTTGCCGACCGCGCCGGCGAAGAGGAGGAGCGCGATGAGCGTGATCGTGCCTTCGTCGAGCGTCCCGATCCGTTCGAAGACCTCGTGGAAGCTCAGCGTCCCGAGGTTGACCCAGATCATGATCACGCCGAGGCCGAACCCGAAGTCACCGATGCGGTTGACGACGAACGCCTTCTTCGCCGCTCCCGCCGCCGACGGCTTCTTGTACCAGAAGCCGATGAGCAGGTAGCTGCACAGGCCCACCAGCTCCCAGCCCACGTAGAGGAGCAGGAAGTTGTCGGCGAAGATCAGCACCAGCATGCTGAACATGAAGAGGTTCAGGTAGGCGAAGAAGCGCCAGAGGCCGCGGTCGCCGTCCATGTAGCCGATCGAGTAGATGTGGACGAGGAATCCGACCGTGCTGACGACGAGCAGCAGCATCGCGGTCAACGAGTCGACGAGGAAGCTGATCTCGACGTGGAAGTCGCCGGCCGAGATCCACTCGTAGATCGTCACCTCGTACTCGTGGCCGCCGAAGATGACGTCGGCGAAGACGATCATCGAGAGGATCCACATCACCGCCACGAGGCCGGTCGGCACGATCCAGGACAGGTAGCGCGGCCGTGGGCCACCCGGCGTGACGTGCCCCGCCTGGCCGAGCCCGTCGTTGAACTCCGGCGGAATGACGCCGGCGGCCCCATCGGCATTGGCGAGGTCGTCGGCGTGCCCACGATGCGGGCTCGTCGCCGCCTGCTCCTCCTCGGTCGGGATGCCGCGGAACCCGCTGTCGTCGACCGGTCCGTGGTCGTCATGCGCCCTCGTGGCCGTCGTCGCCGTCGTGATGGTCGCCGTGACCGTGGACCGGGACGCGGTCGATGCGCGGACCGACGAGGACGGCGAAGAGGAAGCCCGCGAGGGGCAGCGCCGGAATGAGGGCGATCAGGAGGTCGATCGACATCGGCCTATTCCTTCAGGTCGGCGTATTGGTCGACCTCGGCCGTCTGCCGGGTGCGGATGATCGCGATGACGAGCGCCAGGCCCACGGTCACCTCGGCGGCCGCGACCGCCATGATCATCAGCGCGAAGACCGCCCCGGTGTTGTTCTCCGGGGGAAGGAAGGCGTTGAAGGCAACGAGGCTGAGGTTCACGGCGTTGAACATCAGCTCGATGCTGATGAGCATGAGAATCGCGTTGCGGCGCACCATGAACCCGAAGGCGCCGATCGCGAAGAGCATCGCGGAGACGATCAGGTAGCCCTCGAGGCCCATCGGTCAGTTCGCTCGCTCGTCTTCTTCCGGCCGCCGGGCCAGGTAGATGGCGCCGATGATCGCCACCAGCAGCAGCAGGCTGATGATCTCGAACGGCAAGGCGAAATCGGTGAAGACCGCCGTCGCGATCGCGTCGACGGCCGCCGAGGCCGCCTCGGCTGCGGCGTTCCAGTCGGTCTGGACCACGGCCCAGCCGACGAGCCCGATGAGCGCCAGCGAGATGACGGCGGCGATCGGGAGCTGGCGGTGGAACGGGGCCGGCAGGTTCGCGTCACCCGCCTGGGTGAGCATGATCGCGAAGAGGATGAGGACGCTGATCGCGCCGAGGTAGATGAGCACCTGCGCGGCGGCGACGATCGGCGCGCCGAGCAGGGCGTACATGCCGGCGAGGGACCCGAAGCAGATCATCATCGCCACGGCCGAGTGAATGATGTTGCGCAGCGTGACGACGGCGAGTCCGGCTCCCACGACACCGATGGCGAGCAGGAAGAAGAGGACGCTGGAGATGTCCAGGGTCGATGGCTCCCTTCGAATTCGAGCGCACCTTGGCCCGCCCGGGGGCCGCGCTCGATTCTAGCGTAGCCACTCGTGCGCCGGCGCGTGCCCTGCGCCGCGCGCACGCGCCGACGCATCGACGGGCGCTGGGTTAGCGAGCCGAGCTGCCCACCGCGACGCCGTCGGCAGCCGCTCGGAGCTCGTCGACCTCGATCTTGCCCATCTGGAGCATCGCCTCCATCGCGCGCCGGGCGCGCTCCGGATCCGGATCGTCCATCAACCGGTTCAGCTCCTTCGGCACGATCTGCCACGACAGCCCGAACCGATCCTTCAGCCAGCCGCACGGACCCGGCTCGCCGCCCTCGGCCGTCAGCGCGCTCCACAGCGTGTCGACCTCGGCCTGGTCCTCGCACTCGTAGACGAGCGACACGGCCTCGTTGAACGTGAAGTCATCTCCGCCGTTCAGGCCCTGCAGCCGCTGTCCCGCGACCGTGAAGTCGACCGTCAGCACCATTCCGGCCGGACCGCTCGGCGTGTCGGCCGGAGACCGCCAGACCTTGTCGATGTGGCTGTCGGGGAACAGGCCGGTGTAGAACTCGGCGGCCTCCTCGGCCTTGCCGTCGAACCAGAGGCAGGGATAGAGCGTGGGCATGGGTTTCTCCTCGGTGGCAGCAACGTTGGATGTCGATCACGAGGTGGGACCGATGCCCGGTCCCGAACTCATCGGTCCGTCGAGCACCAGGCACGGCAGTCGCCCCTGAACCCTGCAAGGCAGACGCCAACTCGGCGTCCGGCATCGCCGGCTCGAGCGCGTCGGACGAGCGTGAGCCTCGACCTACGGTCCTCGTCCCGCGCTGTAGTGGCTCGCCACCTCGCTGGCGCTCAGCACGCGCCGATAGATGGCGATCTCGTCGAGCTTTCCACCCCAGCGCTCGACGGGCCCGATGTTCTTGCGGCCGAAGGTGAGCACCTCGTTGTTGTTGGCATAGGTGGTGGCCGCCGAGATCGGTGTGACGGTCTGGCCACGCCGTCGAGGTAGATCTGGGTGTTGCCGGCCCCAGCCGCGCTGCGCGTGATGACCACGTGGTGCCAGGCCGAGTTAGCGGCGATCACCGAGGAGCCCATGAAGAGCGGGCCGACGCCGCCCTTGGTCAGCATCAGCCGCTTGGTGGCGCCATCGAGCGCGATGTTCGGGGCATTCGTGCCGCGATTGAGGAGCATCTGATCGGTGCTGCCGAGGGTCTCGTCCAGCGCGAACCACAGCTCGTAGCTGAAGGGAGCGTTGCCCAGGTCGAGCAGCGCGTTGTCCGGGACCGTCACCGCCGCGGTGAGGGCCGGGAAGTCGACCGCGGTGTTGGCGTCACCGACCAGCGCACCCGCGACGCCGCGCGCGGGCGAGCCGACGTACGACCCGTGCAGCGCGTTTGGCCCGGCGTCCACTGCCTGCGCGCCACTGTCACCCAATCGCCAGTAGCCGGTCGGCCCTGAAGCGAGCACCGCTGCGCTGTAGCCGCTGGTGGCCGTCTGCGTGAACGTCGCCGTGTACGTCGCGTCGGCGGTGCCGGCGGTGATGTCGTGGGTCTGCGCCCCGCCGTCGGACCAGGAGGTGAAGGCGTAGTTCGTCCCGCTCAGGCTCTGCGGCGTGCGTGCGATGATCGACGTGCCTGAACCTTCGATCACGGTGACCGTGAACGGCGCGGTCTGCGTCGTCGAGCCAATCGTGAGATCGCAGACCGGCCGGAAGGCTGGCCATCGTGAGGTCCACCGTCCGCGGGTCGAGCTCGACGGTCGTGGAGGCGGACAGGTTCTGCGAGTCCGTCGCGGTCAGCGTCAGCTCGAGATGCGATGGGTAGTCGTGGTCGGGAGCGTCGAACGAGCCCGACGCCACGCCATTGAAGGTGTCCTGCGGGTGCGGGTGGCAGGTCGATGGGCAGTGCTGGAGGACGAGCGACCAGGACAGCCTCGTCGCCGCCAGCGTCCCATCCTCCGGGTCGGTGGCCGATCCGGAGAACCGGATCTCCTCGTCGACCGCCCACGTCGTCGACGAGGTCGGCGTGGTGATGGTCGGCACCGGCGGAGCGTTCGGCGATCCCGACGTCACGTTGATGAGCTGCGTCGTGGTGCCGGTCAGTGACTGGTTGTCGGTCACGGTCAGCCGCGCGGTGTACGTGCCGGGCTGGGTGTAGGTGAACGACGGAGTCGGGTTCGTCGAGTCCGTTGACCCGTTGTCCGTGAAGTCCCACGCGTAGGTCAGCGGGCCGTTCTCCGGGTCACTCGAGTTCGTGCCGCTGAATCCGACGGTCAACGGCGCGGGACCGCTGGTTGGCGTCGTGGGCTGGATCACCGCGGTCGGCGCCTGGCCGGGTGCCGACGTGCTGCGAATGCGTCGAATCGTGCCGCCGTTGAGGTCGACGTAGAAGAGGTCACCGCCGGGGCCGATCTTCAGGTCCACCGGTTCCGTCCGCCCCGACGAACGAACAGTCTGCCGCTGGTTGGGATCGGGCAGCCCGTTCGAGCCCTTCAACATCACCCAGATGCAGTTCCGCGAATAGTCAGCGAAGAAGAGCGCGCCGCTGTAGGAGGCGGGGTAGGTCCCACCCGTCGTCGGGTAGAACGCGAAGCCCGAGAGCGACGAGCCGCCCGTCGAGCATCCATCTCCGGGAACGATCGATGCGCTGTGGTTGTAGACGTAGACACCGTTCGTCACGGCGCCGGTGCCCTCGGGTAGAGGTCCTCGCAGATCTTCAGGTCGGCTGAGTCGTAGTTCCCCGTCCGTGGGATTCCCTCGTAGCACGGCCAACCGAAGTTCTCCACGACGGAGTCGCTCGGCGCGGGGATCCGGTTGATCTCCTCCCACGTGTTGTAGCCGACGTCACCAAGCCAGATGTCGCTGGTTCCCGGCCGGATGGCGAATCGGAAGGGATTGCGCAGCCCATACGCGATGATCCGGCGCTCGTTGGCGTCGGTGCTGGCCGCATTCGGGTTCGAGGGCAGGCCCTCGCCCGTGACTGGGCTGACGCGCAGGATCGAGCCATCGAGACCCGTCGGATCCGGCTCGGCCGGTGGGCCGCCGCCGCGCCGCGTTGAAGTGGCTGGTCACTTCGCTCGCGCTCAGCACGCGGCGGTAGATGGCGACCTCGTCGATCTTGCCCCCCCAGCGCTCGACCGGGCCGACGTTCTTGCGTCCGAAGGTCAGGACCTCGGTGTTGTTGGTCAGCGTGGTGGCAGCCGAGATGGCGCTCATCGTCTCGGCCGCACCGTCGAGATAGATCTTGGTGTTGCCGGCGCCGGCTGCGCTGCGGGTGACGACCAGGTGGTGCCAGACTCCGTTCGCGGCGATGGACGTCGAGCCGCTGAACAGCCCCCCGAAGCCGCCCTTGGTGAGCATCAGCCTGCGGGTCGAACCGTTCAGAGCGACGTTCGGGGCGTTCGTGCCGCGGTTGATCAGCATCTGGTCCTGTCCGCCGAGGTTCTCGTCCAGCGCGAACCACAGCTCGTAGCTGAACGGTCCGTCGCCCAGGTCGAGCTGCGCGTTGTCGGGCACCGTCACGGCGTCGGCCAGCGCCGGGAAGTCGACCGCGGTGTTGCTGTCGCCGGGCAGCGCGCCCGGCACGCCACGCTGCGGGTTGCCGACGTAGCTGCCGTGCAGCGCGTTCGGCCCGGCATCGACCGCCTGCGCGCCGGTGTCGCCCAGCCGCCAGTAGGCCGTCGGGTTGGCCGCCAGCACCGCTGCGCTGTACGAGGTGCCACCCCCGGGTGGCGCCGGCGGTGGTGGAGGAGTCCGGATGTCCTGGCTCCGCAACGCGCCGCCCTGCGCGGTCGGGGGCGTCGGCGATGACCCACCAGGGTCCTTGCACGGATTGCCACCGGGGTAGTACGGATCGCCGAGCTGGCCATAATCCGCCGGGCCGAAGCTCGCGCCGTCGCCACCGCTGACGTAGAGGGCGCCGTCGCTGCCGAAGGCGAGCGCGCCGAGCGAGTGGCTCGGGTACTGCTGGCACCAGTCCTCGATGAGCACCTGCTCGCTGCCCGGTCATCTGGTTGCCGCTGGCCGTGAGCTTCGAGAGCCGCCCCGACGCAGGCATCCGTCGTGTTGATGCCCGGTGGATTCGGGCAGGTGTCCGTGATCGACGTCGTCGTTCCCCACTTCGGTGCCGGGCTCGGGTCGCCGAGGATGTGGTCATACGTGTAGAGCACGTAGATCGGACGGGTCGGCCGGGAACGTCGGGGCCAGGGCCATGCCCAGCACACCGCGGTCCCAGTTGTTGAAGACGTTGGCACGCAGGTCCGCGAAGACGGTCGCGCTCGGGTCGGTCAGGTTGTCGAAGACCTTGATGATGCCGCTCTTCTCGGCCACGAAGACGCGTCCATCGGACGCGAACTGGACGACCATCGGGTTGACGAGGCCGCTGAACACGACCGACTCCGAGAAGCCCGGGATCACTGAAAGCGGCTCCGCGGCGGTCACGCCCTCCGACTCGCGCATGAACCCGGGGTTGGCCTGAGGATCGGCGGCACGATGCCGGAGCCGGCACGTGGAAGCTCCACATCGTCAGCGCCAGGATCGCGACGGCTGCCCAGCGGCGGCGCGCGACGACAGGCGCTCGATCGTTTTCAGCTGAAGCCGACATGACCCTCCGTGGCCGCATGCGCCCGACGGTCTCGGAGGTCGGGCAGCGCGGGCAGTCTCGGCTGGTACTTTAGACCTACGGACCGGCGGTGATCAGACCCCCGGTGCGTCCGCGCACCACGCACGTCGGCGCAACGCCGCCGCATCGGTCTAGCGGGTCGGTCGCTCCCGGTCGGACATCTCGAGGATGTCGAGCATCGGCAGGTCGCGCTGGTACTCGCTGAACTCGAACTCGGGACCGCAGCGGAGCGCGTCGTACGGGCAGGCGTCCGCGCAGATGCCGCAGAAGATGCAGCGCGACACGTCGAGCTGGTACGTCTCGAGGATGCGCGGGCGCGGCATGAGGGCGCCGACCGGACAGGTCTCCGCGCATCGGCCACAGGACACGCACGGCGTCTCGTTCAGCGAGACGAAGTCGGCGGTCGTGACGAGCGAGTCGAAGCCCTTGCCGATGAAGTCGTAGCAGCCGGCGCCGACGATGTCCTTGCAGACCTGGGCGCATCGGCCGCAGTCGATGCAGCGCGAGTAGTCGCGCAGGATGAACGAGTGCGTCTCGTCGCGGCCGTAGCCGTGGTTGACGCCGACGTACGGGTTGTCCTGGATCGAGCGCTCGTCGATCGCCATGTTCAGCGTCGTCTCGTACTCGATCGCGGCCTCGCGGAGGTCGCAGTGGCCGATCGCCTCGCAGGTGCACTGGAGGCAGCGGGACGCCTCGGCCATCGCCTGGTCGTGCGTGTAGCCGAACTCGTACTCGTCGAAGTTCGTCTTGCGCTCCGCCGGGCCGAGCTTGCCCATGATCGCCTTCGGCTCCTTCACGTCATCGGTGAAGGGGACGATCGTGAGGAAGTTCGGCTGCGGCTCGGTGACGATGCGTCGGACCTGCGGGTCGTCGAGGTCGTGGCCGCGCAGCCAGTAGTCCATCGCGTACGAGGCGCGCCGGCCCTCGCCGATCGCCTCGACGACGGTGGCGGCGCCGGTGCGAACGTCGCCGGAGGCGAAGACCTTCGGGACATCGGTGCGGAAGATGTGCTCCTCCGACTCGAGGGTGCCGCGGCGCGAGACGACGAGCTTCGAGCGGATCTCCTCCGGCTCGGACTCGACCCACGCCAGGTCCGGTCCCTGGCCGATGGCGCCGAGCACGGTGTCGCACTCGACGATGAACTCGGTGCCGGCCATCGGCTCCGGGCGGCGGCGGCCCTGCTCGTCGGGAGCGCCGAGCTTCATGCGCTGGAACTCGACGCCGGTGACCTTGCCATTCTCGTCGGTCACGATCCGCACCGGTGCGGCCTGGAAGATCAGCCGCGCGCCCTCCTCGATCGCCTCGTGCGCCTCGTCGGCGGCGGGCATGTCCTTGAGGTCGCGGCGGTAGACGAGGGTGACCTCGGCGGCGCCCTGGCGGACCGAGGTGCGGGTGCAGTCGATCGCCGTGAAGCCGCCACCGATGACGACGACCCGCGCGCCCTTCAGGCGCGGGACCGGGATGCCGCGAGTCGAGTTGTAGAGGTTCTCGAGGGCGTTGACGGTGCCGTCGGCGAACTCGCCGGCGATGCCGAGCTCGTTCGGCTTGTAGCAGCCGATGCCGACGTAGATCGCGTCGTAGTCGTCGATGATGTCGCCGATGTGGAAGTCGCGGCCGAGCCGCATGTTCGGCTTCAGCGTCGCGCCGAGCTCCCAGACGTGGTTCAGCTCGCGGTCCATCCAGCCCTTCGGCAGGCGGTACTGCGGGATCCCGTAGCGGAGCATCCCTCCCTGCTCCGGCTCCGCCTCGAAGACGTCGCACTGGTGCCCGCGGAGCTGGAGGTAGTACGCGACGCTCATCCCGGCCGGACCGGCACCGATGACCGCCACCTTCCGCCCGGTCGGCGGCTCCTTCGGCCACGGGATCGGGGCGGGAGCGTCGACCTCGAGGACGCGGTCCGCGCAGTAGCGATGCGAGTCGCGGATGGCGATCGCGGTGTCGACCTCCTCGCGGCGGCAATGCGTCTCGCACGGCGCGGGACAGACGCGGCCGAGGATCGCGGGGAACGGCAGCGAGCGCTTGAGGATGCGCGTCGCCTCCTCCCAGTTGCCGAGGGTGTTCTGCTTCAGGTAGCCCGGGATGTCGACCCGTGTCGGACACTTGAACTGGCAGGGCGGCAGGCAGTACGCGTCGTGGTCGCTGAAGATCAGCTCGAGGACCATGCGCCGGTTCTCGATGACCCGATCGGAGTGGGTGGTGATGACCATCCCCTCGGTGATCGTCGTGCCGCAGCTGATCGGCGTGTCGTCGCGGCCCTCCACCTCGACCGCGCAGATCCGGCACGCCCCGTACGGCGCCAGCTTCGGCTCGTAGCACAGCGTCGGGATCTCGATGCCGAGCACCCGGCAGGCCTGGAGGATCGTCTGGCCCTCCTCGGCCTCGACCTGCTGCCCGTTGATCGTGACGCTGATCTTCCGCGTGCCGGGCACCATCGGCCAGATCGGGGTGTAGTCGGTGACCGCCCCGTCGCCGGTTCCGTTGCCGTTGCCGGCCGTGTGGCCGTTCGTCGTGCCGAAGCTCATCGGTCCCTACTCTAGCCCGGCCGGCTCGATGCCGGGCAGCGGCTCGAGGACTGGCGGCACCGCCGGCGTCGTGCAGGCGCCGGCAAGGCAGACGCCGCGCTCGGCGTGGGCGCGGTACTCGTCGCCGAAGCGGTCGAGGGTCGTGAGGATCGGGTTCGGCGCCAGGCGCTCGAGCTTGCAGAGCGCGGTGTCGCTCATCTTGCGCGACAGCTCGCGCAGCATGATGAAGTCGTTCGGCCGCGGAGTGGCGGCGAGGATGCGGTCGAGCCCCTCAACCAGGCGGCGGGTGCCGATCCGGCACGGGACGGCCTTGCCGCACGCCTCGCGCGCGCTGAAGTCGACGAAGAAGCGCGCCGAGTCGACCATGCAGGTCGCGGCATCGGTGACGAGGACCGATCCGGAGCCGATGATGGCGCCGGCCTTCTCCATCGGCTCGTAGTCGTACGCCAGGGTGAGCTGGCCGACGTCGATCGCGCCGCCGCCCGGGCCACCGACGAAGACCGCCTTCGTCGATCCCGTCCCCCCGCCGGCCATGGCGACGAGGTCCAGCAGGCTCGTTCCGAGCGGCACCTCGAGCAGTCCGGGCTCCACGACCCGGCCCATGATCGTGACGAGCTTCGTTCCGCGGCTCGCGTCGCTGCCGACCGAGGCGAACGCCTCCGGCGAGTGGGAGACGATCCAGGCGACGTGCGCCAGGGTCTCGGCGTTCTGGACGACGGTCGGCACGTCCCACAGGCCGCTGGTTGCCGGGAACGGCGGGCGGATGGCCGGCATGCCGCGGTCGCCGGCCAGCGCGTTGAGGAGCGCGGTCTCCTCGCCGGCGACGTATGCGCCCGAGCCCTCCCACACGCTCAGCTGGACGCTGGTGTCGGTGCCGAGCACGAGATAGCCCGCGAGGTGCGCCTCGGTCGCCTCGCGCACCGCCAGGCGGAGCCGCTCGATCGCATCGATCCACTCGCGCCGCACGGCGACGATCGCCTCGCTGGCGCCGACCGCGTAGGCCGCGATCAGCAGCCCTTCGATGATGAGATGCGGGTTGCCCTCCGCGAGCGCCCGGTCGCCGAGGGAGCTGGGATCGGCGCCCATGAGGTTCGCGACGACGATCTTGCGGTCGGCAGGGGTTCCGCGCGCGACGCTCCATTTCTCGGCGGTCGGGAAGCCGGATCCGCCGCGGCCGCGAAGGCCGGCGGCCTCGATTTCCGCGATCACGGCCTCCGGTGAGAGCTGCGTGATCGCGCGGCTCAGGGCGCCGTAGCCACCGTGCTCGCGATAGCTCGCGAGGCTGGACGGATCGACCCGTCCGATGTCCGTCAGCACGCGCGGCTCGCCGGCGCCGAGGATCTTGATCTGGGGCGAGATCGTGTCGGCCATCAGCTCGGCGCCGCCACGCGCTTGGCCGCGGCGCGCCGCTCGCCGACGATGTGCCGCGCCTTGGCCGCGTCGACCGGACCGTAGACCAGGGTGTCGACGCGGATGGCCGGGCTGATCGCGCCCGCGCCGACGTCGGTCGCGGTCTCGAGCGTGAAGGACCCGTCGGGCGTCTCCTCCCCGACGCCGATCCCGAGCTCGTCGGAGATCGCGGCGAGCACCGCCGGGCCGCCGGAGAAGCGGCACGCGGCGCAGTCGCAGACGGTGACGACATGGCCGGCGGCGGGGAGCAGCCGGAATCCGCCGAGGCCCGCGGCGCCGAAGACCTGCGCCCAGTGGATGCTCATCCGGTCGCTGACCCGGCGCAGCGCGCGCTCGGGCAGGTAGCCGTATCGGTCCTCGATGGCGCGGAAGATCGCCACCAGCGCCTCCGGGCGGCCGCCGAAGGCGTCGACCGTCTCGTCGACCCAGGGCGTGTCGACCTCCTCGTCCCAGCGCGCGGGGTTGCGCATCGGCCTCGCCGGCTGTCCGGCGCGGCGATAGGCGTTGGCATCCTTGCGCTCGTCGTAGATCTCCGGCATCCCGTAGCGGATCCGGTTGCCCTGCGAGTCGAAGCCGCTCATGTCGATCGCCTCGACCGGGCAGACCTGCGCGCACTGGAAGCAGACCTCGCACTTGTGCTCGCCGAACGGGTCGTAGATCAGGTCGAGGCGCCCGCGCCATCGGTCGGGGATCTGCGGCCGCTCCTCCGGGTACTGGCGCGTCACCTTCGGCGCGAAGAAGTTTCGGAAGGTCGTGACCATGCCCTTGGCGATGCCGACGCCCGGGAATGTCATCAGCGCACCCTCCCCATCGGTCTCGAGCTCACAGGTCGAAGACCACGACCGCGATGGCGGTGACGAACAGGTTCACGAGCGCCAGCGGAAGGAGGACCTTCCACGCCACGCCCATGAGCTGGTCGACGCGCACGCGCGGCAGGGTGCCTCGGAGCCAGACCGCGATCGCGACGAAGATGTAGGTCTTCAGGAAGAACCAGAAGATCCCGTACAGGGTCCCGGCGAACCCGCCGAGCTGCGCCGGGAAGGGCCAGGGAGCGAGGTAGCCGCCGAAGAACAGCGTGATGAGGATGCCGCTCATGATGAAGAGGGCGACGTACTCGGCGAAGAAGAAGAACCCGAACCGCATGCCCGAGTACTCGGTGAAGGGCCCCGCGACGAGCTCCGAGTCGGCCTCGACCATGTCGAACGGCGTGCGGTTGATCTCGGCCAGGCTGGCGACGTAGAAGATCGCGAGGCCGACGGGCTGCCACCACAGCAGCCAGCCGTGGTCGAGCTGCCAGTCGATGAGCTCGGTGAAGCTGAGCGTGCCGGCCAGCACGACCGCGCCGACGATCGAGAGGGTCAGCGGGATCTCGTAGCTGACCATCTGCGCCGCGCTGCGCAGACCGCCGAGGAGCGAGTACTTGTTGTAGCTCGCCCAGCCGGCGACGAGCAGCCCGACGACCGAGAGGCCGAGGACCGCGAAGAAGTAGACGATGCCGATGTTGAAGTTGGCCGCGACCGCGCCGGGCGCGAACGGGATGACGAGCATGCTCATCGCGGCGGCCATGTAGACCATCCACGGGGCGAGGGTGAAGGTGCCGCGATCGGCCTGGTCGGGGACGGTGTCCTCCTTCGCCAGCACCTTGAAGCCGTGGATCGTGCTCTGGAACATCCCGCGCGGGCCGATCCGGTTCGGGCCGTATCGGAGCGCCAGCTGGGCGATGATCTTCATCTCCATCTGGATGATCACGAAGGCCGTCGGCACCGTCAGCAGCAGCAGGAGCGTGGTCGCGAGGACGAAGCGTCCGAGGCCGAGAATCAGATCCCAGTCCATCGGCTACTTGTCCACGCCGCCCATGACCGGGTCGAGGCTGGCCATGACGGCCATCGTGTCGGCGACGAGCCGCCCGGGCATGAGCTTCGGCATCGCCTGGAGGCTGATGAAGCTCGGGTCGCGCATCCGGAACCGATACGGGTTCGGCCCGCCGTCGCTGATCGCGTAGACGCTGTAGAGGCCGCGCGGCGACTCGACCGCCGCGTAGGCGCGTCCCGGCTTCGGCCGGATGATGCCGGGCACCTGTGCCTGCACGGGGCCGTGCGGCATCTTGTCGATGATCTGGTCGATCAGGTGGATGCTCTGCTTGATCTCGGCGATGCGCTGGAGATACCGCGAGTACGAGTCGCCCGCGGTCTGGGTGATGACGTCGAACTCGAGCTCGTTGTAGATCGAGTACGGGTGCGCCTTGCGGACGTCGAACGGGACGCCCGAGGCGCGCAGGTTCGGCCCGGTCACGCCGAGGCTGATCGCCTCGTCACCGCTCAGGACGCCCATCCCCCGCGTCCGCGCGGTGAAGATCTCGTTCTGGGTGATCATCCGCTCGTTCATCTCGATGTTCTCCAGCACGTGGCCGCGCCAGGTGCCGAGGCGGCTGAGGAACTCGTCGTTGACGTCCCAGTTCACGCCGCCGACGCGGAAGAAGTTGAAGAGCATGCGCTGCCCGCTGATGGCGGACAGCATCTCGACGATCTCGTCGCGGTTGATGAAGCTGTACAGGATCGGGGTCAGCCCGCCCATGTCGAGCGCCAGGAAGCCCGTCATCAGGCTGTGGCTGAAGATCCGGTTCAGCTCGACGACCAGCGCCCGGATGTACTCGGCTCGCTTCGGCGCCTTGATCCCGTAGAGCTTCTCGAAGGCGATCGCCGGCGCGTGCTCGTTGTGCATCGTCGCCAGGTAGTCCATCGGGTCGACGTACGTCAGGACCGTCGTGTACGTCGCGTTCTCGCACAGCTTCTCGATCCCGCGGTGGAGGTAGCCGAGCACCGGGTCGATGTCGACGATCACCTCGCCGCGCACCTTCACGACCAGCCGCATGACGCCGTGGGTCGAGGGGTGCTGCGGGCCCATGTTGATCAGCATCTCCCCCTCGCCGAGGGTGTAGACCTCCCGCTCTCGCTCGGTCTGCGGCGGCCGATCGGGAATGCCGACCTGGTCGAACCCGGCGTACTCGGCCGGCTCGCGGTGAACGGGCTGCAGCCCGGCGGCGGCCCGCAGGCGATCCTCCTCGGCGCGG
The DNA here is from genome assembly GCA_963797855.1 of uncultured Chloroflexia bacterium. Taxonomy (GTDB): domain Bacteria; phylum Chloroflexota; class Limnocylindria; order QHBO01; family QHBO01; genus JACDBZ01. The sequence goes on along the minus strand of CAWCQX010000007.1, from coordinate 41,966 downwards.
TCCAGCTCGATCGGGTCCGGGATGCGGACCTCGGGATCGACCTTCGTCATCGCGATCGGCTCTCGTCGGCGTCGCCGTCGCCGGCCTCGACGGTGCGTCCGTCCCGGACCGGGCACCTGGGCCGCGTCGGAGAAGCGCGTCAGGTCCCACGTCTCCGGGCGCTCGAGCGGGTTCACGCCATGAGCGGAGGAGTCCGCGGCGTCGTCGGGAAGGATGAAGTCCTTGCGCTGCGGGAAGGACCGATAGTCGGGCGACATGTAGATCCGGCGCAGGTCGCGGTTGCCCTCGAAGACGATGCCCATCATGTCGTACATCTCGCGCTCGTGGAACATCGCCCCCTCCCAGAGGTGGGTGATCGTCGGGATGCGGGGATCGGCGCGGTCGACGCGGGCGCGGACGCGCAGCCAGGCGGGATGCTTCCAGCTGAACAGGTGGTAGACGACCTCGAAATGGGCGTCGACGCCGTAGTCGACCGCCGCCTCGTCGGCGAGCATGAAGAAGGCGAGGTCCGGATCGTCGCGAAGCAGCGTCAGCACCTCGACGTTGCGGGCGCCGTCGATGCTGAACTCGACCGTGTCCTCGTCGGTCCAGAGGTCGCGCAGGTCGGAGCCGAGACGCTCGTTCAGCGTGCGAACGAGCGCGCCGGCCGCGGCGGGGGCGGTCAGCGGACGTCTCCTTCCCAGCGCATGCGCTGCGGACCGCGATCGACGTACGTGGGCCACTGCCCGCGGCGTTCCTTGACCAGCTCGTGGAGCTTCATCATCCCGTAGATCAGGCCCTCGGGCCGAGGCGGGCATCCGGGGACGTAGACGTCCACCGGCATCACGCGGTCGACGCCCTGGACCACGGAGTACGAGCGCTTGAAGCGGCCGCCCGAGGTCGTGCAGGTCCCCATCGCCACGCACCACTTCGGCTCGGGCATCTGCTCCCAGAGCCGGACGAGCGGCCCGGCCATCTTCGTCGTCAGCGTGCCGGCCACGATCAGCACGTCCGCCTGGCGTGGCGAGGCGCGGAACGGGAACATCCCGAATCGGTCGATGTCGTTCAGGCTCGTGGCGGTCGACATCATCTCGATCGCGCAGCACGAGAGGCCCGACAGCAAGCGGCCACAGCGAGTTGGCGCGGATGAGGTCGAGGACGTAGTCGGCCTTGGTCGGGATCACCTCGAGCAGGCCGTGGAATCCGCCCTGCGGGTGCTCCTCCATGCCGAACTCGCGCAGCAGCGCGTCGTCCGCGCCGGCGTCCGGGATGATGATCGGGCTGTTGCCGTCATCGGTCACGGCCAGGTCGGTGGTGGTGGGGTCGTCCGGTCGGTCTACTGCCATCGCAGGTCACCCTTCTTCCACGCGTAGAACTCGCCGAACATCAGGATCGCCAGGAAGATGCCGATGAGCACGATCCCCTGGAACTCCAGCGCCCGCACGGTGATGGCCCACAGGTAGACGAAGATGATCTCGACGTCGAAGGCCACGAAGAGCAGGGCGTACAGGTAGAAGGCCAGTCCGAAGCGGCTCCACGTGTCACCGATCGTGTCCACGCCCGACTCGTACGGCAGGCCCTTCTGGGGCCGTCGCCGCCGATGGGTGATCAGCCAGCTGAACAGGATCGTGCCGAAGACGAAGGTCGTCGCCGCGAACCCGAAGCCGATGACGTAGAGCAGTCCGGTGTGATCCATTTCCACTCCGGTTGCACGCGCGGTGTGCGTGCGGGCCATCGCAGGCCCGCGATTGTGGTTCAGTCGTTCGAGGCGAGGCTTCTCGCCTCGCTCACAGTCTAGCAGGGGCTATCGGCCCTGCCAGGCGGCCGACACGATCAGCCGCAGCCCGTCGCTGACGAGGGCGTGCCCGCCGAACAGCATCGGGACCGATGCGCTCGCCGCCGCCTCGACCAGCTCTCGCAGCCAGGGCGTCGCGACCCGGGACGCGTCGCCGAAGTCCGAGGCGAAGCGCTCCTCCTCGGGAGGCCAGGTCGTGGCTTCGGCCGAGCCCGCCACCGCCGCCATGAGCACGCGGGTGTCGAGCACGACCGCGTCCCCGAGCCGGGCGAGCTCCGCGACCAGCTCGGTCGGCGACGAGCGATCCATCAGCGCCGCCAGGATCGAGCGCGGCACCTGCCCCGCGCCGGACGAGCGCATCCCGCGCTCCTCGACCAGGCCGCGCACGCGGCAGGCGGTCTCGGTCTCGAGCATCTGCCAGGTCGTCGTGGGCACGCGGCCGGCAACGACCAGCTCGGCGGAGCGATCGCGGATGACGGCGCCGATGCGATCCAGGTTGGGCACCTCGAGCGGCCGGTCGCCCGGCAGGCGCGCCATCTCGAGGAACCCGCGCACCGAGCCGTCGAGCGCGCGGGTCCCATCCAGGCGGGTCGCCAGCCGCAGGAGCGCGAGGTCGAGGGTCGTGTCGACGTCGAACCGCGCCCAGGCGGTCGCGCCGAGGTCGCGCCATTCCCAGCCCGCGTCGTTCAGCGCGCGCGGCGCGCCGTTGTCGCTCTCGCACGTCCTCGAGCGTCGCGAGAGCCCGATCCAGGTCGCCGGCGACGACGAACGCGTCGGCACTGAAGCGGTTGTTGGCGACGACCTCGCCGGGGATCGGGGAGAGCAGGTCGTCGAGTCCCTCGTCGTCGAGCAGCGCCAGGGCGCCGGCGCCGGCGTAGCCGATCGCGTCCACGTTGCCGCGTCGCCGAGCGCCCGACGGGCGCGCGGCGACGAACCAGCGTCCCCAGTGGAACGACTCCGCCGTCGGGCGGCGCCTCGAACGGCAGCGGCGCCACCGCCGCGCCGAGCCGCCCGAGCCGGTGCGACAGCTCGGCCGCCAGCAGCCGCTGCCCCTCGGCCGCCACGGCGGCGTGCGAGCCGAACGGCTGGCCGGTCGCCGGCGTCGCGACGAGGACGAGCGGCGCGGGGCGCTCAGGCATCCGCCGGTGCCGGCGCGGCGGCATCGGTCTCGAGCAGGTCGGTGCAGCTGCTCGAGATGCATGCAGTCGTGGATGCCGAGGAAGAGCAGCCACTCGCCGCAGCGCAGATGCCCGATCAGCGGGTGGTCCATCCCGCAGCGCTGCCGCTCGTGCCCGGCGATGCGGGCCGCGGACTCGCGGATCGCGCGGCGCGACTTGTCGAGGAGGACGAGGAGCTCGTCGCGGGTCGCGTCCGGCCGGCCGGGGACGGATGGGGTGACGACCGGCGGCCGCTCCTTCGGCCACTCGCCGCCGGCGTCGAGCGCCGCCCACGTCCCGAGGAAGCGGCGCGCGGCGGTCGTGTGCGCGAAGGCCTGGGCGACGTTCCAGTCCTCCTCGCCGCCGGGGGCGCGCAGCAGGCGCTCGGGCATCGCCCGCAGGACGCGCTCGAGCGCGTCGCCGATCACCTCCTGCTGGGCCAGGATCCGCGGCGTGTCCCCTTCGTGGACTCGATCGCGCAGCTCGCGGCGAAGCGCCTTCAGCCCGCTGAACGAATTGTCGAGGGCGCGCCAGCAGGCGACGACGTCGGGCGCGTCCGCCTCGAGGCGTCGCGAGCCAGGGCGGCTCCGCCGCGTTCACTGCCGTCAGGTCAGAGGCGCTCGAAGCGCTCCACCGGCAGGACGAACACCGTGGCTCCGCCGACCTCCACCTCGACCGGGTAGGGCATGTAGAACTCGCCCGGCTCCATGATCGGCGGCATCGGGTTCACGAACTGCTTGCGGGAGTGGCAGTTCGCGCTGATGAGCTCGAGCACGGCGTCCACCTGGTTGTCCTCGACCCCGACGAGGATCGTGGCGTTGCCCTGCTTGAGGAAGCCCCCGGACGAGTTGACGCGGGTCGCGCGGTACTCCTTCTCGAGCAGCGCATCCACCAGCGCGGCGGCATCCTCGTTGTGGACGATGGCGGTCACGAGCTTCATCGGGCGGGCTCACTCCTACACGGCGGGCACACGAAGGAGGAACGCGGCCAGTATGGCGCAGGGGAGCGACCGAGGGCCACCCGTCACGGATGCCTCGACGCGATGCTCGGAGCGTGCCCTCGAGCGAGGTGCGGCTTATCCCGCCTGCGCGACGCCGAACGCATGCGGCGACGACGGCCCGGATGGCCTCGTCGGAGTCAGCCACCGAGCCGGCGCCGTCGACGATCCGGAATCGCTCCGGCTCCTCGTCCGCCAACCGCAGGTAGGCGGCGCGCACCCGCTCGAAGAAGGCCACCTCCTCGGTGTCCTCGAACCGGTTCCACTCCTTGCGCCGCCGGGTGCGCTCGAGGCCGACCTCGACCGGCACGTCGAGGAGGATGGTCAGGTCGGGCCGCAGGCCGCCGGTCGCGAACGACTGGAGGCGGCGCAGCTCGTCGAGATCGTTGCCGTAGCCGGCGCCCTGGTAGGCCATCGACGAGTCGATGATAGCGGGCGCAGACGACCCACTCGCCGCGCTCGAGGGCCGGGCGGATGACGCGGGCGACGTGCTGGGCGCGGCCCGCGGCGTAGAGCAGCGCGTCGGCGCGCGGGTCGAGGTCGTCGCTCATGCCGCGCATGTGGAGCACGATCCGCCGCACCTCCTCGCCGAGCGGCGTGCCGCCCGGCTCCTGGGTCAGCACCGTCCGGATCGCCACGCGCGCGCAGCCAGTCGGCGAGGTGCCGCGCAGCCGTGGTCTTGCCGCTGCCCTCGGGTCCCTCGAGCGTGATGAAGCGCCCGCGGGCGCTCACCGCCAGCGTCCGCCCTCCTCGGGGATCAGCTCGACGCGCCGGTTCGGCTCCGAGCCGCGCGAGCGCGACATCAGCGCGTTGCGCTCGGCCATCTGGTGCTGGAGCCGCCGGACGTAGGCGTTCTGCGGCGCCAGCTCGACGGGCCGGCCGGAGGCCTGCACGAGGCCGATCGCCTCGGCGGTCTCGCGGAGGGCGGCCTCCTGGGGATCGGCCTCGAGGTCGAACAGCGACGCGAGCATGTTCTCCATCTGGAGCGTCGTGTTCGTCTTCAGCACGTAGATCGGCACGCCGTTCGACTCGGCGTCGCGGAGCGCCGCCGGCTTGCGCTTGTAGTAGTTGCGCAGGGTCACGACCGCATCGGCCTCGTCGAGGTCGCGGGCGACGTTGACCGGCACGCCGAGCTCGCGGACCGCCTGCTCGAGGCGCTTGCGGCTGACGCCGAACGCGAAGACGCTCATCGGTCGCCGCGCCTGCGCTCGCTCGGAGGTCGGGCGCTGGGCACCGATCGGCCGCTCGACCGCGCCGCGCTCGTCCATCTCGGCCAGCGCCTGCTCGAGCTCGCGACGCGGGTTGCGCTCCTCGGTGGCGGGCGCCGAGTTCGCCAGCCGCTCGCCGGGCAGCGTCCGCTGACCGCGGGCCGCCGCCGCCGGCTCCGCCGGGCAACGGACGGAGGCCGCGCTCGTAGCGCGCCCCGGCGCTGCCGCGACCGCCGCGGCCGAAGGCGCCGAAGCTGCCGGTCGGCTCGAGCGGGGCGAAGGCCGGCGTGCCGGCCGCGGTCTCGCTGATCCGGTAGTCGTACTTCGTGTTGGCTCGCACCTGCCCGTTCTCGCCGCGGGAGCGCTGCTCGGGCGGGACCATGTGGCCGCGCAGGATCGCGTCGACCGTCTCGGCCACGCTGCGATGGACGATGACGTTGTCGCGCTCGACGATCTCGACGAGGACGTCGAACGTCGGCGGCGCCTTGCGCTCGAGGACGGTCTTCTGCGTCCCGCGGCGTCGCGCCTCCTCGTCGCCGAGCGTCACCGGCTGGATGCCGCCGACGAGGTCGGAGAGCGTCGGGTTGAGCATGAGGTTGTCGAGCGTGTTGCCGTGCGCGGTGCCGACGAGCTGGACGCCGCGCTCCGCGATCGTGCGCGCGGCGAGCGCCTCGAGCTCGGTCCCGATCTCGTCGATGACGATGACCTCGGGCATGTGGTTCTCGACGGCCTCGATCATCACCGCGTGCTGCTCGGTCGGGGTGCGGACCTGCATCCGCCGGGCATCGCCGATGCCCGGGTGCGGGATGTCGCCGTCGCCGGCGATCTCGTTCGAGGTGTCGACGATGACCACCCGCTTGCCGAGGTCGTCGGCGAGGACGCGCGCCACCTCGCGCAGCATCGTCGTCTTGCCGACGCCCGGCCGGCCGAGGAGGAGGACCGACTGCCCGCCGTCGACGATGTCGCGAATGATGTCGATCGTCCCGAACACCGCGCGGCCGATGCGGCAGGTCAGCCCGACGACCTTGCCGGAGCGGTTGCGGATCGCGCTGATGCGGTGGAGCGTGCGCTCGATTCCGGCGCGGTTGTCGTCGCCGAAGACGCCGATGTGGTCGATGACGTACGCGATGTCCGCATCGGTGACCTCGCGGTCGAGGAGGTCCTCCTCGCCGGTCGTGAAGCGCGCCTCGGGGCGTCGCCCGAGATCCATGACGACCTCGAGCAGGTCGGTGCGGTTGGCGACCGAGGTCAGGCGGTCGACGATCTCCGGCGGCAGCGCCGCCATGAGGGCGTCGAGGTCGTCGGTCGTCTCGCGGCGTTCCACGTGTGGCTGTGACCTCCCTGGGTTCGTCACCGGATCGCCGGCACCATCGCCGGCTGGCGGACCTGCGCACGCACCTCGCGTACCAGCATCGTGACCCGGCCGATCGGCTCGAAGCCGGTCGCCTCCGCGGCGCGCATGCCCGCCGACTCATATGTTCGCACCGGCGACAGGATGCCCGCACCGATCGCGTCTCGCCCGACCCTCCCGAGCGCCGCGCGCAGGAACCGCGGCCCGTCGACGCCGTCGCGGACGAGGAAGCGCAGGTAGTGCGGCCCGTCGCGGCTGGCCCCGTGCTGGGCGAACCCGCCGGCGCGCTGCTCGGTCGGCTGCAGCCAGGCGTTGACCTCGGTGAAGTGGAGCAGCGGGTTCAGTGCCGAGCGCGGGACGATCGCCTCGTTGCCGACCGCCTCCCAGTCGCCGGCTCCGTAGCCCTCGAGGCGGGCGATCGCCGGCGGCGTGGCGTGGGTCCACAGGTCGAAGAGGTGCCAGGCATCGGGCGCGCCGGCCGCCTGGAGGTCGAGCGTCTCGTCGGCGGGCTCGGCGCGCGGCGCACCGCCCCGCCCGTCGCGGCCGACGAGCGAGCGGAACCACGAGCGCGGCCCGCGCTGGAGCTCCGGCGCGCGGTACCAGATCTCCTCCTGGGCGTAGGCCATGAACCCGACCTGCCCGAAGAGCTCGAGGTTGTCGCGGACGTCGGCGCACGCGGCGTGGAAGCGCGCGACGTCGTGGCTCGCACCCTCCTCGACGAGCGCGCGCAGCAGGTCGAAGCGGATCTCGTCGGCCATCGGACCCTCGGCGGCGTCGAGCTCGGTGATCACCCAGTCGTCGCGGTGCGGCTCCTCGATGGCCCGGCAGCTGCCGACGAGCTCGCCGTCGACCTCGGCCACGAGGTGGACCGATGGCGCGCGCAGCGGCAGCCACGAGGGGATGAGGGTCGAGAGGCTGATGCGATGCGCCTCGGTGCTCGGTGCCGGCACGCCGAGGCTCCGGCGGTGGGCGTCGCGGGAGGCGTGGACGCGGCGCGACAGGTCGGCCAGCGCCTGGCGATCGGTGAGGCGCGCGCTGCGGATCGTCCGCTCGACCTCGATCACGCCGGGCGTCTCGCCTCCTCTCCCACCATCTGCAGCAGGAGCCGATGGAGGCGCCGGTCGTCGGTGAGCTCGGGATGGAAGGCCGTCGCCAGCACGCGGCCCTGGCGCACGGCGACGGGGTTCCCGTCCGGATCGCGGGCCAGCACCTCGACGTCGGGTCCCGACGTCGGTCACCAGCGGAGCGCGGATGAAGACGCCGTGGAGCGGCGGATCCCCGAGGGCCGGCGCGTCGAGATCGGCCTCGAAGCTGTCGAGCTGGCGGCCGTACCCGTTGCGACGCACGTCGACGTCGAGCATGCCGAAGTACGGATCCTCGCCATCGGCCAGGCGATCGGCGAGCAGGATCATGCCGGCGCACGTGCCGAGCATCGGCGCCCCGGCCCGCGCCAGCGCGGCGATCGGCTCGCGCAGGCCGTACGTGTCGAGGAGGCGGCGCATCGTCGTCGACTCGCCCCCGGGCAGGATCAGCGCGTCGAGGTCGACGAGGTCGCGCGGGAGGCGCACCTCGACGGGCTCCGCGCCGATCTCGCGAATGGCGGCGACGTGCTCGCGCACCGCGCCCTGGACGGCGAGCACCCCGATCCGGGCAGGTCGCTGCGGGTCCATGCCGATCGGCCCTACCAGCCGCGGATGGCGAGCCGTTCCTCCGGCGGGATCTCGCCGAGCGAGGTGCCGCGCATCGGCTCGCCGAGGCCCGCGCTCACCTCGGCGAGGATCTCGGGGTTGTCGTAGTGGGTCGTGGCCTTGACGATCGCGGCGGCGTAGCGCTCGGGATTCTCGCTCTTGAAGATGCCCGACCCGACGAAGACCGCCTCGGCGCCGAGCTGGCGCATGAGCGACGCATCGGCCGGGGTCGCGACGCCGCCGGCGCTGAAGTTCGGGACCGGCAGCGCGCCGAGCTCGGCGGTCTGCTTCACGACGTCGTACGGCGCGCGCAGCTCCTTGGCGGCGGCGAACAGCTCGTCCTCGCGCATGCGACTGCAGCTGGCGGATGCCCTTCTGCACCGCGCGCATGTGGCGCACCGCCTCGACGATGTCGCCGGTGCCGGCCTCGCCCTTCGTGCGGATCAACGCCGCCCCCTCGCCGATGCGCCGCAGCGCCTCGCCGAGGTCGCGGCAGCCGCACACGAACGGCACCTTGAAGAGGTGCTTGTCGATGTGGTGCTCCTCGTCGGCCGGGGTGAGCACCTCGGACTCGTCGATGTAGTCGACCTCGAGGCTCTCGAGGATCTGGGCCTCCGCGAAGTGGCCGATGCGGCACTTGGCCATGACCGGGATGCTGACCGCGTCCTTGATCTCGCTGATGAGCTTCGGGTCGCTCATCCGCGCGACCCCGCCGAACTTGCGGATGTCGCTCGGCACGCGCTCGAGGGCCATGACCGCCACGGCGCCCGCCTCCTCGGCGACCCGCGCCTGGTCGGCGGTCACGACGTCCATGATCACGCCGCCCGCGAGCATGCGGGCGAGCCCGACCTTGGTGGTCCATGTCGATCGTTCGATGGTCGTCATTTCGAGGGCGCATTCTACTCTCGGCGCGCCCGGGCGCCCATTCGCGCGCCCGGCCACGCGCCGGAGCGCACCCGTCTTGCGCCGGTGGCTATGCTCTGAGCCGATGAAGCGCTCGATCGCCCTCCTTGCGGCCCTCGTCCTCCTGGCCGGCTGCGCCATCACGAGCCGGGACGCGACGATCGACCTGCCCGGAACCTCCTGGGTGCTCGCGAGCTCGACGGCACCGCGCCGGTCGGGGAGACCCCGCCGACGCTCGCCTTCGACGACCAGGGCGGCGTCACCGGCACGGGCGGCTGCAACACGTACAACGGCGAGGTCACGATCGACGGCTCCGACCTGACCTTCAGTCCGCTGGCCACGACGCAGATGTTCTGCGCCGAGGAGGGCGTTGCCGATCAGGAGCAGGCGTTCCTCACCGCGTTGCAGGACGTGACCTCCTACACCGTCGACGACGAGGGCCGCCTCGTCCTCGAGGACGGCGCCACGCTCACGTTCGAGGTCGCCGGCGAGGCCCAGTAGCCGGCCATCCCTCGGAGCGGATTCCCGTGCCGTTGGTATGATCCGGCGCAGGAAGCCCACGAACGATGATCAACGCACCGGTGCTGGTCCTCAACCAGAACTACGAGCCGCTGAACGTCTGCGATATCAGGCGCGCCTTCCGGCTGCTCGGCGCCGCGAAGGCCGAGCTCCTGGCGCGGAACCACCAGGTCATCCACACCCCGACGATCGAGATCCCGGCGCCATCGGTCATCCGGCTGCAGCACCACGTCAAGCGCCCGCAGCCGCGCGTGAAGCTCAGCCGGCGCGAGGTCTTCAGCCGCGACCGCCACACGTGCCAGTACTGCGGCAAGGTCAGTCGCGACCTGACGATCGACCACGTCACGCCCAAGCACCGCGGCGGGCGCCACGAGTGGGAGAACCTCGTCGCCGCGTGCCGTCCATGCAACCACCGCAAGGGCGGCAAGACGGTGGCCGAGGCGCGGATGGCGCTCCTCCGCGAGCCGCGCGCACCGCGCGCCGACCTTCGCTACCTCTTCGGCAGCTACCTGGCCGACGAGCGCAACGATGCCTGGCGCACGTTCCTCTTCCTCGAGCCCGCACGCGCGACGAGGATGACGAGCCCCGAGCCGGAGGCCCGGCCGGTCTAGGCCGGCTGCGCGGCTCCCTCGCCGACGGCGATCGCCTCGGGGCTGTCGGGGATCTCCCAGATCGGTCGCACCTCGATCGCGCCGAACTTCGCGCCCGGGCAGGCCGCCGCGAGCTGCAGCGCCTCGTCGAGGTCACGCGCCTCGATCAGATAGAAGCCGCCGAGCGCCTCCTTGGCCTCGATGAACGGGCCATCGGTGATGATCGTGCGGCCGTCCTCGACGCGGACCGTGGTCGCGGTCGGGTTCGGCTGGAGCGCCTCGCCGCCGAGGAAGATCCCCCGGTCGCGGAGCATCTCGGTGTACTCGTCGTACTCCTTCATCACCTGGGCCTGCTCCTCCGGGGAGGTGGGCTCGGGCGACGGGCGGGCCGACTCGCGGTCGACGATGAGGAGTGCGTAGCGCATGGTCGGATTCCTCCGGAAGGTCGGCGGCGCGGGTGGCCGCTCCTGCCATCTACGACGATCGGCAGCGCGGCCGATCGACATCCGTCGCCGCCGCGCGGCGCGGTCCTAGTATGCGCGTCATGCCCGGCGAGCTCGTCTTCCCCGACCTGCCCGAGCGCGTGCGCGAGTGATCCGCACGCTGGGCGACGCGGGCCACGAGGTCGCGATCGTCGGCGGCGCGGTGCGCGACCGGCTCCTCGGGCTCGCGCATCGCGGCGAGTGGGACGCCGCCACCGCCGCCCGCCCCGAGGAGGTCGTCTCCCTCTTTCCCGGCGCGACCTGGGAGAACCGGTTCGGGACGGTCACGATCGGCGCCGAGCCGATCGTCGAGGTCACCTCGTACCGGGCCGAGGGAACGTACCGCGACCGGCGCCGCCCCGACGAGGTGCGCTTCGGCGTCTCGCTGACCGAGGACCTCGCTCGGCGTGACTTCACGATCAACGCGATGGCGTGGCTGCCGATCGACCTCGAAGCCGGCCGCGGAACGCTCGTCGACCCGGTCGGCGGCCAGTCGGATCTCGACGCGCGCGTCCTCCGCGCCGTCGGCGAGCCACGCGAGCGCTTCGCCGAGGACGCCCTTCGCCTGATCCGGGCGGCACGGTTCGCCGGACGACTCGAGCTGACGATCGATCCCGCCACCGAGCAGGCGATCCGCGAGGCGGCGCCGACCGTCGAGGCCGTCTCGGCGGAGCGCGTCCGCGACGAGCTGATGCGGATCCTGGCGCTCGATGCGACCCCGTCGGGCGCGATCGGGATTCTCGAGCGCCTTGGGCTCCTGGTCGTGATCCTGCCCGAGCTCGCCGCGCTCCGCGGGGTGCCGCAGTCGAAGGCGGTCCCCGGCGACGCGCTCGACCACTCGCTCGGCGCCGTGGACGCGGCCGCCGCGACGGAGCCCCCCGCGCTGCGCCTCGCCGCGCTGCTCCACGACCTCGGCAAGGCGACGACCCTGCGCGACGGCCACTTCATCGGCCACGAGGACGGTCTCCGCCGAGCTCGCGGCGAACGTCCTGCAGCGGCTGCGCGTGCCGCGGGCGCTGACCGATCGCGTCGTCGGCGCGATCCGCCACCACATGTACGACTACGACTCCGCCTGGACCGATGCCGCGGTGCGTCGCCTCGTCCGTCGCCTCGACGGCGTCGACCGCGATCTCCTGTTCGCCCTGCGCCGCGCCGACAATGCGGCCTCCGGGGTCGGGCCGGCCGGCGACGCCAACCAGGCCGAGCTCGAGGCGCGGATCGCCGAGCAGGTGGAGGCGGAGCCCGCGCTGCTCGTCGATCGCCGGCTGGCGATCGACGGCCACGACCTCCAGCGCGAGCTGGGCATGCCGCCGGGGCCGGAGATCGGCGCCGTCCTCGATCGGCTCACCGAGATCGTCCTCGACGATCCGACCCAGAACCGGCGCGACATCCTGCTCGACCATGCCCGCCGGCGGTGACGGCGCGCACCGCGGATCCGCCGTGACGCCAGGCGGATTGGCGGACGCCGAAAAGCACGCTGCTACAATCGGCCGTCCGGACCGCTGTCCGGATCGTCCTCATCCACCGCCGCCTGATCGGAGGGACCGCGCTCCGATGACCTTGACCGGCCGACGCCCGCTCCGGGTCGAGCACCGCCTGACGCAGCCCAACGCGTCCCTCGCCGATCTTGCCGCGGCGGTCGGGCTTGCCACCGAGCACGAGCTGGCCGCGCTGACCGTGAGCCCGTGGCTCGTGAAGGCGGCGAAGCGGACGATGGGCCGATCGCGCGTCACCCTGGGAACGGTCGTTGGCTTCCCGCATGGCGGCCAGGTGCTGAGCGTCAAGGCCTTCGAGGCGTCGAAAGCCCTCGAGCAGGGTGCGACCCAGATCGACTTCGTCCTCAACAGCGGCGCGCTCGTCTCGGGCGACGACGAGACGGTCTTCAACGACATGCTGGCGGTCGTCGACATGGCGCATTCCGCCCTCGCGGCGGTCGGGGTCATCGTCGGCACGGATCCGCTGGCCGAGGACCTCGTGCGCCGCGCCTGCCACCTGGCGGAGCGGGCCGGCGCCGACTACGTCGTGACCGGCACCGGCTCGGCCAGCGCGAACGCCACGATCGCCCGCACCCGGCTGCTGCGCGACGGCGTCGGGCCGCGGATCGGGGTCAAGGCCAGCGGGCGATTCCGCAGCATCGAGCAGGTCGACCGACGCGGTCGCGGCCGGAGCGACCCGCGTGTCGACCCATCTCACACCAACCCTCGCCCGCACGGTGACCGCTGAGCCGGCCGCCGCGCTGGCAGCTAGGCACCGGAGGCGTGGATTGAAGATTCTCGTCGTCGGCGGCGCCGGCTACGTCGGGTCCACGAGCGTCGAGCGCTTCGTCGACCGCGGCCACGACGTCGTCGTCTTCGACAACCTCTCGAGCGGGCATGCCAGCGCCGTTCCGGACGGTGCGCTCCTGGTGGTCGGCGACCTCGCCGACCGGGCGCGACTGCGCCACATCCTCTCCGAAGGGGTGGACGCCGTCCTCCACTGTGCGGCGCGATCGCTCGTCGGCGAGTCGATGGAGAACCCCGGCGCCTACTACCGCACGAACGTCGCCGGCGGCGTCTCCCTCCTCGAGGCGATGCGCGACACCGGCGTCACACGCCTGGTGTACAGCTCGACCGCCGCCGTGTACGGCGAGCCGAGGCGCGTGCCGATCGCCGAGGCCGACCGCACGCAGCCGATCAACCCCTACGGCGAGACGAAGCTCGCGTTCGAGGGCGCGATGCGCTGGTTCTGTGCCGCGCACGGCCTGCGGGCCATCAGCCTTCGCTACTTCAACGTGGCCGGCGCGACGGAGCGCAATGGCGAGGACCACGATCCGGAGACGCACCTCATGCCCCTCGTCCTGCGCGTGGCCGCCGGCGAGGCGACGCACGTCCAGATCTACGGGCAGGACTACCCGACGCCCGACGGCACCTGCATCCGCGACTTCGTCCACGTCCGCGACCTCGCCGAGGGCCACCTCCTGGCACTCGAGGCGACCGGCGAAGGCGATCCGTCGCTCGAGGTCTACAACCTCGGATCGGCGGCGGGCTTCAGCGTCCGCGAGGTCGTCGAGGCCGCGCGCCGCGTGACCGGCCGGGCCATTCCCGCCCGTGTCCTGAAGCGGCGCGTCGGCGACCCGCCGGTTCTCGTCGCGTCATCGCGGCGGGCGCGCCGCGAGCTCGGCTGGCAGCCGACCCACTCGACGCTCGAGCACATGCTCGCCGACGCGTGGTCGTGGCGACAGCAGCACCCGCGCGGCTACGGCGATCGTGGAACCGGCGGGCCGACCTCCCTCTCCGAGCGGAAGCGGGTCGCCGCCAGCGCCGGCTAGCCCCGGCGCGCGCAGCTGGCGCAGAGGCCGTAGAAGTCGACGCGCGCGTCGTCGATCCGGAACCCGAGGTTGACCGCCACCCGCTCGGCGACCGGCCGGATGTAGGCCTCGTCGATCTCCTCGACGCGCCCGCATCGGTCACAGGCGAGATGGTGGTGATGCTCGGCCCGGCACGCGACGTAGCCGTAGACGTGCCCGTCGAGCTCGAGGCGCCGGGCGACCCCGGCCGCGACGAGCGACTCGAGCGTCCGAAAGACGGTGGCGCGCCCGATGCTCGGATCGCTTCGGTGCAGGCGTCGGTACAGGTCCTGCGCCGAGATCTGGCGGCCGAACGCGGCCAGCGCGTCGGCGACGGCCAGGCGCTGGCGGGTGACGCGCTCGCCCGCCTCGCGCAGTCGGTCCGCGGTCGAGGTGCCCGGTCATTCCGCGCCGACCGCGCCGGCGAACACCGACAGCGCGTAGATGGCTACGACGCCGGCCAGGGTGGCGGCGACGACCCATCGTGAGCGATCGCTCCGGTGCGCCTCCGGCAGCAGCTCGGCGGCGCCGATGTAGAGGAAGAAGCCCGCGAACACGGCGAGCATCCCGCCGAGGACGCTGTCCGGGACCGGCAGCAGCAGCCCGACGATCACGCCGGCAACCGGGGCCAGCGCCACCAGCGTCACCCAGCGAAAGATCTCGTCGCGGCGGCGTGCGGCTGGCCAGCAGGAAGCTGACGATCCCGATGCCGTCGCTGAACCGGTGCACGACGACGACGACCGCGATCACGAGGCCCAGCCCACCGCCGACGGACAGGCCGGCCGCGAGGGCCACGCCGTCGAGGAAGCTGTGCAGGCTCATGCCGACCGCGCCGACCAGGCCGATGTGCCGGTGCTCGACGAGGTCGTGGTCCAGCTCCGACGCCGTCTCATGCCCGACGTGAACGGTGGTCAGCTTCTCCGATGGCGTAGAACGCCAGGAATCCGACGGCGGTGAAGATCATCGCCAGCTCGACCGATCCGCCGAGGTGGATGACGCTCTCGGGGATGAGGTCGAAGAACGCCGCACCGATGCGGATCCCGGCGCCGAACGCGATCACGAGGCCGACGTAGCGGACGGCGCGCAGGGCGAGCAGCCCGCCCGCGAAGGCGGAGACGAACGCGCTGAGCGAGACGACCGCCGCCGCCATCGGCACCATACGAGACTCAGTATCATCTCGGGCCTGGAGGCCGTCAAGGGTCGGCCGAGCTCGCGTGGTAGCATTTCGATGCCCAACCACGGGCAGCGACGGGTCCCGAGCCCGAGCGCCTACGTCGTCCCAGGAGTTCCGTTTGCCCGACACCCATACCCAGCGCGCCCGCCCGCGCAGACGCCGCCCGGCCGGAGCCGGCGAGCGCGTCGCCATCGAGGTCGCCACACCCGCGGCAGAGGAGCCGTCCGAGCTCGAGGCCGCCGTCCTCGCCGCCGCGAGCGGCTACCGCTTCGGCGAGATCGAGGTCCCGGCCACGATCGCCCGCGCCATCGAGTCGATGGGCTTCGTGACGCCCACCGAGGTCCAGGATCGCGCCATCCCGCCGCTGCGGCGTGGCGAGGACCTCATCGGCCAGGCGCAGACCGGGACCGGCAAGACCGCCGCCTTCGGCATCCCGATCGTCGAGAAGATCGAGCCGTCGAGCTCCCACGTCCAGGCGCTGATCCTGACCCCGACCCGCGAGCTCTGCGTCCAGGTGGAGGACGAGATCGCGCGGATCGGCCGCTTCCGTGGCGTGCGCACCGTCGCCATCTACGGCGGCTCGAGCATGGACCGCCAGGTCGACGCCCTCAAGCGCGGCGCGCAGGTCGTGGTCGGCACGCCGGGCCGCGTGCTCGACCTCATCCGACGCCGCGAGCTGCTCCTCGACCGCGTCAACACCGTCATCCTCGACGAGGCCGACCGGATGCTCGACATGGGCTTCATCGTCGACGTCGAGACGATCCTCAGCCGCTCGCCACGGACCCGCCAGACGGCGCTCTTCAGCGCGACGATGCCGTACGCGATCCTCCGCATCTGCGACCGCTTCATGAAGCCGAACCCGGCGCACGTCACCGTGCGGCCGGACCTCCGGACCGTCGAGACCGTCCGCCAGCTCGTCTACTTCGTCGCCGAGCAGGACAAGGTCGCGGCGCTCGTCGAGCTCAACGAGCGCTACGGATTCGATCGGCTCCTCGTCTTCCGCCACACGCAGATCGGCGTGGACCGATTGGCCGACGACGCTGAAGCGCCGCGGCAAGAACGTCGCGGCGCTCCACGGTGGCCTGTCGCAGCGCGAGCGCGATCGGACGCTGGCCGCCTTCCGCGCCGGGAAGATCCAGTTCCTGATCGCGACGAACGTCGCGAGCCGTGGCCTCGACATCACCGACCTGCCGTACGTCCTCTCGTTCGACATCCCCGAGGACGCCGACACGTACGTCCACCGGATCGGCCGCACCGGGCGCGCCGGGCGCGAGGGCACCGCCATCACGTTCGTCGGCGAGTGGGACCTCGACGCCTGGGAGGCGATCCGCGCCGAGGTCGGCGCCAAGGTCGAGGTCGCCGAGCTCGACCTCTACGGTCCCAGGTAGGCGCACCGAGCTCTCGCCCGCGCTACCCTCCGCGGGATGCGCCTTCGAATCTCGAGGTCGATCCTTGGGCTCCCGCTCGTCGTTGCAATCCTGGCCGGGTGCTCATTCGTCGGCGCGTCCGAGATCACGGTCGACGCGACCAACGAGACGGACGGGCCGATGACCATCCAGGTCGTCGAGGGGATCGGTCCCGACGCCGTGCCGTACGGTCCGCCCCACACGCTGGCCGGCGGAGAGGAGCGATCCGTGGAGCTGGCGGTCCCGGGCGGGGACTGGGCGGTGACCGTCAACGGCGGCGAGCTGCTCGGAAGCCTGGATGCCGGGTCCCGGCGCGGGCGGCTGCCGGTCACGCTGATCCTCCCGGCACACGACGGTCCGGGCAGCCATGGCAGGCGCCACAGGATTGGGCCGGGCAGTCGATCCCTGAGCAGCGGTGCTACCATCGACGCCCGAGCCACCACCCCGCCGACGCACGCTCCAGGAGGCTCCGTCCTGACCGCCACCCCCGCCGCCGGACCACCATCGGCGCTCGATGACGACGGGTTGGCCGAGGTTCGCCGCATCGGATCCGCCGACCTGATGGTGGGAATCCCGTCGTTCGGCAATGCCGAGACGATCGGCTACGTCGTCCGCGCCACGACGGCCGGCATGGTCCAGTACTTCCCCGAGATGAAGCCGATCCTCGTCAACAGCGACGGCGGCTCGCCCGACGATACGCCGCGCGTCGCGGTCAGCACCGAGAGCCCGGACTACCTCGAGAAGGTCATCCTCGTCAGCCCGAAGCACAAGCTCCAGCGGATCAGCGTCACGTACCAGGGCACGAGCGGCAAGGGCACGGCGGTGCGCGCGCTGTTCGAGGTCGCGCGCGAGCTCAAGGTCAAGGCGATGGTCATGGTCGACTCGGACCTGCGCTCGATCGTCCCCGAGTGGGTCGAGCTCCTTGCCGGACCGATCCTCAAGGGCGGCTACGACTTCGTCGCGCCGCTGTACGCGCGCTACAAGTACGACGGCACGATCACGAACAACATCAGCTACCCGCTCACCCGCGCGCTGTACGGGGCGCGGATCCGCCAGCCGATCGGCGGGGACTTCGCCGTCTCCGGCGACCTCGTGGCGCGCTACCTCGAGCTCGACACGTTCGACGATCTCGCCGCGCGCTTCGGGATCGACATCTGGATGACGCACTCCGCGATCAACGAGGGCTTCGCCATCTGCCAGGCCCGCCTCGGCGCGAAGATCCACGACGCCAAGGACCCCGCCAGCGACCTCGGGCCGATGTTCCGCCAGGTCGTCGGCACCCTCTTCAAGCTGGCCGGACACTACGAGGACCGATGGCTCCGCGTGAAGGGCTCGCACCCGATCCCGGAGTACGGATTCGAGCGCGTCGTGGCGCCGGAGGAGATCAAGGTCAACCACGCCAAGCTGGTCGACAACCTCGAGCAGGCGCGGCTGGCCCAGCAGGAGGTGTGGAGCGAGATGCTCGCGCCGGAACAGCTGGAACGGGTCAACAACCTCGAGATCGGCGCCGACCCGGCCGACTTCCACTTCAGCTCCGACCTCTGGATCCGCTGCCTCTACGACAGCCTCGTCGCGTACAACCGGCCGGGTGCCGATCGTGAGCGGCTGCTGGCCGGGCTCACCCCGCTCTACTTCGGGCGCACCGCCGGCTTCATCAGCGACACGCTGCGAGCTGACGACCGACCAGGCGGAGCGGGTCATCGACGACCAGGCTCGGCAGTTCGAGGAGCTCAAGCCCTACCTCGTCGCTCGCTGGAAGGCAGCGCGAGCCGACGCGGTGGAGAGCTGATGGCGCCCGCGCGGCGCAAGACCCCGTACCGCATCCTCCTGCCGCTCGCGAACCCGCGGACGGCGCGCGACCTCGTTCGCATCGGCGCGGGCGTCGCCGACGGCCGGCCGACCGAGATCACCGCGCTCGGGATCGTCGAGGTGCCGGAGGGCGTCAGCCTCTCCGAGGGCGCGACGCAGGCGCGGACGTCGCGGCGCCTGCTCCAGCGCGTGCTCGCCTTCGGCGACGAGGAGGGCGTCGAGCTCCGGACCCTGGTCCGCATCGGTCGCCATGCGTCCGACGGGGTGATCGAGGCGGTCGGGGAGGAGAGCAGCGACCTCGTGATCTTCGGCTGGGGCGGCCCGCCGACGCCGTCGCAGGCCGCCAGGGCCGACGCGGAGGCCACCGAGATGGCGCTCGCCGGCGAGCGGGCCCTGCCTCGTTCGGTGTTCAGCCCGACGATCGATGCGGTCGTCCGCGAGTCGCCGTGCGACATCGCGGTCGTCAAGCAGCGTGGCATCGACCAGGTGCGCTCGATCCTCGTGCCGGTCCGCGGCGGGCCGCACGCCGAGCTCGCGATGCGCATCAGCCGCGACCTCGCCAAGCGCTTCGGGGCGAAGGTCGTGGTGCTGCACGTCGTGCCGAAGGGCGTCGGCGCGCGAGCCGTCGAGCGCGAGCAGGCCGCGGTCGACGCGTTCGTTCGTGAGCACGCCGGCATGCGCCGGGCGTCGGGGATCATCCGCGAGGCGACGAGCGTGCGCCAGGCGATCATCAAGGAGGCGGCCAACCACGACCTGGTGGTGATGGGCGCATCGGCCCAGCCGACGAATGCCAGCCCGGATGGCCGCTACCTGTTCGGGACGTTGGCCGAGTCCGTGGCCAGCAAGGCCAGGCCGACGGTGATCGTCGTGAAGACGAAGCAGTCGCTGGGCCTCGCCACCTTCGACGAGCTCCGCGCCTCGGAGGGCACCCTCGCCCACGCCGATGCCTTCGTGGAGCGCAGCCGATCGCTGCCGGTCGTCGTCGACAAGTGGTTCGCCGAGAACACGTTCCACGCCCACGAGTTCGCCGACATCCGGAAGCTCGTCGCGCTCAAGGAGCGCCAGAACCTCACGATCAGCCTCGGCCTGCCGGCGCTCAACGAGGAGAAGACGATCGGGACGGTCATCAAGCGCGTGAAGGGCGCGCTCGTCGACCGCGTGCCGCTGATCGACCAGATGGTCGTGATCGACTCGGACAGCGAGGATCGCACCGCCGAGATCGCCGCCGAGCTGGGCGTGCCGGTCCATCGGCACTCCGACATCCTCCCCGAGCTCGGCTCGTTCATCGGGAAGGGCGAGGCCCTGTGGAAGAGCCTCCACGTCCTCGATGGCGACATCGTGGCCTGGATCGACACGGACATCAGCAACATCCAGCCGCGCTTCGTGTACGGGCTCATCGGTCCGCTGCTCCAGGAGCCGCAGCTCCAGTACGTGAAGGGCTTCTACCAGCGGCCGATCCGATCCGGGCGACAAGCTCCAGGCCGAGGGCGGGGGGCGGGTCACCGAGCTCATGGCGCGGCCGCTCATCAACCTCTTCTACCCCGAGCTGTCCGGGATGATCCAGCCGCTCTCCGGCGAGTACGCCGGCCGCCGCGCCCTCCTCGAGCGGCTGCCGTTCTTCACCGGCTATGCCGTCGAGATCGGGCTGCTCATCGACATCCTCGACCAGGCGGGGCTCCATGTCCGTCGGCCAGGTCGACCTCGAGCGCCGGATCCACCGCAACCAGCCGCTGCCGAACCTGTCGCAGATGGCGTACGTCATCCTCCAGGGCGCGATCCGCAAGCTCGAGGAGCGCCACCGCCTCGAGCTGCTGACCGAGGTCGGGCGCGGCATGAAGCTCATCAACACCGGCAAGGACCACTTCAACCTCGAGGTCCGGGAGATCGGCGACGAGATCCGGCCGCCGATGACCACGATCCCCGCGTATGCCGAGCGTCGTCGTTCTCTGAAGGACCGATAGGCCGGCACCGGCGTGCGCGTCGAGGTCGTTCCATACGACCCGATCTGGCCCGAGCAGTTCGCCGCGGTCCGCGACCAACTCCTTGCGGAACTCGAAGGGGTGCCGGTCCGGTCGATCGAACACGTCGGCAGCACGTCGGTGCCCGGGCTTGCGGCCAAGCCGCGGTTGGACGTCGACATCGTCGTTGACGCCGATCGGGTACCCGCTGCCACGGCCGCTCTGGAGGCCGTCGGCTACAGCCCGCTCGGCGAGCTCGGCGTCACCGACCGCCACGCGTTCCGTGCACCGGATCACTCACCGCCGCGCAACGTCTACGTTGTCGTCGACGGTTGTCTGGCCATGCGCAATCACCTGGCGCTACGCGATGTGCTGCGTCGAGATGGTCGGCTGCGCGACGAATACGGGCGCCTCAAACTCGAACTCGCGCAACGCGACTACGGGGACATCGACCAGTACGTGGTCGACAAGTCTCCGGTCATCCAGCGGATCCTCGCCGCGGCGGGGATGGACCGCGACGAGCTCGCGGAGATCGATGCGATGAATCGCCTCGACCCGTGAGCCGCCGGGGAGGAACCGCCCCCGGCCCGACGGGGTAGTTGGGGCGTGGAGGACCGTCCACCGGCCGAGGCGGAGCTCGTGTCGCGCGCGCGCCGCGGGGACGCGGCCGCCTTCGGCACGCTGGTGGACGCCTTCGCCGAGGTCGCGTTTCGCACCGCGTACCTCGTGACTGCCGACGCGGCCGAGGCCGAGGACGCCGCGCAGGAGGCATTCGTGAAGGCATACCGCGCGCTGGATCGCTTTCGAGAGGGATCGCCGTTTCGGCCGTGGCTGCTCCGAATCGTCGGCAACACCGCTCGCAACCGTCGGCGTTCAACGGGGCGGCAGCTTGGCCTGCGGCTGCGCGCCCAGGCCGCCTCACCGATCGGGGCTTCCGCGCCGTCCGCCGAGGCGGACCTCCTTCGCGAGGAGCGCCGACGCGAGCTGCTCGCCGCGATCAATGGCCTCCCGGCCGACGATCGGCTCGTCATCGGCGCGCGGTACTTCCTCGAGCTCTCCGAGGCCGAGACCGCCGCGCTCGCCGGCGTTGCACAGGGCACCGTGAAGTCGCGCCTCTCCCGGGCCCGTCGCCGGCTGGCGGACGCCCTCGGCCGACGCGAGGAGTGGCTGGATGACTGACCGGCTCGACGCCGCCCTGGTCGACCTGGCCGAGCGCGGTCGAATTTCCGCCGACACCCGGACCTTCGTGCTCGCCGAGCAGCTGGTCGAGTCCTCGCGGCGTCGCTTGCTCGTGCCGCTGCCTCGTGCGCTGGTCCTGGCGCTCATCGCCCTGCTGTTCCTGGCGGCGGCTGCCGCGGCGCTCGTCCTGGGCGTGCCGGGGCTGCGGCTGACGCTCGTCCCGAGCCAGCCGACCGCCTCGGTCCCAGCCGACCCGCTCGGGGCCCGGCTGGCGCTCGGCGCCGCCGTTCCCGTCGACGAGGTCGCCGACCTCGCGCCGGACGCGCTCGGGCCGCCCGACGAGGCCTACGTCATCGGCGACGGCGCGATCACCTCGCTGGTCTATGCCGCCGGCGATGGAGCTGCCGGAGCTCGACGGGACCGGACATCGGGCTCCTGGTCCAGGCCTTCGAGGGCGCGCTCGATCGCGAGCAGGTGGAGAAGCTGGTCGGCGAGGTCGGTGCCAGCGTGACCGCCGTCAGCGTCGACGGTGCGGACGGCTACTGGATCGCACGGCCCGCCGCACCTGCTCCGCTACCTCGGCCCGGACGGTGAGGCTCGCGCCGAGGCGACGCGCCTGGTCGGCGACACGCTCGTCTGGGAGCGGGACGGCATGCTCTATCGCATCGAGTCCGGCCTGGGCCTCGACGAGACCCTGCGAATCGCGGAGACGATCGAGCCGTAGCTGGGAACCGCCGCGCGCCGCGCGGGGTATCCGTGGCACACACCGCTTGAGGAACACGAACCATGCGACGACTGATCCGGCACGACGCTCGCGCTGGCGATGCTTGCCGCGCTCGGCGCGCTCACGGCCGCCACGGTGGCCGCGGGCAATTACGCCGAGACTTCCATCATCGACGGCGCGGACACGCCGCCCACCGCAGGCGAGGAACGCGAGCTCCGCCTCCTCCTGCTCCAGCACGGCGTCACCCCGGTGGACCATGGCAGCGTCGAGCTCACCGCCTGGCTGCCCGGCACCGATGAGCGCCTCAGCGTGGTGGCCACCAGCGTCGGCAACGGCGAATGGGTCGCCGAACGTCACCTTCCCGACTGCCGGCGACTGGCAGATGCGCGTCATGCACAGCGTCTTCGAGACGCCGCCGGCGTCCGCCATTGCCGTGGCACCGTCGCCAACGACGTGCCTGGCTGCCGGCGGCCGGATCGATTGCCGGGATGCTGCTCGTGGCGGTCGCCCTCATCGTGGTCGCTCGCCGGATGCGGTGGCGGGCGCGTCGCGAGCGAGCCGATCGGGCGAGGCCGCTGCGCTCGAGCTGATCGGCGATCCCTGCCCCGGCGGTGCGGTCCCACCGCCGGGGCCCTCCGGCTCCTCGTCCCGTTCGCGGCTGGCCCGTATCATCGGACCAGCCATGGCAGACCGATCACTGCGCGTCCTCGTCGCGCCCGACTCCTTCGGCGGCGCCCTGGACTCGGTGGCGGTGGCCGCCGCGATCGCCCGCGGCTGGTCGAACGTCCGCCGCGACGACGAGGTCGTCCGCCGGCCGATGGCCGATGGCGGCGAGGGCACGCTGGCCGCGCTGGCCGACGCGCTCGGCGATGCCGCCGAGCGACGGACGCTGGCCACGACCGACGCGCTGGGCCGGCCGATCGACGCCGACTGGCTGCTCCTCGACGAGGGCCGCGGCGCGTTCGTCGAGATGGCCGCCGCATCCGGCCTGGCGCGGCTGAGCCCGGAGGAGCGCACCCCCGACAACGCCCGCCTCGCCTCGACGCGTGGCACCGGCGACGTCGTCCGGGCCGCGCTCGACGCGGGCGTCGAACGGATCACGATCGGGCTCGGCGGCTCGGCCACCACCGATGGTGGCAGCGGCCTGCTGCGCGCGCTCGGCGTCCGCTTCCTCGGGGCCGACGGATGCCGAGCTGCCGGACGGCGGCGCCGCCCTCGCCGGGCTCGAGCGGATCGATGCCAGCGGCCTCGACCCGCGGCTGAGCACGGTCCGGCTCACCGTCGGCCTCCGACGTCACGAACACCCTGGTCGGCTCGCGCGGCGCGGCCGCGACGTACGGGCCCCAGAAGGGCGCCGACCCGGCCGCGGTCGCCGAGCTCGACGAGGCGCTGGCGAGGTTCGGCAGCGCAATCGAGGCCGCCACCGGCCGTCTCGTCGCCGACCTGCCCGGTGCGGGAGCCGCCGGCGGCACGACGGCCGGGCTGCTCGGCTTCACGACCGCCATCGTGCGACCTGGCGCCGAGATGGTGGCCGAGCTCATCGGCCTCGCGGCGGCGCTGGAGGAGGCCGACCTCGTCATCACCGGCGAGGGACGCGCCGACGAGCAGACGCTGCACGGCAAGGCGGCGATGGGCGTCGCCACGCTCGCCCGCGCGCGCAACACGCCGGTCGTGCTCCTGTGCGGCGCGCTCGGTCCCGGCGCGGAGACGCTTGCCGACGCGACGGCCATCACGATCGTGCAGCCGATCGTCGACCGACCGACCGACCTCGCGACCGCGATGGCCGATACCGACCGCCTTCTCGAGGCCGCGGCGGGGAGGCTGGCGCGCACCGTCGGGGTCGGGCAGGAGCTGGCGCGCCCGTAGGGCGCATCGGTCCATGGCCAAGGGCCCGAGCCCGCAGAAGCGGGCGGCCGATCGACGGAAGCGCCGGAAGCTGGCCGACGTGGTGCTCGAGCGCCTCGGCGAGCGGTACGACCACCCGACCTGGGCCGGTCCGCGGGTCGACACGGTCAGCGAGCTCGTCCTCACGATCCTCAGCCAGAACACCGCGGACGTGAACTCGTTCCGCGCCTTCACCGCGCTCCGCGCGCGCTACCCCGACTGGGACGCCGTCCTCGCCGCGCCGACCGATGAGCTCGAGGACGTGATCCGGCCCGGCGGGCTGGCGCCGACGAAGTCGCGCCGGATCCAGCACGTCCTCGCCGAGGTCCACGCCGCGACGAACGGCACGTGGGACCTCGGCTTCCTCGGGACGTGGCCGCTGGACGAGGCGCGCGAGTGGTTGACCTCGCTGACCGGGATCGGCCGCAAGACCGCCGCGATCATCCTGCTGTTCGGATTCGGCCGGCCGCAGATGCCGGTCGACACGCACGTCCATCGGGTCACGACGCCGGCTCGGAATGCTCCCGCCGCGAACGCCGCTTCCGCGCGCCCACGACCTGCTCGAGGAGGTGCTCGAGCCCGAGGAGATGTACCCGTTCCACGTCGAGACGATCCGCCATGGGCGCGACACCTGCCGCGCCCCGCGCCCGATCTGCGGCCTCTGCCCGCTGACCGACGTGTGCGCGTATTACGTGCTCGCCATCAAGGGCAAGGCACCGATGGCGCCGGTCCCAGGGGCATCAGCCGCGGACGGCCCGCCGCGCTACCACGACCAGCTCATCCACGGCTGGATGCCGCCGGAGAAGCGCGACTAGCCGCGGAGGTCCCGGCCGGGCGAATCCCCAGACTCCGAGTCCCAGGCCGCCGATCGCCAGCGCGAGGCAGGCGACGATGCCCGACCGGGTCCCACACGCCGACCATCGGCTGCCCCATGTGCGAGCTCAGCGCGAGCTGCGTGAATCGCGTCAGGGATGCCGAGGTCGCCGCCAACGCAGGTCGATCAGCCACGTCACGAGCGTCGATGGCGACGACGGCCGGGGCGGCGAGGCGCGGGCCGGATGACGCCGCCGATCGCCATGCCCACGCCGGCCAAGGCCGCCAGCGTACAGGCCGATCGCCAGCCGTGCCGAGGACCGGCGTCCACACTTCTCCGCCGGCGCTGGCGGCACCGATGGCGATCCCGGCGGCGGTGACGGCCACGAGGACGCCGATCGCGGCGAACACGGCGATCCCGCCCGCAAGCGGCCAGCGCGACCGCGCCACCGGTGTGGGAAGGAGCATCTCCATCCGTCCCGATCGTTCGTCGGAGACCCACCCGCCGACGAGTGCCGGCGGCGGCGAGCCCGGCGAGGACGAGGCCGAACTCGACGAAGACGAGCTGCAGGAACCCGCCGATCGTCCCCATGTCGATGCCCGGGAAGAGCGTCGCCAGCAGCCTGCTCGAACGTCGGCGAATCGCCGATCTGCTCGATGAACGATTGGCCCGAGCTGGCGATGACGAGCCCGAACAGGCCGAGGCCGACGCCCCACGCCAGGCCGGTCGGGAACCGCTCGCTGCTGGCCCGACCGAGGGGTCCTCGGAGGCCGAGCATGAAGTCGGGGCAGGCGCGGCCCGGGAAGCGCGGTGCCCGCGCCAACGTCGCGGCGCGCGAAGGCCTCGACTCCCGCGATGAGCAGGACGACCGTCACGAGGGCGACGATGGCCAGCGACGCCCAGTCGAACTGGTCGGCGAGCGGGATGTGATCAGCGGTCCAGCCGAACCACGTCAGGTTCGCGAACGGCGCCAGCTCCGGGATCGCGGTCTGGTACCCGTTGAGCAGGAAGCCCGCGAGCATGATCGCCGCCGGCGATGCCCGCTGCCGAGCCGCGTCCGACGAACGGTGCGAGGACGAAGGCCACCGAGCCCGCGGCGAGGGCCATCAGGCCGAGCCAGGCGGCGAAGCCGAAGGCGGCTCCGACGGAGATGGCGTCGCCGGGGAGGCTGGCGAAGGCTGCTCCCGGCGATCGCGGTCGCTGTGCCGATGATCGTCATGGCCAGCGCGACCATCAGGACATGGCCGAGCACCTTCTCCAGGCGACGCGGCGCCGGCTGATCGGGGCGGCGAGCAGGATGTCGAGGCTGCCGCGCCGCGTCTCGGCGGCCAGCGTGCCCGAGAGGGCCAGGATCGACCAGAGGCCGATCACGAGCGGCAGGAAGCCGCCGTACTTGTACTGGAGGTATCCGCCCAGCGTCTCGACGTTGACCGGCTTCCCGGCCAGGCCCTGCATGATCGGCGGCACGGCGTCGACGATGTTGCCGATCTCGTCGCGCGCTTCCGCGGTCCCGAACTGGCTGACGATTCCGGCGGAGACGGCGAGGATGAGCAGCCCGACGGCGAGGCCGACGATGATCGTCGACCGTCGCGAGTCGCGGAGCGTCTTGCCGAACACGCTCCCCAGGCCGAAGGCTCGGCTCAATGGGGAAGGACGCGAAACCTGGATCGCTGGCGGCAGTCATGACTGCGCCTCGGCGGCCTGCGGCTGGCTCCCGTACTCGGCCAGGAAGGTCTCTTCGAGCGACGGCTCTCGGCTCACGAAGTCGGCCAGCTCGTACTGTGCCGCGGCACGGACGACCGGCGTCATCGCGCCCGAGACGCGCATGCGGAGAACGTGGTCCTCGGCCTTGACGTCGCTGACACCGGGCAGGCGATTCGAATGCCGCCGCTGGCACCGTCGCTCGACGAAGCGAAGCTCGACCGTGTGGTGGGCCATGTCGCGCAGCGCCTCGACGCGGTCGACGCGGACGAGTCGACCATCGCGGATGATCGCAACCCGGTCGCAGGTCTTCTCGACCTCGCTGAGGATGTGGCTCGACATGAAGACCGTGCGACCCTCGGCCTTCGCCTCGCGAATGATCGTGTAGAACTCCTGCTGGACGAGCGGGTCGAGGCCCGACGTCGGCTCATCCAGCATCAGCAGGTCTGGCCGATGCTGCAGCGCGATCACGAGGCCGACCTTCTGCTTGTTCCCCTTCGAGTACTCCCGGAACTTCCGTGACGGGTCGATGTCGAGCCGGGCAATCAGGTCGGCCTGGTAGCCGGCGTCGACGCCGCCGCGCAGGTTCGCGAAGTACTCGATCGTCTGCCCGCCGGTGAGCTTGTCGTAGAGCGTGAACTCGCCAGGCAGGTATCCCAGCCGCCGATGGATGGCGACCGGATCCTCCGTCGTGACGATCCCGAAGATCGTTGCCCGCCCGCTCGTCGGGCGGATGTGGTCCAGGAGCGTGCGAATCGTCGTCGTCTTCCCGGCTCCGTTGGGGCCGAGGAAGCCGAATGCCTCGCCCTCGTTGACGCTGAGATCGACGTCGACGATCCCCCGGTGGGGGCCATAGGACTTCGTCAGCTGTTGTGTCTCGATCACCGCGGTCATGCGGTCGCTTCCTTTCGCTTGCCGATGCGCCCGACGGCGGCATCGGTCTGGGTCTCTGCCGTCTCCAGTTCGTGCATGCGGGCCAGGATCGCCGGCCACTCGCGCTCGAAGAAGGCGTACAGGTCACGGATTTCGCGCAGCCGTGCCTGCGATTCGGGGGGACGGTCGGCGATCAGGGCGAGCCCGGCTTCCGCCATCTCGCGGTTCTGCCTCAGCCGAACGATGGCGACTTCCATCTGCCGATGCAGCGCGTCCGGCGGAATGTCGAAGTACTCGCGCCGGTCACCGGGTCGGGTGTGGCGTCGGATGAGGCCGACCTGCTCGAGGAGGCGGGCCATCCCGCTCACGGAGCCGCGGCTCGCGTGGAGCCGCTCGGCGAGCATCGCCGCGGTCTGCTGCGGGGGCTCGCAGATGGCGAGGTAGGCCCACATGCGCCCGGCCATCGGCGGCATGCCCGCGCCGAAGACGCGCGACGCGGCCTCGATAAAGCTGTCCTCGTCCATGACCTTCACGACCTCGAGGCTACTCTTGTCTAAACGTTCAGTCAATACTGAACACTCAGACACAAGCGCGACACATGGGCCATTGGGACCGGTTTCGTCGCGGGCGGCGGTCGGCTAGAATCGGCCCTCGCGCCGAAGTAGCTCAGGGGTAGAGCAACGGTTTCGTAAACCGTCGGTCGTGGGTTCGAATCCCACCTTCGGCTCCACTCTCTCGCCCCTTACATGACGGCGACTGCCTCCACCTCGAGGAGGAGGGCTGGATCGACGAGGCCGCCGACGATCAGGAGGGTGTTGGTCGGGTACTCCCGATTGGGAAAGAGCGTGGGGTAGAGGTCGTTGCGAATCGCGACGAACGCCGGCAGCAGCTCTCGACTTGTCAAGTACGTGCGAAGCTGGACAACGTCAGCCAACGTCCCTCCGGCATGGGCGACGAGGCTTCGCAGATTCTCGTAGACCTGCACGAACTGCGCGCGCAAGTCACCCGCTCCGACCACGTCGCCGGATGCATTCCAGGCGACTTGGCCAGAGATGTACACGGTCTTGGACACGGTCGCGTTGTCAACTTCAACGACGTGCGTGAAGAGACCCTTACCCTGAGCGACGCTCGTAGGATTCGCCGCGCGTTTGATGACCATCTGCTCTCTCCTCGGTTGGTTCTCGAGTGCGTCCATGAACGATTGAAGTCGTGCCCATTTTGGAAGCATCGAAGCCACGCTCGGATGTCATTGACGATCAGGGCCGGGCCAAGTGTCAGACAGCACGTAGCCTTCTGGGAAAGGATCGGTCGGGTCAAGAAGAAGCTCGGTGACCCCGGTGATCCACGCCTGTCCAGCTGATGGCGGGGAGGATGGCCACCTTGGCACCGACGGTCGTCTCGCCGAGGATCCGACCTCCAAACTCCGACCCGATGACCGAGCGATGAGCCATCGAGTCACCGACTCGCATGAGTCCTCGCGCATGGAGTACGGCCATTCGAGCCGAAAGGCCCGTACCGGTCGCGGAGCGGTCGAGGCGACCCGGGGCGACAACGACGGCATTCTGAGACGCTTCACCCACTCCCTGCCACGCGCCGGCGAATTGGACGATGCTCACACCGGCGATGGCTTCGTTCTCCGGGTGGCGACACGCCAGTTGCTCGCGGGCTGCCTGCCGGATCCGCTCACCGGTGACGGCCAGGTCCCTGGCCTCCGACGGTTCCAGACTGAAGCCCAGCGCTTCCGCATCAACGATCGCGTACCACATGCCGCCGTAGGCGACATCAACGGTGATCGTTCCAGTGCCTGCGAGCTCCAACGGGGCATCGAGCTGATCGGCAAACGACGGCACGTTGTGGAGCGTCACTTGGGAGACGCGCCCGTCCTGACATGACGCCTCGACGACCACGGGCCCGCCGGGTGCCTCCAACTGCAGGCGGGTCACCGGGGAGCGCATCGGGATGATGCCCGTCTCGAGGAGAACGGTTGCCACACACATGGTGTTGGACCCGGACATCGCGGGGTACTCGGTCGGCTCCATGATGACGAAGCCTGCCGTCGCAATCCTCGCGATGCGATGCCACCACCAAATTCGCGTGCTGGGCGACGCTGCCGCGCGGCTCCCGAAGCAGTAGCCGCCGGAGCGTGTCGTCGGCGCGAAGCCGATCCATCACCTCGAACACCGACCACCGGCCGGCGCCGCCACTCCTGCCAGCACGACCAGGCCCACTTCGCCGCCCGCGTGGCATCCAACCATCAGGATGCGTTGTCGTGAGCGCCGCCGCGGCCCCCAATCGGGATCGGAGACGAAGGCCAGGCTGCCGGCTGCATGCTGGTACTGCTTGTCCGCGGCCAACCCAACACCCTCTCGAGGAATGAGACAGACCGGCAACGGCCACCGGGAGGCGGGCCTTGCCGCCCTTGAATCGTAGGCAGAGTGGCGCTCAATCTACCTGACGCCCCTGACGATGCCCTGGCGGGACGGTGATCGATCAGGGGATGCGAGCGAACCAGGCCAGCGAGCCGGCTGCGGCCGCAACGGCCGCCACAAGTGCGGCAAGCGCAAGGCCATCGGTGATTTCGCGCGGCTCCGTCCGCGTGCCGACGCCCTCGCCGAGGTCCTCGAACACGGACACGATCTCCTCGGCCGACTCCGCCTCGAAGACCTTGCCCCCGGTGGTCTCGGCGATGTCACGAAGCGCCTCGCGATCGACGGGGACGGGCACCGACATGAAGTCGACCGTCACCGACCCATGGTCGGTGCCGAATGCGACGGTGCTGACCTTGACGCCACGGCGCTGGGCGTCGCGGGCGGCGTCGCCCTTCAGGCCGACCGGTGGTCGTGTCGCCGTCCGACATCAGCACGATCGAGCCTGCCGCTTCCTGCGCATCGGCCGTCGAGTCCGACTCGAGCAGGTCCAGCGACGTGTAGATGGCTTCGCCGATCGCCGTGCCCTCGCCCAATGACAGCCGGTCGATCGCGCGGTCGAGGACCATCTTCGACGTCGTGGGCGGGATGACGACCCGCGCCGTCTGGTCGAACGCGACGAGGCCGACACGGACACCGGCGGGCACGACCTCGATGAACCGGTGCGCAGCTTCCTGGGCCGCAACGATCCGGCTCGGCGTCACATCCGTCGCCTCCATCGAGATCGAGGTGTCGAACGCGAGCACGACCGTCGGCTCGTTCGCGACCTCGGTCGCCAGGGCCGGCCGCGCAGCCGCGACGACGAGCAGGGCCGTCGCCGCCAGGTAGACCGCGGCGACGAGATGACGTCGAAGGCCCGGGCGCCGCGGAGCCACCGTGTCGATCAGGTCCGGATCGGTGAATCGGACCACGTACGCGTGGCGTCGGCGCTGCCTGACGAGGTACAGCAGGGCAAGCGACAGCGGCACCAGGAGGAGTGCGAACCGCTCGGGCGCGAGGAACGTGAGATCTGGTGCGAACGGGATCATCGGGCGGCTCCGGTGGTGGGATGGGATGCCGTATGTCGGCCCAGTGCTCGCGCGCGTCGGTGTCGGTACAGGCAGGCCGCGAGTGGACCGGTCCACTCCGTGTCCGTGCGGAGTCGCAGGTGCGTCGCCCCCGCTCCCCGGATCGCGGATGACCTCGCGGCGCTTCGGCGATCGGCGACCTCGGCCAGGCGGACGCGGAAGCGCTCGTCACCCGTGTCGATCGTCCGCTGGTGGCCGGTCTCTGGATCCTCGATCACGAGCAGGCCGACATCGGGCAGTCGGAGCTCGCGCGGGTCGATGACCTCGATGGCGATGATCTCGCTTCGACGCCCGAGCCGCGCCAGCGCCGGTCGCCAGGTCTCGATGGGAGCGATGAAGTCCGAGATCACGATCGCGAGCCCACGCCGTCGCAGGACGTGTCGGAGACCGTCGATGGCGCGACCGAGATCGACCTGCCCCCCGAGTGGTGACCGCGAGAGGCCGCCCATGATGGCCGTCAGGTGCCGTCGACCACCGCGGATCGGCATGATCCGCGGTCCATCGGCGGTCGCCACCACCGCGCCGATGCGGTCGCCGCCGAGGACGGCGAGCTCGGAGACGGCCGAAGCGACGGCGAGAGCCAGATCGGCCTTGCGCCAGCCGACGGTCCCGAAGTCGAGGCTGCCGGACCGATCGACCAGGACCGCGACGTCGAGGTCGCGTTCCTGGATCGCGTCGCGGACGTGCGGTTCGCCGGTCCGGGCGAGGATCGCCCAGTCCATCCGGCGGACGTCGTCGCCCGGCTCGTACGGCCGTGCCTCTCCGGGCTCGACACCGTGGCCGAGCACCAGCGAGGGATGACGGCCGTCGCGGCGACCGAAGACCTTGTGGCTGACCGCGAGCTCGAGGCGGCGGAGCCTCGCCGGCAGGTCGGGACCGGCACCCTGTGCCGAGGTCATCGCTCGGCCGGTCGGTCGTCCGGCAGGACGATCGGGGGCGCCGCGCGACGGGACTGGCGCTGGCGTATGCCGCGGTTTCGGCGTAGGCCGGCGAGGGGCGTCGGCGGCGACCGCCGGATGCGACCACTGGATCGTTCCGGGAGCCGGGACCGTCGTGAGCAGCTCGACGAGGACGTCGTCGATCGTGAACCCCTCGGCGAATGCCCGGTAGGACAGCGCGAGGCGCGCGTTGAGGATGTCGTACGCGACGTCGTAGACGTCCTGTGGCACCGCCTGCATGCGTCCGCGCAGGAGCGCCATGGCCCGGGCGCTCCGGACCAGGCCCAGCGAGGCCCGCGGGCTCGCGCCGTACTCGAGGAGCCCGACGAGCTTCTGGAGCCCGTGCGCCGCAGGATCGCGAGTCGCGAGCACGAGCCGGATCGCGTAGTCGGTCACCGCTTCGTCGATCGTCACTCGCCGCGCGGCGTGCTGAAGATCGACGACGTCGGCGGGATCCAGCAGTCGCGCGGCTTCGGGCGGCTCGTCCGCCATGCGCGCGACGATCGCCCGTTCCTCGGTCGGGGTCGGGTAGTCGACCGGGACCCGCATGAGGAAGCGGTCGCGCTGCGCCTCGGCGAGCGGATAGACCCCCTCCGACTCGACGGGGTTCTGGGTGGCCACGACCAGGAACGGCTGCGGCATCGGGAAGGTGCGACCGCCGACGGTGACCTGCCGCTCGGCCATCGCCTCCAGCAGCGCCGACTGGACGCGCGCGGGAGCCCGGTTGATCTCGTCGACCAGGACCACGTTGGCGATGATCGGCCCGGGCTCGACGTCGAAGGCCTCCGACGAGGGCCGGAAGATCCGGGTCCCGACGATGTCGGACGGGATCAGGTCCGGCGTGAACTGGATGCGATTGAACGAGCCGCCGAGGGTCCGCGCCAGGGTCGAGAGCAGCAGCGTCTTGCCGAGGCCGGGCGCGCCCTCGAGAAGGACGTGCCCGCCTGCCAGCACGGCGACGAGCAGTCGATCGACGACCCGATCCTGGCCGACGATGACCTGGCCCAGCTCGTGGCGGACCTGGGCGAGACGAGTGGTGGAAAGGTCGATGCTCACGGTCATGCTCCTCCCTGGCCGTCGGTGCTCCCATCGGGGGCGGGTGTCGACCCGTCAGGGCTCAGGCTCCGGAGCAGCTCGTCCATGAGCTGCTGCATCAGCTGGTCGAGCGCGTCGGCGCCCGGGTCGGTCGAACCGTCCGGCGCGGGATCCGGTGCCGGCTGCGGGGCGGCCTGGGCATCGGGGGCAAGCTGCCGCAGGAACTCGTCGAGCAGCTGGCGCAGCATCTGGTCGGCCATGTCCGACCCGCCGGAATCCGGCGGCTGCGATCCGTCGGGCCCAAGTCCGAACAGGTCGCCCAGGCCGTCGAGCCCGTCAGGCCCGAGGAACTGGTCGAAGAGCCCACCCAACGGGTCCAGGCTGTCGGCGGGGTTGTTGTCCTCCGGCTTCCACGTGCCGTCCTTGACCTTGTCCAGGATCTGCTTGGCCTGGTCGACCGGCACCGCGAAGCCGATGCCGTCGCTGCCGCCGGAGGCGCTCGCGATGGCGGTGTTGATGCCGATCGCCCGACCCTCCCCGTCGATCAGCGGACCGCCGGAGTTGCCGGAGTTGATCGCGGCATCGGTCTGGATCAGGTCGTGAAGCTCGCCCATCGGCGTCGGAACGGTGCGGCCGAGCGCGCTCACGATGCCGGTGGTGACCGTCTGGCTCAGCCCGAACGGGCTTCCGATGGCGATCGTCATCTCGCCCACCTGCACGTCGGCGAGGGCGCCGAGCGGGAGGGGCTTCAGATCGGTCGCGGCGCTCTCATCGGCCCGGATGACGGCGGTGTCGATGGACTTGTCGACCGCGACCACCGCGCCGGAGACGCTCGTCCCGTCCTGGAGCCGGAGCGTGACCGTCTCCGATCGACCGACGACATGCGATGCGGTGAGGATGAGGCCCCCATCGGCCGCCACGAAGCCGGAGCCCATGGCGCCGTCGGCCTCGATCTGCACGACCGAGGGCAGGAGCCTCTCGGCCATGTCCGCGAGCGGCTCACCGCTCGGCGGGAGCAGCGCGGCCCCCTTGTCCGGCCCCGCCGGGACCACCAGCGGTTGCGGCCAGCAGCGCGCCGATCGGGTTGCCGGTGGCGAGCAGCCCGGTGCCGACGAGGACGACGGCCGCGACCAGGAGGGCGGTGCCGATGACGAGGCGGCGTCGGGGCCGCCTCGGGGCTGCGGCCGCGGGATCGGGGATGCACCGACGCCGGCCGCCGCGGCCGCGAACGATGGGGTGGTGGGCCAGACGAGAGGTGGGGTCGGCGGCAGGTCGCGCCAGCTGCTTGTGCTGACGATCGTCGCCGGCGAAGGGGTCGTCCACGGGAGCGGGCCTCCGGATCGGTACGGTCGGATGCAGGTCGGACCGATGCCGGTCCGGGCAGTGAACCGGAGGCTAGGAAACGGCCGATAACGTCGGCGTTCGGACGGGATAAGCGCGACGTAAAGAGATCCAGGTCAGGAGGCCGCGTCCACCGTCCAGAGCGGGTCGGCCATCGCCCGGAGCTCGGCTATCGGGACCGCCTTTGCGTCGGCCGAGCGGTCCGGCAGCCACACGACGAAGCTCGCGCCGTGCCCGGGGACCGAGGCCACGCTGACCGTGCCGCCATGTGCCTCGGCGATCTGGCGAACGAGGGCCAGCCCCAGGCCCTGCCCGTCGCCCTCCGCGGTCGGAGCCCCGTCGCGCCAGGCGCGGCGGAAGACGAGGGCCTGATCGTCGGGCGCGATCCCGCGTCCGACATCGCGGACCCCGAACCACAGCCATCCACCGGCACGCCCGGCGCGGCAGTGGACCACCGACCCGGAGGGCGCCACGCGGAGCGCGTTCGAGACGAGGTTCGCCTGGGCGCGCTTCAGTGCTGTCCGGTCCCCGCCGACGACCAGGCCGGACGGAGCGAGCCGTGACAGCCGGACGCCGCGGGTCGCGGCCTCCGCGTCGTACTCCTGGGCGACTTCGGCCACCACCTCGGCCAGGTCGACGGACGTGCGTCTGCTCGGGCTGGGCACTCGTCCTGGCGAGCGCCATGAGCTCGTCGACCGTCGTCGACATCCGGTCGGCCGTCCGACGCGCCACCTCGGCAGCGCTGCGCAGGCCCTCGGCGTCCTCGGGCTCCGCGAGCGCGACATCGAGGGTCGTCCGGATGACCGCCAACGGATTCCGCAGCTCGTGCGAGGCGTCCTCGACGAAGCGGCGCTGGGTCCGCACGCCTCGATCGAGCCGGTCGAGCATGGCGTCGAAGGTGTCGGCGAGATCGCGCATCTCGTCGGGTGGACCGCCGAGACGGATCCGCCGCGAGAGATCGGTCGCCTCGATCTCCCGCGCGACGCCGGCGATCGTGCCGACCGGTCGCACGACCCGGCCTGCGACCACCCAGCCGATGGCGAGGCCGACCGGCACCAGCAGGAGGAGCGCCGCGAGCGAAAGATCGCGAACCTGCTGGAGCGTCTGATCCTGGACGGCCTGCTCGACTCTCCGCAGTGCATCGGTCCCGGCCTCGCCGCTTCCGTCGAGCTCGGCAATGCTCATGTCGAGGATGCGCAGCAGCTCCCCCTCGAGCGTCGTCGGCTGCTCCTCCGGGATCGTCGCCGCGACCGTATCGAGGGCGACGTTCATGCCCAGCACGAGCACGCCCGCCGTCACGAGCAGGGCGATCGTCACGAGCATCGCGAGGCGGAATCGGACCGATCGAACGAATGCGGCGAGAGGCCGGATTGGCGACCGCCTCATGCGACGCCCTCCGCGAAGCGATACCCCACCCCGACGACCGTCTCGATGGGCTGCCCGGAGCCCGCCTCGGCAAGCTTGCGACGAAGGTTGCTGACGGTGACGCGGACCGTGTTCGTGAACGGGTCGGCCCGATCGTCCCAGACGTGCTCGAGCAGGCGCTCCGGTGTCAGGACCTCGCTCGGATGGAGCATGAAGTACCGGAGGAGGGCGAACTCCTTTGGCGTCAGGTCGAGCCGATGGTCGTTGCGGCGAGCCTCGTGCCGCGCGGCATCGAGCCCGAGGCTCCCCAGCCGGATCGTCGCCCCGCCGTTGATCGTCGGGCGGCGGGCAAGGGCGCGAACCCGAGCCGCGAGCTCCGCGAAGCTGAACGGCTTGACCAGGTAGTCGTCGGCCCCGTCGTCCAGGCCCCCCACTCGATCGTCGAGACCGTCCCGGGCGGTCAGCATCAGGACGCGCGGTGGCGTCGCGCCCGGCAGCAGGAGCTCGCCGGCACGAAGCTGGCGGCAGACCTCGCGACCGTCGCCGTCGGGCAGGCCGAGGTCCAGGCACACCACGTCGTACGGAACGTCCTCGAGGCGCTCGCGCGCCTCGGCGGCGTTCGCGGCGGTATCGATCGCATAGCCTTCGCGGCGCAACCCGGTGGCTAGAGCGGTGGCGAGGTCGAGCTCGTCCTCGACGATGAGCAGTCGCACGGCGCCGCAGGATAGCGTGATCTCGCGAAGTCGTCCGGGAGCCGCCCTAGGGGAGTGCCTCGATCGTCTCCTGGAGGTCGATGAGCGGCTGCTGGCTCGTCTGGATCAGCCCGTCGGAAGGTCGGTCGAGATCGACGACGAGCCAGACCACGGCACCCAGCGAGAGGATGAGCACGATCGCGAGGATCGGGCTCCGCTTCTTGTCGAGGCCGGCGTTGTAGCCGACCATCCCGAGGCTGAGGATGATGCCGCCGACGAGGAGCCACAGGATCGTGGGCGGAACGCGGGCGTACACGCCGGCGACGATCCGCGACTCGTGCAGGTCGATCACTTCGTTCAGGGACTCGATGTACAGCGCGACGACGTCCGAGCCTTCGGTGCGCGCGACGTCCTCCGCGATCAGCCACAGCTCGCGCTGGATCTCCTCCGAGCGTTGAATCGCCTCCTCGAGCCCCTCGCCCGTGGCGATCCGAAGCGGGACGTATTCGGTGAGGAGCTCCCGGGAATCCGACGACGCCGGCTCCGATAGGTACCCCGCGCGGAGATACGTGGTCCCGATGGCGTTCGCTTCGGCGAGGACGAGGCTCCGCCGATTGTCGAATCGGTCCGACGCCATGCCCACCGTGATCGCGAGCAGGAACGCCATGAGCGCGAGCACCGATCCGACGACGATTCCCGTCGGGCCCTCCTCCCCCTTCTGGCCTCGCGCCTGTGCCCACAGGCCGGCCCGATAGCCGATCTCGTAGGCGGCCACGTTGACCAGCACGAAGATCAACAGGAAGACGAGGATCGGGACGTTGTCGAGGGGTTGCTGGGTCGTCATCGACCGCTCAGCCCTGGGTAGGCGGCGGGGGCGGTGGCGGGCTGCCCGGTGGCTGGTCCTCCGGGGGCAGTCCCTCGTCAGTCACGTCGACGGCGTCGGCCGGCTCTTCCCGGTTCTGGTACCAGACGTAGATCGCTCCGCCGGCCACCGCGACGAGCACCAGGCCGAGCGAGCCACGGCATCGGCCCCGGCCCCTGATCGCCGGATTCGCCGCTCGGCGATGGCGAGGGCTCCGCCGACGGGCTCGCGGTCTCGGTCGGTGAAGGCGACGGCGTCGGGCTCGCGGTTGGCGTCGGGCTCGGAGTTGCCGTCGGCGATCGGCGTGGGGCTCGGGGTTGGCGTCGGGGTCGGCGATGGCGTCGGGCTCGGCGTCGGCGTCGGAGTCGGCGACGGCGTGGGGCTCGGCGTCGGACTCGGCGTGGGTGATGGCGTCGGACTCGGCGTTGGAGTCGGCGTGGGGCTCGGCGTCGGAGTCGGCGTTGGCTCCGGAGTCGGGGACGGCCGTCTGCGCTCGGCGATCGGCGTGGGCGTGTCGGATGGTGGCGCCGAGGCCGAGGCACTGGCACTCGCCGAGGCCAGCGCCGATGCGCTCGACCCCTCGGTCGTCGATGGTGCGGCCGCCTCGCCGCACTCGAATCGCGAGTCCCCAAGCGCGGTCATGAACGTGTCGATCGCGTTGGCGGCGAGCTGGACGTCGCCCATCGCCTCCGTCACCGCGGCCGGATCGCCCGACTCCACGGCCGTCCGCAGGTTCGCCGCTCCGATCTCGGTCGCGTCGAGCGCGGCCTGGAATGCCCTCTCGATCACCGGGCCGACGTCGTCGGCTGCGGCATCGAGCGCATCCTGTCCCTCGGCGCGGGTTGCATCCAGGCTGTCGATCGCCTCGAGCGCCGCCGCGTTCTCCGGCGTTCCCGACTGCGCCACGAGCGCGGGGTCGAGCGCGAGCAGCTCGTTCAGATCGGCCTGGATCTCGACGCGCGTAGCCGAACAGGGAGCACGCGGCGGTCTGGACGCCGCCGCACGCGGCGAGGACGATGACCAGCAGCGGCACGACGACGAGCGCGAGGTGTCGACGAGGCTTCATCGGGACGAAGGGTAGCGGCGAGTCGCCGTCACGGCGTCATCCGTTACGCATGAGGTCGGACGAGGAGATCCGGAGTGATCTCGTCGACCGATCGGCAGCCGGTGAGCGCCATCGCCAGCGAGAGCTCGTCGCGCAGCAGCTCGAGGACGCGCTGGACCCCATCGGCCCCGTCGACGGCCAGGCCCCAGAGCGCCGGGCGGCCGATCGCCGACGAGGTCCGCGCCGAGCGCGATCCCCTTCAGGACGTCGATCCCGCGCCGCACGCCGCCGTCGACGATCAGCAGCGCCCGCTCGCCGACCGCGTCGGCGATCTCGGGGAGGGCATCGGCGGGCGCGACGGCCGTGTCGAGCTGCCGCCCGCCGTGGTTGCTGACCCAGACGCCCTCGCATCCGGCGTCGACTGCCCGGATGGCGTCATCGGCGCGGAGGACGCCCTTCGCGAGCAACGGGATCGGGCAGACGGAGCGCAGCCAGGCGAGCTCGTCCCAGTCGAGGGTCGGGAGGACGACGATGCCGGTCTCGGGGTCGACCGGCTGCTCCGGCGGCAGGTGCGTTCCGAGGTCGATCTCGAACCCGCTGCGCCGGTCACGCTCGCGGTTGCCGGGCATCGGCAGGTCGACGGTCACGACCACGGCCGAGTAGTCGGCGGCCGCGGCTCGCTCGACGAGCGCCTGGCACGCATCGCGATCCGCGGGCGCGTAGAGCTGGAACCAGCGCGGTGCGCCGGGCGCGGCAGCGGCCACGTCCTCCATCGCGACCGATGAGATCGTCGACAGGGTGAAGACCCCGCCGGTCGCCGCGGCACCGCGGGCGGTGGCGCGCTCGCCATCGGGGTGGGACAACGAGTGGTCGGCCGTCGGCGCCACGACGATCGGATGGGCGAGGTCCACGCCGAGGGCCGTCGTCGCCGGGGTTCGCGAGGAGACGTCGACCAGGACGCTCGGGCGGAGGCGGATTCGGTCCCACGCGGCGCGGTTGTCGGCGAGCGAGACCTCGTCGCCGGCGCCCCCGGCCTGGTAGTCCCAGGCGCCCGGATCCATCCGGGCGCGTGCCAGCGGCTCGTACTCGGCGACCGTGATCGGGCGCGGGGCATCGGTCATGCACACCGATCATGCCCACATGCAACGACCTTCTGTCCATCCCCGCGGCATGGCCATCCTGGTGTGGGCCGCCGTGATCGGTCTTCTGCTCGGGTCATGCTCGGCGGAAGAGCCCGCCGCCAGCCCAACGGCGGAGCCGACTCCCGAGCCAACCGCCGCGCCGACGCTGTCGGCCGAGCTCATGGACCGGCGGTGGACGATCCTGTACGTCGGCACCGACCGCAACGCGCACCGGGAGGAGGCCGGCGAGCCGATCAACACCGATGCGCTGATGCTCGTCAGCCTCTCTGCCGACCAGTCGGAGCTGAGCCTCGTTTCGCTTCCGCGCGACACGGTCGACGTGCCGCTCGCCGACGGGACGACGTATCCCCGCAAGATCAACGGCCTCTACGCCGACCAGGGGATGGAGGCGTTGGTCGGAGCCATGGAGGCGCTCTACGAGGACGGAGATCGACGGCCACGTCCTGCTCGACATGGACGACTTCGCCTCGCTCGTCGACGCGGTCGATGGGGTGGAGGTCTCGCCCGAGGAACCGCTCGTCGACCCGGTGGTCGGCCTCGACCTCGAGGCTGGCACGCAGACCCTCGACGCCGAGCAGACGCTCGGCTACGTGCGCACGCGCGTCGACCAGGACTACGGCCGGATGGGCCGGCAGCAGGAAGTCGTCCTGGACCTCGTCCAGCGCCTCGTGGATCCCGAGACCGAGATCGATGTCGCCGCGCTGCTCGACGGTCTCGACTCGCTGGAGACCGACCTTCCGCTCGACGAGCTGTTCACGTTGATGGAGCTCGCGCGCCGCGCAGACGATGCCGAGGTCAACGAGCTGGTCATCCAGCCGCCCCTCATCACCTTCGCGGGCGACCGTGGCGATGGCCGCGGCTACATCCTGGAGATGGACGTCGAGGCGATCCGGGCCGAGGTGCAGGAGCTGATCGGGGACTAGCCCGGGTCGAACGTTGCGAGGTCCGGAGCCGGGTCAGGACTCGGATTCGCCCTCGCTCTGGCCGCCATCGGCGCCGCCGGACGGTTCGCCACCCTCGGCACCCTCGCCCTCGGCGCCCTCGCCCTCGGCAGCCTCGGCGGCTGCCGCCTCGAGCTCCTCCTCGGTGAGGACCGGCTCCGGCTCCTCCTCCTCGACGCGCGGCGGGACGACGGTCGCGACGAGCGTCTCGCCATCGGTCAGGACCTGAACGAGATCGCGGTTGAGGTTGAGATCGCGGACGTGGATGGCGACGTCGAGGCTGTGCAGGACCGAGACGTCGACGACGATCTCGTGCGGAATGTCGTTCGGCAGCGCCTTGACGTGGAGGCTGGACAGGTTGTGGAGCAGGGTGCCGCCGGTCTCCTCGACCGCGGGGGCCTCGCCCGTGAAGACGAGCGGGACGTCGATCTCCATCTCCGTCTTGAGGCTGACGAGGAAGAAGTCGACGTGGATCGCGCCACCGCTCAGTGGGTTGCGCTGGACGCTCTTGATGATGCCGCTCGCCGTCGCGCTCGTTCCGGGGAGGCGCATGTTGACCACCGAGGTCCGGCCCGCCTGGCGGTAGAGCGTCTCGAAGACCTTGCCGTCCACCTGGACCGGGGTCGAGGGCTCGCCCTTGCCGAAGACGATGCCAGGCACGATGCCGGCCCGGCGCAGGCGCTTGTTCGCCTTGCCGTGGGCCTCGCGTGCGTCGAGGGTCAGCTCCAGGTCCATGGGTGTGGTGATGTCCTCTGGTGGGTCGGGCGCCTGCGGGCAGCACCGATCGGGTCGAAGAGCGCTGGTTGCGAGCGGGCATGGTACCCGCCGAGCGGCCGAGCGGCAACCGGGGGAAGACCGAACCGATTCGCTCCACGCCGCGTATCACTCCCGGATGAGGATTCGCCGCGCACCGCGGTTCGCGTTGCTCCTGGCCCTCGTGGTGGCCGGCTGCGCGAGCCCCGCGCCCACCGCGACCGAACGCCGGACCGATACGCCCGCGCCACCTTCGCCTTCTGCGCCGGCGGAGACCGCCGAGCCCGATCCGGTCGCGCTCGACCTCGAGGGGCTGCTGGCCTCGCTCGATCGGACGCACCCGAACGCGTGGCACGGGATCGAGCGCGAGGACTTCGTGGCCGCGCTCGACGCCTACGAGGCCGCGCTCCCCGGCTACACGCCGGAGGAGGCGGTCGTCGAGCTCATGCGCGTCACCGGCCTCCTCAGCCGCGAGGGTCGCGATGGCCACCAGTTCGCGTTGCCGCTGAACGGAAGCCAGGGCCCGGCGCTGCCGCTCACCGTCTACGAGTTCGCCGAGGGCGTGACGATCACGGCCGCCGCCCCGCCGAACGAGGCCCTCGTCGGCAACCGGATCACCGCCATCGCCGGCACGCCGATCGAGGACGTCCTGGCCGCGATCGAGCCGCTCGTGCCGCGCGACGGGCCGGCCACCGTCCCCGCCTTCCGGCCGATCTTCCTGCCGCGCACCGAGGTGCTGCGCGGCCTCGGCATCGTCGGCGATGGCCCGATCGAGCTCACGGTCGAGCGCGACGGGCGTGAGGTCGTCGAGAGCGTGGAACCGATCCCCTTCGATGACTACCG
>CAWCQX010000006.1:0-74725 GCA_963797855.1 uncultured Chloroflexia bacterium | reverse complement strand
GTGTCGTACTGGTCGCTGTCCACGCCGATCGCCCAGAGCTTCCGATCGTCCGTTGACATCGTCGTCGCCGCCTCGAAGACCCCGACTCCCGAGTCGCCGGCGGCGTGGAACACGATGTCGGCGCCGGCTTCGTAGAGGCTGCGTGCGGCCACCTCGGCAGAACCTGGATCATCGAAACCGGACAGGTCCGGATACTCGCGCACATATTCATAGAGCACCACGATCTCGGGGTCGACTGACCTCGCGCCGGCCTCGTAACCCGCATGGAACGGCCAGATGAACCCGGCGTCGACCCCTCCCACGAACCCGATCGTGCCGGTTCGCGACTTCAGCGCCGCCGCGACCCCTGCGAGATACGAGCTTTGGTTGTCGGCCAGTTGCATGAACGAGACGTTTGGCGCTTCCTCGACCGGAAAGCCGAAGACGTACCTGACTCCCGGATGGTCGAGCGCGACGTCGAGGATCGGGTCCACGTTCCGCTCAAACAGGACCAGATCGGCGCCACCCTCCGATAAGGCGCCCAGCTCGCTTCCCACATCTGCATAGTTGTCAATGATCTGGTCCTCCCCGATCAGGCCGAACTCGGAGACGGCCCGATCAAAGCCCTCCTCAGAAATGGCATCGACCTGGCCAAGGCCGTCGTGGAGAAGGGCGACATGGGGGGTCTCGGTGAAGAGGCCGGCCCAGATGGCATACCCAACCGAGCCGATCGCCAGCACGACCACACCGGCGAGCGCCAGCAATCGTGTTCGGGCGCGTCGCTCCATGCGACGCTCGGCCTCCGCGCGCGATCGCTCCGCCTCCTGCTCCGCACTTCGTCGCTCGAGTCCCGCGGCGATGAACTCTCGCTGGCGTCCGGTGATCTGGACCGTTGCGTCATCGATCCACGATTCGAACTCCGCGAGCCGCGTCCCCGTCAGCAGGTAGTCGGCATGCCTGTCGGCCGCCTGCCACTCCTCGGTCGCGGCCATCAATGCCTCGTATCGCTGCAGGGCACTGCGGTGGCGGTCGATCCAGCCGGCCAACCGATCCCATTCGCGGAAGAGGGACTCGTGCGCGACCTCGACGGTCGCCTGCTGCGTGGTCGACTCGCGGTCGAACGAGAGCAGCCGGCGGCGACCGAAGGCCTCGAGCACGGCGGACAGCGCGACAGGATCGAGGTCAAGGCCCGTCAGGTCCGCCAGCGGCAGCCGTCGGCGGGACTCGGTCGTGCCGACGCCGAGCTGGACGAGATGCAGGAAGACCTGCATCGCCACCCGCTGCTCGTCAGCTCTCAGCCCGTCGTAGATCGCCTCCGCGCTGCGCGACAGGACGCCCCGGATCCCGCCGAGCGCGCGATACCCTCCAGCGTCAGCGCGGCCTGGGTTCGCTGGTCGAAGAGCTCGGTGAGAGCAAACTCCAGCAGCGGCAGCGTGCCGGGCCGATCGGCCGCATCGGCGACCAGCTCGGCCAGCAGGGGCGGCTCGACGGCGACCCCGCCGCGCTCGGCAGGGCCGACGACGACCGCCTCGAGCTCGTTCGCGCGTCATCGGCAGCGCGTTCTCGACGCCGGGAGTGAAGACCTTGGCGAACTCGGGATGGAGGAGCGGCCGATCGTAGTAGTCGGCCCGCAGCGAGAGCAGCACGGTGATCTGCGTGTCCGGCTCGCGACACCGCGCGGGCGATCGCGTCGAGGAAGCGCCGGCGGGCGACCTCATCGGTGATCGTGAAC
Source organism: uncultured Chloroflexia bacterium (assembly GCA_963797855.1). Lineage (GTDB taxonomy): Bacteria > Chloroflexota > Limnocylindria > QHBO01 > QHBO01 > JACDBZ01. The sequence goes on along the minus strand of CAWCQX010000006.1, from coordinate 73,014 downwards.
AGCTCCTCGAACTGGTCGATCACGAGCAGCACGCGGCCGCCCTCGGGCATCATCCGGAGCGGCGATCGCCGCGCCATCCGGAGCCGCCTTGGCGTCGAGCAGCGTCGCCAGACCCGTCGGGACGCCCGCGGCCGCGGCGACGACGGCCTCGACCTCGGCCAGCGGGTTCGTGCCCGGGACCATCTGCGCGATGACCCAGCGGTCCGAGCCGGGGATGGCGCCGGCGCGCAGGCGCGGAATCAGGCCAGCGGCGATCGCGCTCGACTTGCCGGACCCGGACGGGCCGACCAGCGCGACGAGATGCGAGCCCGTCTCGCAGGGCGCCGATGCAGCCGCTCGACGAGCGCGTCGCGGCCGAAGAAGTCGGCCGCATCGGCCTCGCTGAACGGTCGCAGGCCCTTGTACGGGTTTCGGTGAGACGCCTCGGGCGCCGGCTGCTCCGGCTGCGGCAGCAGCGACGGGTCGTGGAGCAGGATCCGCTCCTGCAGCCGCTGCAGCGGCGGCGACGGATCGAGGCCGAGCTCGTCCACCAGCGTCGTCCGCAGCTGCTGGTAGGTGCGCAGCGCCTCGGCGTGGCGGCCGCTGCGGTACAGGGCCAGCATGAGGAGCTCTCGGGAACGCTCGCGCAGCGGGTCCTCGCGGATGGCGGCGTCAAGCATCGGCACGACCTCGGCAGCCCGCCCCGCCTCCAGCTCCGCGGCAGCAACCTGCTCGATCGCGTCGAGGTGGAGGTCGTGGAAGCGACGGATGTAGGGCTGGGCGAACTCCTCGTACGCGAAGTCGGAGAGGGCAGGCCCGCGCCACAGCCGCAGCGCGGTGCGCAGGGCCTCGGCGCCTCCGTCGGGGTCGCCCTCGCGAAGCTGTCGCGTCCCCTCCTCGACGAGCCGCTCGAACCGCCGCGCGTCGATCGTCTCGGGATCCGTGTCGAGCTGGTACCCGGGCGCTCGCGTCGCAAGGACCTGGCGGCCGCCGCCGAGCGACTCCAGCGCCTTGCGCAGGTCGGAGACGTAGATCTGGATCGAGTGCGCCGCCGTGCGCGGAGCGCTCTCGCCCCACAGCAGGTCGATGAGCCGATCGATCGGCACGATCTCTCCGGCGTGGAGCAGCAGGATCGCCAGCAGCGCGCGCTGCTTCGGCGGGCCGAGCTCCGCGACGGCGCCGTTCGCGGACACCTCGAGCGCGCCAAGAAGGCGAAAGTCCATCACGTCCGCCGCCACAGGCGGGATCCCTCCGTTACCGATTGCCGGGTCGCGACGAGGCAACGATGCCCACCCGCGCTCTATCGGTGCTCTACGGCGAGGCGATTGGCGTCGCTTGCTCGCCGGTCGGGCGACAGTATGCCGTGAGGGCGGTCCAGCCTCGCAGTTGGAGGTGCTGGATCAGAACCGGCCGGCCTCGGGCGCAGCAAGGGCGGGCGACCCGTGGATGCCGCCGCCCATCGAACGCTACGGAGACGACTTATCGAAGGTGATCGACTCGACGATCGCGTGAAGCTCAGCGACGTCCTCGGCCGGCGTTCCGTCGTAGTGGCCCGCATCGATGACCGTGACCACACCGTCCACGTCGACGATCCAGAGCTCGTCGATCTGGCCCGGTCCCTGGTGGTACCGCGACGGAGTTGGGTCATGACCCCGTTACGCACATACGCCCAGCTGCCAAACGTGCGCGGTCGCAGTCGCTGAACACCGCGTCATCCGGCACGTGGAGCGTGATCGATTGCCGGCGTAGCCATCCACCGTGATGTCCACCGGCTCCGAGGCATCGCGCGACGCCTGGGCCGTCAGAGCGCGCCGACGAGCTCATCGACCGTCGTGGCAGCGTATCCGGCATCGTGATTCCCATTGGCACGGGTCCCCGTACACGTACAGGTCTCCACCGAAGACGATGATACGCCGCTCCGTCCGGTGGGTTGACGTTCTCATTCTTGGCGAGGATGCCCTCAGCGGATCCCCGTACCAGCCGGGGCGGGAATCGTGACCGTGAACGGCGCGCCTCCGCCCAATGTCCCGTCCGAGAAAGCAAACGGTACCCTCGGGGAGGCCTGCCTCGACGGAAGGCGACGGCTCGGCGACGGATGCCTTCGGAGTGGCGGATGGCTCAGGAGTGTCGCTCGGCCCACCCCCCAAACCGGTGTTGGACTCCGAACACCTGATAGCCGACGAGCAGCGGCGACCACGACGGCAGCCGCACCGAGGCCAGACGCAACGAACTTGTTCATCGTGGGAGTCCTCCGCGCCGGCCACCAGGTGGCGCGGCGCTGTGGGGTCGTGTCGAGCTGGTCGAGCACGGCGTCGAGGACGCGGTCCGCCGACTCGTGCTCGTCCGTCTGCAGCCACGACCGAACGATGCGCGTGGTGTCGCGATCGGTGCTCATCGGGCAGCCTCCTGCGCCGTGGGCCGCGCATCGGCGTCGAGCGCCGCGCGCAGCCCGCGCATCGCGTAATGAAGTCGAGAGTTCGCGGTGCCGATCGGGATGCCGACGATCTCGGCGACCCGTTCGATCGGCAGGTCGAGGTAGTGGTGAAGCACCACCACGGTTCGGTGATCGAGTGAGAGCCGTCGGAAGCCGCGCTCGAGCTGATCGCGGTCGACGACGGAGTCGAGACCATCCGCCACCATCGGCTCGTCAGCCGGCAGGAGGCGAATGTTCGGTGCCCAGCGACGTTCCTTCCGGCCCTCGGCATAGCAGGCGCGCACGAGGAGCCGATACGACCAGGCCTCGAAGCGCGCCGGGTCGCGGAGCTGCGGGAGGTCTCGCCAGACGGTCAGCAGCGCCTGCTGCGTCGCGTCCTCGGCGAGGTCGATGTCGCGCAGGATCCTGCGCGCCACGGCGAGGAACCGATCCGCGAACCCGGTGGCAAGGAGAGCGATACGCCTCCCTGTCACCTCGCTGAGCTCGAGTCACGAGATCGGTATCCATCACCCTTCCGCATGACGGCATCGGTTCAGACCGATGCACCTCACACGGTATGGGCCCGCCACACCGATGGGAACTTCAATCTTCGGCTGGCGCACGAGAAGGCTCCGGCGCGCGTGGCACGCCGGAGCCGGATCAGTCTTCGATTGTCGGCGCCGTGATCTCAGCCGGCGCGCGGCGCCTTCACGGCAGCGTCGGCAGGAACTGCGGCGGAACCCTGACCTGCGATGCCTCCTCGAAGTCGAACGCGAAGCCGATGAGGTCTGGCTCATCCCATCGTCCACCGATGAACGTGACGCCGATCGGCAGCGCGCCATCGACATAGCCCGCGGGAACGGTGATGTCGGCCCAGCCGCTGATCGCCGAGGCCGACGACGACCCGATGAACGGGGAGCCATCGCTGAGGTCACCGCCAACGGGATCGGTCAACCACGCCGGCCCGTTCGTCGGGGCGACGATCGCATCAAAGTCCTTCAGCAGATCGGCGAGCATGCTCCTGGACGACCGGGGTCGCGTCGGCCCGAGCGGCCTTGCAGGCCGGATCGGACCTCCCGCCCGTCGCCTGGGCGTCGACGAAGATCTGTGAGTTCCACGGGCCCTCGAGATCCGGGTTGGCCTTGTTGAACCTGATCAGCGCCCGCGAGGTTCTTCGGGTAGCCCGGACCGGTATAGGTCCGGAGATAGGTGCGGATGTCCGTCTTGAACTCGCACAGCAGCGCCTCGAACTCAGGTCCGTACGTGTCCTCGATCGGAAGCTCGACCTCGGTGACCGTCGCCCCCTGGTCTTCGAGCTCGTCGATCACGTCCTGCATGATCGCGTCGACGTCGGGGTCGACGGGAACGCCATCGAACGTGTCCGTCCCTTCCCGCCAGACGCCGATCCGCGCTCCGCGGAGCGCGTTCTTGTCGAGGAATTGGGTGTAGTTGCGGAAGGCGTGGCCGCGCTGCGCCGGCTGTCGCCGAATCCTTTGGATCGACGCCGGTCATCGCGCCGAGCAGGACGGCCGCATCGGTCACATTCCGGGTCATCGGGCCGGCGGTGTCCTGGTCGGCCGAGATCGGGACGATCCCAGCGCGACTGAGAAGGCCGAGAGTCGGCTTGATTCCCACGACGCGCGTTTGCGCCCGAGGGGCAGACGATCGAACCATCGGTTTCGGTCCCGACTGCAGCCACGGCAAGATCCGCAGACGCCACGACGCCGGACCCCGAGCTGGACCCACAGGGGTTGCGGTCGAGGACATAGGCCATGTTCGTCTGGCCGCCGATGCCACTCCAGCCGCTCGACGACGGGATCGACCGGAAGTTCGCCCACTCGGACAGGTTCGCCTTGCCGATGATGATCGCGCCGGCAGCGCGCAGCCGCTTGACGATGAACGCGTCCCGCGGGCTGCTCCCGGCGAGCGCCCAGGAGCCGGCGGTCGTCGGCATCCCGGTCGTGTTGATGTTGTCCTTGACGATGATCGGAATTCCCAGGAGCGGCCGGTCATCGCCCCGGTTGCGGGCCCGGTCCGCCGCGCGGGCGTCCGCGAGGGCGGTCGGGCTGACCGTGATGACCGCGTGCAGCGCGGGGTTCAGCCTCTTGATCCGGCTCAGATAGAAGCGCGTGAGCTGGGCCGATGTCAGTCGGTCGCGGTCCATCAGGCGCTGGAGCTGCGGGAATCGTCGTCTCGTCGACGTCGATGCCCTGAACGGTTGTGTCGGTAGGCTCTTTCGCGAGGCTGGGTGGCGCGGCAATCGCCGAAGCAGCAAGCAAGAGCGCAGCAGGACGATGATGCTCAGGGACCGTCGGATCAGGCGGCTCATCGCGAAGAAACCTCCTCAAGGATGTTTTTGCGCGGGGAGACTCGGACGGCGGGCTTCCCTCCTATGGAACGACCGCTGTCAAGGCCGATTGCCAGCCAACCGACCAAGCCCGTGTCGCCTCTGAGCGCCAGGTGCGAACATGGGCCGATGGAGACCTGGACCGCCATCAACACGATCCGCGTCGTCCGCGAGTTCGCCGACCGCCCTCTCGAGACCGCGCACCTCGATCGGATCCTGAACGCGGGCCGTCGCACCGCGAGCTCGAAGAACAGTCAGGACTGGGCGTTCATCGTCGTCCGTGACCGGGCGCATCTCCGCGAGCTGGCCGAAGTCGGGCGATATGCCGGCCACCTGGCGGGCGCCGCCGTGGCCATCGCGCTCGTCCGCCCCGCGGCGAAGAACGAGCACCAGCTCGCGACGTACCTCTGGGATCTCGGACGCGCGGCGCAGGACATGGTGCTCGCCGCGTGGGAGCTCGGGATCGGGAGCGTGCCGGCGACGGTCTACGACCTCGATCTCGCGGGGCGCCTTCTCGGTCTCCCCGACGACCGGCGCTGCGATTTCCTGCTCTCGTTCGGCTATCCGGCGGACCCGGCGAAGCTCTCCGCGCCGAACCGTGCGGGAGGCCGCGTGGCGCTACGAGGAGATCGTCCGCCAGGAGCGCTGGTAGCCTCCTCGGAGCAGTAGACGACGATGCCGACCACGGTCCGCTTCGATGCGTCGTCGATGACCGCCTACGGAGCGAAGTGCACCGAGTCGAACACGCGGCGGATCTCGGCGACCTGATCCGCCGTCGTCTTCCCTGGTTGGTGCGCGGCGGCGACCAGGACCCGCGTCCCGGCCACGTCGAGGATGCGCAGCAGGTTCACTTCGTTCGCGGAGACACCGTTTGTTCTCTCCACAGTCGACCACGTGGATATTTCGCTACGGCAGAACGACTTGCCTGGGGCAGTCAGCTCGAACTGCTTTCCCTGGAACCCGTCCACCGTGACGTCGACGGGGTCCGTCGCCTCGAAACCCGCCCAGTTGGAGATCGCCGCGACCAGGTCGTCGACCGAGGGTCCAACCGCAGGGACGAGCTGCGGCTGTGATGCGTCGCACGGATCACTGACGACGTTGTCGACGATCACGACGGCGACGCCGCCGCCCTCGCCAACTCGGGATACCCCGGTTTCCAGCGGACCAAATGTGCGCCGCCGTCCATCCCTCGGGACTTCAACCGTGACGCGCACCGGGAACGGGTCACCGATGACGTACGCTCCCGCCTCCAGGCGTATCGGATCCTGAGGGAGCGCCATCGGCGTTGGGGTCGGTGTCGGAGTCGGCCCCCCGATCGTGGCTTCCGACCCCACGGCCGGACAAAAACACCGCGAGGCCCATCGCGACCACGAGCAGGACGGCGGCCGTGGCCAGCCCGACCTGCGCCGCGCGATTGAGCTGCGGCAGGGTCGCCCCGCCCCACGACCTCCGCCGCTGGGGGATCGCTGGGATCTCCAGGAGCACGTCGTCCAGGATGCGATCGGGCAGCTGCGTGACGCCGTTCTCCAGCCACGTACGAACGATGCCGTTAGCGTCGCGATCGGGCTTCATTGGGCCGCCTCCCGCGTTGGCCGCCGGGCGTCGGCATCGAGCGCCGCGCGAAGCGCGCGCATCGCGTAATGCAGTCGAGATCGAACCGTCCCGACGGGGACCCCGAGCGAGCCGGCGATCCGATCGAGCGGCCAGTCCAGGTAGTGATGCATGACGACCACCGCGCGATGATCGACTGAGAGGCGTCGGAACCCGCGCTCGAGCTGGTCGCGGTCGACGACCGAGGTGAGGCCGTCAGGACTCGTCGGCTCGTCAGAGGGAAGAAGGCGCAGGTTCGGTGCCCAGCGGCGCTCCTTGCGACCCTCGGCGTAGCAGGCGCGCACCAGGAGTCGGTACGCCCAGGCCTCGAACCGGGCGGGGTCCCGGAGTTGCGGAAGGTCGCGCCAGATGGCCAGCAGCGCCTGCTGCGACGCGTCCTCGGCGAGGTCGAGGTCACGCAGGATCCGGTGCGCAACAGCGTGAAGCCGATCCCCGACCGCGACGGCGAGGCTCGCGAACGCCTCTTCGTCGCCCTGCTGTGCTCGAGTCACGAGATCGGTATCCAAACTGCCTCTTCCGTTCAGACCCATGAAGGCCTCTTCGCACCGTATGGGAGCTTCAACGGGGCAACGGACTCAATCTTCGACCAGCCCGGCAAGAAGCATCGGCGGAGTGACGGCACGGAGTGCCGCGGAGCAGCGAAGACGCCGGGCGGGCTCGGCCCGCCCGGCGTCGGAGCGAGGTCAGTGACCGCCCATTGCACCGCCTTCCATGGCGCAGTGGTTCTGGTTGGCGTCGGGGGTCGAAAGCGGCCCATCGGCCGGGATGTCAAAGAAGGTGGCCACGATGATCGTCTCGCCCGTGGACGCCGGGTTGAACGCGCTGTGGACGTTGTTGCCCGGATCCACGAACGCGGTGCCCGTCGGATACGGTCGGTGGACACAGTCACTGGCCTGGACGTACACCAGCGTGCCCTGGACGACGTTGACGATCACCGGCCCCGGATGCGTGTGCCACGGGAACTGCGCGCCCGGCTGCACGGTGAATCGCGCGACGACTGTTCGCGATGGGTCGGGCATGTTCAGGACGGAGGTGGCCTTGCCGTCGAGCTTGACTTTCAGCTGCGCGGTCACGTCATCGGTGAACTGCGCCCGGCCCGTCAGCACCTCGGTCGCGATCGGTAGCGGTACCGCCCGAACGATGCCGGGCAGAACGGTGAAGGCGGCCATGGCCAGGCCCAGCGTGAGCGCGAGGATCAGGCCGCCGACCGCAATGGCGGTCCGACGCGACGTGGGACGAATCCGGGTCATCGTAAACATTCGTGGCGTTCCCTCTCTGAGGCTCGGGAGGATCAGCCGCCTCAACGTGACGGCCGTCCGTGGGCAGGGATGCGCAGACAGCGCGCGCCTACTCCTATGAGTCGATCGGTGACCCGTTTCGTTCAATGTTCGATTTGGCCCCACCGCGCGCTAGTCTTCGGGTCGTGAGCGAGAACCTCTGCTACACCGACGCCTATGCACGAACGGTCGAGGCCTCCGTGGTCGACACCGATCGCGACGCGCACGCCGTCCTGCTCGACCGGACGGTCTTCTATCCCGGCGGCGGCGGCCAGCCCGCCGACGAGGGCCTGCTGAGCGGCGACTCGGGCGGCGATTGGCGGGTCATCGGCGCGAAGAAGCGCGACGACGACATCTGGCACACGATCCACGCCGACGACGAGCTGCCGGCGATCGACACGAAGGTGACCGCCGAGCTGGATTGGGAGCGGCGGCATCGGCTCATGCGCACGCACTCCGCCCTCCATGTGCTGTGCGGCGTCATCTGGCGCGACCACACCGCATCGGTCACCGGCGGGAACATGGAGCCGCTGTCGGGGCGGATGGACTTCGAGTTCGAGACGATGCACGGCGAGCTGGTGGCGGAGATCGAGCGGCGCGTGAACGACGAGATCGCGGCCGACCGCGAGATCCGGGTGGCCATCCTGCCCCGCGAGGAGGCATTCGCGATCCCGGACCTGATCCGGACGAAGATCAACCTGCTCCCCGAGGGGATCAGCGAGGTCCGAACGATCGAGATCGTCGGCCTCGACCTCCAGGCCGATGGCGGGACGCACGTCGCGCGCACCTCGGAGATCGGCCGGGTGAACGTGACCGGCTACGAGTCGAAGGGGCGCATCAACAAGCGCATCCGCATCGAAGTCACCGATTGAGCCTCGGCCGGACCGATGGTTGACAGCCCGGCGATCCAGGCGGTCGAACGGCTCGGGATCGAGCATCGGGTCGTGCAGACGCGACCGGCGAACAGCGCCGAGGAGAGCGCGGAGCTCCAGGGGATCGAGCTCGGCGCGCTGCTCCGCACGATCGTCGTGCGGCGTGCGGCCGACGACTACCTCTTCGTGCTCGTTCCCGGCGGTCGCCGATTCGACTGGCCGAAGCTCCGCGCGCATCTCGGCGTCTCGCGCCTCTCCCTGCCCGATGCCGAGGAGGCTCGAGCGGTGACCGGCTACGAGCGCGGCGCGATCACGCCATTCGGCGCGACCTCGGCCTGGCCGGTGCTGATCGACGCGTCGGCGATGGAGCACCCGCTCGTGGCGATCGGGGGCGGCATGCGGGGCGTCAACCTCCATCTCGCGCCGGCCGACCTGGTGACGCACCTCGGTGCCGAGGTCGTCGACGTGTCCGTGCCAATCCGATCCCGAGTCCCGTGACGCGCGGTCGCGGCACGCGGACTGCGGTCATGCTCGATCGCGGTGCTGGCGGCATGCTCGACCGGCCGACCGGGTCGAGCGACGAGGCGGAGGTGACGACGATGCAGCTGACGAGCGACGGCTTCGACGACGGCGGCTCGATCCCGAGCCAGTACACCTGCGATGGGGCCGACATCTCGCCCCCGCTGGCGTGGAGCGACGTCCCCGACGGAACCGCCTCCTTCGCGCTGATCGTCGACGACCCCGACGCGCGCGGCTTCGTCCACTGGGTCCTCACCGACATTCCGGGTGACGCGCGCGAGCTTCCCGAGGGCGAGGGCGACTCGATCGGCATGCCCGGGCCCAACGACTTCGGCCGCACCGGCTGGGGCGGTCCATGCCCGCCCGGCGAGCATCGCTACGCGTTCACGCTGTACGCCCTCCCCGAACCGATCTCCGGCGCGACCGATGCCGATGCCGTCCGCACCGCCGCCGAAGAGTCGGCGCTGGGCCGCGCGACGCTGACCGGGGATCTACGCGCGCCGCTGACGCGCTGACCGCGCGCCGCACGATCGGTCGCGGCGCCGACGCGGAGTTCGCTCTCCGCCGCTCGACGACGTCGAAGCCCGCACGCTCGAACATCCCGAGCGTGCCCTTGTAGGCCTGCGCGGCGGGGACCCGCTCGCCATCGGTCTCGACCGGGTAGGCCTCGACGAGCGTCGCGCCATGCTCCCGCGCGTAGTCGACGGCCGCGTCCAGCAGCGCGCGGGCAACCCCCTGTCCGCGGGCCGCGCGCGCGACGACGAAGCAGACGATCGACCAGACCGGCTTGTCGTCGACCGGCGCGAGGACCTTCGAGTGCTGGAGGCGCTCGTAGTCGTCGCGCGGTCCGACGCTGACCCAGCCGACCGCCTCGCCGTCGCGGTAGGCGACGAGTCCCGGGTTGCGGCCCTCGGCTGCCGTCGACTCGACGGCGCCCTCCAGGACCGCGGCGGTTGCGCAGCGCCGATCCGCTGGAGAAGTCGACGCCCCGCAGCCGGTAGTACGCGCACCAGCACCACTTCGGGTCGCCGCCCTGGTTGAAGAGCGCGGCGAGATCCGGCAGGCGCTCAGGGGTCAGCGGCCGGATCTCGAGGGTCACCGCGTCATTCTCCACGGACGCCTCGACGGGCGCGACATGAATGCGCCCGGAGTGACCGTCGCTCATCCTGCGGCCTTCTCGGCGGACCGATGCCTACGTGCTCCGACGTTGCCGCCTACGTGCTCCGACATCGGTCTGTCGATCTGGCCACGGTCACGACTGCCGCTCCGGGCGCACGACGAGAGTACGCCCGCCCCGCAACCGCCTGTGCGCCGGCAATCTGACCTTGACAGGTAACCATTAGGTTTCCTATTATCGGCGGGTGGACACGGCCTTCCGAGCACTCGCGGACCCGACGCGGCGAGCGCTGCTCGATGCCCTCTTCGAGCGCGACGGCCAGACGCTGGGCGCGCTCGCGGCACCGCACGACATGACCCGGATCGCCGTCGCGAAGCACCTTCGCCTGCTGGAGGAGGCCGGCCTCGTCGCCAGCCGCCGTCGCGGGCGCGAGAAGCTCCACTACCTCAACCCGGTCCCGATCCGCCTCATCCATGACCGATGGGTGAGCAAGTACACCGAGCCCTGGGCGGCCGGCCTGGTCGGCCTCAAGCACGAACTGGAGCACCCGATGGAGAAAGTCTTCGAGATCTACATCCGCACGACGCCGGAGCGCCTCTGGGAGGCGATCACCGATCCGGCGATCCGGGCCAGGTACCACTTCGGCGTGCGCGCCGAGTCCGACTGGACGCCCGGATCGAGCTACGCCCTCGTGCATGACGGCGCCGATGGCCCGCTCGCCGAGGGAGAGAACCTCGTCGTCGAGCCGCCGCGGCGCCTCGTGCAGACGATGAACGTCAAATGGAGCGACGAGGCCGCGAGCGAGGGCACGTCCCGGGTGACGTGGGAGATCGAGCCCGTCGGTGACTCGTGCCGGCTGACGGTCGTCCACGACCAGCTCAGCGAGAACGCCCCCGAGGAGATCTACGGCGGCTGGCCGATGATCCTCTCCGGCCTGAAGACGTGGCTCGAGACCGGCGAGACCCTGACCACCCCCGGCTCCCTCATGTACGCGCAGCCGACCGATGCGGCAAAGGAGACGAACTGACATGACCACGATTACCGACGTCCGCACGATCGCGATCGACGTCGCCGACCAGGACGACGCGATCGCCTACTACGTCGAGACCCTCGGCTTCGAGAAGCGTCTCGACGCGCCGATCTCACCGACGACGCGATGGGTCGAGGTCGCGCCGGCGGGCGCATCGGTCTCGATCGCGCTCAACGCTGCCCGAGGGCTCAGGCGCTCGGTCGACGGACACCGGCGTGCGATTCACGGTGCCGGATGCCAGCGCGGAGCACGACTCGATGCAGAAGCGCGGCGTCAATGTCGGCGAGCTCCTGGCCTGGGAGGGCGTCCCGCCGATGTTCACCTTCGACGACCCGGACGGGAACCGCTTCTACGTCGTCGAGGCGATGGAGTGACCGGCGTCAGCGCCGGCGCAGGAGGAAGAGGGTTCGCGGCGAGTCGGTGATCGGCACCTCGCGGACGATCTCGAACGGGCCGCCGAACGCGTCGCGGAAGCCGTCGATCGTGTAGCCGTCGAAGATGTCGCGCCGTGCGGCGAGGAGCCGGCGCGTCATCGGGTCGTCCTTCGGGACGAACTCGACGATCGCGTTCGGCGCGATCCGGGCGAAAAGCCCCGCGACCGCGGGAAGCGGCACGTTGTTGCCGATCGCGAGGTGATGGACGAGTGCCAGCGCCAGCAGCGCGTCGGCGTTCGCGCGGTCCAGGAACGAGGCGCGCTCCTCGAGTGCCCAGCCGATCGAGGGTGACGGGTTGGCGAGGTCGCCGATGAGCGGCAGGATCGTCCGGGCCGTCGGCGCCCCGGACGCGACGCCAATGCGCCTCGACGCTGCCCGCGTCCGAGTCCCAGGCGATCACGCGGTACCCGGCCTCGGTGGCGATCGTGCTGTAGACGCCGGTGTTGGCGCCGAGATCCCAGACGCTGCTTCCGCCGACCGCGTCGAGCATCTCGCGCACGAGGGTCGCCTTGCTGGCCGTGGCGGCCTCCGTATAGGAGGTCGTGGTCGCGTACTCCGCCCAGTGTCCGGACGGCTTCCAGCGCAACCCCTCCACCGTCCGCCGCAGCGAGTCGAGCAGTGCCCGCTGGCCGGTCTCGCTGATTCGGCGCGACGGCTGGCGGTCGGCATCGGTGGCCGGAGCGGCAGAGGCCGCGCGGCGCTGTGCGCCGGCGTGGACGTGCAGGTGCGAGGCGAGCCCGAAGTTCAGTCGCGTCCGGCCCGGCAGGAGACGCGTGGCCAGGTCGAGGGGAATGCCGTCGATGAAGTCCCGGAGCATCAGGCCGCTGCGGGCATCGCGGTAGGCGATCAGGGCCAGTGGCGCCACGAAGTGCTCGCAGAACTGGCGGTAGCCCGGCCACGGCTCGGTGGGCGGCGCCACCTCGAACGAGAGGGAGTCGATGAGGATCGGCCGGCCACCATCGAGCTGGACGTTGTAGGCGCTCGCGTCCTTGAGCCGCATGCCGGCATCGACGGCCCTCGACTGGATCTCGAGGGTGAGCAGGGCCGCTTCCTTCAGCTGCGAGAACGCCCACTCGTATGGATACGAGATGAAGTCGAGCAGCCGCGGCCGGATGACGGCCACCGCCTCCGGGCTCGCGGCCTCGGTGAGCGGCATCTCGTCGTGGTCGATCAGCAGCCCGTCGGCCACCAGGCGCTGGAGCAGGCCGGTCGAGCGCAGGGCCTCCCAGTCCGCGGCCGCGGAGGGCTGGACCTGGCGATAGAGGATGCCGTCGCGGCGAAAGACGAACCCGGACGGATCCCGGAACGAAGCCGGATCGACGACCGGGCCCTCAGCCGGGGTGATCGGTCTCCTCTGTGGAGTCGACGGGCTCTCGCGCATCTGCCACATCATCGCCGTTGCCGCGCACCCGGTGCCAGACATCGGCGACGGTGCGACGGAAGAGGAACGGGATGGCGAGCACGCTGGCCAGGACGACCTGCAGCAGCATGCTGCCGGATCCCGGATCGATATACGCGAAGAGCATGGGTCTCGGGCCTCGGCTAGTGTTGTGCGGATGTTAACCGCACGCCGGCGGGATGGTCATGCCGGCACGAAGCGCGCGCGCCGGGACTGGACGTCGATCCCGGTCCACCCGTTCCTGGTGGCCGCCTACCCGATCGTCTTCCTGTTCGCCGCGAATGCCGACGAGCAGGTGACGCTCGACCCGCTCTGGACGCCGCTGGCCCTGGCCCTCGGGGCGACCGCGGTGATCCTCGTGGCGCTCGCGCTGCTGCTGCGTGACTGGCTCCGCGCGGCCCTGCTGACGACCGTGGCGCTCATCGGCTTCTTCGGATACGGGCACGCCTGGAATGCCGCGTCCACGGTGCTGACCAGCCAATGGCCGCTGATCATCGCGTGGGGGCTGCTGGTCGTGATCGGCTTCGTGGCCGCCTGGCGCGCCGGCCCGATCAAGGTCCCGGTCACGCGCGCCCTGAACCTCGTCGCCGCGCTCGCCCTCATCCTCAACGGCGGCGGCATGGCCGGCGACGATGGTCGCGCTGGGCTCGGTCAATGCGACCAGCGGGGTCAGCGAGGTCGAGCTGGCGCCGCCGGATCCGGATGACCTGCCGGACGTCTACTACATCGTCCTCGACCGATACGCCGGGCCGACCGCGCTCCGGGAGACGTACGGATTCGACAACGAGCCGTTCCTCACCGCGCTCGAGGAGCGCGGGTTCGACGTGCCGCGGCACGCCCACGCGAACTACATCAAGACGCCGCTCTCACTGGCTGACTCGCTGAACCTCGAGTTCCTGGACCCCGAGGCGCTCGCGGACGAGGCGGTCGACGGCGCAGATCGGGAGCCGATCCATCGCGTCCTCGGCGACCACCTGGCCGTCCCGGTGGCTCTCAAGCAGCTCGGCTACCGATACCTCCACCTCGGCAACTGGTGGACGCCGACGATCTCGAACGTCGACGCCGACCGGGTCTTCCACTACGAGGGACAGGACGAGTTCTCGAGCGTCCTGGCCCAGACGACGCTGCTGCGCGCCTTCACCGAGCCGGAGGCGGCACCCACCGACCCGTGGGACTGGGCCGTGCTGCGCGACCACAACCGCTGGGCGCTCGACACGCTCGACGAGATCCCGGAGATTCCCGGGCCGAAGTTCGTCTTCGCCCACCTGCTCATCCCCCACCCGCCGTACCTGATCGACACCGATGGCTCAGCGATGGAGCGCGCGGACGTCGCGGAGATGGGCGACGACGACGCCTACCTTCGCTACCTCGAGTACGCCAACGGGCGGATGCTCGATCTCGTCGACCGGATCATCGAGCTGTCGGACGACGCGGTCATCCTCCTCCAGGCCGACGAGGGCCCGTTCCCGGCGCGCTACAGCGCCGACGAGTGGGGCTTCGAGTGGCGGGACGCGACCGATGCCGAGCTCGAGCAGAAGTTCGGGATCCTCTTCGCCCTTCGCGCCCCGGGCGCCGACCTCGAGGCCGCCGGCCTGCACGACTCGATCACCCCGGTGAACGCCTTCCGCGTCATCTTCAACGCGCGATTCGGGACCGATCTGCCGCTCCTCCCCGACCGGAGCTGGGCCCACACGGACCTCTACCACTTCTACGACTTCTTCGAGGTCACCGACCGACTGGTCCGCTGACCGCCGTCGCCAGCACCGCGCGCTCGGCGAGCGCGATCGGCAGCCCACCCGAGCTCGTGATGCCGTCGTGGAAGGCGCGCAGCGCATCGGTCCCTGACGAGCCGTGGGCCGCGAAGAACGCCTCCCGAATGCGGACGATCTCGAGGCACCCGGTCAGGTAGGACGACGCCTGGGTCGGCCACGCGCAGTAGCGCGTCACCTCGGCCCTCGCGGTCGGCTCGGTCTTGGCGGTGTGCTCGGTCATGAACGCGACCGCCTCGTCCCAGCTCATCTCACCCATGTGGAGGCTCGTGTCGACGATGATCCGGGCCGCGCGGAAGATCGTCGCCTCGTACTGGTACATCTCCTGGCGCAGGTCGGTGAAGAACCCCTGCTCGCGCATCATCCGCTCGGCGTAGAGCGCCCAGCCCTCGCTGAAGTACGACGTCCGGTACGCCTGGCGCAGTCGCGATGGGTTCGCCTTCGACATCACCAGGTGCCAGTGATGGCCGGGGTAGGCCTCGTGGACCGATGTCGTCGGGATGCCCGGGTAGGCATTGGAGGCGAGCCGCTTCTGGACCTCGTCCTCCGACGCCCCGTCGGGCGGGAACGGGACGAAGAAGTGGCCGAGCATGCGATCGCTGAATGGCGGCGGCTGCTGGTAGGAGGCGACCGCCAGCACGGGGCGCTGGAACGGCGGTGACGGCACGACCGCGCATTCCTCGCCCGCCGGGAAGCTCACGAGCTCGTGCTCGCGAAGGAACGCGCGAGCGCGCTCGGTCCACTCCTCGTAGCCGACGCGCATCTCCTCCGGGGTCGACGGGTGGTCCTCGTTCAGCTCGTCGAGGACCGACTTCCAGTCATCGGTGCCTCGCAGCTCTCGTGCGCAGCGCGTCAGCTCCGCGGCGAGCTCGTCGTAGCTGCGGCCCGACCGCGATCGCGCAGCTCGCGCGCGTCGAAGCCGAGCAGCTCCTTCGTGCGCAGCAGGGCGCTGTAGCGCTCCTCCCCGAGCGCCCACTCGCCGGTCGCCGACGGCCGCATCTGCTCGAGGAATTCGACGTAGGACTCGTAGGCCGATGCCGTCTCCGCGCCGGCCTCGGCGAGTCGAGCGGCCAGCGCCGGGTCCTCGACCTGCGCGGGCAGCAGCTCGCGGACGTAGCGCGCGCCGGCGCGGGCCTGGTTGGCGGCGCGGTCGAGGAAGATCGCCGGCACGAGGTCCGGGCGCAGGTTGCGCTTCCCGTCCTCGAGGTTGGCCGGGATCGCCCGCAGGCGGGAGATCGCCGCGTCGACCAGCTCTCCCATCGGCCGCAGCCGGTGGAGGAGGAGGCTGAAGATGCCGCTCAGGCCCGGGTTGAGATAGGTATCGGGCTGGCGTCGCCACATCAGGAAGTCGTCGACGATCCGGCTCCCGTCGAGGGTGCTGATCACCAGGTCGCGGTCGATCGCGTCGTCGAAGGACAGCTCGTCCGGATTCACCTCGTGGAAGCGGGCCAGCCACGAGGCATCGGTCTGGGTTCGTCGCTCGAAGGCGGCCTCGGAGAGGTCGTCGAGCTGGTCGTCGTACTCGGTCAGGCCGAGCCGGCTGGCATGGACCGGCGAGTCCGCCATCTCGGCGTCGAAGAACTCTCGGGAGAGCTCGGCGAAGGTCGGCATGCGGAAACCTCCTGCATCGGGCTCGGGGTTTCCAGTCTAGCCCGATCGGTCCGCCGGCTCATTCGGTGTCGATGGTCAGCTCCGAGATTCCGCCGCCGATCTCGATCTCGTAGCGATCCGGCGCCCGGTCGTACCCGCGCGATCGGACTCGTAACGGCGTCCCCGAGGACTCGCGCTCCTGTCCGTCGAAGGAGAGGTGCGACACGCCGCCCTCGGCAAGGAGGAGGAGCGGAACGCCGGCCGGGCGCGTCAGGCGACCCTCGCTCGCGCCTCCGGCGATCGCGATCCGCACCGTCCCGCTCGGCCGCGGCAGGCGGAACGCGAAGTGATTCATGCCGCCGTGAGCGTTGAGCCCGAGGAACGCGATCTCGCGCAGGTCCGCGTCGAGGTCGGTGAGGCCGTTCTCGATCTCGATCGCCCAGGCCGCATTCGTGTTGAGGGCAGCGTCGATCTTGCGGCTGCGCGTGTCGACGAGGCGACGCCGGTAGCGCATCGTCACGGCGCCGTCGCTCGTGCGCACGTCCGGCGGCGGCCCCTCGAACGAGGCGCGAATGAGCTCGTCGCCAGGGTCCGCAGCGCGGAGCGCAAGGCGCGTGGCCGCGGTCTCGGCGACCATCCGGACCTGCTGGCCGAACGCGGCGCCGCCGAGGTTGATCCGCGGCGCGCCGGTATGCAGTGCGAGCCGCGCCCGTGCCACCTCGCCGATCGGAACGCGGTAGGCGTCGTCGAGGATCCCGCCGTAGGTGGCCACGCGCAGCCGATCCGACTCGCTGCCGAGGGCGTCCGCCACCGCAGTGAGGTACGCGGCGGCTTCGGCGGCGACCGCCGGGCTCACCGACGACCCGGCCTGGACCGCGCGCTCGATGACCGGCGCGTACTGCGCCTCCAGCTCCTCGAGCCGCTCGGCGTCGATGCGGACGAGCAGTCGACGCCGGTCGTTCGAGTCGGACTCGCGGCGCACGAAGCCGGCACGCTCGAGGCGATCGAGGACGCCGGTCACGGCCCCACTCGTGAGGCCGCTCAGCTCGGCCAGGCGTGTCGGGGTCATCTCGGGCTCGCCGGCCGCGAGCTCGAGGCACCGCAGGTCGGTGGGGTTGAGTCCGAGGCTCGCGGCCACGAGCTCCTGCGTCCCGATCGCCTCGGCGATGAGACGCCGCAGGCCGTTCGCGGCGGAATCCGGGGTTGACATCGTCATCGGTCTTGCTTCATCATGCCGATATCTTAGCACCTAAGATAATCAGGAGACAAGAATGCTACCGCATGATACGCCTGCGATCGTCGCCGATGGGCTGGAGAAGCGCTATCCGGGCGACGTGACCGCGCTCGACGGGCTGAGCTTCTCCGTCGAGGCCGGCACGATCTTCGGGCTGCTGGGGCCGAACGGCGCCGGCAAGTCGACGACGGTCAAGGTCCTCACCACCCTCTCTCGGCCCGACGCCGGCAGCGCATCGGTCGCCGGATTCGACGTCCTCGCCGAGCCGGAGCAGGTGCGGCGCGTGATCGGCACGGTCGGCCAGCGCATCGCCGTCGACGTCGACGCCACCGGGCGCGAGAACCTCGCGCTGGCGGGACGGGTCAACGGCCTTGGTGGCCGCCCGCTGCGCGAGCGCACCGCCGAGCTGCTGGAGCGCTTCGGCCTCGCGGACGCCGCGGATCGCGTCGCCCGGACCTACTCCGGCGGCATGCAGCGCAAGCTCGATGTGGCGATGGGCCTCATCCACCGGCCTCGCGTCCTCTTCCTCGACGAGCCGACGACCGGCCTCGACCCGGAGGCACGGGCCGACCTGTGGGCCGAGATCGAGCGCCTCACCCGGGCCGATGAGCTCACGATCCTGCTCACCACCCACTACCTCGAGGAGGCCGATCGACTCGCCAGCCGCCTCGCGATCGTCGACCACGGGCGAGTCGTCGCGACCGGCTCGCCGGACGAGCTGAAGGCCGAGCTGCGCGGCGACGCCATCGTCGTCGAGCTGGCCGACGGTCCCGACGAGCGAGCGGTCTCGGTCCTCACCCGCGTCCCGGGCATCGGCGAGTCGCTCGTCGACGGCCGCTCGCTGCGGGCCCGGGTCGACCGCGGCGCGTCCGCCGTCCCGGCGGTGCTCTCCGCGCTCGAGGGCGCCGGCATCGGTGTCGCCTCCGTCACCGTCAGCCGCCCCTCCCTTGACGACGTCTACCTCCGCCACACCGGCCGGTCCTTCCGGCACACCGAGGAGTCCTTCGCATGACCGCCATCGCGCAGTCCTACTTCATGACCCAGCGCCACGCGCGCCAGCTGCTGCGGCAGCCGTGGTTCGTGGCCATGACCCTCATCCAGCCGGTCATCTGGCTGCTCCTGTTCGGCTCGCTGTTCCGCAGCGTGACCGACATCCCCGGATTCGACGCACCGGGGACCTACCTCGACTATCTCGTGCCCGGCATCATCGTGATGACGGCGCTCATGGCGAGCGGCTGGTCCGGCATGGGCGTGATCGAGGACATCGATCGAGGCCTGCTCGACCGGTTCCTGGCCGGCCCGACCCATCGCAGCTCGTTGATCGTCGGGCGCATCGGCTACGAGGGGATCGCGCTCGTCATCCAGGGCCTGATCATGGGCGGCCTGGCGTGGCTGCTCGGCGCCGAGTTCGCCAGCGGCCCGGCCGGCTACGCGATGCTGCTCGCGATCGCGGTCCTCGTCGCCTTCACCTTCGCGTCGTTGTCGTGCGCGATGGCGCTGACGCTCCGGCAGCGGGAGTCGGTCATCGGGATCAACACGATGCTCACCCTGCCGCTGACGTTCCTGTCGGCCGCCTTCCTGCCGCTGGCGCTGGCGCCGGACTGGATCGAGACGGCCGCGACCTACAACCCGATCAACTGGGCGATCCAGGCGGGCCGCGAGGTCCTCGTCGCCAGCCCGGACTGGTCGTTCGTCCTGCCGCGCGTCGGCGGGCTCGTGGTCGTCGCGCTCGTCAGCGTCGCGCTGGCGACCCTCGCGTTCCGCAGCTACCAGCGCTCGGCCTAGCCCCTCGCCGGGCCGATGATCTCGATCACCGTGCCGTCGGGCGCACGGACGTGGCACCACGCCGCGTCTCGCGTGCGCTCGACCTCGGTGATCAGCTCCAGGCCACGCGCCTCCAGCCGAGCGCGCGTGGCGTCAACGTCGTCGACGCGCAGGCCGACCACCGGCCCGGTCGTGAAGAAGGCGTGGTCCGGATCGGTGTCGGCATAGACGTGGAGCTCGGCGTCGGAGCCGAGCCGGAACCAGGTCGCTCCGGGCGCCTCCCGAATGACCTCGAGGCCGATGTCATCGCGGAAGAGGGCGACCATCTCGTCGAACCGATCTCGTTCGGAGGCCGACGAAGCCGACGCCCGACCGCGCCGATCCGGCGGCAGCGAGCGATCTGAGGTGGCGCACTCGAGGGCCGTCCTTCGGCCGTCGCGGCCGGGTCATGCCGGCGAGGAGGTCGATCGGCGCGGCGACCCAGCGGTCCGCGCCGGCGACGCGGACCCGCACCGCGCGCGGCCGCAGCGCCTCGTACGTTCCGGCGACGACCGGGACGACGTCGAGACGCCCGTGCGGGGACTCGAACGAGTGGTCGAAGGTCGTCGCGTCGTGCGGGATCGAGCGGGCGGGCCGGACGAAGACGCCCGTCCTGGACCCACTCTCGTTCGCCGGCTTCGATCGGTCCCCCACTCGCCGTACGTGGGTCCGGCGGTCGCGCCGATCGCGTCCAGCGCGGCGGCGAGGCGCTCCAGGTTGGCCGGGTCGGTCGCCGGAATGACGTCGAGATCTGCCGGCGAGACGTCGGGAGCGCCGAGCGCCATCGCCGCCACGGAGCCTGCCGACCAGGTAGTCCACCGCGTGCTCGTCGAGGGCGTCGAGCAGCGCCGCCAGGTTGGGTCCCTCGCTCACCGAGGCGGGGGCAGGAGACGACCGAAGCGATCGGGATCGGCGACGGCCGCGCACTGGATCGCGTTGAGCGCCGCGCCCTTGCGAAGGTTGTCGCTGCTCAGCCAGAGGGCGAAGCCACGCTCACGACCCGGGATGGCGCGCAGGCGGCCGACGAGGACCGGGTCGCGGCCCTCGACGTCCAGCGGCATCGGATGGCGCTCGGATCCATCGGCCGGGCGGTATTCGAGGCCGGGGGCGGCCTTCAGCGCGGCCTCGATGTCGTCGACGCGTCGTCTCGCGCACGGTGCGGATGTGGAGCGCGACGCTGTGGCCGGTGTGGACCGGGACCCGGACCGTCGTGGCGGCCACGTCCAGGTCCGGCATCTCGAGGATCTTGCGGACCTCGGCGTGGATCTTCTTCTCCTCGCCGGTCCAGCCGGTCTCGTCGAGCACGTCGATCTGCGGCACCACGCTGTCGGCGATCCGCCCGTGGAACGGGCTGTCGGTCGCGATGTCGCGGTGTTCGCGTGCCGCGCTCCGCCTCGAAGGCGTCGAGGCCCTTGCGGCCTGCGCCGCTCACCGCCTGGTAGGAGGCCAGGTCGACCGACTCGAGGCCGGCGAGGTCGCGGATCGGGGCCAGCGCGACCACCGCCGCGGCGGTCGTGCAGTTCGGGTTCGCGATCAGGTTGCCGCCGTTGCGATCGCGGGCGGCGTGCGCGTTCGCCTCGGGGACGACGAGCGGAACGCCATCGGCCAGGCGGAAGGCGCTCGAGTTGTCGACCACCAGCGGAACCGATGATCCCGGCCCGGCCATGATCTCGCGGCTCTGCGCGGCGTCGACGGCCAGGAAGAGGACGTCGAGCTCGGCCGCGGCCGCCTCGTCGAGGACGCGAACGGGGACCTCCGTCCCGCGGTAGGCGATCGTGTTGCCCGCCTCGTGGCCGAAGGCGCGCAGGCACTCGGCCGGCAGGCCCGCATCGGCCAGGATCGAGCAGAAGACTCCGCCCACCACGCCCCGGGCTCCGGCCACGCCGACGGTCGGCCATCCGTTCATGCAGCGACCTTACCCGATGGCGAGAAACTTGCGGCATGCTGAGAACCTGATGCCTGAGCGTGAAGGTTTCCCGGCGGGTGTCCCGGCCTGGATCGACTCTGCCCAACCCGACGTCGACGCCGCGATCGCGTTCTACGGCGGCCTCTTCGGCTGGCAGTTCGACGATCGGGCGCCGAGCGACTCCGACGATCGGTACGTCGTCGCGACCCTGGATGGACAAGACGGTCGCGGCGATCGCGTCGCCGTCCGTCGTCGGGCCACCCGTCCTCGCCGGCCTGGATGACGTACGTCGCCGTCGACAGCGCTGACGGACGTTGCCGCGCGCGTCCGCGACGCTGGCGGGACCGTCATCGCCGCACCGGCCGACCGCTTCGGCCTGGCGACGACCTCGATCTGCACCGATCCCGCGGGCGCCGTCTTCGGCCTCTGGGAGCCCGGCTCGATCCGCGGCGCCGGATCGGTCAATGCACCCGGCACCTGGAACTTCAGCGAGCTCAACACCGATGACGTCGAGGGCGCGACGCGCTTCTATGCATCGGTCTTCGGCTGGGAGGTGAGCGAGGTCGACATGGGCGCGATGAAGGGCACGATGGTGCGGATGCCGGGATACGCCGACTTCCTCGAGCAGATCAACCCGGGCACCAAGCAGCGGCACATCGACTTCGGCGCACCGCCGGGCTTCACCGAGTGCGTCGCCTGGTTCCTGCCGCTCGGCGAGGGCGCGACGCCGCACTGGAGCCTGACCATCTCCGTTGCCGATGCCGATGCCGTCGCCGCGAAGGCGCGCGAGCTCGGCGGCAGCGTCCTGGTCGAGCCGCACGACCTGCCGATGGTGCGCAGCGCCACGATCCGCGATCCGGCCGGCGCCGAGTTCACCGCGAGCGCCTTCCAATCCGGGCTGATCGGCTCCTTCAACGCGGTCCGAAGAGGATCGGGCGCTCGCCGTTCACGAGTCGCGCGAGGTCGGCGTACACCGCGCCGGCGGTCACGGGGCCGCCGGCCCCCGGCCCGGAGACGCGGATCGTGGAGCCGTCCCGCATCGCGATCTCGAGGAAGCTCTCGACGCCCTCGGTGACCGCGAGCGGATCGAGCTGGTCGAGGATCTTCGGCCGGACGGTCAGCTCGTCGGGCGTCGCATCGGCCACGAGTCGAACGACGTCGCCCGCCTCCACGGCCCGGCCGACGATGCCCTCGGTCGTGACGTCGGTCGCCGGGCGCCATCGGCCCCAGGCCACCGACGCGAGGATGGCCAGCTTCTGGGCCGCATCGTGGCCGTCGACGTCGAAGCTCGGATCCGCCTCGGCGTAGCCGGCTGCCTGGGCCTCGTCGAGCGCCTCTTCGTAGCTCTGGCCCTGGCCCATCGCCGAGAGGATGTACGTCGTCGTCGCGTTCACGACGCCGCGCAGGCGGGCGATCGCGCCGGTGGAGGCCATGTGCTCGGTCGTCTCGATCATCGGCGTCCCGCCGCCGACGGACGCGCTCCCGAGCAGCGCCGCCGAGCGTCGGTCCGCGATCTCCGCCAGCTCAGCGCCGTGGGTTGCGAGCAGGGCCTTGTTGGCGGTCACGTACGGCGTCCCGCGGTCGAGCGCGGCGCGCGCCCACGCCCGCGGACCCTCGAGGCCACCGGCCAGCTCGACCACGACGTCCGCCGCCAGCGCCTCCTCCGGCGTGACGATCGGAACGCCCTGCGGGCAGGTCGTCACGGGCGCGATTGCGGACCGCGACGGACGCGAGCGTGAGCGGGAGCGGGCCATCCGCGATCAGCTCGCCGACGGCCGAGCCGACGGTGCCCCAGCCGATCAGACCGATGCGGAGGCGATCCATGCGCGGCGAGTCTACCGGGCGCCGCGTGCCAGGCTCGCCAGGCCAATCTCATCCAACTCGGGTGACGCCGCTCAGTTGCAATTGGCGCTATCGTGCGCGCATGGCAGTAGATCGCGGAACCCGTGCACTGAGTGATGAGCAGCTCGCCGAGATGCTGGAGCTCGCAAAGGGCGCTGACAGCGTCGAGCTGAAGCTGACCGTTCCGGACTCCGAGCAACGGTCGACGGTGCAGGCGCTGGGGATCGACCCGCTCGACGTCCAGATGCGCCAGGTCTTCTTCTTCGACACGCCCGACCTGAAGCTCAACGCCGCCGGCCTCGTCGTTCGCGGCCGCCGAGTCCAGGGCAAGGGCGACGACTCGGTCGTCAAGCTGCGGCCGGTGAAGCCCGCCGACCTGCCCAACGAGTACCGCATGTCGCCCGCACATGGTGGTCGAGATCGACGCGATGCCGGGGGGCTACGTCTGCTCCGCGACGATGAAGGCCAAGCTCGACCCGACGGCCGTCAGGGCCGTGCACCAGGGCGAGAAGCCGATCCGCTCGATCTTCTCGAAGATGCAGCGCGCCTTCTTCACCGCGCACGCCCCGGAGGGATCGAGCTCGACGACCTGACCCTTCTCGGACCGATCCCCGTCATGAAGGTGCGCTTCTTCCCCGAGGGCTTCGGCCGCAAGCTCGTGGCCGAGCTGTGGATGTACCCCGACGGATCCAGGATCCTCGAGCTCTCGACGAAGGCGCTGCCCGGCGAAGCGTTCCAGGTCGCGACCGAGGCGAGCCTCTTCCTGAAGTCGAAGGGCGTCGACCTCACCGGCGACCAGCAGACGAAGACGAAGACGGCGCTCGAGTTCTTCGCGACCCCGCCGACCGATTCCTGACCCGAGCCTATACTCGACCGCGTGGGAGCCACCGAGACCGTCGACCTGTTCCTCGAGCTGATCAACGACGACCACCGCGAGAAGGCGGCCGAGCTGTTCAGTGAGAACGCCGTGATGGGGATCAGCGTGCCCGGGTCCGATGAGCGGACGAACCTGCGCGGGCGCGACAAGGTCGGCGGGTGGTTCGTGCGCGCCGGCGACGGCTTTCGGCTGTTCACGAACGAGAGCCGCAACATGGGCGGCAGCTACATCGCCGAGCTGACGGTCATCCGTCCGGGCGTGGATCCGATGCACGTCGAGGCGAACTTCCGCGTCGAGAACGGCGAGATCGTCGCGCTCTTCCTCTCGCCGAACTGAGCCGACCGCGGCTCCTCAGCCGCCATCCTCCTCGCACTCCTTCGCCAGGTCACGGGCGTGCTTCCTCGCCTGTCCGCGGCTCATCGTCGACATCTCCGTCGGCGGCCTCGGCCGCGGCCTCGTCGCCGCAGGCCTCGCGGACATCCTCGACGAACGCCGCCAACCACTCCGGCTCCGCCGATCCCTCCGGCGATGCCGTGGGCGTGGCCGGCTGGGTCGGTTCGAGCGTCGGGGTCGCATCGGCTCCGGCTCCGCCCGGCTCCTCGGCATTCGGTGCGAGCGCCGCCGCGACGACGAGCGCGACCACGACGAGCGCGAGGACCGCGGCGAGTGGCCAGACCGCCGATCGGCCCACCGGGCCAGCGCGTTCGGCCATCGCTCGAGGCCGGGCGGGGGTGCAACCGGCGGCACCGCCGGTCGGGGCAACGTCATGCGCCGACGGGTCGACGGGCGCGCCGGTCGGAGCGAGGGCCAGCGCGGGCGCCGGATCGCCGGCCAGCCACGCGCGGAGGGCCTCCGCCAGCGCTCCGGCGTGGAGCGGTCGCTCCTCCGGATCGAAGGCGAGGCAGCCCGCGATCGCCGCGGCCAGTGCGGGGTCGATGCCGTCCATCCGGGGCGGTCCCGCGCGCTGCGCCTCGGCCAGGGCGACCGGCGACGACTCCGCGTACGGCGGGCGCCCGGTGAGCGACTCGTGGAGGACGGCTCCCAGGCCGTAGAGGTCGGTCCGCGGCGTGATCGGTCCGCCAACCAGCTGCTCGGGAGCCATCGAGTGGAGGCTCCCGATCACCGTTCCGGCCATGGTCAGCCGCTCGGACGCCACGGCCAGGCTGTGCGCGATCCCGAAGTCGACGAGGCGGGTGCGGCCGTCCGCGGAGAGCAGGACGTTGCCCGGCTTCACGTCGCGATGGATCACGCCGCGCTGATGGGCGTGGAAGAGCGCTTCGGCGATGTCGGCCGCGATCGCGGCGGCCTCGGGCGGCGGGAGCGGACCCTCGCGAGCGATGCGCGTGGCCAGCGACTCGCCGTCGACCAGCTCCATCACCAGGGCCGGCGATTCGCCGGTGTCATCCACGTCGTAGATCTCGACGATCGCCGGGTGCGCGAGGCCGGCGGCGGCGCGCGCCTCGGCCACGAGTCGCTTGCGCGACGCCTCATCGGGCATGAGATGGGGATGCAGCCGCTTCACGGCCACGTCGCGCTCCGAGCTGCTCGTCCCGCGCGCGCCAGACTTCGGCGCTCCCGCCGACGGCGAGGCGCTCGAGAAGCCGATACCGATCGAGGATCAGCGGTTCGTCCATGCTCGCCCGCTCGGCGGGCAGGTCAGACCATGCAGGTTTCGCGCCGCAGCTCAGGGGAAGAGGTCGCGCTCCCGGTCCATGACCAGCACCGACGCGCCGGCCTCCGACGGAGCGCCAGGCATAGCCGCGCACGAGCACGACGGGTCGCTGCTCGACCTTGCCCCCGGCGAGATCCGCGGCGGACGCCAGCTCGTCGGCGACGGCGATGACGGTCGCCTGCATGACGCGGCCCGCGGCATCGGGATCGCCGCGCAGGTCACGCACGGCCTCGATCCCGGCCGAGCCGACGGCCACGTTCACGATGCCGTTGCGCCACGGCCTGCCGAACGAGTCGCTGACGATGACCGCCGGCGCGGCGCCCGTCCTCGCCTGCAGCCCGTCGCGGATCGCCGCGGGCCGACGCGTCCGGGTCGACGGGAAGCAGCGAGGCGACCTCGCCGCCGCCGACGTTCGAGACGTCGACCCCGGCATTCGCGCAGACGAAGCCGTGGCGCGTGCGGCTGATGATCAGGCCGCCCGGCGCCATGCGCACGATCTCGGCCGACTCCCGCAGGACGAGCTCGACCTGGCGGGGATCCTTCTTCCAGCGCTCGGCCCAGGCGCGGGCCATCGGCGAGGGCTCGACGCTCGACAGCTCGACGAGGCGTCCCTCGGCCTTGGAGACGACCTTCTGGGTCACCACGACGCAGTCGGCATCGGCCAAGGTCAGCCCGGAAGCGTCGAGGGCGCCGGCGATCAGGCCCGCCAGGTCGTCGCCGGGCTCGACCTCGCCGATGCCGTCGAGGGCGATCAGCTCGAGCCGAGCCGTCACGCGGCGTCCCCGAGCTCCAACCAGCGAGCGAGATCCTCGGGCGTATCGAGGTCGAACGCCAGGCCGGCGCGGTTGACCGCGACGAGCGGGACGCCCGCCCGCTCGACCTCGGCGACGTGCAGCGCGAAGCTTCCCGTCCCGAAGCGGAAGGGAATCACGCCGGGAGGCCGGAGGACGAGCCCGTTCGTGCCCGTCCCTGCCCGATCGGGCGCGATCGCGACACCGGGCGAGCCGTCCGACGGAAGGGCGTTGATCAGCACCTCGACGTCATCGGCGCGCAGGTTCGGCAGGTCGCCGTGCAGGATCGCCATCGTGGCGACGTCCTCGACGACGGCGTCGAAGCGCGCCTGCTCGAGCCCCTCGTTCAGTCCCATGCCTCGCTGGACCACGAGTCGCGTGCCGGACGGCTCGACGATCTCGCGCAGGTTCCGCGACGGCGAGATGACGACGACGTCATCGGTCACCTCCTGGGACACCTTCAGCACCCGCTGGAGCAGCTGGCTGGCGAGGAACATCCGCTCGTCGGGGCTCAGCGAGCTGGCGAGGCGCGTCTTCGCCGCCTCCAGGCCGCGATGCGGGACGATGATCCTCAGGGACACCCCGGCAGCATATCGCGGCGCGCCACCCGGCGAGTCTCAGCCGCCCGGGAGCAGGGCGGCGGCCAGCGCTCGGCGGTCGTCATCGGTCCGCATCACCGTCGGCAGGACCTCGACCGACATCCCGAGGCCCTCGATCTCGGTTCGCAGCTCGGCGTCGGCGGTGTCGATGACGAACCGATCGACCAGCCCGGCATAGAGCCTCGCCACACCCACGGCGCTCGGCTCGTGGCCCATCGACGACGAGCATCCGGTCCGCCGGGCCCTTCAGCGCCAGGCCGGCCACGATCGGGCTGACGGCGACCTTCGGCGCCGATGCCGCCGCCAGCGCTTCGCGAACGCCCGCGCAGCTCGAGGATCGGACCGATGCTCACGAACGGGTTGGATGGGCCGATGACGATCAGCTCGGCGCTGGCGATCGCGGCGAGCACCGCATCGGTCGGGCGCGCATCCTCGACGCCGTCCAGGCGAACGCCGGTCACGGTCGGCTCCTGGCGGAGCCGGACGAAGTAGTCCTGGAACTCGAGGAGTCCGGCATCGGTCTCGAGGCGGGTCCGCAGGCGGTCGTTGGTGGCCGGCAGGATCCGGGCGCCGATGCCCAGGGCAGCTGCCAGGGCGGCGGTCGCATCGGTCAGGCTCGCGCCCGCGCGCAGGAGGTGGGTCCGGTGCACGTGCGTCGCGAGATCGGCGTCGCCGACGGTGAACCACGTCGGCTGACCGAGGCGCGCGAACATCTCGTGCGCGCTGAGCGTGTCGCCGTGAATGCCCCAGCCGCGCTCGGTATCGACGAGGCCGGACAGCGTGTACAGCAGCGTGTCGACGTCGGGGCTGACGTGGAGGCCGTGGATCTCGAGGTCGTCGCCGACGTTGGCGATGACCGTGAGCTCGACATCCGGGCCGATGAGGGCGAAGCCGTGGGCCAGCTTCGTCCCGCCGGTGCCGCCCGCGAGGAGGGTGACCCTCAGGCCCACGCCTCGGCCAGGCGCGGCTTCACCTCGGAGATCAGCCGCTCCATCGTCTCGGCGTCATGCGGCGGCGGGAACCCGACGATCAGGTGCCGGAAGCCGATCTCGCCGAAGGGCTTCAGGTGCTCGACGACGTCGTCGACCGTGCCGACCGGCTGGTTGCGCCATGGCTCGGCCTTGCCGTTGCCGGCGAACATCTCGCTGAAGACGTGCTGCGCCTCGTCGGCGGAGTCGCGGATGATCGCCGTGCCGACGCCGACCGTTCGCTCGATCTCCGACTCGTCGCGGCCGACCTCCTCGCAGTGCCGGCGCAGGATCTCGTCCTTGCGCTTCACGTTCGCCGGGCCGCCGCCGAGGTTGCAGGCGTCCGCGTACTTCGCCACGGTCCGCAGCGTCTTCCGCTCCCCGCCACCGCCGACGAGGATCGGCAGGTGCGACTGGACCGGGAGCGGAAGGTTCAGGGCGTCGCTGGCGTTGTAGAACTTCGAGCCCGATGGGCGCGTGCCGTCGAGCATGCCGCGCAGGATCTGGACGGCCTCGTCCAGCCAGTTCAGCCGCTCCCCCGGCGAGTGCCCGAACTCGATGCCGAGGCCCTCGTGCTCGGTCTCGAACCAGGCGCCGCCGATCCCGAGGACCGCGCGCCCGTTGCTGATGTGGTCGAGCGCGGTGATCTGCTTCGCCACGATCGCCGGGTTGCGGAACGTGTTCGCGCCGACCATGAGTCCGAGCGTGGCGTGCTCGGTGGCCTCGGCCCAGGCGGCCAGCGTCATGTAGGCCTCGAGGATCGGGCCCTCGTGGTCGCCGACGATCGGGTACAGGTGATCCCAGGTCCACACGGAGTCGAAACCGAGGCGATCGGCCCGGATGCCCGCCTCGCGCAGGTCGGCCCAGGTCGTGTACTGGTTCCAGCAGTTCGCGCCGAGCTTCACGCCGTCAGTCATGGCGGATCACCTTCTCGACGCGCATGCGGATGATCACGCGTTCCTGCCCCGCGTAGCGCTCGGGCTCTCCGTGATAGCGCCGCGCAAGGTGCTGAATGTGGGCCAGGGCCGGCTCGAAGGTCGGCGTCGAGCTCGACCGTGCCGCGCATGGAGACCCACTTCAGCCCGTCCTCGAAGAGGAGGCTGACGCGCGGGTCCGCCTGCAGCTGGCGGTACTTCAGCCGCCGCACCATCGTGTTCATCAGGATCGCGTCGGGCCGGTCGGGGTCCAGCTCGAACCACATGACCGATTGGCTGGGAGGCCCGTCCGCGCCGTTCACGGCCAGCACCGGGTAGCGCAGCTCCTTGATCAGCCACTCGCGAAGGTCATCGGTCAGGACCGTGCCGACGGTCAGCGCAGGATCGCTCACAGGGTTCCTCGAATGGGCAGGACCGATGCCACGACCGGCATCGGTACCCCGAGTCTAGCCGTAGACTCGACGGCGATGGTGGAGGCCGAGCTGCTCTCGATCGGCAGCGAGCTGCTGCTGGGCGAGACGGTCGACACGAATGCCGCCTACCTGGCCCGCGAGCTCGCCACGACTCGGCATCCCGCTGCGCCACGCGCGGATGGTGCCGGACGATCGCGCGGTCATCCGTGACGCGTTCGCCGAAGCGCGGGCGCGCTCCGCGGTCGTCCTCGCCACCGGCGGATTGGGCCCGACCCACGACGACCTCACCCGCGAGGGCCTGGCCGATGCGCTCGGAGAGACGCTGGCCGAGGACCCGGAGCTGGTGGCCGTGATCGAGGAGCGCTTTCGCGCCTTCGGACCGATGCCGGCGGCCAACCGGCGCCAGGCACAGCTGATCCCTTCGGCCGAGGCGGTGCCGAACCCGATCGGCTCGGCGCCGGGCTGGTGGGTCGAGCGCGACGGCTCGGTGACCGCGCTCATGCCCGGCGTCCCGTCGGAGATGCGGCTGATGTGGACCGATCAACTGCGCCCGCGCCTGGCGCAGCGCTTCGGCCTTCCGCCGCTGGCGATGCGCACGGTGAAGGCATTCGGCATCGGCGAGTCGGCACTCGCCGAGCGGCTCGGGACGCTGCTCGAGGCGCCACCGGCCGGCGTCGATGCCGGGATCTACGCGCGGGACGACGGCGTCCACGTGCGCTTCTCGACCGCCGGCGATCCGGCAGGACTGGACGCGCTGGTCAGCGCGACGCGAGACGCGCTCGGCGAGCACGCCTACGGGATCGACGACGAGGACCTGGCCTCGGCCGCCCTCGCTCGCCTCGGTGCGCTGGGCGCGACGACGCTGGCCAGCTGGGAGGCGGACACCGAGGGCGCGCTGCTGGCGATCCTCTCCGCCACGCCGCCTCGTGAGGGTGCGGCCCGCTTCGTCGGCGGCATCCTCGATGCGGGCGGGGCCTCCGGGCCACCGGTCGGCGATGCGATCATCCAGCTGTCGCTGCTGCCCCAGGACGCGCATGGCCGCAGCCGGGTCCGGGTCGCCGTCACCGGCACGGTCTCGCTCCCGATGACGGAGCTGCGGATCCACGGCTCCGGGCCGCAGCGACTCCGCCGAGCCGCGTTCGCCGCGCTCGACGCGGTTCGGCGGCTCTAGCTCCAGCGGCCGATCAGGCGGACGGCCCCCGGCCGCAGCGTGAAGCGCCAGTCGGCGGCCGAGCTGATGAGGTCGCCGTCGGCCTGCATCGGGATGGCGTCCCCGTCGAGGGCGTGCACCGTGACCTCGGTCGCGTCGATCCGGGGCGCCTGCGGGCGCACGCCGATCGCCCAGCGCGCGGCCTCGAGCGCGAGGCGGGGCGCCGGGCCGGGATAGATGCGCAGGGAGAGGCGGCCGGCATCGGGCCGAGCGCCCGGGTTGATCTTCAGCCCGCGCCCGTAGAACGGGGTCGTGCCGACGACGAGCAGCTCGATCGGCCCGCGATGCACGACCCACCCGTCGGCGCGAACCTCGACCGACGGCCGGTGCCACAGGTCCGGGATGGAGCGGGTGATCGCCGACGCCCAGCCGGGGAGGCGCTTCGCGCCGGCCTCGGCGTACCGTCCGGCGACGAGCGCATCCCATCCGGCGCTGGCGAAGAGCGCCAGGCGGCCGTCCACCTCGACGAAGTCGATCGGCCGGTCGTCGCCGCGCGACAGGATCTCGACCTGGCCCTTGGGGTCCTCCGGCAGGCGCAGCAGGTGGCGGGACGCGTTGCCGAAACCGGCCGGAATGTATCCGAGGCGGAGGTTGGGGCGGCCGGCCGCCATGTTGTAGGCGGTCGCCAGCGACCCGTCGCCTCCGACGATCACCGCGGTCTCGTAGTGGCCCAGCAGCCCGCCAAGCCACTCCGTCAGCTCACCGACGTCGCGAGTCGCGGTGACGTGCAGGTCGGCGTCGAGCGCCGTCCGGGCGAGCTCGACCGTCTCCCTGACCCGATCGGTGCGCGCCGTGCCCGCCCCCTCGTTCAGGAAGATCGCGGTCGGCGCGCCCGTGGCGGTCAGGGGAGCTGCGAGATCAGCTGCTCGACGAGCGACTCGTCCTGCCCGGCGGCGGTGAAGGCGGTGTCGTCGGCGACGTAGAAGTACACCGCTCCGCCGGTCTGGCCGCCGGAGATCTTCAGGACCGTCTTGCCACCGATGGTCACCGACTCCGCGTCGACGTCGGTGCCGGCGCCGGACATGAGCCGCGCCAGCTGCTCCATCGCAACCTCGCTGACGCCCGGGAGGCGGAACGCGTTCAGGGCGACCGCGTTCGCGTCGGTGCCGTAGGTCACGAAGGCGAACTCGGCGTCCTCCGGAGTCGAGGCCCTGGCCCTGGAGCGCCGAGGCGAGGATCTGGTCCATGCCCGGGATCTCGGTGGCGGGGACGCCGTTCAGCTCGTCGGGAATGACGTCGGCCAGGTCGCCGCTCGCGCTGCCATCGTCCTCGGAGGCGGCGGGCTCGTCGCTCGGCGTCGACGCGTCAGAGGTCGCCTCGGGCGTCGCCTCCGGCGTGAGCGTGGCATCGGGCTCGCTGGACTCTTGCTGCCCGCATGCGGCGAGGAGCATCGCCAACAGCGTGGCGAGGATGAGACGTCGATTCACGGGGGCGACCTCTGAGGTGGGCAGATTGCTCGGAGCGAGCAGTCTAACGGCCGAATCAGGTCCGGGCCAGCACCGCGCCGGTCGGCGAGCGCTTCAGGAACCGGCCGTCACCGGCCGCGCCGAGCCACTCGTCGCCGTCGACGATGACCTTGCCGCGCGACAGCACGGTCTCCACCTGGCCGGTCACTTCCCAGCCCTCGTACGTCGAGTAGTCGACGTCCATGTGGTGCGTGGTCGCGCTGATCGTGTGCTTCGCGTTCGGGTCGTAGACGACGAGGTCGGCATCGGCCCCGACCGCGACGACGCCCTTCCGACCCTCGAGGCCGAAGATCCGCGCCGGGGCCGTCGAGAGGACCTCGACCCATCGGTTCGGGGTCAGGTGGCCTGCCGCCGACGCCGCCCGAGTGCATCAGGTTGACGCGGTCCTCGACGCCGGGCAGGCCGTTCGGCACCTTGCGGAAGTCGCCGCGGCCGAGCTCCTTCTGCCCGTGGAAGTCGAACGGGCAATGGTCCGTCGACACGACCTGGAGGTCGTCCTTCGCGAGGCCCTTCCACAGCTCGGGCGCGTGGTCCGCCGGGCGAAGCGGCGGCGAGCAGATGAACTTCGCGCCCTCGAAGCCGTTGCCGAGGTCGTCGAGCGTGAGGAAGAGGTACTGCGGGCAGGTCTCGGCGTAGGCCGGCAGCCCCTCGTCGCGGGCGCGGCGGAGCTCCTCGAGCGCGTGGCGCGCGGAGAGGTGAACGATGTACACCGCCACGCCGGCCACCTCGGCCAGGCGGATCACGCGGTTCGTCGCCTCCGCCTCGAGCACCGGCGAGCGCGAGGTGCCGTGGTAGTACGGATCGGTGTTGCCGGCCTCGGCGTTCTGGGCCGCCACGACGTCGATCGCCAGGCCGTTCTCGGCGTGCATGAGGATCAGCCCGCCGTTCTTCGCGGTCTGCTGCATCGCGCGGAAGATCGCGCCGTCGTCGCTGAAGAAGACGCCGGGGTAGGCGGTGAAGAGCTTGAAGTCGGTCACGCCCTCGTCGACGAGGGTGTCCATCTCGGCGAGGGTCGCATCGGTGACGTCCGACATGATCATGTGGAAGCCGTAGTCGATCGTCGCCTTCCCCTCGGCCTTGGCATGCCACGCGTCGAGCCCCTCGCGCAGCGCCTGCCCCTTGCCCTGGACGGCGAAGTCGATGATCGTCGTCGTCCCGCCGAACGCCGCGGCGCGCGTGCCGGTCTCGAACGTGTCCTTGGCGAACGTGCCGCCGAACGGCAGCTCCATGTGCGTGTGGACGTCGATCGCGCCCGGAATGACCCACTTGCCCGACGCGTCGATCGTTCGGTCCGCGGCAGCGTCGAGCGATTGACCGATGAGGGCCACGGTCTCCCCATCCACGAGCACGTCGGCCTTCGTGGTGGCATCGGCGTTGACGATCGTCCCGCCCGTGATCAGCGTGCGCATCGGCTCCTCCGGCCGGACAAACTCGCAGGCCGCAATCCTAGCCGTCGAGATCGAGCGTGAGCGTCGTCAGCCTGAAGCCCGGCGAGATCTCCACCTCGGGACCGCGCGTCGCCCCCATCGCTTCGTAGAAGCCGACGGCCATCGGGTCGGACTTGATGACGAGACGAGTTCCATGCCTCGCGGCCTCGGCCAGCGCGTGGTCCCACAGCCGGCGCCCGAAGCCGGCACCGATCCGATCGGTGTCCAGGAAGAGGTAGATGAGCTCGACGTGATCTGGCTCGACGCCCAGGCCGTAGAAGCCGATCAGTCCGTCGCCATCCTCGAGCACGAAGACCGGCGATCGCGCGACGTACTCCGCGCGTGGGGAGCCCTTCGGCGCGCAGCGACTCGACGGCGGCGGGGTAGTTGACGTCGTGGCCCCAGTGGCTGACGCCGGCGATCACGATCTCGCCCAGCCGTTCGGCCTCGGCCGGGTCGGCGCGCCGGAAGCGCGGCTCGACCTGACGGGTTGGTCGCCATCGCGGCAGACGGTACCATCCGTCTCACCGATGGCTGACCGCCTGCATTTCACCGGCGACGACGAGGCCGATCGGCTCCTTGTGGAAGAGCCGATGGCGCTGCTGATCGGCTTCGCGCTCGATCAGCAGGTGCCCGTGCAGTGGGCGTTCTCCGCGCCGAAGGTGCTGCGCGAGCGGCTCGGCACGCTGGACGCCAATGCGCTCGCCGCCATGAACGTGGCCGATGTCGAGGCGGCCGCCAAGGGCCCGCCCGCGGTCCACCGCTTCCCCGCCGCCATGGGCCGGCGGGTCTACGAGCTCGCCACGTACGTCGCGAGGACGTACGACGGTGACGCTTCCAGGATCTGGACCGATGCGACCGACGGCCGCGATCTGCAGCGCCGCATCGCCGCCCTTCCCGGCTTCGGCGACATGAAGGTCGCCTCGCTGACCGCGGTGCTGGTCAAGCAGCTCGGCGTCCGGCCGCCCGGCTGGGAGGATGTCCTCCCCGCATCACCCGACGCTCGGCGACGTCGACTCGGCCGAGGCGCTCGCCGAGTACCAGGCGAAGAAGCGCGCCCACAAGGCCGAGATGCGGGCCGCCGCCCAGAGCTGAGACCCGCTACGCCTCGCTGCCCGCGTCCTCGCGTGCTGTGCGGGTGCATCCAGGGCGTGAACGTGATCCCGACGAGCAGGCCCTCCGGGCTGAGCAGCCGCGAGGTCGTCTGACCCCACGGTTCCTCGTGCGCCTCCCGTAGCAGCCGATGGCCGCCGGCCTGCATCTCGGCGACGGCCGCACCGACCGCGGCCGCCGACTCGACGTCGAGCTCGATCCACGCCTGCGGCGCCGGCACGTCGGCCGGCCACTCCGCCGTCCCGAACGTGGCCTCGGCGGCCTGGGAGAGCGGCCACATCGCGAAGGCCTTCACGCCGTCGAGGTCGTCGTTCGTGAAGTAGCCCGGCGCGGCCTCCTCGAATTCGATGCCGAGACCGTCGCGCCAGAAGGCGTGGGCCGCATCGGCCTCGCGGGTGATCGGTCCGAAGCCGGCGACGAACGAGACCTTCACACCGCCTCCTCCTTCGGGAGCGAGCGGAGCACGCAGAACTCGTTGCCCTCGACGTCGGCCATGACCACCCACGCGACGTCTCCCTGGCCGATGTCGGCGTGGCGAGCGCCAAGCGACTGGAGCCGGGCGACCTCGGCGGCCTGGTCGACCGGCGCGAGGTCGAAGTGCCACCGGTTCTTCACGACCTTGTCGTCCGGGTTCTCCTGGAAATAGACCGGGAAGACACCGGGATGCGGCTCGGCGAACGGGGCGATCATCACGCCGTCCTCCGACTCGTCGACGACCTGCCACCCCAGCGCGGCGGTCCAGAACTCGGCCAGCGCCTTCGGATCCCGGCAGTCGACGGTGAGGTTGTTGATGACGACGCTCATGAACCGATGATCCCACGAGCTCCTGACAAGAAGCGTCAGGAATCGGAGGAGGCAGTCGCGAACTCGCGGACGAGCTCGCGGCCGTAGAGGTCGAGCTGCTCCTCCTCGTCGCCGTTCATCAGGTAGATGTTGAACTGCGTGACGCCCGCGTCGCGCAGCTCGGCGAGGCGTTCGCGATGCGCCTCCGCCGGTCCGACGATCGCGAACTGGTCGGTGATCTCATCGGTCACGAACCGCGCGTTGTCGCTGCCGACCTCGGCGTGGTGGTGGTAGTCGTAGCCCTCGCGGTTCTCGACGTACTTCCACAGCGCCTCAGGCAGGTCGTCCTTCGGGTACTTGTTGATCAGGTCGACGACGTGGTTGCTGACCAGCGCCGGGAACCAGCGCACGCGATCGCGGGCGTCCGCCAGGTCGTCGGACACGAAGGCGGGAGCGGCGGCCATGACCTCGATCGCATCGGGATCGCGTCCGGCCTCCTCCGCGGCCGCGCGGACGAAGCCGATGCACCAGCGGATGATGTCCGGGTCGGCGAGCTGGAGGATGACGCCGTCGGCGACGCGGCCGGCGGCGGCGAGGGCGATCGGTCCGTAGCCGGCGACCCAGATCGGCACCGGCCCGTGCCTCGCCCACGGCATCTGGATCTCGGTCCCGTCGAGCGTGATCGCTCTCGCCGGCGGTCAGGGAGCGGACGATCCGGCAGCACTCCTCCATGTACGCCACCGTCGTCGGCTTCTTGCCCATCACGCGCCGCGCGCGAGTCGCCGCGACCGATGCCGAGGTCCATTCGGCCGCCGGTGAGCTCGTTGAGCGTGGCGAGCGCGCGAGGCGGTCACCGTGATGTCGCGGGTCGCCGGGTTCGTGACGCACGTGCCCAGGCGCAGGCGCTCGGTGCCGGCGCCCATCAGCGTGAGGAGCGGATACGGGTCCTGCCACAGGACGTGGGAGTCGAACATCCAGCCGTAGCCGAAGCCGTTCGCCTCGGCTCGCTTGGCCAGGTCGACCGCTCGCGCGGCGGCAGGCCTTCGTCAGGCCGGAGCGTGATCCCGAACTTCATCGGTCCTACGGGCGGACGAGGTCGTCGTAGGCGTCCGGCCGCCGGTCGCGGAAGAACTGCCAGGTCTGGCGCACCTCCTCGATCTGGTCGAGGTCGAGGTCGCGGACGATCAGCTCCTCGTCGTGCGGGTCGCCGACGTCGCCGATGAACTGGCCGCGCGGGTCGACGAAGTAGGACTGGCCGTAGAAGTCGTCGTCGCCGAGCGGCTCGATGCCGACCCGGTTGATCGTGCCGACGAAGTAGCCGTTGGCCAGCGCGTGGCGAGACCTGCTCGACGCGCCACAGGTACTCGGACAGGCCGCGCGACGTGGCCGACGGGATGAAGACGAGCTCGGCGCCGTTCAGGCCGAGGGCGCGAGCGCCCTCCGGGAAGTGGCGGTCGTAGCAGATGTAGACGCCGACCTTGCCGACGGCGGTGTCGAAGACCGGGTATCCCATGTTGCCGGGGCGGAAGTAGTACTTCTCCCAGAAGCCCTTGACGTGCGGGATGTGCGTCTTGCGGTACTTGCCGAGGTACGAGCCGTCGGCGTCGATGACCGCGGCGGTGTTGTAGTAGATGCCGGTCGTCTGGTCGTCCTCCTCGTACATCGGCACGATGAGGACCATCCCGGTCTCCTTCGCCAGCTCCTGCATCCGCTTCGTGGTCGGGCCGTCGGGAATGTGCTCGGTGTAGCTGAAGTACTGCGGATCCTGGACCTGGCAGAAGTAGGGGCCGTAGAAGAGCTCCTGGAAGCACATGACCTTCGCGCCCTGGGCGGCCGCCTCGCGCGCGAACTTCTCGTGCTTCTCGATCATCGACTCCTTGTCGCCGGTCCACTCCGCCTGGAGCAGCGCCGCGCGGACGATTCGCGCCATGAAGTTCGATCCTCCGGTGAACCTGATCGGCAGGACGTGACGTCTGAGGAAGCCGATACTTACACCGGAGCTCGGCGACCCGCCGAGCGCGCATCGCCGATGACCCGCGCTAGGCTGGCGGCCCGATGAACGCCTTCGACTTCCTCGTGCTCGTCCTGCTCGCGCTCGCCGCCATCGCCGGCGCGCGGGCCGGCTTCCTCAGCCCCGTCATCGGCCTCGGCGGCGCGGTCATCGGGTTCGCGTTCGCCCTGTTGGCCGCAAGCCTTCTTCACGAGCCGCTGGCGCAGATCGAGCAGCCGACGCGGGCCCTGATCACGCTGCTCGGACTCGGGGCTCTCGTCCTCGCCGGCGAGGCCTCCGGCGCGGCGATCGGGGCGACGCTGAGCCGCGGGATCCGCTCCAGCCCGCTGCGGCCGCTCGACATGGCCGGCGGCGCCCTGGTCGGCGCCGCGCACGTCGTCCTGCTCGTGTGGCTGGTCGGCGGTCTGCTGGCGACGGGCTCTCGCCGATCCTCGGGCCCGCCGCGCGCGACTCCGTCGCGATCCGGATCACCGGCGAGCGGCTGCCGCCACCGGGTGCCGTGGCGGGCCGGATCATGGATCTGCTGGCCACGACCGACCTGCCGGGGCTCTTCGCCGGGCTGGAGCCGCCGCCCGCCGCCCCGGTCGACCTTCCGGCCGACTCGCAGGTCGGCGGCCTGCGCAGACTCGGCGGTCGCGCAGCACGGCGCGGATCACGAGCGCCGGCTGCGGCGCGCTGCCTGTCGGTCGGCAGCGGCTTCTTCGTCGGCCGCCAGCACGCCGTGACGAACGCGCACGTCGTCGCCGGCAGCACGACGACGACGGTGCGACTCAACGGGGCCGACCTCGACGCCTCCGTCGTCGCCTTCGACCCGAGCTCCGACCTCGCCCTCCTCTACGTGCCCGGAGCCGGCGCGCCCGCCCTGGGCTGTCCGCGAGCCTGCCCGAACGTGGGACGCCGGCTGCCGTCCTCGGCTTTCCGGGCGGCGGCGACCTGACGGTCACGGCGGCCGCCGTCACGGCGACCCACGACATCCTCGCTCCCGACATCTACGGCCAGGGGAGCTACTCCCACAGCGTCGTCGAGCTGCGCGGCGGGATCCGCCGCGGCAACAGCGGCGGACCGCTCGTCGTCGCGCCGGGAACGGTCGGCGGCGTCGTGTTCGGCGCGTCGACGAACGACCCCGACGTCGGCTACGCGATCGGTGCCGACGAGGCCCGCGAGTCGATCGGTCCGTCCATCGGCTCAACCACCGCCGTCGACACGGGCGCCTGCCTGTAGGCTGTCGGCATGGCCTGGCCGCGCAGCGCGAAGATCGCGTTCATCGGCTCGCACTCGGTGCGCAAGTCGAACGCGGTGCACGCCTTCGCCTCGACGATCGGCCGCGCGGGACGGTCGGTCGAGGTCGGCCGCGAGGTCATCCGCGACAACCCGCTCGGCCTGAACGAGGGCGCCACCGCCGAGGCCCAGCTGTGGGTGCTGATGGCGCAGGTGCAGCAGGAGCTGGAGCTCGCGAAGCGCGCCGACGTCCTCGTCACCGACCGCTCGGTCGTCGACAACTTCGCCTACTACCTGCGCGTCACCGCCGGCGAGGATCCGTTCGGGGTCGAGCCGCTCATCCGGCGCTGGGCGGCGACGTACGACCTCTCGGTCCGCCTCCTGCCCGACGTCGGGCTCCTGGCCGATGGCGTCCGCTCGACCTCGGACGAATTCCGCGACGAGATCGAGGCGATCCTCGATCGGATCCTCCCGGTCTACCTCCCTGATGACCGATGCCTCAGCGTGCCGGCCAGCCAGGTCACCGCCGACTTCGACTGGTGGGCGATCGCCGAGCGCCTCGCCGGGATCGTCGGCGCGCCGCTCGTGGAGGGACAGCTGAGCGCGCCACTGGGCTGAACCTGTCGTCAACGGTCCTCGCGGATGGCAGAATGCGCATCGCCGAACCGCGCCGCCCGAGAGCGCGCGGCCACGGAGGAACCGAGTGCCGAACCCGCTCAAGGCCCTGTTCGTCGCGCCGATCTTCCGGCGCCTCGGCTTCCACGCCAAGCGCATCGGCGGGCAGCTGGACCGCCACTTCTTCACCTCGCTGCTCACGGCGGTCGTCGCGTTCGTCCTGATCGCGTCGCTCCTGGTGACGCTGGTCGAGCCCGAGAAGCTGACGATGGCCGGGTTCGGCAGCTCGTTCTACTGGGCGATCACGACCGTCATCGGCTCCGGCGACGCGAGCTACGTCAGCTCGCCGGGCGGATTCGTGATCGGGTGGCTGCTCGCGTTCTTCGGGGTGGCCATCGTGGCCGCCATGACCGGCGCGGTCGTCGGATTCTTCATCGACTTTCTGCTCAAGGAGGGCCAGGGCATGGGTGCCGCAGGCTATCGGGACCACATCGTCGTCTGCGGCTGGAACGCGACCGCCCGCGACCTGATCGAGGAGCTCAAGGGCGACGAGTTCACGACGAAGGTCGTGCTCCTCGCACGACGCCGAGCGCAATCCCGCCGGTGACGGCGTGTACTTCGTGCGCGGCGACATCACGAACACCGACGACCTCGAGCGCTGCGGGATCCGCGAGGCCAGCTCGGCGATCGTCTTTCCCACCGACCGCAGCGACGAGGCCGACATGCGCTCGATCCTGGCGGTGATGGCCATCGAGTCGCATCGCACCGGCGGTGCGCACCGTCGTCGAGGCGAACAATCCCGCCCATGTCGGGCACTTCCGCCGCGCCGATGCCGACGAGATCCTCGTCACCTCCCGGCTCGCCTCGCGCCTGCTGGCGCGGTCGGCCCTCTATCCGGGGCTCTCCGAGCTCGTGACGGACATCGTCTCGGGCGGCACCGGGTCGGAGCTGTACCGGGTCGTGCTGCCCGACGCGTACGTCGGCCTGACGATCGACGAGCTCTCCGCGAAGCTCCGCGGCGAGCACCGGGCAACCCTGCTGGCCGTCACCCGCGACGGGACGAGCATGACGAATCCGTCCGCCGACTTCCGGCTCCAGCCCGGCGACGACGCGGTGGTCGTGGCGGAGTCGCTCGGGGAGCTGCGACCGCTCGAGCTCCAGCAGGCCTGACCGATGGATGATCGGGAGCGCGCCCTGCGGCGCGCCGCCGAGATCGGACTCGACTACCTCGCCAGCCTCGCCGACCGCCACGTGGGCGCGCGCGCCGATGCGGCGACCATCCGCGAGCGGCTTCCGGCGGAGCTTCCGGAAGGACCGATGGACCCGGTCGCCGTCATCGAGGAGCTCGCCGCGGCGGCCGATCCCGGCGTCGTCGCGAGCGTCGGCCCGCGCTACTTCGGGTTCGTGGTCGGCGGGCAGCTGCCGGCATCGGCGGCCGCGGACTGGCTGACCACGGCCTGGGGCCAGAACGCCGTCGTCCACGCGCTGTCGCCGGCAGCCGCCGCGGCGGAGGAAACCGCCGGAGCCTGGATGCTCGAGCTCCTCGGCCTGCCGCGGGACGCGAGCGTCGGCCTGCCGACGGGGGCGGGGCTGGGCAACGCGATCGGGCTGGCGGCGGCGCGCCACGCCGTTCTCGCGAAGGAGAGCTGGGACGTCGAGGCGAGCGGCCTGTATGGGGCGCCCGAGATCACGGTCGTCATCGGCGAGGAGGCGCATGCGACCCTGCTGACCGCGCTGCAGTACCTCGGCCTCGGCCGCGACCGGGTCGTCCGCGTCCCGACCGACGACCAGGGCCAGATGCAGGCCGAGGCGGCGCGCAGCGCCATCGCCAACGTCGAGGGGCCGCTGATCGTCGCCGCCCAGGCCGGCAACGTGAACACCGGAGGCTTCGATCCCGTCGGCGAGATCGCCTCGGCGCTCGAGGGTCACCCGAACGCGTGGCTCCACGTCGACGGCGCCTTCGGCCTGTGGGCCGCCGTCTCGCCGCGGCTGAAGCACCTCGTCGACGGCGTCGAACGCGCCGACTCGTGGTCGACCGATGCCCACAAGTGGCTGAACGTCGGCTACGACTGCGGCTTCGTGGCGGTCCGCGACCCGTCCGCCCACCGCGCCGCGATGTCGATGACCGCCTCGTACCTGATGCGCAGCGAGCAGCGCGAGAACTGGGAGTGGGTGCTCGACAGCTCGCGGCGAGCTCGCGGGCTTCACGCTTGTACGCGGCGATCCGCTCGCTCGGGCGCGAGGGCATCCGGGCGCTCGTCGAGCGCTGCTGCGACCTCGCGGCCCGGATGGCGGACCGGCTGCGCGAGGCCGATGGCGTCGAGGTGCTCAACGACGTCGTCCTCAACCAGGTGCTCGTGCGCTTCGGTGACGACGACGCGCGGACGCGCGAGGTGATCGAGGCGGTCCAGGCCGACGGAACGGCCTGGATGGGCGGCACGACCTGGAAGGGCAAGGCCGCGATGCGCATCAGCGTCAGCAACTGGTCGACCACCGAGGCCGATGCCGACCGCACCGTCGACGCGATCCTCCGCGCTG
This sequence comes from uncultured Chloroflexia bacterium, assembly GCA_963797855.1. Classification (GTDB taxonomy): domain Bacteria; phylum Chloroflexota; class Limnocylindria; order QHBO01; family QHBO01; genus JACDBZ01. The sequence goes on along the minus strand of CAWCQX010000006.1, from coordinate 31,236 downwards.
CCGCCGGCTGACGGGGTTGTGGTGTAATCGGCCCCTTCACGAGCACCGCTTGAGGACGCAGCAGCCGTCATGGCGATCGAGACCGAGCGAGGCAGCATGACCGGCGACGAGATGGTCGCCCTCACCAAGCGCCACACCCTCTTCGAGTGGTCGGCACAATCCAAGGTCGACCCGATCCCGGTGGCCGGCGCCAAGGGGGTCTACTTCTGGACGCCCGAGGGAAAGCGGTTCCTGGACTTCAACAGCCAGCTGATGTGCACGAACATCGGCCACGGCCATCCGAAGGTCGTCGCCGCGATCCAGGAGCAGGCGGAGACGCTGGCCTACGCCAACCCGTTCATGGCCACCGAGCCGCGGGCGCGGCTGGGCGCGAAGCTCGCCGAGATCACGCCGGGCGACATCGACACGTTCTTCTTCACGAACGGCGGCGCCGAGGCCAACGAGAACGCGATCAAGCTGGCCCGATTCGTCACCGGGCGCCACAAGATCCTGGCGCGCTATCGGTCGTACCACGGCGGGACCGCGGGAGCGATCAGCCTCACCGGTGACCCGCGCCGCTGGGCGGCCGAGCCCGGCATCCCGGGCGTCGTCCACGTCCTGGACCCGTACCACGGCATCCAGCGCGGATGGGACACGGCCGATGAGGCCCTCGCCAACCTCGAGGAGACGATCCAGCTCGAGGGCCCGAACACGATCGCGGCGTTCATCCTCGAGACGGTGGTCGGCACGAACGGCATCCTCGTGCCGCCGGACGGCTATATCGCAGGGCGTCCGCGAGATCTGCGACCGATACGGGATCCTCATGATCGCCGACGAGGTGATGGCCGGCTTCGGCCGCACCGGCAAGTGGTTCGCGATCGACCACTACGACGTCGTCCCCGACCTGATCACGATGGCGAAGGGCCTGACCAGCGCCTACGTCCAGCTCGGGGCGCTCGGGATGCGACGCAAGTACGCCGAGCACTTCACCGACAAGGTCTTCTACGGCGGCCTGACCTACAACTCGCATCCGCTGGCGTGCGCCACGGCGCTGGCGACGATCGCGGTCTACGAGGACGAGGGGCTCATCGAGCGCGCGGCGCGCATGGGCGAGCTGATGCGGACCCACCACGAGCAGCTGGCGGCGAGGCACCCCAGCGTCGGAGCGGCGCGGAGCATCGGCCTCTTCGGCGTCATCGAGCTCGTCCGAGATCGGTCGACGATGGAGCCGATGGCCCCGTTCAACGGGACCTCCGACGAGATGGTCGCCCTCGGGAAGCGCTTCCGCGCGGACGGCCTCTACACCCTCGTGCGGTGGAACTACTTCTTCACGAACCCGCCGCTGGTGATCACCGAGGAGGAGATGGCGGAGGGCTTCGCGATCATCGATCGCGCCCTCGACGAAGTCGATGCCGCCGTCCGCTGACCACGGCTGGCCGCGTCGGATCGCGACGTTCGCGGGGTTCGTCCTCCTCGTCCTCGTCGTCTGGGAGCTGCTGAAGTTCATCGGCGGCGACCCGTGGCGGTACGGCGACTGGGAGTGGCACCCGCCGCTGGAGATCTGGTTCGCCACCGATCTCCGACTGCCGCACGTGTGGGACATCGCCGGTGCGCTGGCGAACCCGGTCCAGCGCAGCGCCGATCAGAGCCTGGCCCAGTTCCTCGCCGGAGCGGCCGCGTACACCTGGCTGGAGGCAGCGATCGGATTCGCCGCCGGCACCGTCATCGGGATCGCGCTCGCGGCGGCCTTCGTCCACTCCGGGCTGCTCGAGCGGGCCTTCGTCCCGTACGTCATCGCCAGCCAGACGATCCCGATCGTGGCCCTCGCACCGATGATCGTGTTCGCGCTCGGCCAGGAGGTCACGAGCGTCGTGGTCATCGCCACGTACCTGACGTTCTTCCCCGTCACGATCGCGATGACCCGCGGCCTGCGCTCGCCGGACCCGCGCGCGCTCGAGCTGATGCGCAGCTACGCGGCATCGAAGTGGAGCATCTTCTGGAAGCTGAGGATGCCGTCGTCGCTGCCGTACCTCTTCACGGCACTGAAGATCGCCGCGACCGCGAGCATCGTCGGGGCGATCGTCGGCGAGGGCCCGGGCGGGATTCCGAACGGGCTCGGGCGGGCGATCATCAACTTCAACAACCAGTACATCTCCGGCCCGGAGAAGCTGTGGGCCGCGATCTTCGCCACCGCGGTCCTGGGCATCGTCTTCTTCAGCCTCGTGCGGCTCACCGAGGCCGCGGTCCTGCGCGGCCGGCCCGCGCTGGGCGAGGGCTGACGGGCGGTGGAGTATCAGACGGGCGAGACGGTCGTCCACGTCGACGGGGTCACGAAGACGTTCGCGACGCGCGGAGGCGAGGGCCGAACGACCGCCCTCGAGGGAATCGACCTGGTCATCCGGGGCGGGGAGTTCGTCAGCCTGATCGGCCCGTCCGGGCTGCGGCAAGAGCACGCTGCTGCGGCTCATCGGCGACCTCACCGCTCCGAGTTCCGGGAGCGTGAGCGTCAACGGCAAGACGTCGCACGAGGCGCGCCTCGGTCGCGAGTACGGCATCGTCTTCCAGGCGCCCGTGCTCTTCGACTGGCGCACGGTCGAGGACAACGTGAAGCTGCCACTCGAGCTCACCGGCATGGACCGCGCTCCGCGCCAGAGGCGCGCCCGGAGTCTCCTGGAGCTCGTCGAGCTCGGCGACTTCATGCGCCACTACCCGTACCAGCTTTCGGGCGGCATGCAGCAGCGGGTCGCGATCGCGCGGGCCCTGGCCCTCCAGCCCGCCCTGCTGCTGATGGACGAGCCGTTCGGCGCACTGGACGAGATGACCCGCGAGCGGATGAACAGCGAGGTCCTGCGGATCTGGCAGCAGACCGGGACGACGATCGTCTTCGTCACCCACTCGATCCCCGAGGCGGTCTTCCTCTCGACGCGGGTCGCGGTGATGAGCGCCCGCCCCGGGCGGATCACGCGCCTCGTCGACGTGGACCTGCCGCAGCCGCGCAACGAGCTGACCCGCGAGGAGCCGCGCTACTTCGAGCTCGTCACCGAGGTGCGCGAGGCGCTGCGGGGTCGCGGCTGCGGGGACCGAGCGCGTCGGTCGAGCGCCTCGCCGCCGAGGGCGGTGTCGGCTGATGGGGAGTCCACGATGACCGCATCGTCCGCGGACGCCGGCCTGACGCCGGGGCTGCCGCGCCGGATCGGTGCCCGGCTGGGCTACTACGTCCCGGCGCTGATCGTGCTGATCGTCGGGCTGGTGCTGTGGGAGGCGCTGACCCGCGCGCTGAACGTTCGGGCGTTCATCCTGCCCCCGCCGACCGCGATCGGCGCGGCGCTGGCGGAGAACTGGAGCGGCGGCCAGTGGTCGCTGGCGCCCTCGGTGTTCGCCACGCTCCAGGAAGCGATCGGCGGCCTCGTCATCGGGACCGTGACCGGCGCCGTCGTCGGGTTCGCCGTCGCGCGCTGGGGGACGGCCCGGGACTCGGTGCTCCCGATCGCGATCGCCGCGAACGCGATCCCGATCATCGCCATCGCCCCGATCTTCAACAACTGGTTCGGCGTGCTCAACCCGCTGTCGAAGATGATGATCGCCGCGCTGCTCGTGTTCTTCCCGGTGATGATCAACGTGACCCGCGGCCTCTCCCAGGTCCATCCGTCGGCGCTCGAGCTCATGCGCTCGTACGCCGCGTCGGAGACGACGATCTTCACGAAGCTCCGACTCCCGAATGCGCTGCCCTACTTCTTCACGGCGCTGAAGATCGCCACCACGCTCGCCCTCATCGGGGCGGTCGTCGGCGAGTACTTCGGCGGCACGACGCAGGTCATCGGCCGGGTGGTCGTGCAGAGCGCCAGCGGCCTGCGCTTCGACGTCACCTGGGCGGCCATCCTGCTCGTGGCGATCGCCGGGGTGACGATGTACGTCGCCGTCCTTGCCCTCGAGCGGGCACTGATTCCGTGGCACCCGTCGCTTCGCGGCGAGGAGCCGTCGTAGCGACGGTCGAAGCTCGCCGGAATCGGTAGCCGCGGCGGCATCGGCTCCCTAGAATGCGCGGATCGGAGGAGCGAGAGCGGCGTCGCCGCCCGCACGTGATCCACAACGAGGTCCGACGGATGAAGGTATCGCGCACGTGGTTCGTGGCGGCCACGATCGTCACGTTGGTGTTGTCCGCCTGCACGGCCGGTGACGGCGGTGACGCGAGCGGCGGTGATACGAGCGAGCTGGACGCGGTCCGCCTCCAGCTGCAGTGGGTGCCGCAGGCACAGTTCGGCGGCTACTTCGCCGCCCAGGAGCTCGGCTACTACGAGGAGGAGGGCCTGGACGTCGAGTTCCTCGACGGCGGACCCGACGTCATCCCGCAGCAGGTCGGATCGGCGCCGGACGGCCCCGAGTTCACGATCAGCTGGGTGCCGAAGGTGCTCCAGGCGCGCGAGGAGGAGTCCGACCTCGTCAACATCGCGCAGATCTTCCAGGGAGCGGGGACCCTGTCGGTCGCATGGGCCGACTCCGGCATCACGTCGCCCGAGGACTACGCGGGCAAGAAGGTCGGCGTCTGGGACTTCGGCAACGAGCTCGAGGTCGTCGCCTCCGCCCGCGTTCGCCGGGCTCGAGCCCGATCAGGACTTCGAGGTCGTCATCCAGCCGTTCGACATGACGCTGCTGCTCAACGCCGCCGACGGCTGCGAGGCGACCGATACCGACTGCGTCGACGTCGCCGAGGCGATGATCTACAACGAGTACGCCCAGCTGCTCGAGACGGAGAACCCGGAGACCGGCGAGCTCTACCAGCCCGAGGATCTCAACGTCATCAACTACAACGACGTCGGGACGGCGATGCTCCAGGACGCGCTCTTCGCGCGCGCCGACTGGCTGGCCCAGGAGGGCAACGAGGACATCGCCACGCGCTTCCTGCGCGCCTCGTTCCGTGGCTGGATCCACTGCCGTGACAATCCGGACGACTGCGTCCAGTACGTCACCGACGCCGGCTCGACGCTCGGCGCCGGGCACCAGGCGTGGATGATGAACGAGATCAACGACCTGATCTGGCCGTCGCCGGACGGGATCGGGATCATGAACCCGGACCTGTGGTCGCAGACGGTCGACACGGCCATCCAGGCCGACATCATCGCCGAGGCGCCCCCGGATGACGCCTACCGGACCGACCTCGCCCAGGCGGCGCTGGACGGGATCGACGAGGACACGACCGGCGACGGCTACGAGAAGCCCGTCGTCGAGATCACGCCCGGCGGCGAATAGACCGATCCGACCCTCGCGCATTCGACGCCCCTTCCCGATCCGTCGGGGAGGGGCGTCTTCTCACGTCTCGCGAGGACCTTCTTCTCGGACCTCGATGCCGAGACGGCGGACCAGCGGCTCGGCCGTCGTGCCCTGGAGAACCAGGGTCAGCAGGACGCATCCGAACACGATCCCCTGCATCAGGTCGCGCTGCGGGATGCCCTCCGGCAACGACAGCGCCAGGGCGATGGCGATCGCTCCGCGCAGCCCGGCCCAGGCGATCAGGTGCAGCCACTTCGTCGGCATCGCATCGCTCCATCCAAGACGAGCCAGCACGCGCGAACCGCCGCCGAGCAGCCCGTAGACGACCAGGGCGCGTGAGACGAGCAGGCCGACCAGGGCCCAGAGGCTCGGAACGATCGCGTCCTTGAGCTGGGGGATGCTGATCGCGAGGCCGATCAGCAGGAACACGATCGTCGTCAACAGGAAGGCGATGAACTCCCAGACCGTGTCGATGGCGTCCTCGGCCCTGGCGCTCGCCGCGCGCCGCCCGAGGCTGCCGAAGACGAGCCCGCACGCGACCGTCGCGAGGATGCCGGACTGATCGAAGCGCTCGGCAAGCAGATAGCTGCCGTACGCGGCGACGAGCGAGATCGTCAGCTCGATGAGGTGGTCGTCGAGGCGCGCGCAGCACCCGGGTGGCGACGAACCCGAGCGCGACGCCGATCGCGGTCGACACGAGCGTGGTGACCGCCACCCCGACGACGAGCTCGACCGGCGCGACGTCCCGCCCGAACGACTCGACGGCGATCGCGAAGATGACGATGCCGGTGCCGTCGTTGAAGAGGCTCTCGGCCTCGACGAGCGTCGTCAGCCGTCGCGGCGCGCGGAGGCGCGAGAAGACGGCGATGACGGCCGCTGGATCGGTCGCCGCAAGCATCGTCCCGACGAGGAACGCCAGGGAGAAGGGGAGCCCCGTCGCGACGTTGAGCATCAGCGCCACCGTCGCGGCCGTGACGAGGACGCCCACCGTCGCGAGAACCGTGATCGCCGGCAGGTTCGGCATCAGGTCGCGAAGGTCGATCCGGTAGGCGGCCTCGAAGATCAGCCCCGGAATGAGGACCGCCAGGAGGACGTCCGGCGCGATCTCGAGATCCAGCGGAGGCTGGAGCGCCGAGACCGCGAGGCCCAGGAAGACGAGCCCGACGCTGTAGGGCAGGATCGTCCGCCGGGCGACGATCGCCACGACCGTCGCCGCGGCAACCAGCACGACGAAGATCTCCAGGATCGAAAGCGTTTCGCCGCCGGGCATTGGCGGCAGAGTCTAGGCCATCGGGATCGGCCGGTATGATCTGTCACATGCCACCGAGCCGCCGGTGACCCTCGAGCTGACTCTGCTCGTCGCGCTCGCAGCGGCTCTCGTCCTCGGGGCCATCGCCCATCGGCTCGGCGTGCCGCCGATGATCGGCTACGTCGCCGCCGGGTTGGCCGTCGGTCCCTTCACGCCCGGGGTCGTGGCGGCGCAGGAGGATGTCCTGGCCCTCGCCGACATCGGCGTGGCGCTGCTGATGTTCAGCATCGGCCTCCAGTTCAGCCTCGACGAGCTCCGCAGCGTCGGGACCCGCATCCTGGCCGGCACGCCGGTGCAGGTCGCCCTGACGATGGCGATCGGGACCGCCACCGGGCCTGGCCCTGGGCTGGCCGCTGATCGAGGCGCTGTTCATCGGCGGGGCGGTCGCCGTCTGCTCGACGGTCGTGCTCGTCAAGGTCGCCGGCGAGCGGACGCTGCAGACGACCTCGTACGGGCGGACCGCGCTGGGCGTCTCGATCGTCCAGGACCTCGTCACCGTCGTGCTCGTCGTCGCCCTCTCGGCGCTCGGCAGCCGCGAGGACGAGGGCATCGGCGGCCTGATCGTTCGGGGTGCCGTGGCCATCGGGTTCGTCGCGCTGTTGATCGTGGCCGGGTCACGGCTTCTCCCGCGGCTGCTCGCGCTGATCGCCGGCCTCCGGTCGCGGGAGCTCTTCGTCATCGGCGTCGCGGTCGTCGCCATCGGCACCGCCTTCGCGGCCAGCGCCCTTGGAGTGAGCGTTGCGCTCGGGGCCTTCGTCGCCGGGCTGGCCCTGGCCGACTCCGACCTCGCCGACAGCGTGCTCGGGGAGATCGTCCCCCTCCGCGAGCTGTTCAGCACGTTCTTCTTCGTGTCGATCGGGATCCTGCTCGACCCCGGCGCGATCCTGGCGGCCTGGCCCGTGGTGCTGGCGCTGCTGCTGATCGTCACGCTCGGCAAGGCCGTGCCGATCTCGATCCTCGCCCGGCTCGACGGGCAGCGCCCGTCGTCGGCCCTGCGCGCCGGCGCGCTCGTCGGCCAGAGCGGTGAGTTCAGCTTCGTGCTGGCCTCCACCGGCCTCGCGCTCGGTGCGGTGCGGCCCGACTCGTTCAGCCTGGCGATGGGCGCGGTCGTCATCTCGATCCTCACCGCCGAGCCGCTGCTCGCGGTGGCGAAGCGGATCGGCGACGCGCTCGAGGCGCGGGCGACCAGTCCCGAGGTGCCCGACGAGGAGCTCGCGGACGGCCTGCGGCGCCACGCGGTCATCCTCGGCTACGGCCGCGTCGGCCACGCGGTCGCCCGCGTGCTCGGGTCGCGCGGCTTCGCCTGGGTGGCCGTCGAGGGCGACTTCCACGTCGCGCGCGAGGCACGCCAGGCGGGCGCCCCGGTGATCTTCGGCGAGGCCGGCATGCCATCGATCCTCGACCGCGCGAGGGTCGCCGATGCCCACGCGATGGTCGTCGCCATCCCGGACGCGCTCGCCACGCGCCAGGCCGTGACCTACGCGCTCGGCAAGAACCCGCGCCTCGAGGTCGTGGCGCGGGCCCATTCCGATGCGGAGGAGGCCGACCTGCGCCGGCTCGGCGCGGCGCGGGTCGTCGTGGCCGAGCGCGAGCTCGGCAACGAGCTGATCCGCCACGCACTCCGACGCTTCGGGGTCAGCGACCGCGAGGTCGCGGCGATCGTCGAGGCGCGCCGCCGGGCCTGAGTGACGCCGGCCTAGGCGGCGACGTCCGTGTGGCGCGTCGTCTTCGACGATGAGCCCGTCGCGCATGCGGACGATGCGGTCGCACACCGCGCCGACCTCGGCGTCGTGCGTGACGAGCACGACGGTCTGACCGCGCTCCTGGTTGAAGCGGCGCAGGAGCGCCAGCACGTCGGTCGACATCGCCGAGTCGAGGTTGCCGGTCGGCTCGTCGGCAAGGACCAGCGCCGGCTGGTTCACCAGGCTGCGCGCGATCGCCACGCGCTGCTGCTCGCCGCCGGAGAGCTCCATCGGCCGATGGTCCGCGCGCTCGGCCAGGCCGACCCATCCGAGCGCCTCGCGCGCGAGCTCGTTCGCCTGCCCGCGCTTCATCCCGGCGTACTCACCGGCGAGCGCGACGTTCTCGAGCGCGGTCAGCGTCGGGACCAGGTTGAACGCCTGGAACACGAAGCCCATCGTCGAGGCGCGAAGGCGGGTCCGCTCGCGGTCGGACAGGTTGGCGACGGACCGCCCGTCGACGAGGACCTCGGGCGGCGGCCCGCCGTTGCGGTCCGGGCCGTGGAGCAGGCCGAGCAGGTGCATCAGCGTGCTCTTCCCGGATCCCGAGGGTCCCATGATCGCGACCATCTCGCCGGCCTCGATCGAGATGTTCGACGCCGCGCAGCGCCTCGACCGTGTTCCGCCGCCCGAGGCGGTAGGTCTTGCGCAGGTTGCGGCCTTCAAGCAATGCCATGTCGTTCAGAGCTCCTACTCGTAGCGCAGGGCGGCGACCGGGTCGAGCCGAGCGGCGCTCCAGGCGGGAATGATGCCGGCGACCATGCCGAGGATGGTGGAGAAGGCGACCGCGAAGATCGCCGTCTCGGGTGTCAGGTCGAAGAGGACGGTGCCACTGGTACGTCCGGCCTCGTTGGCGAGCACGACCACCAGGGCGCCAAGGCCCAGGCCGATGAGCCCACCGATGAGACCGATGAGCCCTGCTTCAGCGACCAGCGCTCGAATGATCCGGCCCCGCGAGCCGCCGATGGCGCGCTTGATGCCGATCTCCCGGGTCCGCTCGGCGACGCTCATCGCCATGGTGTTGATGACGGACAGGCCACCGACCACCAGGCTGATGACGGCCACCCCGACGATGATCGCGTTGAAGATTGCCGTCGATGCACCGACCTGCTCGTCGAACTCGGCGCCGGTCAGGGTCGCGCTGTTCGCGACGGCGTCCTCGATCTGGGCCGCCAGCACGTCGACGTCGACGCCTTCGTCCGGATAGACGACGATTTGGTTGACCAGCTCGTCGGGTTCGACCGAGTCCGTGATCAGCGGCGGGAGGGTCTCGATGAACATCTCCTGCGCTGCGCTCAGCGGGACGAGCGCCGTCGTATCGGGCGCGGTCAGGGTCGGCTGGAGCGTGCCGACCACCTCGAAGTCACGACCGCGGATCTCGATCGTGTCGCCGGACGTCACGTCGTGCGACGTTGCGATCGTGGAGCCGAGCACAACGACGGTCGCCGTCATCCTCCGGCGTGAGCATCCGCCCGGTCGCGAGCTCGAGCTGGAACTGCTCGTGGCCCTCATCGGCACCGGGGATCGCGCCGATGATCAGCTCCGGGATGCCAAACGAGACGCCCGCTTCCTCGTCGAAGAGCAGCTGGATCTGCGCGTCCACGGCGGCCACCCCGTCGAGGTCGCGAATGGTGTCCGCTGAATCGAGGCTCATCGGTGCGGTGCCGAACGAGGAGCCGTCGGTGACGAGGATCTTGTCGGCGTAGTACTGGCTTCCGCCCTCGACGAGGGCGTTGATCTTGTTGGCCATGGAGCTGAAGACGACGAGTGCCCAGATCCCGATCGTGATGCCGAGGATCGTGAGCGTCGTGCGCAGCTTCCGGCGCGAGAGCTCGCGCAGCAGGCGCATCGAGGGTCCTCCGAAGGGTGTGTGCGTGCGGTGAAGTCACAGGGTGACGGGGCTCGGGGCCGTCGTCGTCGGCCAAATGACGGGATCAGGGTAGCGGCCAGGCCTCATCGATGCGCTCGACGAGCTCGTCGAGCGAGCGGACCACCAGGTGCGCGATGCCGTCTCGATCCTCGTGCAGCAGCCCCCATGGACCGCGCCGGAGCCAGACGGCGCGCATCCCGGCCGCCGCGGATGGCCGCACGTCGTTGTCGACCCGGTCGCCAACGTACGCGACGTCGGCCGGCGACGGCGAGCCGAGCAGCTCGAGCGTCCGGGCGAAGAACGCCGGATCCGGCTTGGCGACCCCCATCGCGTCGCTCATTCCCATCGCCTCGACGCTCACGCCGAGGGCCTCCAGCTCCGCATGCCGCCGCGCCGGCTGGTTGGCCGTGATCGCGACCCGATATCCGCGATCCTTCAGGCCGTCGATCGCGCGCAGCGCATCGGGGTAGAGGTCGTCGGGGCGCAGCGCGCCGTAGCGCGCCTCGAAGTCCGGGCGGCTGTCCTGCCAGTCGGGATGCTGGATGAGCTCGAAGAAGCGCCGCCAGCCATCGGCGTCGTTCGCGTTCGAGATCGAGCCGCCGAGGACGGCCATGAGGGTGAGCTCGGGGAGGCCGAAGATCTCGGCCCAGGTGCGAAAGACCCTCGTCTCGTCGACGAGGGTCTCGCCGACGTCGAGCACGACCCAGCGGTCAGGCACTACGCCTGCTTCACCCCGGCCACGAGGGCCTCGACCGACGGCTTCGCGTCGCCGAACAGCATCTTCGTCTTCTCGTTGCTGAACAGCGGGTTCGGGATGCCGGCGAAGCCGGCGCCGCGGCCGCGCTTCAGGACGATCACGTTCTGCGCCTGGTCGACGTTGAGGATCGGCATGCCGCTGATCGGCGAACCCTCTTCGCGAGCCGACGGGTTGACGACGTCGTTCGCGCCGATGATCAGGGCGACGTCCGTATCGGCGAAGTCGTCGTTGATCTCGTCCATCTCCTTCAGCCGGTCGTAGGGCACGTTCGCCTCGGCGAGGAGGACGTTCATGTGGCCCGGCATGCGCCCGGCGACCGGATGGATCGCGAACTGCACGTCGACGCCGCGCGCGATGAGGAGGTCCATCAGCTCGCGGACCGGGCCCTGCGCCTGCGCCACCGCCATCCCGTAGCCGGGGACGATGATCACGCGCTTGCCGTAGGCCATCAGGACCGCGGCGTCCTCGGCGTTGATCTCCCGCAGCTGCTCCTCGCCCTCGTCGCCGGCGGCAATCGCCCCGCCGCCGGTCCCGAAGCCCGCGAAGAGGACGTTGAACAGCGATCGGTTCATCGCCTTGCACATGAGCTGGGTGAGGATCGCGCCGGATGCGCCGACCAGCGTGCCGGCGATGAGCAGCGCGTAGTTGTTGAGCACGAAGCCGGTGGCCGCCACCGCGATGCCCGTGTACGAGTTCAGCAGCGACACGACGACCGGCATGTCGGCCCCGCCGATCGGCATCACCAGCTGGATGCCGAGGATCAGCGAGAGCCCGACGAAGACGAGGAAGAGCGGCACGCTCGGCTCGACGGCGGCGAGGTAGATGCCGATCCCGACGAGCGCCAGGAACAGCACGGCGGTCACGATCTGCGAGCCGGGGTACTTCACCGGTCGCGAGGCGATCAGGCCCTGGAGCTTCCCGAAGGCGACGACCGAGCCGGTGAGGCTGACGGAGCCGATGACCGCGCCGAGCAGCGTCGCGATGACGAATGCCAGCGGAAGGAGCTCACCCGGATTGAGCTCGGTGTCGCGGAAGAACTCGACGACCGCGACCAGCGCGGCGGCTCCACCGCCCGCGCCGTTGAAGATCGCCACCATCTGCGGCATCGCGGTCATCGGGACGCGCCGCGCCCCGAGGACGCCGACGATCGAGCCGATCGCCGCGCCGACGACGACGATCCACCAGTTGGCGAGCATCCCCTCGGTCGTGAAGAAGGTCCAGGCCACGACGAGGGCCATGCCGGACGCGCCGAGCAGGTTGCCGGTGCGCGCCGTCCGTGGGCTGGCGAGGAACTTCAGCGCGAGGATGAAGGTGACGCTGGCGATCAGCCAGACGAGGTACGTCAGGAGCTCGAGCGTCGTCCATCTAGCCGCGGTCTCCGGGCCGCTTGCGGAACATCTCGAGCATCCGATCGGTGACGACGAAGCCGCCGACGACGTTGATCGTGCCGAGGACGACCGCGACGAACGCGAGGACGATCGCGATCGGGGTGTCCGCCGTGGCCGCCACGAGCATCGCGCCGACGACGATGACGCCGTGCACGGCGTTGGCGCCGCTCATCAGCGGCGTGTGGAGCATCGTCGGCACCTTGGAGACGACCTCGTAGCCGACGAAGGCGGCGAGGACGAGGATGAAGACGGCCGAAACGAGCGCGAACGGATCGAGTTCCATCGGTCTAGGCGTCCTTCGTGGCTTCGGGTGCGGGAGCGGCGGGCGCTTCGGCGGCGGGCGCATCGGTCGGTGGTGGTGCGACCTCGATCCCGAGCGCCTTGGCGGTCGCCTCGTGGACGACCTTGCCGCCATGGGTGATCGTCGCGCCCCGCGTGATCTCGTCGTCGAAGTCGAGGTTCAGCGAGGCTTCGGGAGCGAGATGCTTGACCAGCGTCTGGATGTTCTTCGCGTACATCTGGGTCGCGCTCGCCGGCATCGTCGCCGGCAGGTTCGTGAGACCGACGATCCGGACGCCGTGCTTGACGACCTCCTTGCCCGGCTCGGTGCCCTCGACGTTGCCGCCCATCTCGGCCGCCATGTCGATGATGACGCTGCCCGGCTTCATGCTCCGCACCATCTCGTCGGTGACGAGCTTCGGCGCCGGGCGCCCGGGGATGAGGGCGGTCGTGATGATGAAGTCGGCCTCCTTGACCCGCTCGGCGATCAGCTCGGCCTGGCGACGCTTGTAGTCCTCGCTCATCTCGGTCGCGTAGCCGCCGGCGGTCTCCGCGCTCTTCTTCTCCTCCTCGGTCATCTCGACCTCGATGAAGGTGCCGCCGAGGGACTCGACCTGCTCCTTGACGACCGGCCGCACGTCGGTGGCCTCCACGACCGCGCCGAGGCGCCGTGCCGTGCCGATCGCCATCAGCCCGGCGACGCCGGCGCCCATGACGATGCCTCGGGCCGGGCGGATCGTGCCGGCCGCGGTGGTCAGGAGCGGGAAGAACTTCGGGAGCCGGTCCGCCGCGATCAGGACCGCCTTGTAGCCGCCGACCGTGGCCTGGCTCGAGAGCGTGTCCATCGACTGGGCGCGGGTGATGCGCGGGATGGCGTCCATGCTGATCGCGGTGACCCCGCGCTCCGCGAGCTTCTGCGCGAGCTCCGGCTTCGAGAGCGTGCCGAGGGTCCCGATGAGGACCGACCCCGACCGCAGCATCTCGATCTCCTCGTCCGAGGGCCGGCCGACGCGCAGCACCATCTCCGCCTGGCTGTAGAGCGTCGGCGCGTCCGGGACGATCGTCGCGCCCGCCTCGCGGTAGGCCTCGTCGAGGCTCGAGGATGCCTCGCCGGCGCCGGCCTGGACGAGCACCTCGTGGCCGTCGGCGACGAGCTGGCCGGCGATCTGCGGCGTGAGCGCGACCCGCGTCTCGCCGTCCGCCGTCTCGCGTGGGACACCAATCTTCATGGAAGCAGTTCTCTTCGGAAGGGCATGCATGCCGCGAACCGCCGCAGCTCCTTCGAGAGGGCGCGAGGCGGTTCGGAGGCCCGAGTGTAGCAGGGACCGATGCGGATCGCGGGGCAGGACACGATCGGCTACCGTGGGCGCGGGCGAGCTGCAGCCGATGTCCGCGGGCGACGCCCGGCGGATGCGAACGGAGACCCATCGTGAGCCTCGTCGTCGACTCCATCAGCAAACGATTCGGTGACGTCGTCGCGCTCGACCGAGCCAGCTTCAGCGTCGAGCCGGGACGGATCTTCGGCCTGCTGGGCGCGAACGGCGCCGGGAAGACGACCGCCATGCGGATCGTGCTCGACATCCTCCGCGCCGACGAGGGCCGCGTGACGTGGATGGGCGCCGAGAACACCGAGCTGCCGCGCAGCACGTGGGGCTACCTGCCCGAGGAGCGCGGCCTCTACACGAAGATGAAGGTCGGCGAGCAGCTGCGCTTCTTCTCCGCGCTCTACGGCGTGCCCGATGACACCGCGCGCGCCGAGATCGCCGACTGGCTCGAGCGCTTCCGGATCCCGGACTACCTCGAGCGCAAGGTCGAGGAGCTGTCGAAGGGCAACCAGCAGAAGATCCAGTTCATCGCCGCGATCCTCCACGACCCCGCGGTGCTGATCATGGACGAGCCCTTCACCGGGCTCGACCCGGTGAACGTCCGGCTGCTCAAGGAGGCGTTCATCGAGATGCGCGACCGGGGCAAGACGTTGATCTTCAGCACGCACCAGATGGAGACCGTCGAGGAGCTGTGCGAGTCGATCGCGATCATCGACCAGGGCCGGGTCATCGTCAGCGGCCCGGTTCGCGACGTGAAGCGCGCGATGGGCAGGCAGGTCGTCAAGCTCGCGATCGAGGCCGATGGGCACGGCGCCGATTGGCTCGACCAGCTGCCCGATGTCGACGTCACCGCCGAGCGCGAGGACTACGTCGAGCTCCGCGTGCCGGCCGATCGCGACCCGGAGACGATCCTGCGTGCCGCGCTCGACCGCGGCTTCCGCGTCCTGCACTTCGAGATCGCCGAGCCGAGCCTGGAGGAGATCTTCATCGAGCACGTCGGGCGGCGCGCGGTCGACGAGGATGAGGAGCACCTCGCCACGACGGCGAAGGAGGCCGCCGAATGAGCGGCCTCTTCCCGAATCTCTTCCACGTCGCCCGTCGCGAGTACCTCGTCCGCGTCCGCGGCCGCGCCTTCCTCATCACGACCGCTCTCCTGGCGATCGCCGTGGTTGCGCTCACGCTGCTGCCCACGATCCTCGCCGCCGCCGGCGTGGATGACATGCCCTCCGCGGTCATCGTCGATCAAGCTGGGGACCTGCCGGTCGACCCGGTGGCCGTCGTCCAGGGCGCCCTGGCGCCGCCCGACAGCGCGGGGGGCGACCAGCCCCAGGTCGTCCTCGAGGACGATCCGGAGGCCGCGGCCCAGGCGGTTCGTGATGGCGACTACGACGCCCTGCTGACGATCTCTCGCGGCGAGGATGAAGAGCTCGCGTTCGAGTTCCTCGGCAGTGCCAGCCCGACGAACCCGACCCGACAGGATGTCGGTGCCGCAGCCCAGCAGATCGCCGTCGCCGACCGGCTGAGTCGCGAGGGCGTGACGCCCGACCAGGCCTCCGAGATCTTCGCGCCGGCGGCCATCACCGCGGTGCCCATCGACCCGGACGATGCCCGCGACGAGGAGGACTTCGGCGGTGCCTTCATCCTGGCCTACGCCGTCGTGATCCTCACGTTCATGGCGATCCTCACGTACGGCAACTGGGTCGCGCAGAGCGTGGCCGAGGAGAAGTCGGGCCGAGTGATGGAGCTGCTCATCACCGCCGCAACGCCGCGCCAGCTGCTCATCGGCAAGGTTGCCGGCACCGGAGCGGCAGGTCTGAGCCAGTACGTCGTGATCATCGCGGCGGCGGTCATCGGTTACCTCGTCGGTGGACCGCTCTCCAATGCGCTCGGCGTCGCCGGCGACTCGCCGATCTCCCTCCCCGACCTCAACCCGACGATGGTCCTCACGTTCGGGGCCTTCTTCGTCCTTGGCTTCCTCCTCTACGCGACGCTCTACGCCGCCGCGGGATCGATGGTCAGCCGCGTCGAGGACGCGCAGCAGGCCGCCGGCCCGCTGATCTTCCTCGCGATCGCCGGCTACTTCATCGCGTTCACCGGGCTGAACGACCCGGACGCGCAGTGGGTCGTCGTGCTGTCGGTCATCCCCTTCTTCAGCCCGTATCTCATGCCGGCGCGGATGCTGCTGACCTCGCCGAGCGCCGGCGAGATCGTCCTCGCGCTCGTGCTGCTCGTGCTGACGCTCGCGCTCGCGCTCGCGATCGCGTCGCGGATCTACAGCGCGGGCGTTCTCCTCTACGGCCAGCGCGTCGGCCTGCGGAGCGTCTGGCGCGCGACGCGCGTCGCTCGATGACGTCGCTCGCCGTCACGGACGGGCGTCGAATCGAGCTCGTGCACGGCGACATCACCACCGAAGATCTCGACGCGATCGCCAACGCGGCCAACGAGGCGCTGCGCGGTGGCGGCGGGGTCGACGGGGCGATCCATCGCGCCGCCGGGCCGGGGATGCTCGAGGAGCTCATGCAGCGCTACCCCGATGGAACGCCGACCGGGTCCGCGGTCGCGACGGCCGGCCACGACCTGCCGGCGCGCTGGGTGCTGCATGCCGTCGGGCCGGTCTGGCAGGGCGGCGACCACGACGAGGAAGCGCTCCTCGATGCCGCCTATCGGTCCTGCCTGCGCCTCGCCGATGAGCTCGGCGCGCGAAGCGTCGGCTTCCCGGCGATCAGCATGGGCATCTACGGCTATCCGGCGGAGGACGGCGCGCGGGTGGCCGTGCAGGCGGTCGCCGATCACCTGCGCGGCGAGACGGAGATCGAGCTCGTGCGGTTCGTCCTCTTCAGCGACGAGACCTACGGCCACTTCGCCGATGCGGTGGCGGCCGCCGCCGAGAGCTAGGCCAGGTCGGCCGGAGCGGCTCCGGAGGTTCGCATCCCGACGGCCGGCGCTCGCGACCCGAGCGCGAACCGGCCGTCCGGTGGGGCAAGCTCCCCCGGATCCTCCCCGACCACGAGGGCCGAGAGGTACTCCCCGACCGCGGGGGCGTGCTTGAATCCGTGCCCGGAGCCACCGCCGACGATCCACGCGCCGTCGATCGTGGGGTGGCGGTCGATGATGAAGTGGGTGTCCGGCGTCAGCTCGTACTGGCAGACGCGGCCCTCCGCCACCGGTCGATCGGCGAGATCCGGGAAGCGCCTCCGAAGGTAGTCGCGTGACGCGGCGACGCGCTCGTCGGAGATCCTCCGTTCCTGCGTGTCGGGGTCGACGAGCGGCCCGGGCCAGTCGGGAGCGACCTTGAAGCCGCGGCCCTCGATCGACGGCAGGCCATAGAAGGCGGCGTCGTACTCGACCCACGTCGGGACCTGGCCCGCGTCGAAGCGGTCGTCGCCTGGAGGCGTGGCGAAGTAGATGATCTCCTGCTGCGGGACCTCCAGCTCCAGCCCGGGCACGGGACCGAGCAGCTTCGGCAGCCACGGCCCGGCGGCGAAGACGACCGCGTCGGCCTCCGCTGCCACGTCGTCGACGAAGACCGTCTCGCCCTCCACCCGTGCGAGGCCGATGCGAACCTCCCCGCCCTCCTCGGCCACCGCCTGCTGCTGTCGCCGCGACCGCGCGGCGGGCCATCAGCACCCCGGCCTCCGGCTCGTGAAGGGCCCAGGCGATGTCGTCCGTCCGGATCTGGGGGTGGCGTTCGCGGAGCGCATCGGCCTCGAGGCGGACGGCCGGGATCCCGAGCCGCTCGAGGACCGGGAGGGATTCGCCCTCGAAGCCATCGTCGCGGTGCGCGAGCCAGAGCACGCCGGTGCGCACGAAGAGCGAGACGTCGAGCGACAGCCACTGCTCCAGGGAGCGGCGCTGCCACGTCGGGTAGTGCGCGTCCGCGCCGTGGGCGGAGCGCGTGACGCGTGACTCGTCGCCCGAGCTGGCCAGCGAGTTCCCGGCCCCGTACTGGTCGACCAGCGTGACCGATGCGCCTCGGCGCAGCAGCCAGCGCGCGGTCCAGGTTCCGAAGGCGCCGGCGCCGATGACGAGGACGTGCATCGGCGGATCGTACGCGCGCGAGCGGACGAAGCGCTCGCTCGCCGTCGCCGACCGGGCGCTACGATCAGCGCCATGGAGGGCACGCCGCCGGACGCGGTCATCAGCGCTCACGCGCTGACGAAGCACTACGGCTCGGTGCGAGCGCTGACCGACCTGAGCCTCGACGTCCGGCGCGGCGAGATCTTCGGCTTCCTCGGGCCCAACGGGGCCGGAAAGTCGACCTTCATCCGCACGCTGCTCGGCTTCCTGCACGCCACGCGCGGCACGGCAACGGTGCTCGGGCACGACATCGCCACCGACTCCGTCGAGATCCGCCGCTCGACCGGATACCTGCCCGGCGGCATCGCGCTGTACGACTCGCTCACGGGCGAGCAGGTCCTCGACTACCTGGTCGAGCTCCAGGACACCGAGCCGCGCCGGCGAGTGGAGCTGTGCGAGCGACTCGAGCTGCCCGCATCGGTGCTGCGCCGCAGGGTTCGCGACTACTCGCGCGGGATGCGCCAGAAGATCGGCGTCGTCCAGGCGCTCCAGCACGACCCCGAGCTCGCCATCCTCGACGAGCCGACCGAGGGCCTCGACCCGCTCATGCAGCACGCGTTCTACCGGATCCTCGACGACCTGCGGAGCGAGGGCCGGACCGTCTTCTTCAGCTCGCACGTGCTGTCGGAGGTCGAGCGCCTCTGCGACCGCGTGGCGATCATCCGCGCCGGCCACCTGATGGCCGTCCACGACGTGACGGAGCTCCTCCAGCGGCGCAAGCGCCGGGTGATGCTGCGCTGGCGCGGTGCGGCGCCCGATCCCGCGACCCTTCCCGGCCTCGCCGACGTGGTGGTGGACGGGGATCGCATCACGGGGACGCTGTCGGGCGAGATCGCCGGCTTCGTCCGCTCGATCGCGTCACCGAACCTCGAGGACCTGATCATCGAGCCGGCCAGCCTCGAAGAGGCGTTCCTGGAGTACTACGCCGACGGCGAGGGCGAGGTGACCGCCGAGGAGCCCGAGGCCGCGGCGCAGTGAACGGGCGGCTCTTCGGGCAGACGCTGCGCTGGCAACGCGTCCGCCTGCTCGTCGTGGTCGTGGCGGGCATCGCGTGGGGCGCCGTCATCCCGGTCATCTACAACGAGTTCAGCGACGTCATCCGGGACCTCGCGAACTCCGGCGCCTTCCCCGAAGGAGATGATGAACATCGGCTCCGGCTCGCTGTTCACGCTGCCGGGCAGCATCACCCTCGGCCTCCAGCATCCGCTGGCGATCGCGATGCTCGGGATCTTCGCGGTCGGCGCCTCGTCGACGGCGATCGCCGGCGAGCGAGCGCGCGGGACCCTGGAGGTGCTGCTGGCGCGACCGATCTCCCGGACGACGCTCTACACGAGCATCCTCGTCGCGCTCCTGCTCGTCGTCCTCATCGTGCTCGTCGCGATCGTCGGCGGGATGGTCGGCAGCGCGACGGCCATCGGCCTCGTCGACGAGCTGGATCTCGGCCAGCTTCCGCTGGTCCTGGTGAACGGCTTCGGCCTGTGGGCCGCCTTCACGACCTTCGGCCTCGCGATGTCGGTGAGCTTCGACCGGCCCGGCCCGGCCATCGGCCTCACGCTGGCCTGGCTGCTGATCAACTACTTCGTCGAGATCCTCGGCTCGCTCTGGTCCGATGCGGCGTGGCTGCAGCAGTACTCGCTGCTCCACCACTTCGATCCGGGCGCGATCCTCTCCGGCGAGCTGGACCCGGTCGACCTCGTGATCGTCTACGCGGCGGCCGTGATCCCGATCGTCTACGCGCTGCTCATCTTCCCGAAGCGGGACCTCGCCGCGCCGGCCTAGGAGACCGCCGCCTCCGCCGTGGCCGGAGCCCCTTCGCCGAGCGCATACGCGACGGCCTCCTCGGCGCTCATCGCCGCGCCGATGGCCAGCTCCTCGGCCAGCGCCGGGTCCCCGCGGAGCTCCTCGGGATCGAAGTCGAGCACGCCCCGGTTCCAGGGGTTGAGCGCGGTGCCGCTCGACTGCTCGAGCTGGCTGACGACGCCGGTGAGCCGCGCCGCGCGCTTGCGATCGCCGTCGCGGAAGGCGACGACGGCCAGGGCATCGAGGACGAGCGTGTATCCGGACAGGTCCCCGGCCTCGCGGAAGGTCCGGATCGCCTGCTCGAAGCGGCGGCTTGCCGCCGCGCGGGACTCGGCGCTGCCCCCGGCCTCCTGATCGGCCGTCAACTCGGCGAGGCCGGCGGTGTACGACGCCCAGCCGATCATGAACTGGTCGCCGGTCGCCTCGAACAGCTCGAGGGCATGGAGGGCACGCACCCGCGCCTCGGCGGTGTTCATCGTGCCCCAGAGGACGTTGGCAAGGGCCCACTCGCATCGGCCGAGGCCCGCGTCGTCGCCGAGCTCCTGTGTAGATCTCGAGCGCCGCGGTGATGTAGCGCATCGAGTGCTCCGCGGTCTCCGGGTTGGAGAGGTCCAGGACGGAATACGTGAACGAGATCCCGTAGTTGGCCTCCGCGAGGCCGGGCCGATCCCCGAGCGCCGTGCGGGCCTCGATCTCGGCCGCGTAGAGCTCCCGGGCTCGCACGGCATCGGCACGCCAGTACGCCAGGCCCGCCGCCGCCGAGAGGGCGTCGGCGCGCGCCTCCGGATGCGCCGCCGCATCGGGCAGAGCCAGGGCCGCCTCGGCCCGCTCGAGACCCTCGGCGAGGTGGCCGCGGCGCTGCCAGAAGCGCCACAGGTCGTGGCACAGGCGCAGGGCCGCCTCGGTGTCGTGCTCCATGAACCAGGCGAGCGCGGCGCGCAGGTTGTCGTGCTCCAGGTCGAGCCGGTCGAGCGACGCGCGCGAGCCCGTTCCCCATGACCTGGCCCGAGGCCTCGTGCGCGAGCTCGGCGATAGGCGCGTGCGTGGCGCTCTCGCAGGCCGTCCCACTGGCCGCGCTCCTTCGCCTGCTCGATGGCGAACTCGCGGATCGTCTCGAGCATCGTGAACCGCGACTCGCCCTCCACTCCCTCGGCCTGGCGGACGAGGCTCTTCTCGGTCAGCGACGTCAGCCCGTCGAGGGTGTCGCCGCCCACACCGCTGCACACGCTCTCGATCTCGTCGAGCCCCGCGCCGCCGACGAACACCGAGAGGCGGGCGAAGAGCTCGCGGTCGTCCTCCTCCAGCATGTCGTGGCTCCACGCGATCGCGCCGCGCAGGGTCTGCTGCCGAGCCGGAAGGTCGCGGGCGCCCGCCGACAGCAGCCCGAGCCGATCGCCCAGCCGGCCGAGCATCGCCTGGGGAGTCAGGACCCGGATGCGAGCCGCGGCGAGCTCGATCGCCAGCGGCAGGCCGTCGAGGCGGACGCAGATCTCGGCGACCGCCGGCGCGTTCTCGTTCGTGACCTCGAATCCGGGCCGCACGGCCCGAGCGCGCTCGATGAACAGCGCGACCGCCTCGTACTGGGAGAGCTGCGACAGCGAGGGAAGGTTGGCCGGGTCCGGCAGGCCGAGCGGCGGAACCGGGTACTCCTGCTCGCCCGACACCTGGAGCGCGCTTCGGCTGCTGGTCAGGATGGCGAGGTTCGGGCAGGCGGCGAGGAGCTCGTTCACCGATGCCCCCGCCCCGAGCACCTGCTCGAAGTTGTCGAGGACGAGCAGCGCTCGTTTCGCCCCGAGGTGGTCGATGACGCGCTCGATCGGCGTCATGCCTCCACGCTCCGCGAGGCTGAGCGCCTGCGCGATCGTCGACGGGACGAGGTCCGGGTCGGTGATCGTCGCGAGCTCCACGAACCAGACACCGTCGGGGTAGTGGCGCATCCAGCGCCCGGCGACCTCGAGGCTGAGCCGCGTCTTGCCGGTTCCGCCCGGACCGGTGAGCGTCAGCAGCCGGTGATCGGCCAGCAGCAGGCCGATGGCCTCGATCTCGGCGTCGCGACCGAGGAAGGTCGTCAGCCGGGTCGGCAGGTTGTTCGGCGTCGCGTCGAGGGAGCTGACCGCCGGGAAGTCGGACTGCAGCCCGTCGATGACCAGCTGCCACAGTCGCTCCGGATGCTCGAGGTCCTTCAGCCGATGCTCGCCGAGGTCGCGCAGGCTCACGCCGTCCGGCAGCGAATCGGAGACCAGCGACCGCGTCGCGTCGGAGAGGAGCACCTGGCCGCCGTGACCGACGCTGGCGATCCGGCTGGCGCGGTGGACGTGCAGGCCGACGTACGTCTTCGCCGACAGGCTGGCCTCGCCGGTGTGGAGGCCGATGCGGACGCGCACCTCCATCCCGTCCGGCCACGGCTCGGCGGCGAGCGCACCGCTGGACGTCGGCCGCGGCGGCCGTCGCCGCGGGCGCCGTCGGGAAGACGGCGAAGAACGAGTCGCCCTCCGTGCCGACCTCGACGCCGCCGTGCGCCTCGAAGGCGGCGCGCAGCAGCTCCCGGTGGCGGTCGAGGATGGCGGGCCATCGGTCCCCGCTGCTTCGAAGCAGCCGCGTCGAACCCTCGATGTCGCTGAACAGGAACGTGACCGTTCCGGTGAGAAGCTCGGGCATCCGCTGCGGAGTGTGCGGCGCGCGGGGTCCGGCTGCAAGGTCCGCTACGCTTCGAGCGGTGACCTCCCTCGTCGCCCTGCTCCGCGAGCGCCCGGTCCTGACCGCGGTGCTGGGAGCGCTCACGATCGCCTTCTCCGCGATCTTCACGTATCTCGCCGACGTGTCGCCGGCCACGGCCGCGGTCTTCCGCTGCGCCTACGCGCTGCCCCCGCTCTTCCTCATCGCGCTGATGGAGCAGCGCCGATACGGGCCGCGGGCCGCGGGCCAGGCGCGCCTCGCGTGGGTCGCGGGGATCTTCTTCGCCATCGACCTCGTGCTCTGGCACCACGCGATCCAGGAGGTCGGCGCCGGGCTGGCGACCGTCCTCGGCAACACGCAGGTCGTCTTCGTGCCGATCGCCGCGTGGCTCGTCCTCGGGGAGAAGCCCGGCGCACGGGTGGCGGCATCCGTCCCGCTCGTGCTCATCGGGGTCGTGCTGATCTCCGGCATCCTCGGCGACGGGGCGTTCGGTCAGAACCCGACGCTCGGGGTGCTCTTCGGGATCGGCACCGGGATCGCCTACGCCGGCTTCATCCTCGTCCAGCGGCGCGCCAACGCCGACCCGCGGCGGCCGGCCGGCCCGCTCTTCGACGCGACCCTGTCGGCCGCGATCGTGTCGCTGCTGATCGGTCTTCCGCTCGGGGAGGTCGACCTCGTGCCGACCTGGCCCGCCCACGGCTGGCTGCTGCTCCTGGCGCTCAGCGTCCAGGTCGTCGGCTGGCTCCTGATCAGCACCAGCCTCCCGCGCCTCCCCGCCGCGGTGACGAGCGTCGTGCTGACGATCCAGCCGGTGGGAGCCGTCCTGCTGGGCATCTGGCTGCTGGGAGAGGCGCCGAGCGCGTTCCAGCTCCTCGGCGTGCTGTTCATCATCTCCGGGCTGCTGCTGACGACGCTGCGCGTCCGGTCGCCGGAGGCGCGCCGGGCACAGCCGGAGACGGGCTGAGGCTCAGCCGGACTCCGGCTCGTCCGCGGCGCTCGACCGCGGCAGGGTCGGTGGAAGGCTGACGATGAACTGCGTGCGGCCCGGCTCGCTCTCGACGTCGATCCGCCCACCGTGGCGCGCAATCACGCCGTGCGAGATGTGGAGCCCGAGCCCGGTGCCGCGCCCGGGCTCCTTCGTGGTGAAGAACGGCTCGAAGAGCCGGTCGCGGATGTCCGGCGGGATGCCGGAACCCGAGTCGCCGATCGTGACCCGCACCCCGATCCCCTCCGGCGTCGGGTCCGGCTCCGCGGCGACGATCAGCGACCCGCGCCCGTCCATCGCGTCCACCGCGTTGTCGATGAGGTTCGTCCAGACCTGGTTCAGCTCGGAGCCGAATGCCTCGATCGGCGGCAGGTCGTCGGCGATCTCGCGTCCGCACGTCGATGTCCCGCAGGCGGTGACGCAGGATCACGAGCGTCTGCTCGAGGCCGATGCGGACGTCGACCTGTCCGACGGGCGCCTGGTCGAGGTAGGTGTAGCCCTTCACGGCGCCGACGATGTCGCGGATCCGGGTCAGCGCGATCTCCAGCTCGCCGAGCAGCTGACGGACCGATGCATCCGCGGCCAGCCACGGAACGACGTCGGGCGGCTGCTCACCGAGGGCGGCTGCCGTCCAGCCGGCCTCCACCAGGGCGTTCGCGGCCTCCGCGCTCCCCGCGACGGCTTCGAGCTCGCTGATCCGGTCGGCCCGATCCAGCGCGCTTCGCGGCGGCGGCGTGTCGGCCGGCGGGCGGGGTGGCGGGCTCGGACGAGGCAGCGACTCCGCGGCATGCACCGCTTCCTCGAGCGCGGCGACCGAGCGGAGCGCCGCGGCCGCCGGATTGTTCAGCTCGTGCGCGAGGCCCGCCGAGAGCGTCCCGAGCGCGGCGAGCTTCTCCCGCTCGCGCAGCGTCGACTCCATGGCCCGCAGCCGCGCGACGGCGGTGCGGACGACCGACAGCGCGACGTCCGGACCCGTGGCGAGCAGCTCGCGCAGCGCCTCGACCGGAATGCGAAGGACCTCCGCCTCCCGCACGGCCGCGACGGACGCCAGGCGGCGTCCGCCCTCGAGCGCGGCGATCTCGCCCTGGAGCGAGCCGGGCCCGACGACGGCGAGCGGGATGCGGCTCTCGCCCGAGCGGCGCGTCACCTCGAGCTCACCGTCGAGGACGACGAACAGCGCGTCGGCCTCGTCCCCCTCTCGGATGAGCACCTCGCCCGGCTGCGAGGTCGACGATCTCGCCACGAGCCACGAGCTCGCGCAGCGGGGCGTCCTCCACGCCGGCGAAGAGCGGCGTCTCCCGCAGCCGGGCGACGATCTCGTCGACCGGGAGGTGCTGGTGCGTCACAGCTGGGCGAGGTAGCGATGGACGAGCGCGACGGCCATGGCTCCCTCACCGACCGCGCTGGCGATCCGCTTCACCGAGTCGTGGCGGACGTCGCCGGCGGCGAACAGCCCGGGCAGGCTCGACTCGAGCAGGTACGGCTGGCGATCGAGGTTCCAGCCCGACCCCGCGGGCACGCTCGGCCCGGTCAGGACGAAGCCGCGGTCGTCGCGGGCGACCACGCCATCGAGCCAGGCCGTTCGCGGCTGCTGACCGATGAAGATGAAGATCGCATCGAGGCTGAGCTCCATGTCGCCGTCCGGCGTCGAGAAGGTCGCGCCCGCCAGATGGGTCTCCCCGCGCACCGCCGCGGCCTCGGTGCTCGTGTGGATCTGGACGTTCTCGAGCTCCCGAATCTGCTCGACGAGGTAGGCGCTCATCCCGCTGGACACGTCGTCGCCGCGAATGACGAGGTGGACCGCCCGGGCGAATCGCGCGAGGTGGACGACCGCCTGGCCGGCCGAGTTGCCCGCGCCGACGACGGCGACCTCCGCATCGCTGGTACAGCTTCGCCTCGGTCGTGGCGGCGCCGTAGTACACGCCGGCGCCGGCGAGCTCCGCCGCGCCCGGGACCTCGAGCTGCCGATAGCTCACCCCGGTCGTCACGATCACGGCCTGGCAGGAGACCTCCGTGCCGTCGTCGAGCCCGACGAACCGATACGGATCCTCGCGCCGAATCGTCGTCGCCTCCTGCGATGACAGGATCTCGGCGCCGAGGCGCTTCGCCTGGGTCAACGCCCGCCGCGCGAGGTCGCTGCCGCTCAGGCCGGACGGAAAGCCGAGATAGTTCTCGATCCGGCTCGTCGTGCCGGCCTGGCCGCCGGGCGCCTCGCGCTCGACCATGAGCGTCTTCAGGCCCTCGCTGGCCCCGTAGACCGCGGCGGCAAGCCCGGCCGGGCCACCGCCGACGATGACGAGGTCGTAGAAGGGCAGGGCGGCGTGCGTCGACATCCCGATCGCGTCGGCCAGCTCGCGGTTTCCGGGATCGCGAAGGCTGCGCCCATCGGGCAGGACGATGACCGGACGCGTCGCGTCGACCGGCTCGTCGAGCGACGCGGCCAGGCGCCGGCCGTCCTCGTCGGTGTCCGGATCGAGCCAGGTGTACGGCACCTGGTTGCGCGTCAGGAAGTCGCGGATCTCGTGGCCGCGCGGCGCCCATCGGCCGCTCAGCAGCCGCAGCCCCTCGAACGCCGGACGGTAGCCGGCGACCCAGTCCGCGAGCAGGTCGTCGACGACCGGGTACAGCTTCTCCTCGGGAGGGTCCCACGGCTTCAGCAGGTACTGGTCGAGCCGGATCTCGTTGATCGCCCGGATCGCGACGTCGGTGTCGGCGTAGGCCGTCAGCAGGACGCGCTTGGCGTCGGGCTGGAGTGGGAGCGCCTCGACGAGGAACTCGGTGCCGGTCATCGTCGGCATGCGCTGGTCGACGAGGAACAGCGCGACCGGATCGTCGCGCTGGGTCAGCTCGCGGACGACCTCGAGCGCATCGGCCGCGGATCCCGCGCCGATGACCCGGTAGTCGTCCGCGTACCGCGCGCGCAGGTCGCGCTCGACGGCCCGAAGGACGGGCGGATCGTCGTCGACGGCGAGGATTGCCGGCTTGGCGGGCATGCGGCGAGTGTACCGGCGGAGAGGCGCTACGCTGCGAGCATGCTGGCCCTCCGCCGATGCTCCTGACCGGCAGCGGCCGTCTGGCCCCGGCCGGGACTGTCCCCGTGGGCGATCCAGGTTCGCGACGGACGGATCGCGTGGATCGGCCCTCGGGCAGAGGCGCCTGACGACGACGAGCGCGTGGACCTCGGCTCCGCGCTCGTGACGCCGGGCCTCGTCGACAGCCACACCCATCCGGTCTTCGCCGGCGACCGCTCCGACGAGGCCGCCGCACGACTCGAGGGAGCTCCCTACACCGGAGGCGGCATCCTGCGGACCGTCGCCGCCACGCGCGCGGCCGACGACGCGACGCTCGAGGCGCTGTGCGAGTCGCGGCTGCTGGCCGCCCTCGCCGCCGGCACGACGACGGTCGAATGCAAGTCCGGCTACGGACTGTCGCTGGAGGAGGAGCTTCGCCACCTTCGCATCATTCGGCGCGTCGCCGATCGGCTGCCGGTGCGCGTGGTGGCGACGTTCCTCGGCGCCCACGCGGTCCCCGAGGGAGCGACCGCCGCGGAGCATGCGGAGCGCGTCGCGGACGAGATGATCCCGGCCGTCGCCGCGGAGGGCCTCGCGGCATTCGTCGACGTCTTCGCCGATGCCGGCTTCTTCGACCTCGCGGCCACCGAGCGCATCGGCCGAGCGGCGATCGCCGCCGGGCTGGGCCTGCGTCTGCACGCCGAGCAGCTGGCGCGAACCGGGGCCGCCGAGCTCGGAGTTCGGCTCGGCGCCGCATCGGTCGACCACCTGGAGCAGCTCGACGAGGATGGCGTCGCGGCCATTGCCCGCTCGGAGACGGTTGCCACCGTCCTCCCGGCGCCGGCCATCGTCCTGCGCGACCACCTGCCGCCCGCCCGAGCCCTGCTGGACGCCGGAGCGACGGTGGCGCTGGCCAGCGACGCGAACGCCGGCACGTACTCCGGATTCGGGACGATGCCGCTCGTCATCGGGCTCGGGGCGACGCTCCTCGGGATGAGCGCGACCGAGGCGCTGACGGCCGCGACGCACGGCGGTTCGAGGGCGCTGCGGCTGCCCGACGTCGGCACCCTCGAGGTCGGCGCCGTCGCCGACCTCGTCGCGTGGGATACCGATCACGAGGGCGCCTTCGCCCTCCGCCTCGGCGCGGTCAGGCCGATCCGGACCTGGATCGCCGGCGAGGAGGTCGCGCGTCTAGCGACCCGTATCATCACGCGCATGGACCGATACGACTTCGTCATCGTCGGGGCCGGCGCGGCCGGCGAGGCGGCTGCCCACTACGCGCGCTCCCGGGATGCATCGGTGGCGATCATCGACCGCGGCCTCTTCGGCGGCTCGTGCCCGTTCTGGGCGTGCATGCCCTCGAAGGCGCTGCTCCACGCGGCGGCCGTCCACCACGGTGGCGGCGACTACCCGTGGTCGAAGGCGTCGGACTTCCGCGACTACATGATCAACCGCGAAGGAACCGATACGCCCGACGACTCCGGCCACGTGAAGAGCCTCGAGGGAGCCGGCGCGACGGTCATTCGCGGGTCGGCCTCGCTGGACGGGCCGGGACGCGTCCGCGTCGGCGACCGCGTCCTCGAAGCCGGAACGGTCATCCTGGCGGTCGGATCGGTCAGTCGCGTGCCTCGCGACCTCCCCGGCCTCGCCGAGGCGCACCCGTGGACGAACGTCGAGGGCACCTCGACTCGCGAGCTGCCCCGGTCGCTGGCGATCCTCGGCGCGGGCCCGACCGGCGTCGAGCTGGCGCAGGTCTACGCACGCTATGGCGTGCCGGTCACGCTGGTCCACCCGCGGGACCGGGTGAACGACAAGGACCATCCGCGCTCGACCGCATCTGCTCGGCGACTCCCTGAAGGCCGACGGCGTCACGCTGCGGCTCGGGGCCCGCGCGACCCGCGTTCGCGCCGGCGAGGGAGCCGACGGCGCCCACGTCATCGAGCTGAACGACGGCGCCGACGCGGTCGAGGGCCACGAGATCCTGCTGTCGATCGGCCGCGACTATCCGCTCGATGGCCTCGGGCTCGAGACGGTCGGGATCACCCCGAAGGACGGGCGCCTGGAGCCGGACGACCGGCTGCGCGTCGCCGAGAACGTCTTCGCCGTCGGCGACGTCGGCGGGCCGGAGATGCACACCCACCTCGGCCACTACACCGGCGAGGCGGTCGTGCGGGTCGCGCTCGGCGACGACTATCGGCCCTTCCTCGACGCGATCCCGCGGGCGACCTACACCGATCCGGAGACGGCATCGGTGGGGCTGCTGCTCGAGCAGGCGAAGGAGCGCGGGATCGACGCTGCGGAGTACACGGTCGACATCGGCACCTCGTCGAAGGGCTACACCGCGCGAGGCGCAGGGCCACGTCACGATCGTCGTCGACCGCGCCAGGCGGCGCCTGGTCGGCGCGTTCATGGCCGGCCCCGCGGTATCGGAGGCGATCCACGAGTGCGTCCTCGCCATCCGCGCCGACATCCCGCTCGCCATCCTCGCCGACACGATCCACGCCTTCCCGACCGTCGCCCGCGTCCTGGGGACCGCGTTCATCGACGCCGATCGCGACCTGCCGGCGTAGCATCGCCGCCGTGAGCGACTTCATCGGCGAGACGACGGACCTCCTGCGCCGCACGCCGGAGCTGCTGCGCGTCCTGCTGAAGGGCGTCCCCGAGGCCTGGACCGATACCGCCGACGTCCCCGACGACGGCTGGCGGCCGAAGGACGTCGTCGGCCACCTGATCACCGGTGAGCTGACCGACTGGATCGAGCGCACCCAGCGGATCCTCGAGCACGGCACGTCGATGCCCTTCGACCGATTCGACCGCTTCGCGCATGCCGCCCGCGACACCGATGCGTCCCTCGACGACCTGATCGAGCACTTCGCGCGACTGCGGTCCGAGAACCTCGCGCGGCTGGAGGAGCTCGCCGTCGAGGCCGATCTCGACCGCCGGGGCCTCCACCCGACCCTCGGCGAGGTCACGCTGCGCGAGCTGCTCGCGACCTGGGCGGTGCACGACCTCGACCACGTCAGCCAGATCTTCGCGGGCATGGCCGGCTCGCATGACGCCGAGGTCGGGCCGTGGAAGGCGTACCTCGGCATCCTCCTGCGCCGCGAGGACCCGGCGGCCGTCGCGGGGTGACCGCGGAGGAACTGCTCCTCGCCGCGCTCTTCTTCGCCGCAGCGCTCCTCTATTCCAGCGTCGGACATGCCGGCGCCTCCGCCTACCTTGCCGCGATGGCGCTCGTCGGCGTCCCGCCGGCGATCATGCGGCCGACGGCCCTCGTCCTGAACCTCTTCGTCGCCACGATCGTGACGGTCCGGTTCGCACGCGCCGGCCACCTGCCGTGGCGGAGCCTCGTCCCGCTCGCCATCGGATCGGTTCCGGCGGCGTTCATCGGCGGCAGCATCGACCTCCCTGGTGAGCTCTACCGACTTCTGGTCGCGGCCGTGCTGCTTGTCGGCGCCTGGCGCCTGGCCACCGCGCCTGTGCTCGCCGACGACGAGGACCATCCGGGCGTGCCGTGGCTTGCGGGGATCTGCCAGCGGCGCGGCGATCGGGCTGCTTGCCGGCCTGACCGGCACCGGGGGCGGGATCTTCCTCACGCCGTTGCTCGTGCTCGCTGGATGGACCGGCACGCGCGATGCCGCCGGGCCTGTCCGGCTCGTTCATCCTCGTGAACTCGATCGCCGGGCTTGGCTGGCCTCCAGAGCGGAGGCCTGATCCTCCCGCCGGCGTTGCCGCTCTGGATCGCGTCGGTGGTGGCCGGCGGGCTCATCGGTTCGTGGCTCGGCGCGGCTCGGTACAGCGTGCTCAGCCTGCGCCGCGCGCTCGCCTTCGTCCTGATCCTGGCGGCCGCCAAGCTCGTGTTCCTGCCGTGACAGCGGGCGTAGGATGGCGCCGATGACCGCCACCCGAGAGCCAGCGGCGGATCCGGGCACATCGGTCCATGGCAGCGACGCGCTGCGCCTGGTCGGTGCCGACGTCGAGGTGCCGCTCGTCACGGGCGGGACGCGCCGCTACGTGAACCTCGACTATGCCGCGTCGGCGCCCGCGCTCCGGGCAGTCCATGACGCCGTCGAGGAGCTCCTCCAGTGGTACTCGAGCGTCCACCGCGGCGCCGGGTTCAAGTCGCGAGCCTCGACCGCGGCCTATGAAGGGCGCCCGCGAGTCGATCCGCCGGTTCGTGAATGCTCGCGACGACGACGCGGTGATCATCACCCGCAACACGACCGATTCGATCAACCTGCTGGCCGGCACGCTCCCCCACGGCACGCACGTCGTCGCCTTCTCCGGCGAGCACCACGCCAACCTGCTGCCGTGGAAGCGGATCGGCGTGCGCTACCTGCCGGTGCCCGAGTCGCCCGCCGCCATGCTCGAGCAGCTCGCCTCGACCCTCGAGGAGCTGCCCGGCTGCGAGGACCCGCACCTCGTGGCGGTGACCGGCGCGAGCAACGTGACCGGCGAGATGTGGCCGCTGGCCGAGATCGCGGAGATCACGCATCGGTTCGGCGCGCGGCTGCTCGTCGACGCGGCTCAGCTTGCGCCGCACGCGCCGATCGACATGCAGCGCGACGGGATCGACTTCCTGGCGCTGTCCGGCCACAAGCTGTACGCGCCGTACGGCGCCGGGGCGCTGATCGGCAAGCGCGACTGGCTGTCCTCGGGCGATCCGTTCCTGCGCGGCGGCGGCGCCGTGAGGCTCGTGACGATCGACGAGACGCTGTGGGCGGAGCTCCCCGACCGCCAGGAGGCGGGCTCGCCGAACGTCGTCGGCGCGGT
>CAWCQX010000005.1:0-141163 GCA_963797855.1 uncultured Chloroflexia bacterium | reverse complement strand
AGCTAAGGTCCCAAAATTCAGACTAAGTGGGGAAGGATGTGGAGTTGCTCAGACAACCAGGATGTTGGCTCAGAAGCAGCCATCATTTAAAGAGTGCGTAATAGCTCACTGGTCAAGTGATTCCGCGCCGAAGATCCAACGGGGCTCAAGTCTGATACCGAAGCTTCGGATCGTCGCCGCCTTCGGGCGCGCGGCGGTGGTAGGGGAGCGTTCCGTCAGCAGTGAAGGTCGACCGTGAGGACGGCTGGAGTGGACGGAAGTGCGAATGCCGGCATGAGTAGCGAAATGCGCGTGAGAAACGCGCACGCCGTATGTCTAAGGTTTCCTGAGGAAGGTTAATCCGCTCAGGGTTAGTCGGGCCTAAGCCGAGGGCGAAAGCCGTAGGCGATGGACAATCGGTTGATATTCCGATACCGCCAGAGATCGTTTGCACCGCAAGGTGTCGCGGTCGTGGACGCCGGTGCGCTGAGGCAGGTTTTCCTGTCGAGGCAGCCGATGAGAAGCGATCGTGGGAGCAAGGGCGTGACCGGGAACGGTAGGTTGAGCGCACTTTGGCTATGTGCGTCTAAGCTGGTAGGGGGAGAGGACAGGCAAATCCGTCCTCTCATTCAACTCCGAGAAGCGAATGAAAGGCGAAAGCTGATTCGACTGAGCCGATCCTGCAAGAAAAGCGTCTAGCGAGATCAAAGGCGACCGTACCGCAAACCGACGCAGGTAGACGGGTAGAGCATACCAAGGCGATCGGAAGAACCCTCGTTAAGGAACTCGGCAAATTGACCCCGTAACTTCGGGAGAAGGGGTGCCTCGCGGTGCTCACCTTGCGTGAGAGACCGATCGAGGCCGCAGTGAAACGGCCCAGGCGACTGTTTAGCAAAAACACAGGTCTCTGCTAAAGCGAAAGCTGACGTATAGGGGCTGACGCCTGCCCAGTGCCGGAAGGTTAAGAGGAGGGGTGCAAGCTCTGAATTGAAGCCCCGGTAAACGGCTGCCGTAACTATAACGGTACTAAGGTAGCGAAATTCCTTGTCGGGTAAGTTCCGACCCGCACGAATGGCGTAACGATCTGGGCGCTGTCTCAACGAGGGATCCGGCGAAATTGAAATACCTGTGAAGATGCAGGTTACCCGCGGCAGGGCAAAAAGACCCCGTGGAGCTTTACTGCAGCTTGATATTGGACTGAGGTTCAGCATGTGTAGGATAGGTGGGAGACGTTGAAGCTGGGGCGCTAGCCTCGGTGGAGTCACCGTTGAAATACCACCCTTGTTGGATTTCGGCTCTAACCGCGACCCGTAATCCGGGCGCTGGACAGTGTCAGGTGGGCAGTTTGACTGGGGCGGTCGCCTCCTAAAGTGTAACGGAGGCGCCCAAAGGTACCCTCAGGCTGAATGGAAACCAGCCGAAGAGTGCAAAGGCATAAGGGTGCTTGACTGCGAGACCTACAAGTCGAGCAGAGACGAAAGTCGGGCTTAGTGATCTGGTACCTCCGAGTGGAAGGGGTATCACTCAACGGATAAAAGCTACCCCGGGGATAACAGGCTTATAGGGCCCAAGAGTTCATATCGACGGCCCTGTTTGGCACCTCGATGTCGGCTCGTCGCATCCTGGGGCGGAAGTACGTCCCAAGGGTTTGGCTGTTCGCCAATTAAAGCGGTACGCGAGCTGGGTTCAGAACGTCGTGAGACAGTTCGGTCTCTATCCGCCGTGGGCGCAGGGAACTTGAGAGGAGCTGCTCCTAGTACGAGAGGACCGGAGTGGACGAACCAATGTTGTACCAGTTGTCATGCCAATGGCATTGCTGGGTAGGTATGTTCGGTTGGGATAAGCACTGAAAGCATCTAAGTGCGAAGCTCGCCTCAAGATGAGGTTCCCCACTGGGTTAACCAGGTAAGACCGCAGCGAGACTAGCTGTTTGATAGGCCGCACGTGTACGCGCAGCAATGCGTTGAGCGAAGCTGGCACTAATGGTCGAGGGCTTGACCTAGTTCACGCGACTAGCACGCTGCTGGATCGCGCATCGGATGAATCCGACGAAATCGACGCTTCCACCTTCGACGCGCCCCGCACGACGGGGCGAAGGTCGCAATTGAAGATCTATCCCGGTGACGCTAGCGGAGAGGCACCACCCGTTCCCATCCCGAACACGGAAGTTAAGCTCTCCAGCGCCGAAGATACTCGGGGGGCAACCTCCTGGGAAAATAGGTCGTCGCCGGGATATTTCATTTCAATCGTGTCGGCCCCACCGTCTTCGGCGGTGGGGCTCTTGCTATGCTCGGGCGAGTGGATCGAGTCTGTCCGCTCCTTGGACTCGCCGGCGAACGGGGCGTGACGATCGACGGGGTCGACGCCGCGCACCGATGCTTCGCCGAGGATCCGCCCTCCCCGCTCGACCGGAGCATGCAGGCCCAGCTCTGCCTGACCGACGCCTACGCTCGGTGCGAGCGCTATCTCGCGTACGCGTCGCGCACCGGCGCCGCGACCCCCGGACGCGCTTCCTTCGGCGACGGCTTCGTCAGCACCCGCCTGCTGCTCGCGCCGCAGCCGGCCTGGCGCGGCATGGCCGGGCGTGCACGGACCGCGCGCCTCACGCCCTGGG
Organism: uncultured Chloroflexia bacterium; assembly: GCA_963797855.1. GTDB lineage: Bacteria > Chloroflexota > Limnocylindria > QHBO01 > QHBO01 > JACDBZ01. The sequence continues at coordinate 138,570 of CAWCQX010000005.1, read as the reverse complement.
TCCTGATCGGCTCCGCCGTCGCGGCGCTCGGTCCTGGCCGGTGCGGCCATCGCCGGGCCGCTGCTCGGCGATCGAGAGCCCCGTGCCGCGGTCGCGTCCGCGACCCCGACCGTTGACCCGACCCCGACGGAACGCGCCACGCCGTCCGCGACGCCCTCACCGACGCCGTCGCCGACCCCTCCGAGCCCGACGCCCATCCCGGCGACGCCGGCTCCGACCCCTGCCCCGACGCCGGTCGTGACCCCTCAGCCGACCTACACCGTGGCCGAGGGCGACACGCTCGCCGCGATCGCGCAGCGCTTCGGGACCACGGTGGCGGCGCTCCAGGCGGCCAACGGGATCGACGACCCGGACGAGATCGTCATCGGCCAGGTGCTCGTCATCCCCTGAGCGCTCTAGAAGGGCGGCTGGCAGGTTCGGCAGAACGTCGTCGCCTCGCGGCCGCCGATCTGGCGCAGCTCTCGCCCGCATCGTGGGCACGGCTCGCCGCCGCGCAGGTGGACCTTGAGGAACTCGCGATGCTGGGTCTGGATGTCGGGCGGGACGAGGACGCGGAGCCGGTCGATCGCGTCCGCCAGCACGGAGCGCATCGCGATGTAGAGGCGCTCGACGTCCGCATCGGTCAGGGTGCTGCGCTTGCGGAACGGAGCCAGCTGCGCCTCCCAGAGGATCTCGTCGCTGTAGGCGTTGCCGATGCCGGCCACGAAGCGCGGGTTGCGCAGGAGCGGCTTCAGCTCGCCCGGGTGCCTGCGGATGCGCTGGCGGAAGGCGTCGAGCGTCAGCTCGGGGTCGTCGGCATCCGGACCCATCTCGGCCCATCCGGGAATGTCGTCCATGGAGTCCGGCGCCACGAGATAGAGCTTGCCGAGCATCTCGCGGTCGACGTAGCGCAGGTCCGTCCCGTCGTCGAGGCGGAGCCGGAGGCCGGTCCGGGCCCGCACCTTGTCCGCGGTGGGCGTGAGCCAGAAGCGGCCGGCCAGCATCGCGTTGGCGGCCAGCACGCGCTCGGTGGTGCCGCCGCGCTCGAACGGCACGAGCAGGAACTTGCCGCGCCGGGTGGTGGAGCCGAGCGTCGCCCCGTGAAGCGCCTCGAGCTCGTCCGGCGTGGCGCGCACGAGGATCGGCGTCGGAGCCGTGGCCTCGAGGACGGTCCGCCCGGCCACCCGACGCTGGAGCTCCTCCGCCACGACCGTGAGATCGGGCAGCTCAGGCATGCGGGTGGGTCTTCATTGGCCCGTATGGTATGCTCCCGCGGCCGTGTGGCAGACAACCCCATAAGTGCGCGTGAGCGCGTCGTTCCCATCGGTTTTGCGCAAAGGAGCACCGAGTCGTCCGTCTTGAGACAGCAGGCCGCACCTGATAGCACACGATCGAGGTACGACGCCCTCCCGCGAGGGCGTCATCTGTTGTCACGGACTAACTCGACAGGAGCGTATTGATCAGTTGACCGAAGACACGAAGCCCGCGGCCCCGAGCGCCACAGATGATCCTGAGCCCGTCGCCGCGGTGACCGTCGCCGAGCAGCCCGCACCCGCGGAGCCGGCTGGCGACGAGGCAGGCTCGCCCGAGCCGGAGCAGCCGGAGGCGGTGCAGACCAACGGCGTCGCCACCGATCCGGAGCCGGCTCTCGCCGAGGCGGCTACCCCCGAGCCGGTCGCGGCCGACGAGCCCGAGGCGGCGACCGCCGTCGCGGAGCCGAAGGCGACCGATGACGAGGTCACGACCCAGGACGAACCCGCGCCCGCCGAGTCCGCGGCGCCCGACGAGGTCGCGCGCCCGACGAGGTCGCGCCGGTCGACGAGGCCGTGAGCAGCGATGAGGCAGCGGCGCCCGTCGAGGCCGAGCCGGAGCCGAAGGCTGAGCCGACGACGATGGCCGAGCTCATGGAGAGCCCCGACAACGAGGTGAAGAGCCTCAAGCACGGCGACGTCGTCGAGGGCACGGTCGTGCGCATCGATCCGGACGAGATCCTCGTCGACTTCGGTGGCAAGAGCGAGGGCGTGGTCAGCAACCGCGAGCTGATGAACCGGCGCGGTCCCCGCGACGGCGACGAGGCGCGCCCGGAGATCCAGGTCGGCAACGAGGTCCTCGTCTACGTCCTCCAGCCCGAGTCGCCGGAGGGCCACGCGGTCCTGTCGCTGCGACGCGCCGGCCTCGAGCGCAAGTGGCGCGCGATGCAGGAGCGCTTCGACGCGGGCGAGATCGTCGAGGCCCGGGTCATCGATCACAACAAGGGCGGCCTGATCGTCGACCTCGGCGTTCGCGGCTTCGTGCCGATCAGCCAGATCGTCGACTTCCCGCGACGCCCGCGGGACGAGCAGCCGCGCGACGCGGCCCAGGAGATCGCCGAGAAGCTCCAGCCGTTCGTCGGCCGCACCCTCCGCCTGAAGATCCTCGAGGTCAACCGGAAGGCGAACCGCCTCATCCTGTCGGAGAAGGTCGCCCTCTACGAGGAGCGGCGCGAGAAGCGCGACGAGCTCTTCAGCAGCCTCGAGACCGGCCAGCGCGTGACCGGCGTCGTGCGATCGATCGCCCCGTTCGGCGTCTTCGTCGACCTCGGTGGGATCGATGGGCTCGTCCACAAGAGCGAGCTCTCCTGGAACAAGGTCAACAACCCGGAGACCGCGTACCAGATCGGCGACGAGGTCGAGGCCGAGGTCATCGACATCAACCACGAGCGTGGCCGGATCAGCCTCTCGATCCGCCGCCTCCAGCCCGATCCGTGGCAGGAGTCGGTGGCGAAGTACAAGATCGGCGACGTCATCGATGGAACCGTCACGAAGCTCGTGAACTTCGGTGCCTTCGTCCGCGTCGAGGAGGGCCTCGAGGGCCTGATCCACATCAGCGAGCTCTCGCACCAGCGGGTCGCCCACCCCGGCGACGTCGTGCAGGAGGGCCAGGAGGTCAAGCTCCGGATCATCAGCCTCGACTCGGAGCGCCATCGCCTCGGGCTGAGCCTGAAGCAGGCCGAGGATCGACCGGCTCCGGCGCCCCGCGAGGAGCGTCCGCGCCGCGATCGAGCGCCGCGCCGAGACCGGTTCGACTATCGACCGGAGGACGCGACCGCCGAGCCCGAGGGCGGCATCGACAGCACGATGGCCGCCGCGTTCGCGAGCTCCGGCCTCCTCGACCAGTTCCGCTCGGAATCGGATGCTTCCGAGGCCGATGCCGACCGCCGGAGGCCGAGCCGGCCGCCGAGGCCGAGGCGGCCGCCGAGCCTGAGGCGAGCCGCCGGCAGCCGAGGCAGTCGAGGCCGCCGCCGCAGCCGAGGAGCCGCCGAGCGAGCCGGCCGCCGCCGAGGAGCCGGCAGACGGCCGCCGCCGAGGAGCCGGCAGCCGCCGAAGCCGAGGAGCCGGCCGCCGCCGAAGCCGAGGAGCCGGCAGCCGCCGAAGCCGAGGAGCCGGCGACCGCCGAAGCCGAGGAGCCGGCCGCCGCCGAGGAGCCGGCAACCGCCGAGGACGAGGCGAAGGCCTAGCCCGGCACCCGCGCATCCCCCGCAATCGCGCCGCGCGCCGGCGCCGGGCATCCGTTTGGATGCGCGGCGGCGGACAGAACGTAGGGGATGCCTCGGCGGCCGATGGCCGGAACGATGAGCCAATCCGTTTCGTCTGCCGTATGAGTTACGCCGAACACCGAGCGCGGGCGCGCGGAAACGCCCCGTGCAGGTGCCGTACACTGCGAATCAGATCAACCCCAGCGGAAGGCCGCTAGCCATGGACCGATTCGACAAGTTCACCGATCGAGCGCGGAAGGTGCTGACCCTCGCCCAGGACGAGGCGCAGCGCTTCAACCACAACTACATCGGTACCGAGCACCTGCTGCTCGGGCTCGTCCGCGAGGGCGAGGGCGTCGCCGCGCGCGTGCTCGAGAACATGAACGTCGAACTGTCCAAGGTCCGCACCGCCGTCGAGTTCATCATCGGTCGCGGAGACCGGCCGGTCGTCGGTGACGTCGGGCTCACGCCGCGCGCGAAGCGCGTGATCGAGCTGGCGATCGACGAGGCGCGCCGCCTCGGCCACAACTACATCGGCACCGAGCACCTGCTCCTCGGGCTCGTCCGCGAGGGCGAGGGCATCGCCGCCGGTGTCCTCGAGAGCCTCGGCGTGAACCTCGACAAGGTCCGCCACCAGGTCATCCACGTCCTCAGCCAGAGCTCGAGCACCGCCCCGGCCCAGGAGACGAAGCGCCCGTCGAAGACGCCGACCCTCGACCAGCTCGGCATCAACCTGACCGATGCCGCCCGCGCCGGCACCCTGGACCCGGTCATCGGCCGCGAGAAGGAGATCGAGCGGGTCATCCAGATCCTCGGTCGCAAGACGAAGAACAACCCCGCGCTGATCGGCGAGCCCGGCGTCGGCAAGACGGCGATCGCGGAGGCCCTGGCCCAGCGCATCGTCTCCGGCGACGTGCCCGAGACGCTCATCGACAAGCGCGTCCTGACCCTCGACATCGGTTCGCTCGTCGCCGGCACGAAGTACCGCGGCGAGTTCGAGGAGCGGCTGAAGAAGATCATCGAGGAGCTCCGCAGCTCCCACGACAACGTCCTCTTCATCGACGAGCTCCACACGCTCGTCGGAGCGGGCGCCGCCGAGGGGGCGATCGACGCCGCCAACATCCTCAAGCCGCCGCTGAGCCGCGGCGAGCTGCAGTGCATCGGCGCCACCACGCTCGACGAGTACCGCAAGTACATCGAGAAGGACGCCGCCCTCGAGCGCCGCTTCCAGCCGGTCATGGTCGAGGAGCCGACCGTCGACGAGGCGATCGACATCCTCTTCGGCATCCGCGAGCGCTACGAGCAGCACCATCACGTGAAGATCAGCGACGAGGCGATCCACGCCGCGGTCAACCTCTCGGTGCGCTACGTCGCCGACCGCGCCCTGCCCGACAAGGCGATCGACCTCGTCGACGAGGCGGGCTCGCGCGTCCGGCTGCGCTCCGCATCGGCGCCGCCGGAGATCAAGGAGGCGCAGCTCGCGCTGGAGGAGGTCACCCGCCAGAAGGACGAGGCGATCGCCGGCCAGGACTACGAGGCCGCGGCGCGCCTGCGCGACGAGGAGGCGCAGGGCAAGGACGGCGATCGAGGAGCTCCGGACGAAGTGGCACGAGGACCAGTCGAAGGAGACCCCGGTCGTCACCGACGAGGACATCGCCCAGGTCGTGAGCATGTGGACCGGCATCCCCGTCGTGCGCCTCAGCGTCGAGGAGACCGAGCGCCTGCTGCACATGGAGGACGCGCTCCACAAGCGGTACATCGGCCAGGAAGAGGGGATCCAGACGATCAGCCGGGCGGTGCGCCGCGCCCGCGCCGGGATCAAGGACCCGAAGCGGCCGATCGGCTCGTTCATCTTCAGCGGCCCCACCGGCGTCGGCAAGACCGAGCTCGCCCGAGCGCTCGCCGAGTTCATGTTCGGCAGCGAGGACGCGCTCATCAAGATCGACATGAGCGAGTTCATGGAGCGCCACAACGTGTCGCGCCTGGTCGGCGCCCCACCCGGCTACGTCGGCTTCGACGAGGGCGGCCAGCTGACCGAGGCGGTGCGGCGAAAGAGCTACTCCGTCGTGCTCCTCGACGAGATCGAGAAGGCCCACCCCGAGGTCTTCAACATCCTGCTGCAGATCCTCGAGGACGGCCACCTGACCGATGCGAAGGGCCGCCGCGTCGACTTCCGCAACACGATCATCATCATGACCAGCAACGTCGGCGCCCAGCAGCTCACCAAGGACACGAACATCGGCTTCCGCACCGGCGGCGCCGACTCCCAGGCGACGGCCGACTACGACCGGATGAAGGAGAAGGTCCTCGCCGAGCTGAAGAACACCTTCCGCCCCGAGTTCCTCAACCGGATCGACGCGACGATCGTCTTCCGCCAGCTCACGCTCGAGGAGATCCGCGGCATCGTCGACCTCATGCTCGTGCGCGTGAAGGAGCAGCTGAACGGACAGCAGATGGAGCTCGTCGTGACCGATGCGGCGAAGGACGCGCTCATCACGAAGGGCTACGACCAGGCCTACGGCGCGCGGCCACTTCGGCGCGAGATCCAGAACCAGATCGAGGATGCGCTCGCCGAGCGGATGCTCCAGGGCACCTTCGAAGCCGGCGATACGGTCATCGTCGACCTCGCCGAGGACGGGACGCTCAGCATCGAGAAGGCCGCACCCGCCAAGCGTCAGACCGCCAAGGCGGGACGCTGAGCGCGCGATCAACCGCGCAGTAAGCGCCCGGTAAGCGTGCTCGTGCCACGATCCCGGGCGAGGCTCCCGTGCCAGCTCTGAAGACGCAGTACCTCTGCCAGCAATGCGGTGCCGCCTCGCCCAAGTGGGCGGGCCAGTGCCCGTCGTGTGATGCCTGGAACACGCTCGTGGAGACCGTCGCGCAGCCGCGGTCGGCGGCACGGGCCCCGTCGGCGGCACGAGCGATGGCCGGAATCGCCTCGTTGACGCCGATCGCCGTGGTCGAGAGCGCGGAGGCCTCGCGGATCGCGACGGGTCTCGGCGAGGTCGATCGCGTCCTCGGCGGCGGCTTCGTGCCGGGCTCGATCGCGCTCTTCGGCGGCGACCCGGGGATCGGGAAGTCGACGCTCCTCCTCCAGGTCGCCGGCCTCCTCGCCGCGCGCGGGTTGCCGGTGCTCTACCTGACCGGTGAGGAGTCGCCGGGACAGGTCCGCGGTCGCGCGGAGCGCGTCGGTGCGGTGGTCGATGGGCTGCAGCTCGCGGCGACCACCGAGCTCGAGACGGCCCTGGCGGCGATCGAGGCGGCGACGCCCGCGCTGGTCGTCGTCGACAGCGTCCAGACCCTGACCAGCGGCGAGCTGGCCGGCCCGGCCGGCAGCGTCGGGCAGGTGCGCGAGGTGGCGTCGCGTCTCGCCGAGGCGGCGAAGTCCTCGGGCACCGCCGTCGCCCTCGTCGGTCACGTCACGAAGGAGGGCACGGTCGCCGGGCCACGAACGCTCGAGCACCTCGTCGACGCGGTCATCTACCTCGAGGGGGAGCGCCTCGGCGCGACCCGCCTCCTGCGCGCCGCCAAGAACCGATTCGGGTCGACCGACGAGGTCGGCGTGCTGGAGATGCGCGGCGACGGGCTCGCGGAGGTCGAGGATCCGAGCCGCTTCTTCCTGGAGTCGGACGAGGCACCGAGCGCCGGCGCCGCGATCACGATCGCGCTGGAGGGGACGCGTCCGCTGGCCGTCGAGATCCAGGCGCTGTGCGCGACCGGCCGGCTACGGGTCCCCCCGCCGCGCCACGACCGGCATCGACGTGAACCGCGTGCTGATGCTCATCGCCGTGCTCGCCCGCCACGCCGGGCTGAACCTGGCCAGCCACGACGTGTACGTCAACGTCGCCGGCGGGCTGCGGATCGATGAGCCCGCGGCGGACCTCGCCGTGGCCGTCGCCCTTGCGTCGAGCTTCCGCGAGCGCCCGGTGCGTGCGGCGACCGTCGTCGCCGGCGAGGTCGCCCTCTCCGGACGCCTGCGCGCCGCGGTGCGCGCCGAGCGCCGGCTGCTCGAGGCGTCGCGCCTCGGCTTCGAACGGGTGATCACCGGCCCGGCGCGCGCGTCGGGCGACGGGCCGGCCTCCGGACTCGTCGTCGCGCGCGACATCGGTGAGGCGCTGCGGCTGTCCCTCGAGGGCTGACGGGACCGGTACCACCCCCGTACGAAGCGTGGACACGCACTGAGGCGCGTGCTACCGTGCCCGATCGTCGGGGCCGCCACCTCATTCTCTTCATTCGGCGGGCTCGAAGTTCATCCATCGGAATCATCGGTTCACATGACAGCTCGCATCATTCAGCTTGCGGGTGCCCTGCTGGGCACCCTCTTCGGCTTCGCGCTGGGGCTGGCGCTGCTGCGCTCGACCGGCGACCTCATCGAGCCGGCAAACGGCCCGGCGTTCCTCACCGCGTTCGTCGTGGCGATGTTCCTGTTCGGCTATCTCGCGATCCCGTACGTGACGATCTATCCGGCACGTCGCGCGGCCGAGAAGCTGACCGAGGTCGGCGCCGGCGAGTTCGCGCTCGGCGTCGGGGCCGTCCTGGTCGGACTGGTCATGGGCCTCCTGATCGGGGTCCCGCTCGCCCAGCTGGGCGGCGCGGCCGGCTCGCTCCTGCCACCCCTGGTCGCGATCTTCCTCGCGGCGATGATGCTGCTGATCACCGCCTCGAAGCGCGACGACCTGCTGCCGGCGATCGCCGGGCTCGTGCCCGGATTTCGCGGGCGCGGAGTCACGAACCGGGTCGTCGTCGACACGAGCGCCGTGATCGACGGGCGGATCGCCGACATCGCGCGCACCGGCTTCATCCTCGGGACGCTCGTCGTGCCGCGCTTCGTCCTCGACGAGCTCCAGCGCATCGCCGACTCGCCGGACGCCATGCGACGCAACCGCGGGCGACGCGGACTCGAGATGCTGTCGGCCCTCCAGAAGGACGCCGTCTCGCCGGTCGAGATCGACGAGGCGACGTACCCCGAGGTCGGCGAGGTGGACGCCAAGCTGATGGCCTACGCGAGGGACCACGACGCGGCGATCCTCACGAATGACTACAACCTCAACCGCGTGGCGGATCTCCAGGGCATCCGGGTCCTGAACATCAACGAGCTCGCGAACGCGGTGAAGGCGGTCGTCCACCCGGGCGAGGAGATGAACGTGCACATCATCCAGGAGGGCAAGGAGCCCGGCCAGGGCGTCGGCTACCTGGACGATGGCACGATGATCGTCGTCGAGGGAGGGGTGCGGTTCATGGACACGAACGTGCCGATCAGCGTCACCCGCGTGCTCCAGACGGTCGCGGGGCGGATGATCTTCGCCCAGCCGCGCTCCGACGCCGAGTGACGCGAGACGGCCGGGCCGATGGACGCCTCCTACGCGGCGATCCTCGTCGCGGCCGGTCGCTCGACCCGGATGGGCAGCGACAAGCTGTGGGAGGACCTCTGGGGCCGCCCGGCCTGGCGCTGGAGCCTCGACGTCCTGCTGACCGATGCCGACCTCGCGAGCGTCGCGATCGCCGTGCCCTCCGATGCGGTCGACCGCTTCATCGCTGCGCTGCCTCCCGGTGAGGCTCGCTGCCTCGTCGTCCCGGGAGGCGACTCCCGGCCGGACTCGGTGATCGCCGGCCTCTGGGCCCTCACCGGCGCCGGCCACGACGACGACACGCTCGTCCTCGTTCACGACGCGGCCCGCCCGGCGGTCACGCCGGACCTCGTCGCGGCCGTCGTACGGGCCGGCCGCGAGGTGAACGGTGCCGTCGTGCCGATCGTCCCGGTCGTCGACTCCCTGAAGCGCGTGCGCGGCGAGCGGGTGGTCGCACCGGTCGAGCGCGAGGAGGTCGTGGCCGCCCAGACGCCGCAGGCCGCCCGCCTCGGCGCGCTGCGCGCCGCGATCGAGGAGGCGCACGCCTGGGGACGCCCGATCACCGATGACGCCGGCGCCCTCGCGGCGGCCGGCGTGCCCGTCCACGTCGTTCCCGGCGACCCGGCCAACCGCAAGCTCACCGAGCCCGCCGACCTCGTCCCGATGCGCGCGCAGCTGGCGGCCGCTGGCGACCGGCGCCGCCCCCGACCCGGCCTCCGGCGCTCGGTGGGGGATCGGGTTCGACGCTCATCGGCTCGTCGACGGCCGGCCGATGCGCCTCGCCGGCGTCGCCTTCCCGGACGAGCCGCGCGGGCCGGAGGGCCACTCCGACGGGGACGCCGCGCTCCACGCCCTCATCGACGCGCTGCTCGGCGCGGCCGCGCTCGGGGATGTCGGCACGCTCTTTCCGTCCGACGATGCGGCGTGGGCGGACGCCGACTCGGCGGACCTCCTCTCGCGCGCCGTCGAACGCCTGCGCGCGGCCGGCTGGCGGCCCGCCGCCGCCGACCTCGTCGTGGTCGCGCGCCCGCCCGTCGATCGCGGACCGCCGCGACGAGATCGTCGCCCGCGTCGCGGAGCTGCTCGGCGTGAAGCCGGATGCCGTCTCGGTCAAGGGGACGACGTCCGACGGCCTCGGGTTCGCCGGCAGCGAAGGGCTGGCGGCCTGGGCGATGGCGAGCGTCGAGCCCGCGTGAGCGACTGGATCGGCGGAAGGCGCCCGGTCCTCGAGGCGCTCGCCGCCGGCCGCGAGGCACAGCGCCTCCTCATCTCGGCCTCGGCGAAGCCGTCGCCGGAGCTGCGCGCGATCACCGACGCGGCCCGCCGCATCCACCTGCCGATCGATCGCGTGCCCGCCGACCGGCTCGGCCGCCTCGCCGGCTTCGACGGGCACCAGGGCGTCCTGCTCGAGGTCGGGGAGCGCCGATGGGCCACGCTCGACGAGATCGTCGCCAACGCCGCGACCGCCGGTCACGACCCGTTCGTGCTCGTCCTCGAGCACCTCCAGGATCCGACGAACTTCGGAACGCTCCTGCGCGCGGCCGAGGCGGCGGGCGTCGACGGCGTCGTCTTCCCGGAGCGCGGCGCGGCGCCGTTGAGCGCGGCCGCGGTGAAGGCCAGCGCCGGGGCCAGCGAGCACCTGCTGCTGGCGCGCCCGCCCACGATCGGCGAGGCGATCCACGAGCTCAAGGCGGCCGGCCTGCGGCTCGTGGCCGCCGACCAGGAGGCGACCGCATCGGCCTGGGACAGCGACCTCACCGGGCCGATCGCCGTCGTCGTCGGCAGCGAGGGATCCGGCCTGTCGGGCCAGACGAAGCGTCGCTGCGACCTGCTCGTCAGCTTCCCGATGGCGGGACGCGTCGCGAGCCTCAACGCATCGACCGCCGGCGCGCTCCTCCTCTTCGAGGTCGTCCGCCAGCGTCTCTAGGGCTTGTGGGAACCAGAGGCCTCAGTGTCTACTGACGAGGGGCCTTGAAGTGGAGGACCGACGCATGCCGATGTACCTGTCGCGATTCAGCTATACGCCCGAGACCTGGGGCGGCTCGTCAAGAATCCGGAGGATCGGCGGGATGCGGCGCGGACGTACATCGAGTCCGTCGGCGGGACGCTCCATGGCTTCTGGTATGCGTTCGGCGAGCATGACGGCCTGACCCTGTGGGAGGCACCTGACAATGTGTCGATGGCCGCCGTCGCGATCGCAATCGGCGGCGGCGGGGCCGTGAGTGCGATCGACACCACCGTGCTGCTGAGCGTCGAAGAGACCCTGGAGCCCTGAATCGCGCGCAACGGGTGCAGTACCGCCCGCCCGGCACCTGAGGCGTCGCCGCCGGACCGGTATCATCGGCCGAGCGCCGAGGTAGCTCAATGGCAGAGCATCGGTTTTGTAAACCGACGGTTGTGGGTTCGACTCCCACCCTCGGCTCCATCGGTTGAGGCCGCAATCGCCGTTCGATATACTCCGACGCGGCCGGCGACGCACCACGCGCCGGCTCAATTCGTGGGTAGGTTGAGCAGGTGGTGAGCTCCGCTGACTGTAGATCAGCCGTCTTTCGACTGTGGGGGTTCGATTCCCTCCCTGCCCACCACGCTTCCCATCCGAAGAGTCGCATCGGTCCGGTCTGAGCCTGAATCTCGTCCGAGATTTACCTAGATTGACCGATGGTTGCTGAGGATCGGCCGATCCTGCAACACTGCAGCCACCCGTTGACCGCGGGAGGCGCCGCGATAACGGGCCCACGTAGCTCAGCAGGCAGAGCACTTCCTTGGTAAGGAAGAGGTCTCCGGTTCGAACCCGGACGTGGGCTCCAGCACCGTCGGGACGCCAGGCGCACGCGACTCGTGAAGGAGCGATCGACCGGCCGTGGATCTCAACGTCGTCCTGCCACTCCTGAGCTCCGGCCTCTCGTTCATCTTCGCCGCGCATGGTCGCCGACCAGTGGATTCGCCGCCGCCAGCCGTACCAGCTGGTCTGGACGGTCGGCCTGCTCTGGTACGGGATCAGCGCCGGCACGGAGTTCCTCGGCAGCGCCTTCGGCTGGAGCGAGCCGCTGTATCGGACGTGGTACCTCGTCGGCGCCTTCGGCGTGGCGGCGTACCTCGGCCTCGGCACGATCTACCTCCTCAACCGCACCCGCTTCGGCTACTTCGTCGCCGTCTCCTTCGCCCTGGCCGGCCTCTTCAGCTACCTGACCTCGGTGAAGTACGCGCGGGAGGGAACGCCCGCATCGGCCGAGACGGTCGCTCGCGGTCGTGGCGGCGACGCTGCTCTCCGCGGTCGCGGTCGCCCTCGTCACCCGCTTCCGGCGCCGATGGATCGGGCACACCTGCGCGATCATCCTCGTGACGGCATCGGTGATCGTGGCCGTTCATCACGCTGACCGTCCCGATCGCGCCGCCGGGCTACGCGGTCGACGAGATCGGCATCCCGGTCGGGACCGCGATGCCGGCCGACCTGCGGATCCTCACGCCGCCGTTCAACATCGTCGGAGCCTTCGCGCTCGTCTTCGGCGCGATCTACTCCGCGTACATCTTCATGCCGAAGGTCCGCGTCATGCGGGTCACGACCCAGATCCCGGTGATCGGCGCGATCGGTCGCGCGATCGCCGTGGTCGTGAACTTCGTCGCCTCGATCCCCGCGGCGTGGCGGGCGTTCCGGGCCGGGACGCTGAACTCGCGCGTGCCGGCGACGCTGCTCATCGCGCTCGGCGGATTCATCCCCGGCTGGACGAGCGGCCTGAACCGATTCGGGGTGACCTGGTCGTTCTTCATCGGCGAGCTGCTCGGCGTCGTGCTTCATCTTCCTCGGATTCCTCGTCAGCATCGAGGTGTTCAGCGACGTGCGCCTGCCGTTCACGCACATCGTGCTGCGCCGGCGCGAGCGACCCGGACGGCGCCGATGCATCGGGCGGAGTCGCCGCAGGAAGCTCCATCCCGCTGACGGCTCGCGCTTCGTTGACGATCGGGCCGCCGCTGGAGTAGAATCCCGAGCGTTCCCCCGGTTGCCAGGCCCTATTTCAGCGTGGCCGCCGCCGGTGGATGACAAGGAAGACACTGAGCCGTGGCCAAGGCCGAGAACCGACCCGTGATTGCCCTGGCGTGCACCGTCTGCAAGGAACGCACGTACAGCACGCGGAAGAACAAGCGCAACGACCCCGGGCGCCTGGAGCTGAACAAGTTCTGCCCGCGCTGCCGGCAGCACCAGCTGCACCGGGAGACCAAGTAGCCTGTGGCCGTCCGGAGGGGTGTAGCTCAATTGGTAGAGCACTGGTCTCCAAAACCAGCGGTTGCAGGTTCGAGTCCTGTCGCCCCTGCCACCACCGGGCGCCCTGACCATCCGGAATCCATCCCAACCATCAGAGCAGGAAGACTGAACCCACCGTGCTGACCGGCATGCGCCGCTACTTCAACGAGAGCTGGTCCGAGCTCAAGAAGGTCACCTGGCCGACGCGGGAGACCGTGATCCGCCTGACCCTGCTCGTGATCGCCGTCTCGGTCGCGGTCGGCCTCTACATCGCGGTGCTCGACCGGCTCTTCAACTCCCTGCTCGACGCGGTGCTGCCATGACAGACGAAACGACCGAAACGACCGAGACCACCGACGAGACGCTGAACGAGGCGCGCCAGGCCGCCCGCCTCTCGCGCGAGGCGCCGCGCACGGCCGACCTCGCCGAGGGCGCCACGAAGCAGTGGTACGTGATCCACACGTACTCGGGCTACGAGAACAAGGTGAAGGCGAACCTCGAGCACCGCATCGAGTCGATGGGCGTGGAAGACCAGATCTTCCAGGTCCTCGTCCCGATGGAGGAGGAGATCGAGATCCGCAACGGCCAGCGCCAGACGGTGAACCGCAAGGTCTTCCCCGGCTACGTGCTGGTCGAGATGGCGATGAGCGACGAGTCGTGGTACGTCGTGCGGAACACCCCGGGCGTCACGAGCTTCGTGGGCATGGGCAACCGGCCCTCGCCGCTCGACGAGACCGAGGTCAAGAAGATCCTCAAGCAGATGGGGGTCGAGACGCCGAAGTTCAAGGTCCAGTACGCGAAGGGCCAGAGCGTGCGCGTCAAGGACGGCCCGTTCGCCGAGTTCATCGGCACCGTCGACGAGGTGAACCCCGAGCGGAACAAGGTCAAGGTGCTCGTCAGCATCTTCGGCCGCGAGACGCCCGTGGAGCTCGACTTCCTCCAGATCGAGAAGCTCTAGCAAGACCGATGGCGGCCCGCTCCGGTTAGAGCCGGGGCGCCGCCGCAAGCGAGAGGGAGGGGCGCATCGGCCCCGTTTGGACCTCGAGGAGAACGAATGGCGAAGAAGATCCGGGCGATGTTGAAGGTCCAGGCGCCCGCGGGCGCAGCGACCGCCGCCCCGCCGGTCGGACCGGCCCTCGGGCAGCACGGCATCAACATCATGGAGTTCATCAAGGCCTTCAACGAGCGGACCGCCGACCAGCGCGGCTACGTCGTCCCGGCCGAGATCACCGTCTACGAGGACCGCTCGTTCACGTTCGTGACGAAGGCCCCGCTGGCCGCCGCGCTGCTGAAGCGCGCCGCCGGCGTCGAGTCGGGCAGCGCCGAGCCGAACCGCGAGAAGGTCGGCCGCGTCACCCGCGACCAGCTGCGCGAGATCGCGACGATGAAGATGGCCGACCTGAACGCGAACACCGTCGAGCAGGCCATGAAGATCATCGAGGGCACCGCCCGATCGATGGGCATCGAGGTGGCGCAGTCATGACGAAGCACGGACGCAAGTACGTCGAGGCCGCCAGCCTCGTCGAGGCCGATCGCCGCTACGAGATCGCCGAGGCCGCCGAGCTGCTGCCGAAGCTGTCGATCAGCAAGTTCGACGGGACCGTCGAGGCGCACCTGCGCCTCGGCGTCGACCCGCGCCATGCCGACCAGCTCGTGCGCGGGACCGTCGTCCTGCCGCACGGCACCGGCAAGACGACCCGCGTCATCGTCTTCGCCCAGGGCGAGAAGGCCCAGGAGGCGCTGCGCGCCGGGGCCGACGAGGTCGGGGGCGATGACCTGGTGAAGCGCATCGACGACGGCTGGTTCGACTTCGACGTCGCGATCGCGTCGCCGGACATGATGGGCACGGTCGGCCGGCTCGGGAAGAAGCTCGGCCCGCGCGGCCTGATGCCGAACCCGAAGTCGGGGACCGTGACCTTCGACATCGAGCGCGCGGTGAGCGAGATCAAGTCCGGCCGGATCGAGTTCAAGGTCGACCGGGCGGGGATCGTCCACGTGCCGGTCGGTCGAGCCTCGTTCACGCCCGAGCAGCTCGCGGCGAACGTCGCGACGCTGGTCGACGCGATCAACCGAGCCAAGCCGTCGGGCGCCAAGGGCACCTACATGCGCACGCTGACCCTGGCGCCGACGATGGGGCCGGGGGTGCGCGTCGACATCGGCTCGGCGCTCGCCGCCGCGAACGCGTAGGCCGCCGCTCAGGACACTCAGCCGCGCATCGGGTAGGATGCGCATCCCAATCAGAACACCGCCGAAGACCGCGATGCGTCCCGGGTGGAACTCCCGGGCCAATCGTCAGCACGAACGGATGCCGACGGCACGCGCAGGCACGAATCATCGACTCGCCTCGACGGCGGTCCTCGTGTCGCGCGCATGCCACGAGGACCGCCGTTCTGCATGCCAGGAGGAGAGCCGACAAGACCGATGCCGACTGAAGAGAAGCGCCAGGCCGTCACCGAGCTGGCGCACCTGATCCGCTCCAGCTCCGCGATGGCGGTCGCCGACTATCGGGGCCTGAAGGTCTCCGAGATGCAGGCGGTGCGACGGACGCTGCGCGAGAACAACGTGCAGCTGACGATCGCGAAGAACCGCCTGCTGAAGATCGCCGCCGACGAGGCCGAGCGCCCCGAGCTCAAGCCGATGCTGACCGGGCCGACCGCCCTGGCGTCGATCATCGGCGACGAGGCGGCGATGGCCAAGGCCCTGGCCGATGCCTTCCGCCCGTACTCGCGGGTGGTCAGCGTCCGAGGCGGAATGCTCGGCGACGCCGCGATCGACGCGTCGCAGCTGACCCGCCTGGCGACGCTGCCGTCACGCGAGGTGCTGCTCGGCAAGCTGGCCGGCGGGATGGTCGCGCCGCTGAGCGGCATGGCCAACGTGCTGGCGGGCAACCTCCGCGCGTTCGCGAACGTGCTGAACGCCGTGGCCGACAAGAAGCGAGAAACCGAGAACGCGGCCTGACGGTCCGCGGAACGAGACGAACAGGAGAACCGATACCGATGGCGACCAAGACCCTGGACAAGGACCAGATCCTCGAGGCGATCGACACGATGAGCGTCCTCGAGCTCAGTGAGCTCGTGAAGGCGTTCGAGGACCGCTACGGCGTGACCGCCGCCGCCCCGGTGGCCGTCGCCGCTGCCGGCGCCCCGCCGCCGGCGGTGATGGTGCCGCCGCCGCAGCCGCCGAGGAGCAGACCGAGTTCGACGCCGATCCTCACCGACGTCGGCCCGAACAAGATCCTCGTGATCAAGGCCGTGCGCGAGCTGACCGGCCTTGGCCTCAAGGAGGCGAAGGACCTCGTCGACGCCGCCCCGAAGGGCGTCCGCGAGGGCGTGACCAAGGAGGAGGCCGAGGCGGTCAAGGAGAAGCTGGCCGAGGCGGGCGCGACCGTCGACGTCAAGTAGCCGACCGCTCATTCAGCGACGCGAAGCCGGCCCAGTGGGGGCCGGCTTCGTCGTGCGTGGGACGGGCATGGGCGCTTCGCTTGACGAAGCGGTCTGAAGTGATATACTGCCCTTTCGCGTGTCCGCGCGTCACCCTGCCTTTTTTCCCAGGAGCTGTGAATGGCCTTGGCCGAGTCTGCCAGCCGATTTGAGCTGGCCCCGCGCCGTGAGAATTTCTCCCATATTCCCGAGGTTCTGCCCCTCCCGAACCTGATTCAGACCCAGACCGATTCGTTCGAATGGTTCGTGAAGACCGGGCTGCGAGAGCTGCTCGACGAGATCACGCCGATCACCGACTTCACGGGCAAGAACCTGGAGCTGCACTTCCGCGAGTTCTACTTCGAGGAGCCGAAGTTCTCCGAAGAGGAGTGCCGAACCCGAGACCTGACCTACGCCAAGCCGCTGAAGGTCGAGGTCGACCTCGTCATCAAGGAGACCGACGAGGTCAAGCACCAGACCGTCTTCATGGGCGACTTCCCGTGGATGACCGATCAGGGCACCTTCATCATCAACGGTGCCGAGCGCGTCGTGGTCAGCCAGCTGGTGCGCTCGCCGGGCGTCTACTACACCGCGTCGGAGGACCCGTCCACCGGCCGGATGCTTCACGCTGCCAAGGTCATCCCGAACCGCGGCGCCTGGCTCGAGTTCGAGACGTCCAACAAGGACCTCCTCAGCGTCAAGGTCGACCGCAAGCGCAAGATCCCGGTCACCACGCTGCTGCGCGCCGTCGGTCTCGAGACCGATGAGATCCAGCGCATCCTTTCCGCCGCCGACGACAACCCGGAGCACCCCTACGTCCAGCTCACGCTCGACAAGGATCCGGCCGGCACCCAGGACGAGGCGCTCGTCGAGGTCTACAAGAAGCTGCGCCCCGGCGATCCGCCCACGGTCGAGAACGCGCGCGCCCTCGTCACCAGCCTCTTCTTCAACTTCCGCCGCTACGACCTCGGTCGCGTCGGCCGCTACAAGCTGAACAAGGCGCTCGGCGAGGTCGCCGACAAGCTGAAGATCAACCTGCCGGCCGAGGAGACCCCGAACCCGCGCGAGAGCCGGGTCATCAGCCGCGAGGACATCGTCGCGATCGTCGGCAAGCTCATCGAGCTGAACAACGGCCGCGGCGAGCCCGACGACATCGACCACCTCGGCAACCGGCGCATCCGCGCCAACGGCGAGCTGATCCAGAACCAGTTCCGCATCGGCCTCCTCCGCATGGAGCGCGTGGTCAAGGAGCGGATGACGATCACCGACTCGGACCAGGCGACCCCGAACACGCTCATCAACATCCGCCCGGTCGTGGCGGCGATGAAGGAGTTCTTCGGCGGCAGCCAGCTGAGCCAGTTCATGGATCAGACGAACCCGCTGGCCGAGCTGACGAACAAGCGACGCCTCTCGGCGCTCGGCCCCGGTGGCCTGAGCCGCGAGCGCGCCGGCTTCGACGTCCGCGACGTGCACCCGTCCCACTACGGCCGGATGTGCCCGATCGAGACGCCGGAGGGCCCGAACATCGGCCTGATCGGCTCGCTGGCGACGTACGGCAAGATCAACAAGCACGGCTTCATCGAGACGCCGTACCGCAAGGTCCGCCGCTTCGTCGGCGCCAAGGACAACAAGGGCGACGTGCTCGGCCAGGTGCTGGCCGAGGATCTCGTCCTGACCGATGGCGGGAAGCCGGTCGCCAAGGCCGGCACGACGATCGACGAGAAGGTCCTCGGGCAGATCAAGGACGCCAAGGTCGCCCAGGTCCGGATCCGGCCGGTCGTCACCGAGGAGATCGTCTACCTCGATGCCTCCGAGGAGGAGAAGTTCCACATCGCGCAGGCCAACGCCGCGCTCGATGAGGACAACCGCTTCAGCGAGGACCGGGTGCTCGTCCGCTACAAGGACAAGTTCCTCGAGGAGACGATCGACGTCATCGACTACATGGACGTCAGCCCGAAGCAGATCGTGAGCGTCGCCACCGCGATGATCCCGTTCCTCGAGCATGACGACGCGAACCGCGCCCTGATGGGCTCGAACATGATGCGCCAGTCGGTCCCGCTGCTCCAGCCGGAGTCGCCGGTGGTCGGCACGGGCGTCGAGTTCCGCGCCGCCTTCGACTCGCAGGGCGTGCTCGTCTCGCGCGCCGGCGGCACCGTGGTCAGCGTCACCGCCGACCACATCACGGTCGAGCGCGACGAGGGCGACGAGCGCGACGAGTACAAGCTCAAGAAGTTCCTCCGCTCGAACCAGGGCACCTGCATCAACCAGCGCCCGGTCGTCGACGTCGGCGACCGCGTGGTGGAAGGCCAGGTCCTGGCCGACGGCTCGAGCACCGATGCCGGCGAGATGGCGCTGGGGCAGAACATCCTCGTCGCCTTCCTCCCGTGGGAGGGTGGCAACTACGAGGACGCGATCGTCATCAGCGAGCGCCTCGTCAAGGACGACCTCTTCACCTCGATCCACATCGAGAAGCACGAGATCGAGGCCCGCGACACGAAGCTCGGCCCCGAGGAGATCACGCGCGACATCCCGAACGTCGGCGAGGAGAGCCTCCGGCACCTCGACGAGGACGGGATCATCTACGAGGGCGCCGAGGTCAAGCCCGGCGACATCCTCGTGGGCAAGATCACCCCGAAGGGCGAGACCGAGCTGACCGCGGAGGAGCGCCTGCTGCGGGCGATCTTCGGCGAGAAGGCCCGCGAGGTCCGTGACTCGAGCCTGCGCCTGCCGCACGGCGAGCGCGGGATCGTCGTCGACGTCCGCCAGTTCAGCCGCGACTCCGGCGACGAGCTGCTCCCCGGCGTCAACCGCCTCGTGCGGGTCAGCGTGGCCCAGAAGCGGAAGATCGCGGTGGGCGACAAGATGGCCGGGCGCCACGGCAACAAGGGCGTGATCGCGAAGATCCTGCCGGTCGAGGACATGCCGTTCATGCCGGATGGCACGCCCGTCGACATCGTGCTCAACCCGCTCGGCGTGCCGAGCCGGATGAACATCGGCCAGATCCTCGAGACGCATCTCGGCTGGGCGATGAAGACCCTCGGCCTGAAGGCCGCAACCCCGGTCTTCGACGGCGCGACCGAGGAGCACATCACCGCCGCTCTGAAGCAGGCCGGTCACGATCCGGACGGCAAGACGGTCCTCTACGACGGACGCACCGGGCAGTCGTTCGACCATCGCGTGACCGTCGGCTACATCTACATGCTCAAGCTCCACCACCTGGTGGAGGACAAGATCCACGCCCGCAGCACCGGCCCGTACAGCCTGATCACCCAGCAGCCGCTGGGCGGCAAGGCCCAGTTCGGTGGCCAGCGCTTCGGCGAGATGGAGGTCTGGGCGCTCGAGGCCTATGGCGCGGCGAACATCCTCCAGGAGCTCCTCACCGTGAAGTCCGATGACGTCGTGGGTCGCGTCCAGACCTACGAGGCCATCGTCAAGGGCGAGGAGATCCAGTCACCCGGCGTGCCGGAGTCGTTCAAGGTGCTCATCAAGGAGCTCCAGGCGCTCGGGCTGTCGGTCGAGATTCTGAACGAGAACGAAGAGGAGATCCGCTTCATCGAGGACACCGGGAGCTATCCGCTTCCGGACCTCGGCGGAATCAATCTCCAGGGCTTTGAGGAATAGCCACGCAGCCCGGCGCGCCAGGACGCGTCGGGCTCGCATCACCCATCGGTCGATCCTGAACCGGGGTCTGGTCCACCCCGGCGACGAGCGCAGCGACGGCGTGCAGCCGTTGCAGGAGTTCCAAGCCGCTCATGCTTGAAGTCAACAATTTCGACGCGATCCGGATCAGCCTGGCGTCGCCCGATCAGATCAAGGGTTGGTCGTCGGGCGAGGTCACGAAGCCGGAGACGATCAACTACCGCACGCTCAAGCCGGAGAAGGACGGCCTCTTCGACGAGCGCATTTTCGGTCCGACGAAGGACTGGGAGTGCTACTGCGGCAAGTACAAGCGCATCCGCTACAAGGGCATCATCTGCGACAAGTGCGGCGTCGAGGTCACGCGCTCGAAGGTCCGCCGTGAGCGGATGGGCCACATCAAGCTCGCCAGCCCGGTCAGCCACATCTGGTACTTCAAGGGCACGCCGAGCCGGCTCGGGATCCTGCTCGACATCAGCCCGCGCAACCTCGAGCGCATCCTCTACTTCGCGCTCTACGTCGTCACGCGCGTCGACGAGGCGCAGCGTGAGAAGGCGCTCGCGTCGATCGACGAGGAGGCCGCGGCGCGGGTCGCCCGTGCGCAGGCCGTCGTCGACGAGAAGCGAGCGGAGCTCGAGGCGGCGGTGGTCGACAAGCGGACCGAGGTCGACGCCGCGCACGACTCCGAGACGAAGCGCATCGCCGAGCAGCAGACCGCGCGGACCGAGGAGCTGACGACGGCCGCACAGGCGGTCGAGGCGACGATCAAGGGCGGCGGCAAGACGCTGACCGAGGACGTCGTGTTCGCCGCGACCGGCGAGGTCATCGGCCGCGCCGAGGACACCAGCAAGGTCGCGCTCGCCGAAGCTGCGCGAGGTCGTCAAGGGCGAGGTCGGCGCGGTCGACAAGGACGCCAAGGAGGCGCTCGCCGCCGCCGCGGAGAAGCACGCAGACCGCGATCGCCGATCTCACCTCCGGGCATCGAGGAGGCGACCGCCAGCGAGCGCGAGCAGGTCACCCGCGAGACCGATGACACGAAGCTGTGGGCCCGCACCGAGCGCGCCCGCCTCAGCGACATCAGCGTCCTGAAGATCCTCACCGAGGCCGAGTACCGCTCGCTCACCGAGCAGTACGGCCGGATGTTCGACGCCGGCATGGGCGCCGAGGCGGTCAAGAAGATCATCGAGCAGATCAACCTCGATGAGCTCAGCCAGCACCTGCACGTCGAGATGCGCCAGACCTCCGGCCAGCGCCGGAAGAAGGCGATCAAGCGGCTGCGCCTCATCGAGGCCTTCCGCAAGTCCGGCGCGCGGCCGGAGTGGATGATCCTCTCCACGCTGCCGGTCATCCCACCCGACCTGCGACCGATGGTGCAGCTCGACGGTGGCCGCTTCGCGACCTCCGACCTGAACGACCTGTATCGGCGCGTGATCAACCGCAACAACCGCCTCAGCCGCCTCCTCGACCTGGAGGCGCCGGAGATCATCATCCGCAACGAGAAGCGGATGCTCCAGGAGGCGTGCGACGCGCTGATCGACAACGGCCGGCGCGGCCGGGCGATCGCCGGGACCGGCAACCATCGGCTCAAGAGCCTCTCCGACATGCTGAAGGGCAAGCAGGGGCGATTCCGCCAGAACCTGCTCGGCAAGCGCGTCGACTATTCGGGGCGGTCGGTCATCGTCGTCGGCCCCGAGCTGAAGCTGCACCAGTGCGGCCTGCCGAAGAAGATGGCGCTCGAGCTGTTCAAGCCGTTCGTCATGCGCCAGCTCGTCGAGAAGGGCTTCGCCCACAACATCAAGAGCGCCAAGCGCATCGTCGAGCGCGTGCGTCCCGAGGTGTGGGACGTGCTCGAGGATGTCATCAAGGACCACCCGGTGCTCCTGAACCGCGCCCCGACCCTGCATCGGCTGGGCATCCAGGCCTTCATGCCGGTGCTCGTCGAGGGCTCGGCGATCCAGATCCACCCGCTCGTCTGCTTCGCGTTCAACGCGGACTTCGACGGCGACCAGATGGCGGTCCACGTGCCGCTGTCGACCGCGGCGCAGCAGGAGGCGAAGGACCTCATGCTGTCCACGCGCAACCTGCTGTCGGCGGCCGATGGGTCGCCGGTGGTGAGCCCGACGCACGACATGGTGCTCGGGTGCTTCTACCTGACCGTCGGCAAGGAGAAGGACCGCACCGCCGGCACCGCGGCACGGGACTGGAAGCCGTGGCAGGTGTACTCGGACGACGCGGAGGTCGTGCTGGCGGTCGCGTCGGAGAGCATCCACGTCCAGGACGTCGTGCGCCTCGAGACCGAGACCTGGGAGGGCGATCCCAAGGACGGCAAGAGCGTCCGGCAGATCATGACCACGACGGCGGGCCGGGTGATCTTCAACTCGATCCTGCCGCCGCCCCTGCGCTTCGTCGACCGGGTCATGGACCGCAAGGGACTGAAGGAGATCATCGCCCGCTGCTACCGCGACCTCGGTCCGGAGGCGACGGCGACGCTCGTCGACGGCATCAAGGCCATCGGCTTCCACTACGCGACCAATGCCGGCATCACGATCGGTGTCGAGGACCTGGCCGTGCCGAAGCAGAAGGCCGAGCTGCTCCGCAAGGCGGAGGAGCGCGTGGCCGACATCGACCGCGAGTTCCGCCGCGGCTTCATCACCGAGGACGAGCGCTACACGCAGACCGTCGAGGTCTGGCGCGAGACCACCGACGAGGTCACCCAGCAGATGCTGAAGGGCCTCGACGAGAACGGCTCGATCATGCTGATCACGAACTCGGGTGCCCGCGGCTCGGTCACCCAGGTGCACCAGCTGGCCGGCATGCGCGGGCTGATGGCCGACCCGTCGGGCCGGATCATCGACCTGCCGATTCGCTCGAACCTGCGCGAGGGCATGAGCGTCCTCGAGTACTTCATCTCCTCGCACGGCGCGCGGAAGGGGCTCGCGGACACGGCCCTGCGCACCGCCGACTCCGGGTACCTCACCCGGCGCCTGGTGGACGTGGCGCAGGACGTCATCACCCGCGAGGACGACTGCGGCACGGACCTCGGCACCTGGATCACCCAGGAGGAGTCCGACCTCATCCCCGAGCCGTTCGTGGAGCGGCTTGATCGGCCGGATGGCGGCGATCGACGTCACCGACAGCAAGGGCAAGGTCCTCGTCGCCCGCAACGCGGAGGTCAACGAGGAGGCGCTCGAGGCGATCGAGGCCGCCGGGCATCGACCGCGTCAGCGTCCGCTCACCGCTCACCTGCGCCGCGCGCCACGGCGTGTGCCGGATGTGCTACGGCCGCAACCTGGCCACCGGCGACCTCGTCGACATCGGCCAGGCGGTGGGGATCATCGCGGCCCAGTCGATCGGCGAGCCGGGCACGCAGCTGACGATGCGGACGTTCCACACCGGCGGCGTCGCCGGCGAGGACATCACCCAGGGCCTGCCGCGCGTCGAGGAGCTCTTCGAGGCGCGCATCCCCAAGGGCCAGGCGATCATGACCGAGATCGACGGCACCGTGGAGGTGCCGCCGGCCTCCGGCGACCAGCCGATCACGGTGCGGGTCACGCATCGCGAGGCCTACGACACGACCTTCAAGCTCACCCCGCAGCACGAGGTCCTCGTCGCGAACGGCGACGAGGTCACCGAGGGCCAGCTGCTGGCCCGTGCGGGCGAGGGCGAGGATCTCGTCGAGATCAAGGCACCGGCCATCGGCCGGGTCACGAAGCGCGGCAACACGCTGACCCTCCACATCGAGGAGGTCGACGTCCGGGAGTACCCGGTGCCGCACTCGGCGCGCCTGCGCGTGGCCGACGGTGACGTCGTCCAGGCCGGTGACTCGCTCACCGAGGGGTCGCTCAACCCGAAGGAGCTGCTCGAGATCAAGGGCGTGGACACCGTCCAGCGCTTCCTGGTCGCCGAGGTCCAGAAGGTGTACCGATCCCAGGGCGTGACGATCAGCGACAAGCACGTCGAGATCATCGTCCGCCAGATGCTCCGCAAGGTGACCGTCGACAATCCCGGCGACACCGAGCTGCTGCCGTCCGAGCTCATCGACCGCTTCGAGTTCGAGGAGACGAACAACCGGATCCTCGCCGAGGGCGGCGAGCCGGCGACGGCGCAGACGGTGCTGCTCGGCGTGACGAAGGCATCGCTGAACACCTCGTCCTTCCTGGCGGCCGCGAGCTTCCAGGAGACGACCCGGGTCCTGACCGAGGCGGCGATCAACGGCGCCAAGGACCACCTCATCGGCCTCAAGGAGAACGTGATCATCGGCAAGCTGATCCCCGCCGGGACCGGCGCCGAGGCGCGACGCCTCCAGGCCGAGAAGGCGGCTCAGCTGTCGCCGGCCGAGGAGGAGCAGATCCGCGAGGAGGCCGCCGCGCGCGCCTTCCTCTCGGGTGACCCCGACGCGGACCACGATGGCGACGTCGAGACCGATGAGGCCGAGGCGGCCGCCGAGGCCGAGGGCGACACGATCGCCGAGCTCATGGGCGCCGGCGACAACCCGGAGATCGAGGCCGTCGTCGAGGAGGCCACCTTCGACGAGATCACCGAAGAGGAGCAGGAGCGCCTGGCCGAGGAGGCCGCGGCCAAGAAGTAGGTCTCCTGCGACCTCGACCGATGAGAAGGGCGGCCTCCACGGCCGCCCTTCTCGTTCGCCAACGTCAGCGGATCCCGAGCAGGCGTCCGATCGCGTGGCGGTTGTCGGCGACGAGCCGATAGGCGGCCTCGACCGGGCCATGCAGTCCCGGAAGCCGGCCGACGAGCGACAGCGGGACGAGGATCGGGACGACGCCCGCGATCCGAAGGGCCGCGTCGCCGCCGCGGTGCCACCGGCCGCTGGCCGTCGCGGACGTGGAGCGCCCGGATCAGCTCGCGCCGGCTGGGATCGCCCGATGACCGCGGCTGGAATTGCTGGAGCGGCGTGAACTCGAGGCACTCGCCGCCAGTCGAGGATCCGCAGCGCGCGGATCGTGAGCCGGCAGACGGGGCAGTCGCCGTCGTAGATGACCGTGAGTGGCCGCCCGATCGCATCACCTCGTGACCGATGCGGGCCGGCCGTCACCGATCCCGATCCCGCTCGCTTCCTTGGGACGGGCTCTGGTACGCGAGCAGCCCGTCGAGCAGCCAGAAGGCGACGGCGAAGAAGGCGCCGACGAAGATCACGAACGGCCAGTCCCCGGCGATCGCCACGAGATAGGCGGCGCCGACGAGCGGCGGGCCATAGCGGAGGATGCGCGAGGAGATGACCGCCGCGCGCGCGGGGGCGCGCCCCTGGGCACGCTCTCGCTCGAACCAGATCATGATCGCGAGGTTGATCGCCAGGTAGGTGACGGCGAGGGCGATTGGCAGGGTCATGTGCGCCCATAGGGTAGGCGCACCGGACGCTCAGCGCACGTCGAGCTCGGTTGACGCAGGAAGGGGGGTTCCGTATACTCCGCGTTCGGTGTCCCGCGTGCGGGACGCCTTCGTGTGTGCCCTCGGGCAGCCCTCATATCGGCCTCCCCGTCGTACCGCCATGGGGATCGCCGTGGCCGCCAATCGGGACGACGCGAGTCCATCGGTCATTCAATTACGCGATACCACGCGAGGTTCTCGTTGCCAACCATCAGCCAGCTGGTCCGCAAGGGTCGCAAGCCGGCCATCAAGAAGGTGAAGGCCCCGGCACTGCGCCGGACGCTGAACACCCTCAAGCAGACCACCAGCGCTGGTCGTGGAGCTCCGCAGCGGCGGGGCGTCTGCCTCCAGGTGATGACCCGCACCCCGAAGAAGCCGAACTCGGCGCTTCGGAAGGTCGCGCGCGTCCGGCTGACGAACGGGATGGAGGTCACCGCCTACATCCCGGGCATCGGGCACAACCTCCAGGAGCACTCGATGGTGCTCGTCCGCGGCGGCAAGGTCCGTGACCTGCCCGCGGTGAAGTACCACATCGTCCGCGGCACCCTCGACGCGGCCGGCGTCCGGGACCGTCGTCAGGGACGCAGCAAGTACGGCGCGAAGGCGCCGGCGAAGGCCTAGCGACCGATGCCCCGACGACCGACGATCGCGCGCAAGACGAAGTACGCCGAGCAGCTCACCGGCACGGCGCTGACGCTCGATCAGTTCACGAACAAGCTCATGCACGGCGGCAAGCGACATCTTGCGCACCGCATCCTCGAGGGTGCCCTGGCGCGCTGCGAGTCGCAGGCGGGCCGGGCCGGCGTCGAGGTGCTCGAGGCCGCGCTGCGCAACGCGATGCCGCTCATCGAGGTCAAGCCGAAGCGCGTCGGTGGCTCGACGTACCAGATCCCGGTCGAGGTGCGCGCCGATCGTCGCGTCAGCCTCGGCATGCGCTGGCTGATCGAGTCGGCCCGCAAGCGCAACGGCCGCAGCATGAGCGACAAGCTCGCCGCCGAGCTGCTCGATGCGAGCAACGGCATCGGCGCGGCGGTCAAGCGCCGCGAGGACACGCACCGGATGGCGGAGGCGAACCGCGCCTTCAGCCACTTCAAGTGGTAGGCCGATGACTGCCAGCACCGCCACCCGAACCGACCGCGCCGGCACGAACACGCCGCTCGAGCGCACCCGGAACATCGGGATCATCGCCCACATCGACGCCGGCAAGACGACCGTGACCGAGCGGATCCTCTTCTACACGAAGAAGATCTACAAGCTCGGCGAGGTCCACGAGGGCGCCGCCACGATGGACTGGATGGAGCAGGAGCAGGAGCGGGGGATCACGATCACCGCGGCCGCCACGACCTGCTTCTGGAACGATCATCGCATCAACCTGATCGACACGCCCGGGCACGTGGACTTTACGGTCGAGGTCGAGCGCAGCCTTCGCGTGCTCGACGGCGCGGTCGTCGTCTTCGACGGCGTGGCCGGCGTCGAGCCGCAGTCCGAGACGGTCTGGCGCCAGGCCGACAAGTACACCGTGCCGCGCTTCTGCTTCGTCAACAAGCTCGACCGCACGGGCGCCGACTTCTGGCGCGTGGTCGACATGATCCGCGACCGCCTCGGCGTGAACGCCGTGCCGCTCCAGGTGCCGATCGGCTCCGAGGACTCGTTCCGCGGCGTGGTCGACCTCATCAACATGAAGGCGATCACCTACGGCAACGACCTGGGGGACCAGATCGAGGTCGGTGACATCCCGGCCGAGGTCCAGCCGATCGCGGACGAGTGGCGCGAGAAGATGATCGAGGCGCTCGCCGACCTCGACGACGACATCGCGCACAAGTTCCTCGAGGGCGAGGAGATCGGCGCCGACGAGCTGCGCCGCGCGATTCGCGTCGGAACGCTGGCCTACAAGATCGTCCCGGTGCTGACCGGCTCGGCCCTGAAGAACAAGGGCATCCAGCCGATGCTCGACGCGGTCATCGACTTCCTGCCCAGCCCGCTCGACGTGCCGCCGGTCACCGGCCGCGACGCGCGAGGCGGCGAAGAGGTCACTCGCTCGACGGATCCATCGGAGCCGTTCACCGCGCTCGCATTCAAGATCGCCGCGGACCCGTTCGTCGGCAAGCTCGCGTTCTTCCGGGTCTACTCCGGCACGCTGAAGACCGGCTCGTACGTGTACAACAGCTCGAAGGGCACGAAGGAGCGGGTCGGCCGCATCCTCCAGATGCACGCCAACCACCGCGAGGAGATCGACCAGGTCAGCGCGGGCGACATCGCCGCCGCGGTCGGGCTGAAGAACACGACCACCGGCGACACGCTCACCGCCGAGGAGAAGCCGATCGTCCTCGAGTCGATCACCTTCCCCGAGCCGGTCATCGAGCTGGCGGTCGAGCCGAAGACGAAGGCCGACCAGGACAAGATGTCGATCGCCCTCCAGCGCCTCGCCGAGGAGGACCCGACCTTCCGCGTCAGCACCGACGAGGAGTCGAGCCAGACCCGGATCGCGGGCATGGGCGAGCTGCACCTCGAGGTGCTCGTCGACCGGATGCTGCGCGAGTTCAAGGTGCAGGCAAACGTCGGGCGCCCGCAGGTGAGCTACCGCGAGGCGATCCGGCGTCCGGTGCCGAAGGCCGAGGGCCGCTTCGTGCGCCAGACCGGCGGCAAGGGCCAGTACGGCCACGCGATCCTCAGCCTGGAGCCGCTCCAGCGCGGCGCCGGCTTCGAGTGGGAGTCGAAGATCGTCGGCGGGGCCGTCCCGCGCGAGTTCTGGCGAGCCATCGAGCAGGGCGCCAGGGAGGCGCTCGCCGGTGGCGTCGTGGCCGGATACCCGGTCATCGACGTCAAGGTGACGCTCATCGACGGCTCGTTCCACGAGGTCGACTCGTCGGAGATGGCGTTCAAGATCGCCGGCTCGATGGCGGCCAAGGACGGCGTCGCCAAGGCCGATCCGACGATCCTCGAGCCGGTGATGAAGGTCGAGGTGACCACGCCCGAGGAGTTCATGGGCGACGTCATCGGCGACCTCAACAGCAAGCGCGGCCAGATCGACGGGATCGACGAGCGCGGCACCAGCCGGATGATCCAGGCGCACGTCCCGCTGGCCGAGATGTTCGGCTACGCCACCGGGCTGCGCAGCATGACCCAGGGCCGAGCCACCTACTCGATGGAGTTCGGCCGGTACGCGGAAGTCCCATCCAGCCTCGCCACCGAGCTGATTGCCAAGTCAAAGAGCTAATTCAGACCGATAAGGAGCGACGAAGGACCAACCATGGCCAAGCAGAAGTTCGACCGCAGCAAGCCGCACGTGAACGTCGGCACGATCGGCCACGTCGACCACGGCAAGACCACGCTGACCGCCGCGATCACGAAGTTCCTGGCGCTGCAGGGCGGCGCGGACTTCCGCGCCTTCGACTCGATCGACAACGCTCCCGAGGAGCGGCAGCGCGGCATCACGATCGCGATCAGCCACGTCGAGTACCAGACGGCGAACCGCCACTACGCGCACGTCGACTGCCCCGGCCACGCTGACTACATCAAGAACATGATCACCGGCGCCGCCCAGATGGACGGCGCGATCCTGGTCGTGTCCGCCGCCGACGGCCCGATGCCGCAGACCCGCGAGCACATCCTGCTCGCCCGCCAGGTCGAGGTCCCGTCGCTCGTCGTCTACCTGAACAAGGTGGACATGGTCGACGACGAGATGCTCGTCGACCTCGTCGAGATGGAGGTGCGCGAGCTCCTCAGCAAGTACGAGTTCCCCGGCGACGACATCCCCGTCATCCGCGGCTCGGCGCTCAAGGCGCTCGAGTCGGCGAGCGATGACCCGGAGAACGAGGACTACGCCTCCATCAAGGAGCTGATGGACGCGGTCGACTCGTACATCCCGACCCCGGCGCGCGAGACCGAGAAGCCGTTCCTGATGCCGATCGAGGACGTCTTCGGCATCAAGGGCCGCGGCACCGTCGCCACCGGCCGCATCGAGCGCGGCATCGTCAACACCGGCGAGACCGTCGAGCTGGTCGGCATCCACGAGAAGGTCCGCCAGCTGGTCGTGACCGGCGTCGAGATGTTCAAGAAGACCCTGGACCAGGGCCAGGCCGGCGACAACGTGGGCCTGCTCCTGCGCGGCATCGAGCGCGACGAGCTCGAGCGCGGCCAGGTGCTCGCCAAGACCGGCAGCGTCAAGCCGGGCACGAAGTTCAAGGCCGAGGTCTACGTCCTCTCCAAGGAGGAGGGCGGCCGCCACACGCCGTTCTACGCCGGCTACCGTCCGCAGTTCTACCTGCGCACGACCGACGTGACCGGCGCGATCGTGCTGCCCGCGGGCGTGGAGATGATCATGCCCGGCGACAACGTCAACATCGACGTCGAGCTGATCACCCCGATCGCCATCGAGCAGGGCCAGCGCTTCGCGATTCGCGAGGGTGGCCACACCGTCGGCGCGGGCGTGATCACCGAGGTCACCGGCTAGCCGCCATGGCCAAGCAGCGCATCCGCATCCGACTCAAGGCGTACGACCACAAGCTGCTCGACCAGTCGGCCGAGCAGATCGTGGAGACCGCGCAGCGCACCGGGGCCGACGTCGCCGGCCCGGTGCCGCTGCCGACGCGGATCGAGAAGTACACGGTCATCCGTGGCCCGTTCGTCCACAAGGACGGCCGGGAGCAGTTCGAGATCCGGACCCACAAGCGCCTGATCGACATCATCGATCCGTCCACGAAGACGGTCGATGCGCTGATGCGGCTGTCGCTGGCGGCGGGCGTCGACATCGAGATCAAGATGTGATGGCAGGACTCATCGGTCGCAAGCTGGGCATGACCAGGCTCTTCGCGGACGACGGAAGCGTCGTCCCGGTGAGCGTGATCGAGGCTGCCCCGAACACGGTGACGCGCATCCGCTCGGTCGAGCAGGACGGCTACGCCGCCCTGCAGATCGGCAGTGGCACGGCGCGCCGTTCGACGAAGCCGGTCGCGGGCCAGTTCAAGCACCTCCCCAAGGATCTGCAGCATCCGAAGGACGTGCGCGAGGTCCGCGTGGACGAGACCGATGCCTACGAGGTCGGCCAGCAGATCGGCGTCGACCTGTTCGAGGCCGGCGAGCTGGTCGACATCACCGGCGTCAGCAAGGGCCACGGCTTCACCGGCGTCATCGCGCGCCACAACTTCCGCCGCGGCCCGAAGACCCACGGCTCGGACCACCATCGCGCACCGGGCTCGATCGGCGCCGGAACGTACCCCGGCCGTGTCTGGAAGGGCACGAAGATGGCCGGCCACATGGGCAACGAGCAGGTGACCGTCAAGAAGCTCACGGTCATGAGGGTCGATCCCGAGCGCAACCTCATCCTCGTTCGCGGTGCGGTGCCGGGCGCGCGCAACGGCCTGCTGCTGGTCCGGAAGGCGAAGTAGACGATGCCGCAGACGAAGATCCTGAACGCGACCGGCGGCGACGCCGGCTCGGTCGACCTGGCCGAGTCGCTGTTCGGCGCACCGGTCAACGAGTCCCTCATCCACCAGGCGGTCGTGCGCCAGCAGGCCGGGCGGCGGATCGGCACGGTCGACACGCTGACCCGCGGCGAGGTGCGCGGCGGCGGCCGCAAGCCATGGCGCCAGAAGGGCACCGGCCGCGCCCGACAGGGCACCCGTCGCGCCCCGCAGTGGGCCGGCGGCGGAGTGGTCTTCGGGCCGCACCCGCGAAGCTACGAGCAGAAGATGCCGGCGAAGATGCGCCGCTCCGCCCTGCGCGGTGCGCTGAGCGCGAAGCAGGCCGAGGGCGCCGTGCGCGTCGTGACCGGGTTCGAGCTCGACGCGATCAAGACGAAGTCGATGATCGAGCGGCTGGAAGCCTGGAAGGCGGAGGGCAAGGTCCTCCTCGTCCTTCCGGCACGCGACCCGACCGTGGAGCGCTCGAGCCGCAACCTGCAGGCGGTGCGCGTGATCCTGGCCGACAGCCTGAACGTCGTCGACCTGCTCGAGGCCGATACCGTCGTCTTCACCCGCGAGGCGCTCGATCGCGCCCAGGAGGTGTACGCGTGAGCGGCATGAGCCTGCACGACGTGCTCCTTCGCCCGGTGATCAGCGAGAAGAGCACGCTCGAGACCGAGCGCAACAACTACACGTTCGCCGTCGCGCGCGACGCGAACAAGTTCCTCATCAAGTCGGCCGTCGAGTCCGAGTTCAAGGTGACCGTGCTCGGCGTCCGGGTCATCTCGGTGCGCCCGAAGCAGAAGCGTCGCGGTCGCAAGAACCTCGGCACGGTGCCTGGCTGGAAGAAGGCCATCGTCACCGTCGCGCCGGGCGACAAGATCGAGCTCTTCGAGGCCGTTTGACGATGCCACTTCGCAGCTATCGACCCACCTCGCCCGGGCATGCGCGAGACGACGCGCTCGACGTTCGAGGAGATCACGACCGACGAGCCGCACAAGCCGCTCACCGAGCGGCTCGCTCCGGAGCGCCGGCCGCAACTCCCAGGGCAAGCTCACGGTCCGCCACCAGGGCTCGGGCCACAAGCGCCTGTACCGGGTCATCGACTGGAAGCGCGACAAGCCCGGCGTGCCCGCGCGGATCGCGACCGTCGAGTACGACCCGAACCGCTCGGCGCGCATCGGCCTCCTCCATTACGCCGATGGCGAGAAGCGCTACATGCTGCTGCCGCACGGCCTGGGCGTCGGTGACACCGTCGCCTCCGGGCCGGACGTGGAGGCCCGCACCGGCAACGCGCTGCCGCTGTCGCGCATCCCGCTCGGCACGCAGGTCCACAACATCGAGCTCGTCGCCGGTCGCGGCGGCCAGATCGTGCGCAGCGCCGGCAGCAGCGCGCAGCTGCTCGCCAAGGAAGGCGACTTCGCGACGCTGCGGCTGCCGTCGGGCGAGGTCCGCCGCGTGCGGATCGAGTGCATGGCCACGGTCGGACAGGTGAGCAACCTCGACCACGAGAACCAGAAGCTCGGCAAGGCCGGACGGTCGCGTCACCTCGGGCGTCGCCCGTCGGTGCGCGGATCGGCGATGACCCCGCGCGACCACCCGCACGGTGGTGGCGAGGGCAAGGCGCCGACCGGCATGCCGCCGAAGACCCCGTGGGGCAAGCCCGCCATGGGCCTGCGCACGCGGGTTCGGAAGAACAAGTCCAACAAGCTGATCGTCCGCCGTCGGTACGGGCGGGGTTAGGAGCCAGATGAGTCGTTCCGTCAAGAAGGGACCATTCGTCGACGCGCGCCTGCTCGGCCGCATCGACGACATGAACAAGCGCAGCGAGCGCAAGGTGCTGAAGACCTGGTCGCGCGCGAGCGTGATCTTCCCGCAGATGATCGGTCACACGATCGCCATCCACGATGGCCGTCGCCACGTCCCGGTGTTCATCACCGAGAACATGGTCGGCCACCGCCTCGGCGAGTTCGCACCGACGCGCACGTATCGCGGCCACTCCGGTCGCGCCACCGAGCGCTCGACGGCGCTGAAGTAGGTCGGCCGATGCGAGTCAGTGCAACCGCCAAGTACGTTCGGATCAGCCCGCGCAAGGTGCGCCTGATCACCGATCTCATCGCCGGCAAGCCGGTCGAGGAGGCTGCGGCCATCCTCCGCTTCCTGCCGAATGCGGCCGCCAAGGACGTGGCCAAGGTGCTCAAGAGCGCCACGGCCAACGCCGAGAACAACTACAACCTGTCGGCCGATGAGCTGCGCGTGGTGAGCGCGGTCGCCGACGACGGACCGACCCTCAAGCGCGGCCGTCCGCGCGCGCAGGGCCGGTACTTCCAGATTTTGAAGCGAACCAGCCACATCACCGTCGCCGTGGCTGACCGAGAGGAGTCGTAAGTTGGGACACAAGGTCCATCCCTACGGCTTCCGGATCGGCATCATCAAGCCCTGGCTGGCGAAGTGGTACGCGGACCGCGACTACGCCACGCTCCTCCAGGAGGACATGCGGATCCGGGAGCTCGTCGCCAGGCAGCTGTCGAACGCGAGCGTCAGCCAGGTCGAGATCGAGCGCGGCATCAACCACGTCACGGTCACCGTTCACACCGCGAAGCCGGGCATCGTCATCGGCAAGGGCGGCGCGAACGTCGAGGCGCTGCGCACGAACATCGGCAAGCTGACCGACAAGAAGGTCAAGCTCGAGATCAAGGAGATCCTCCAGCCCGAGCTGGACGGCATGCTCCTGGCCCAGAACGTCGCCGGCCAGCTGGAGCGCCGCATCGCCTTCCGCAAGGCGATCAAGCAGTCGATCCAGCGCACGATCAAGGCCGGCGCCAAGGGCGTGAAGATCCAGGTCTCCGGCCGCCTCGGTGGCTCGGAGATGAGCCGCACCGAGTGGGACAAGGAGGGTCGCATCCCGCTCGGCACGCTGCGCGCCGACATCAGCTACGGCGTCGTGCACGCGCACACCACCTACGGCCGAATCGGCGTCAAGGCGTGGGTCTACCGCGGTGAGCAGCTCGGCGACCGGCCCGGCAGCGCTCGCACGGAGCCTCGCGCTCCGCGCCGCACCGCGACCGCGACGCGGACCCGCTCGGCGGGTCGCGCGGCGACCGATGGCGCTCCTGCCGCGGCCGAGGAGGCGGCGACCGCCGCCACGGCCGTCGTGGACGAGCCGATGACCGCTCCCCAGGCGGCACCGAGCAGCCCGCTGCCGCGGTCGAGACCCCCGAGCCGGCGGCGCCGGTCGAGGAGGCGTCCGACGGCCGTTGCCGAGGAGCCGGCGGAGGCCCCCGCGGCCGAGCCGGTCGAGGCCGCCGCAGAGCCCGAGGCCCCCGAGGCCGAGCCCGTCGCCGATGCCGGCGGTCGCGGCCGAGCCAGAGGCGCCGGCAGAGCCAGAGGCGCCGGCCGAGCCCGCCGCCCCGGCAAAGCGAGCGTCACGCGCAGCGTCGACTCGATCGACGAGCGCGACGCCGAAGGCGCCACGCGCCCGAAAGGCGCCGGCGAAGAAGGCCGCCCCGAAGGCCGAGCCCGAGGCCACCGAGAAGCCTGCATCGGACGCGGCGGACGCCGGGTCGGAGGAGGGCTGACCGATGCTGATGCCAAAGCGGGTCAAGCACCGGAAGGTCCAGCGCGGGCGCCGCGCCGGGATGGCGAAGGGCGGCACGACCGTGAGCTTCGGCGACTTCGGCCTGATGGCCGAGGAGGTCTGCTGGCTCACGAGCCGCCAGATCGAGGCCGCGCGCCGTGCCATGACCCACCACATCAAGCGCGGTGGCCGCGTCTGGATCCGGGTCTTCCCGGACAAGCCGGTCACCAAGAAGCCGGCCGAGGTCCGCATGGGCTCCGGCAAGGGCGCACCGGATCACTGGGTGGCGGTGGTCAAGCCCGGACGGGTGATGTTCGAGATGTCGGGCGTCCCCGAGACGGTCGCGCGCGAGGCGATGCGCCTGGCGGGCCACAAGCTGCCGATCAACACCCGGTTCGTCGATGAAGGAGGGCCTCGAGCATGGACATCAGTGAGGTGCGAGCCCTCTCCGACAAGGACCTCGAGGGCGCGCTGCGTGACGCGAAGCAGGAGCTGTGGAAGGTCCGCTTCGACCTCGCCACGCGACAGGAGAGCAACTACAGCAGGCTGCCGGCGACCCGCAAGCGGATCGCCCGCATCCTGACCGTGATGACCGAGCGTCAGCACGCGGCCGAACGGGCCGCCGCCGACGCCGAGAAGGCCAGCTGATGCAGGGCAAGCGAAGAACGAAGGTCGGGCACGTCGTGTCCGACAAGATGGACAAGACCGTCGTCGTGAGCGTCGAGCGGCTGCGCCGGCACGCGATCTACAAGCGGGTCGTGCGGCTCAGCAGCAAGTTCAAGGCGCACGACGAGGAGAACAGCGCCAGGGTCGGCGACACCGTGCGCATCGAGGAGAGCCGTCCGCTCTCGCGCGAGAAGCGCTGGACCGTCGTCGAGATCGTCGCGCGCGGCTCGCACGAAGAGCTGATCGACGGGACGGAGCAGGCGTGATCCGCCAGTACAGCCGCCTGCGCGTGGCGGACAACTCCGGCGCACGGACGCTCCAGTGCATCACCGTCATCGGCCGCTCGACGAGCGATACGGCCGAGGTCGGCGACGTGATCGTGGCCAGCGTCAAGCAGGCGCTGCCGAACTCGGGCGTCAAGAAGGGCGAGGTCGTCCGTGCCGTCGTCGTGCGCACGGCCAAGGAGTACGGCCGCCCCGATGGCAGCCACATCCGCTTCGACGAGAACGCGGCCGTCCTGATCAACGCGCAGGGCAGCCCGCGCGGCACCCGCATCTTCGGGCCCGTCGCCCGCGAGCTCCGTGAGCGCAACTACATGAAGATCGTGTCGCTCGCCCCGGAGGTGCTGTAGATGGACGTGCGCAAGGGAGACACCGTCCTCGTCCTCGCCGGCAAGGACCGCGGCAAGCGCGGCACCGTCGAGCGGGTCGAGCGGACGAAGCGCGGCTTCGGCGTCGTCGTCCCGGGCATCAACATGGCGCGCCGCCACCAGCGCGCGCGGTCGCGAACGCAGACGGCCGGCATCCTCGACATCCCGGTGCCGATCCACATCAGCAACGTGCAGGTGGTCTGCCCGCGCTGCAACCAGCCCACGCGGGTCGCACACGGGCGGCTCGAGGGCGAGCACGCGCGCAGCACGCGCCTCTGCAAGAACTGCGGCGAGCAGATCGAGGGGAGGTCCAAGTGAGCGCCGACGAGACGAAGACGACGCGTCGCCGGACGCTCCGCGAGCGCGAAGGCGGCCCCGCCGACGCGCCCAAGGCGACTGAGGCGACCGAGACCGCGGCCGCGGCGCCGGCGAAGTCGGCGCGTTCGAAGAACGGCTTCAGCCGCCCGGAGTACCAGGGCCTGCGCCAGCGCTACCTCGACGACGTCGTGCCGGCGCTGCGACGCGAGTTCGGGTACGCCAACGAGATGCAGATCCCACGGCTCGAGAAGGTCGTCGTCAACATCGGCCTCGGCGAGGCGATCGCCAACGCGAAGGCGCTCGACGCCGCGGTCGGCGACCTCACGACGATCACCGGCCAGAAGCCGATCGTGACCCGGGCGAAGCGCAGCATCGCGCAGTTCCGGCTGCGCACCGGCATGCCGATCGGCGCGAAGGTCACGCTGCGTGGCCAGCGGATGTACGACTTCCTCGAGCGCACGCTCGCGCTCGCGCTGCCGCGCATCCGCGACTTCCGCGGGATCCCCACCCGGTCGTTCGACGGCCGCGGCAATTTCAGCCTCGGGCTGCGCGAGCAGCTCGTGTATCCCGAGATCGACTACGACGAGATCGACCGGCTGCGAGGCCTCGAGATCAGCATCGTGACCACGGCGAAGACCGACGAGGAGGGGCGCAAGCTCCTCGAGCTGCTCGGCATGCCGTTCCAGAGCGCCTGACGAGCGAGCAGGAAGGACGAAGACCGACATGATGGCAAAGAAGTCGATGATCGCCAAGGCGAAGCGCGGATCGCGCTTCCCCGTGCGCGACCACAACCGCTGCCAGGTCTGCGGCCGGCCGCGGGGCTACATGCGGCGCTTCGCGATGTGCCGCATCTGCTTCCGGGAGCGGGCCCTGCTGGGTCAGCTGCCCGGCGTGACGAAGTCGAGCTGGTAGCAGCTCACGCAGGACCAGATCGTCGCCGAACGCCGGCGGCCGACATCAGCGGAAGGCGCCACCCGCGAAGGGGCGGGAGCGAACCACCGCCGAGGAGATGAACGAAGACCGACATGAACGTGACCGATCCGATCGCCGACATGCTGACGCGCATCCGCAACGCGAGCGCGGCGCGGCACAAGGAGCTGACCCTTCCCTCATCGCGGATGAAGCGCGAGATCGCGCGCATCCTGACCGAGGAGGGGTTCATCGAGAGCTTCGACACGCAGCCCGATCCCGTCCAGGATCGGCTCGTCCTGCGCCTGAAGTACGTCGAGGGGCGCACGCCGGTCGTGACCGGCCTGAAGCGCATCAGCAAGCCCGGCCTGCGCGTCTACGCGCGGAAGACCGAGATCCCCCGCGTTCTCGGCGGCCTCGGCCTGGCCATCCTCTCCACCTCCCACGGGGTCATGACGGGCAGCGATGCCCGGAAGCAGAACCTCGGCGGCGAAGTCCTCTGCTACGTCTGGTAAGGAGCGAACGCGATGTCACGAATCGGACGCATGCCGATTCCGCTCCCCGACGGAGTGGAGGTCGCGCAGGATGGCAACCGCCTGACGGTGAAGGGCCCGCTCGGCACGCTCGAGCGTGAGCTCCACCCGGAGATGACGCCTCGAGCGCGAGGACGGCACGCTGCGCATCGTCCGCCCCAGCGATGAGCCGCGGCACCGCGCGCTCCACGGGCTGACGCGCACCCTCGTCAACAACATGGTCACCGGCGTCACCTCGGGCTTCACGAAGAACCTCGAGATCAGCGGCGTCGGCTACCGTGCCCAGCTGCAGGGGCCGAAGCTCGTGCTGGCGCTCGGCTACTCCCACCCGGTGGAGGTCGACCCGCCCGCCGGCATCGAGTTCCGCGTCGAGACGCCGACGCGCCTCGGCGTCTTCGGCGCCGACAAGGAGCTCGTCGGCCAGATCGCCGCCCACATCCGCTCGCAGCGCAAGCCGGAGCCGTACAAGGGCAAGGGCATCCGCTACCAGGGCGAGCAGATCCTCCGCAAGGCCGGCAAGGCCGGCAAAGTCGGCGGAGCCTAGGAGAGACCGATGACGACGCCATCGCGCGACGCGCTCCGGCGCAAGCGCCACGAACGCCTCCGCCTCCGCATCAGCGGCAGCGCGGATCGGCCGCGCCTGTCGGTCTTCCGCAGCGCGAAATACATCTATGCCCAGGTCATCGACGACACGACCGGCCGCACGCTGGCCGCGGCATCGAGCCGCGAGAGCGGCATCGGCGGCGCGACCAAGGTCGACGTCGCGCGCTCCGTCGGTCGGGCGCTCGCCGAGCGCGCGAAGGCCGCCGGCGTGAGCTCGGTGGTTCTCGATCGGGGCGGATATCAGTACCACGGGCGGGTCCGCTCGCTCGCAGAGGGTGCCCGCGAGGGCGGCCTCAACCTGTAGAGCGAGAGGAGATCACCCATGGCACGCATCGATGCGTCCAAGCTCAACCTGGACGAGAAGGTCGTCCAGATCAATCGCGTATCCAAGGTCGTCCAGGGCGGGCGCCGCTTCAGCTTCAGCGCGGTCGTCGTCGTCGGTGACGGCAACGGCAACGTCGGCGCGGGCATCGGCAAGGCCGGCGAGGTCCCCGAGGCGATCCGCAAGGGCGTCGAGGACGCGAAGAAGCACCTGATCAAGGTGCCGCTCGTGGGCTCGACGATCCCGCACGAGGTGCATCGGCACTTCGGCGCCGCGAAGGTCATGCTGAAGCCGGCCAGCGCCGGCACCGGCGTCATCGCCGGCGGCTCGGTGCGGTCCGTCGTCGAGGCGGCCGGCATCCGCGACATCCTGAGCAAGGCGCAGGGCTCGACGAACCCGATCAACGTCGTGCGCGCCACGATGGAGTGCCTCGCCGCGCTCCGCTCCGCCGACGACATCGCCGGGCTCCGCGGCAAGACCGCCGAGCAGCTGCTCGGCAAGCGCGGCGCCGAGCTCTCGCGGACCCCGCACGTGATTCCCGAGCGTCGAGAGCCGATGAACGTGGGTGGCGGCCGTGGCAGATAAGTCCACCTCGAAGCCGAGCGCTCCGGGTCACCTGGGTCCGCTCGACGATCGGCCACAAGGCCGCGGCGCGCGGCACGATCCGCGCCCTCGGCCTGCATCGGCTCCATCAGAGCGTCGAGGTCGCCGACACGCCCGAGATGCGAGGGATGCTGCGCCGCGTCGCCTTCCTGATCGAGGTCAGCGAGGCGGGCGCCACTGGCGTCGCACCCGACGAAGGGAACTCCAAGTGAAGCTCCACGATCTGCACCCGACCCCGGGCTCGCGCAAGCCGTCGCGTCGCGTCGGCCGCGGCCACGGCTCGGGCCGCGGGAAGACCGCGGGCCGCGGGACGAAGGGCCAGAAGTCGCGTGCCGGCGGCAACCTGCCGGCCTGGTTCGAGGGCGGCCAGACGCCGCTCCACATCCGCACGCCGAAGCTCCACGGCTTCCGCAACCGCGGAAGGGTCGAGTACGCGCCGATCAACCTCGGACGGCTCGGGGAGGTCGAGCGCGGCACGCTCGTGACCCCGGATGTCCTCGCGCATGACGGGCTGATCGACGATACGAAGCGGCCGGTGAAGATCCTCGGCGTCGGCGACGCGCCGGCCGGGATCACGATCCACGCGCACGCCTTCAGCCGCTCGGCCCTCGACAAGCTCGGCGCCGCGGGCTCGACCGTGCAGCTGCTCTCGTGGCCGGACAACGCCCCGATCGACGAGCGCCCGCCTCGACCCGAGGGCAAGCGCGCCGACCGTCGCCGCGCCGGGATCGCCCGCGCCGAGCGGGTCGCCGCCGGCGGCGACGCCGCGCCGATCGCGTCGGCGGGCAAGCGCGCGAAGGCCGCAGCCGACGACGCCGACGACGACGAGGAGCCGGCCGCTCCGGAGACCGAGGAGGTTGAGCCCGCCGGCGAGGCGAGCGAAAGCGAGCCGACGGCTTGATCGACACGGTCGTCACCGCCTTCCGCGCGCCGGACATCCGGGCGAAGCTCCTCTTCACGCTGGGGATCCTCGCGATCTTCCGGGCGCTGACGAACGTCCCGATCCCGAACGTGAACACGGAGGCGCTGACGAACCTGTTCACGGACAACCCGCTGCTCGGGATCCTGAACATCTTCTCGGGAGGCGGCCTGGCGGCCGCGTCGATCATCGGCCTCGGGGTGAACCCCTACATCAACGCCAGCATCATCATGCAGCTGATGCGCGGCGTGATCCCGGCGCTCGACGAGCTGAGCCGGGAGGGGGAGTACGGGCGCAACCGGATCAACCAGTACACGCGCATGCTCACCGTGCCGCTCGCGATCGCGCAGGCCTATGGCATCAGCGTCCTGCTCAGCGCGAACGGCGTCATCCCGCCCACCGACCTGTTCAGCATCGAGACGATCAGCCTGCTGCTGAGCTTCACGGCCGGCACGATCCTGCTGATGTGGCTGGGCGAGCTGATCAGCGAGCGTGGCCTCGGCAACGGCATCAGCCTGATCATCTTCGCCGGCATCGTCGGCAGCATCCCGCAGCAGATCGGCCCGATCATCAGCGGGCCCGATGCGCTGGCGCGCCTCGTGCCGTTCATCGTCCTCGCGGTCGTCATCATCGCCGCGGTCGTCTTCATCAACGAGGGCCAGCGCCGCATCCCGGTCCAGTACGCCAGCCGCGTGCGCGGCCGTCGGATGATCCAGGCGCAGACCCAGTACCTGCCGCTCAAGGTGACGATGGCGGGCGTGATCCCGATCATCTTCGCCGTCAGCATCCTGCTCTTCCCGGCCCAGATCGCCGCCTACTTCACGGCCAGCGACATCGAGTGGGTGCGGAACGTCGCGACCTGGATCAGCACGAACCTGAACGGCCAGAACAACCGTCCCGCTGTACGGGACGCTGTACTTCCTGCTGGTCGTCTTCTTCACGTACTTCTACACGGCCTTCCAGTTCCGGCCCGACCAGACGGCCGACTACCTGCGCAAGAACGGCGGCTTCATCCCCGGGCATCCGCCCCGGCAAGCCGACCGAGCAGTTCCTCGGGCGCGTGACGAACCGGATCACGCTCGGCGGCGCGCTCTTCCTCGGCACGATCGCGGTGCTGCCGTTCATCGTGTCCGCCATCGTTCCGGGCACGCAGAACCTCCAGCTCGGCGGGACGAGCATCCTGATCATCGTCAGCGTCGTGGTCGAGACGATGAAGCAGCTCGAGGCCCAGATGATGATGCGGCACTACGAGGGCTTCATCCGATGACCGATTCGACGACGGCCGAGCGGACGATCGTCCTGCTCGTCGGGCCGCCCGGCGCCGGCAAGGGCACGCAGGCCGAGCGCCGTCTCGCGTGAGCTCGGCGTCCCGCACCTCGCTTCGGGCAACCTCTTCCGGGCCGCGATGGAGGCCGGGACCCCCCTCGGCAACGAGGCGCGCCAGTACATGGAGCGCGGCGAGCTCGTCCCGGACGAGACGACGATCGGCCTGGTGATGGCCGAGCTGGCCAAGCCCGAGACGCGAGTTCGCGGCGCCGTCCTCGACGGATTTCCGCGCACCGTGGCGCAGGCAGCGGCGCTCGACGAGTCGCTCGCGGCGCAGGGGGAGCGCGTCGACCGCGTCGTCTTCATCGACGTGCCGAACGAGGAGCTCGTGAAGCGCGCTGGCCGGCCGCTGGGTCTGCCCGACCTGCGGCACCCCGTACCACGAGATCAGCGAGCCGCCGCGCGTGCCCGGCCACTGCGACCTCGAGGGCGACGAGCTCGTGCAGCGCGACGACGATCGGCCCGAGGTCGTCCGCTCCCGCCTCGAGCAGCAGGTGCCGCCGATGCGCGAGGTCGTCGACCACTACGAGCGCCAGGGCGTTGTCGACCGGATCGATGGCATCGCTGCCGATCGACGGCGTGACGGCCGACATCATCGATCGCCTCCGCGCCGCGCGACGGCGACCGGGATGACGATGCGCAGCGTCGGTGCCGTGACGATCAAGCGCTCGACCGAGATCGAGCGCATGGGCGCCGCGGGAGCGATCCTCGTCGACATCCTCGACGTGCTCCGGACCGAGATCCGGCCCGGCGTCACCACCGGTGACCTGGATCAGATCGCGGCGCGCATGATGGCCGACGCGGGCGCGGAGCCGTCGTTCCTCGGCTACGGCAGCAACCCGCCGTTTCCCGGCGTCATCTGCGCCAGCATCAACGACGAGGTCGTCCACGGCATCCCGTCGCCGCGCAGGCGCCTCGCCGACGGGGACGTCGTGAGCATCGACATCGGCTGCATCGTGGACGGCTGGCACGCCGACTGTGCGCGAACGTGGACCGTCGGCCGCGTCCCGCGCGAGGTCGTCGACCTCGTCGACGCCACCCGGCGCGGCATGGAGGCGGGGA
Organism: uncultured Chloroflexia bacterium; assembly: GCA_963797855.1. GTDB lineage: Bacteria > Chloroflexota > Limnocylindria > QHBO01 > QHBO01 > JACDBZ01. Next base: position 96,160 of record CAWCQX010000005.1, on the reverse strand, counting down.
TCGACGCCGCTCGTGCCGGCAATCGCCTCGGCGACGTCGGCCATGCCATCGAGACGGTCGCGCACGAGCGCGGCTACGGGATCGTCCGTCCCTTCGTCGGCCACGGCATCGGCCGAGCCATGCACGAGGATCCGCAGGTCCCGAACTACGGGCGCGCGGGCACCGGCCTGGCGATCGAGGCCGGGATGTGCTTTGCGATCGAGCCGATGTTCACGCTCGGCGCCGATGACGTCTATGTCGCCGACGACGGCTGGACGGTCCAGACGGTCGACGGGTCCCTCGCGGCCCACTTCGAGAACACGATCGCGGTCACCCCGGATGGCCCCCGGCTCCTCACGGAGCGAGCGTGAGGCGCCTTGTGCGGGAGGCCGCCGCTGATGTATACTCTCCGTTCGCGGGTCGCCCTGTGCGGCGGCCTTTCCGTGTGTCAATCCCCACTCGAATGTCCACCAGTTGAAACGAGGGTGCGTGCCGCTTGGCGAAGAAGGATGCAATCGAGGTCGAGGGTGAGGTGATCCTCCCCCTGCCGAACGCGATGTTCAAGGTGCGCCTGGAGAACGGGCACGAAGTGCTCGCACACATCTCCGGCAAGCTGCGCCAGAACTTCATCCGCATCCTGCCCGGTGACACCGTCCGCGTCGAGCTGAGTCCCTACGACCTCACCCGGGGTCGAATCACGTACAGGATGAGATGAAGGTTTCTGCTTCCGTAAAGCCCCGCTGCGAGCGCTGCAAGGTCATCAAGCGCTCCGGCGTGGTGATGGTCATCTGCGTCATCCCCAAGCACAAGCAGCGGCAGGGGTAGGGTAGCCATGGCTCGAATCGCCGGCGTCGACATCCCCCGCGACAAGCGGGTGATCATCAGCCTCACCTACATCCACGGGATCGGCCCAACCTCGGCCTCGAAGGTTCTCGGGTGCCGCCAACGTGGCGCCCGAACACGCGCGTCCGCGACCTCACCGATGACGAGGTCAACCGGCTTCGCGAGGTCGTCGACCGACAGTACAAGGTCGAGGGCGACCTCCGCCGCGAGGTCAGCCTGAACGTGAAGCGCCTGATGGAGATCGGCTCGTATCGGGGCCTCCGCCATCGGCGCAACCTGCCCGTCCGAGGGCAGCGAACGAAGACGAACGCGCGGCAGCGCCGTGGGTCGAAGAAGACAGTCGGCATCCGCCGCAAGAAGTGATCAGGGAGTTTGATGGTAGAGCGTAAGCGCACACAGCGAGGCAAGAAGCGCGAGAAGAAGAACGTGCCTTCAGGGCACGCGCACATCCAGTCGACGTTCAACAACACGATCGTGACGATCACTGATCCGTCCGGGAACGTCGTCAGCTGGGGCAGCGCGGGGCTCGTCGGGTTCAAGGGCTCGCGCAAGAGCACGCCGTACGCCGCGGCGCAGACTGCCGAGCTGGCCGCGCGCCGCGCCATGGAGCACGGCATGCGCCAGATCGAGGTCTTCGTGAAGGGCCCCGGTGGCGGCCGCGAGCAGGCGATCCGTTCCCTGCAGTCGGCCGGCCTCGAGGTCAGCGCGATCACCGACGTCACCCCGATCCCGCACAACGGCTGCCGACCGCCGAAGCGGCGGAGAGTCTGATGGCCCGATACAACGACGCCGTCTGTCGCATCTGCCGCCGTGAGGGCCTCAAGCTCTTCCTGAAGGGCAGCCGATGCTACTCGCGCAAGTGCGCGTTCGAGCGCCGCAGCACGCCGCCCGGGATGAACACGATGCGCCGCCGCAAGGTCAGCGAGTACGGGCTCCAGCTGCGAGAGAAGCAGAAGCTCCGCAAGAGCTACTCGGTCCTCGAGCGACAGTTCCGCAACTACTTCGAGAAGGCGGACCAGCGCAAGGGCGTCACCGGCGAGAACCTGATGCGCATGCTCGAGATGCGGCTCGACAACGTCGTCTTCCGCATGGGCTTCGCCTCGAGCCGAGCCCAGGCGCGCCAGCTCGTCAGCCACGGCCATTTCGCCGTCAACGGGCGACCGACCAACGTCCCGAGCTACGCGACCAAGGTCGGCGACCGCGTCGAGGTTCGCGAGAGCCGGCGCGGGCGTGAAATCTTCAAGGTGGCCGCCGAGACGATGAAGGCGGCCCAAATTCCCGAGTGGGTGAGCGTCGACCCGGCCAAGCTGTCGGGCTCCGTCCTCTCCGAACCGGCGCGCGAGCAGATGCCGCTCGAGTTCAACGAGCAGCTCGTCGTCGAGTACTACTCGCGCTAGGAGTCAATCTTCCTCTCATGATCGAACTCGAAACCCCACAGCAGCCGCAGCCCGCTCCCACCCCGCGGATCGACGAGGTGGAGGCGGACGGCAACATGAGCCGCTTCGAGGTGACCCCGCTCCAGGAGGGCTATGGCGTCACGCTGGGCAACGCCCTGCGTCGCGTCCTGCTCAGCTCCCTCGAGGGCGCGGCCGTCACCAGCATCCAGATCTCCGGCGTCTTCCACGAGTTCAGCACGATCGAGAACGTCAAGGAGGACGTCACCCAGATCGTCCTGAACATCAAGAAGCTCCGCCTGCGGTCGTTCGCTCGGCATCCCATCACCCTGAAGCTCGTGAAGCGCGGTGCCGGCCCCGTGACGGCGGGGGACATCGCCGAGTCCGCCGACGTCGAGATCGTGAACCCGGACCTCGTCCTCCTCACCCTTGACTCGGACTCCGGCTCGATCGAGATGGACCTGACCATCGAGAACGGCATGGGCTATCGGCCCGCGGAGCACACCGAGGAGATGCCGATCGGCGTGGTGCCGGTCGACGCGCTCTTCAGCCCGGTTCGACGGGTGAACTACACGGTCGAGAAGACCCGCGTCGGGCAGATGACGAACTACGACCGCCTCTCGATCGAGATCGAGACGGACGGCACGACGACCGCGCAGGCGGCGCTGAGCGAGGCGGCCGACATCCTCGTCCGCGAGTTCGGCCGGTTCGCCGAGGTCGGTCGCCCGGCGTCGACGGCCGGTGACGACGCCCCGATCGACGGCGAGCGCGAACCTGCTGGACGCCCCGATCGAGGAGCTCGACCTCCCGATGCGGGCGTACAACAGCCTGAAGCGCAACAGCATCACGAAGATCGGCCAGGTGCTCTCGCTCTCGGACGACGAGTTCCTGCGCATGCGCAACTTCGGCCAGAAGAGCCTCGACGAGCTCAAGGAGCGCCTCGCGCTCCGCGGCTTCATCAGCCCCGAGGCCACCGCGATGAGCACCGACGAGTCGGACCTGCCGGCTTCGGCGGAGCTCGACGAGGCGGCCGCCGCAGAGCTCGACCGCGAGGCGTAGTCGATGCCGCACCGGATCGCCGGACGCAAGCTCAGTCGCACGCACGATCACCGCGTGTCGATGCTCGGCAACCTCGCCGTGGCCGTCATCCGCTACGAGCGGGTGAAGACCACCGAGGCGAAGGCCAAGGAGGTCCGCGGCATGGTCGACGGGATGATCACCCTCGCGAAGCGTGGCGACCTCCATGCGCGACGGCAGCTCGTGAGCCGGATGCCACACGAGCCGCTGATCGTCGAGAAGCTGATGGGCGAGATCGCGACGAAGTACGCGGATCGCGCCAGCGGCTTCACCCGCATCACCAAGCTCGGGCAGCGTCTGGGGGACGCCGCCACGATGGTCCAGATCGAGCTCGTCTGAGCACGGGACGGGCCGGGCAACAGAACACCGACACGGACTGATGGGAGCCGAGGCGCACCGATGCGCACGGGCGACCATCGAGTACGACGGGACGGCCTTCGCCGGCTCCCAGGTCCAGCCGAACGCTCGGACTGTGCAGGGAGAGCTGGAGGGGGCCCTTAACAGGCTGATCGGCGAGCGGATTCGCGTCCGTCTCGCCGGACGAACCGATGCCGGGGTGCATGCCACCGGCCAGGTCGCGGCATTCTGCCTCACGCGGGCGCTCCCGTGGAAGGGCGGCCTGCCGGAGCTGCGGCGACGGCTCAATGCCGTCCTCCCGCCGGACCTGGCGGTGCGGGCGCTCAGCTGGGCACCGCTCGGATTCGATCCTCGGCGCGACGCGCTCTGGCGCGTCTACCGCTACCGGATCCGGATCGGGGGCGAGCGTGCGCCCGCTCGAGCGGCATCGGACCGTCGAGATCGAAGATGGGCTCGACGTCGGCGCGATGCGCGCCGCCGCCGACCGCCTCGTCGGGGAACGCGACTTCGCGGCCCTCGGCAGTGACGCTCACGGGACGACGGTGCGGCATCTCGCCGAGGTCCGTGTCACGCGACGCGGCAACCTCGTGGAGGTCCGCGTCACGGCGAATGCGTTCCTGAAGCGCATGGTGCGCGGGATCGTGGCGGTCCTCCTGGAGGTCGGCCGCGGCCGGCTCGCGCCGGAGGCCGTGACCGAGCTCCTCGATCGTCCGGGACGTGCGCTCGACGGACGGGCGGCACCGGCCCGCGGGCTCACGCTCGAGCGCGTCATCTATCCATCAGCCAGATCGACAACCGAACGACGGACAACGAACGATGCGCCCACGCGGGCGCGCACCAAGGCATGACCGGAGAGCAGGAAACGTGAAGACCTACGCCGTCAAGGCGAGCGAGATCGAGCGGAGCTGGTGGGTGGTCGACGCCACCGACCAGACCCTCGGCCGGCTGGCGACGCGGATCGCCACCCTGCTCGAGGGCAAGCACAAGCCGATCTACTCGCCCCATCTCGACACCGGGGATCACGTCGTGGTCCTGAACGCCGCGAAGATCCGCGTCACCGGAGACAAGCTGCGCCAGAAGAGCTACTTCCGGCATTCGAACTACCCCGGCGGACTGCGCGAGGAGAGCCTCGGAGCGCTCCTCGAGCGCAAGCCCGAGCTCGTGATCGAGAAGGCCGTGAAGGGGATGCTTCCGCAGAACCGGCTCGGTCGGGCGATGTTCCGCAAGCTCAAGGTGTACCGCGGCGCCGAGCACCCCCACCAGGCCCAGCAGCCGGCAACGGTCGAGCTGTAGCCGCGAGGAAGGACGAACACGTGAGCACGACCTACGTCTACGGCACCGGCCGGCGCAAGACCGCCGTTGCCCGGGTGCGCCTGCTGCCGGGCGACGGCAGCGTGGTGGTCAATGGCAAGCCGTCGGGCGAGTACTTCGGCGGATCGGCTCCCGAAGGCGCCCTCCTGGTGCCCTTCCGCGTGACCGAGACCGAGGGCCGATACTCGGTCAGCGTCCTCGTCGCCGGCGGCGGCGTCTCCGGGCAGCTCGGCGCCATCCGACACGGGATCTCACGGGCGCTGCTCACCGCGCACCCCAACGCGCGCGCCGCGCTCCGCGAGGCCGGCCTCCTCACCCGCGACCCGAGAGCCAAGGAGCGCAAGAAGTACGGCCTGAAGCGGGCCCGCAAGGCGCCGCAGTACACGAAGCGCTGATCGCGCTCCGCACAGCCTGAACCGATGCGCCCCGGCCTCCTGGCCGGGGCGCTTGGTATCATCCGAAGCGCAATCGCCGCACCAATGCAGGCACGCCGCCACCCGTGATCGACGCGATCCGCGAATTCTTCGACACCTACCTGCAGGGCAGCTGGACGTCGATCATCGACATCCTGCTGGTGGCGTTCGTCATCTATTGGCTGTTCATCCTCATCCGCGGCACGCGCGCGGTGCGGATCGTCATCGGCCTCTCGATCCTCTACCTCGTCTACCTCGCGGCGCGGCTGCTCAACCTCCAGCTGCTGACGCAGCTGATGGAGACGGCCGCGGTGGTCGGCCTCTTCGCGGTCGTCGTCGTCTTCCAGCCCGAGCTGCGGCGCGCGCTGGAGCAGATCGGCCGAGTCGGCAGCGTGAACCGCTTCTTCGTCAGTTCCGAGGTGGCCGGTGCCGAGCGCGTGGCGCGGGAGATCAGCCGGGCCGCCCGCATCCTGGCCGGCTCGCGGCACGGCGCGCTGATCGCCCTCGAGCGCGAGACGGGGCTCCAGGACCTGGCCACGGAGACGGGCGTGCCGATCCACGCCGACCTGCGCGCCGAGCTGCTGGCCACGATCTTCTACCGCGGGACGGCGCTCCACGACGGCGCGGTCGTCATCAGCGGCGAGCAGATCACGGCGGCGGGCGTCCTCCTGCCGATGAGCCAGACGGCCCTCGACTCGGAGCGCTACGGGACGCGGCACCGTGCCGCCATCGGCATCAGCGAGCAGACCGATGCGATCGTCGTCGTCGTCAGCGAGGAGACCGGCTCGATCAGCCTCGTCATCCGCGGTCGCATCGAGCGGAACCTGACCGAGGACCAGCTCCGTCGCCGGATCTTCAACCTCATCCGCCCGCAGGCCCCGAGGCGGGCGGTCCCGTTCCTGCGGCGATCGAACGACGGGCGCTGGCATATCGGCGGAGCCGACGACGAGGACACCACCGGACCGATCGATCCCGATGCGCGGGTCGTCCCGGCCGCGACGGACCGTCGCTGACCGATGGGCATCATCCTGCGCAACTGGCACCTGAAGCTGTCGGCGATCCTCCTGTCGACCGTCCTCTACACCGGGCTCGTCTTCTCCGGCTCGTTCACCGACTCGTCGATCCAGGTGCGAGTGGAGCAGGCGAACGTCTCGCGCGACGTCTTCGTGCTGGGAGCGGAGCCGGGCGTGGTCGACATCGAATACCGGGTGTCGAACGACCAGGCTGCCGGGGTCACCGCCGAGGACTTCGTCGTCAGCGTCGACATCAGTGCGTACGACCTCGCGCGGGCGCCGGAGCCGCAGCAGCTGCCGTTGGAGGTGCGGAGCCTGAAGGATGGCGTCGAGATCGTGTCGGTCGTGCCCGACTCCGTCCGCGTCGAGGCGGATCGCGTCGACGTTCGCTCGGTCCCCGTCGAGGTGGATCGCGGAACGGTCCCCGAGGGCCTCGAGATCGACGAACCGGTCGTGAGCGCCGATACCGCCGAGGTCCGAGGCCCGGCGTCCGTCGTCAGCCAGGTGGACCGGGCGGTCGCATTCGTCGAGATCCCCGCGTCCGGCATCAACGTGAACGAGCCGGTCCCGCTGACCCTGGTCGACATCGCCGGGCAGCCGGTCGGGACCGGCCAGCTCGAGGTCGACCCGGAGGTGGTCTCCGTCCAGATCGAGGTGCGCGCGGTCGAGACCGAGACGACGGTCGCGGTCCGTCCGAACATCGAATCCGGCACGCCCGCACCCGGCTTCGCGCTCGAGGCGATCGGCGTGGATCCGGCGTACGTGACGATCGTCGGCCTCCCCGAGGTGCTCGCCGAGATCACGTCGGTGACGACGGAGCCGATCAGCATCAATGGGCTCTCGGCGGACGAGACCTTCGAGGTCGAGCTCCAGCTCCCCGACGATGTCACCCTCGCCGATGGCGAGCCGTCGTCGGTCACCGTGACCGCGACGATCGGTCCGTCGGTCTCCAGCCGCACGTTCGTCGTCGGCGTCGTCTGCACCGGCGCGGGAGACAACGCCTGTCTGCCGCGGCTCGACCAGATCTCGATCACCCTGAGCGGCGCGGGGGAGGCGCTCTCCGCCCTGACGGCCGCCGACCTGACGCCGACCGTCGATGCCTCGGGGCTCGACCCCGGCAACTACGATCTCACGCCCGTGGTGAGCGGCCTGCCCGACGGCGTGCAGCTGGTCGGGATCAATCCCGCCACCGTGCCCGTCACGATCCAGGCGCCACAGGCGGCGCCGACGCCGACCCCGGCGCCGTAGATGGCGGGACGCTTCGGCACCGACGGGATCCGCGGCCCGGTCGGCTCGGTCATCGATGCCGAGCTGGCGCTGTCGCTCGGTCGCGCCGTCGGGCATCGGCTCGGCGGGTCCGGATCGAGCGTCCTCCTCGGTCGTGACACGAGGCGCTCCGGAGAGATGCTCTCGGCGGCCCTCGCCGCGGGGCTGACCTCGACCGGCACCGACGCCGTCGATCTCGGCGTGGTGACGACGCCCTGCCTCGTGCACGCCAGCCTCGAAGCGCGCCACGCGGCCGGGATCATGGTCTCGGCGTCCCACAACCCCGCGCCGGACAACGGCCTCAAGGTCGTCGTCGCCGGCCGCAAGGCGGACGACGCGATCGAGACGGAGCTCGACGCGCTCATCGACGATCCCTCCCCGATCCCGCCGCGCCCGAACGAGGAGCTCGGGCGGATCCGCGCCGACCGCGACGCCGTGGAGGCGTACGCACGCCACCTGCGCGAGATCGCCGGCGACGCCTTCGAGGGGCTTCGGCTCGGCATCGACTGCGCGAACGGCTCGGCCAGCGACATCGCGCCGGACCTGTTCCGATCGCTCGGGGCGCAGGTGACCGTGCTGTTCGATGCCCCGAACGGGACGAACATCAACGACGGATGCGGATCCACCCATCCGGAGCGACTGGCGGAGACGGTCGCCGCGGCCGGCCTCGAGATCGGCTTCGCCTTCGATGGCGACGCGGATCGGCTCATCGCGGTCGACGAGCGCGGCGAGCTCGTGGACGGCGATGCGGTGATGGGGATCTGCGCGCTGGAGCGGCTGGCGGAGGGCACGCTCCGGAACAGCGTCCTGGTCGCGACCGTCATGAGCAACGGCGGCCTCGAGCGGGCCGTCAGAGCGGCGGGAGGCACGATGGTCAGGACCCCGGTCGGAGACCGCCACGTCTTCGAGGCGATGGAGCGCGAGGACGCGGTGCTGGGCGGCGAGCAGTCCGGCCACGTCATCTTCCGAGACCGATCCACGACGGGCGACGGCCTGCTCACCGGGATCGAGCTCGTCCTCGCCGTCCGGGCCGCCGGAGTGCCGCTCTCCGAGCTCGTCGCCCGCATTCCGAGGTTGCCGCAGGTGGTGATAAACTCACGCGTCCGCCGCCTGGAGGACTGGCGGGAGGACGCCGAGTTCGTGGCCGCCGTCGAGCGCGCCACGGTTCTGATGGGGGATCGCGGACGGGTCCTCGTCCGCCCATCCGGCACCGAGCCCAAGATCCGGATCATGGTCGAGGGCGACGACGCCACCGAGATCGATCGAATCGCCCGCGAGCTCGCGACGCTCGCCGAGGCACGCCTGAACTAGCATCGCCGGTCGGCGAGGAGGTCACATGTGCGGGATCGTCGGATACGTCGGTCCGCGTGACGCCGCGCCGATCCTGATCGAGGGCCTGCGCCGGCTCGAGTACCGCGGGTACGACTCGGCCGGGATCGCGGTCCGGACCGATGACGGCGGCGTCTTCATCGAGAAGAAGGCCGGAAAGCTCACGAACCTGACCGATCACCTCAACGGCGACAGCCCTCCGGGCCATCCCGGCATCGGCCACACACGCTGGGCCACCCACGGGCCGCCGAACGACACGAACGCCCACCCGCACGTCGACTGCACCGGCAAGCTGGCCCTCATCCACAACGGGATCATCGAGAACTACGCCGAGATCAAGACGCGGCTCGCGGCCGCGGGGCATCGGTTCACCTCCGACACCGACACCGAGGTCCTCGCGCACCTCATCGAGACGAAGTACGACGGCGATCTCGTCGAGGCCGTCAGGCTCGCGCTCGGTGAGGTTCGGGGCGCGTACGCCATCGGCGTCATGCATACCGATCACCCGGATCGGATCGTCGGAGCGCGGATGAACGTGCCGCTCATCGTCGGCATCGGCGACGGGGAGGGCTTCCTCGCGAGCGACGTGCCGGCCATCCTCGAGCACACGAAGAACGTCGTGATCCTCCACGAGGGCGACATCGCCGACGTCACGCCCGACGGCACGCGGATCCTGTCGCTCGACGGCACCGAGCAGCGTCGCGAGGTGACCGAGATCCACTGGAACATCGAGGCCGCCGAGAAGGGCGGCTTCGCGCACTTCACGCTCAAGGAGATCTACGAGCAGCCGCACGCGATCCAGGAGTCCCTGCGCGGGCGGGTCAGCCCGGACGGGATGGTGTCGCTGCCGGAGCTGGATGCCATCGCGGATCGGCTGGCGCGAGCGGAGCGGGTCTACGTCGTCGGCTGCGGCACCGCGAGCTATGCGGCGCACGTCGCGGCCTACCTGATCCAGGACTGGGTCGGCCTTCCCGCGACGATGCAGGTCGGCTCGGAGATGCGCTACAGCCCGCCGCCGATCGATGACCGAACCCTCGTCATCGGCGTCAGCCAGTCGGGCGAGACGGCCGACACGCTCGCCCCGCTGCGGCTCGCCGAGGAGCGCGGCGCGACGGTGGTGGTGGTCACGAACGTCGTCGGCAGCGCGATCACCCGCGAGGCCGATGCGGTCATCTACCTGCAGGCGGGCCCCGAGGTGGCGGTCGCGAGCACGAAGGCGTTCGTGACCCAGGTCCTCGTGCTGCAGATGCTTGCGCTTCACCTGGCGCGGCGGCGCGGCACCCTGAGTGACAGCCGGCTGCGCGGCGTACGGCCAGGCGCTTCGCAGCCTCCCGCGCCTCGCGGCGGAGACCCTTCGCCTGGCGCCGGAGATCAAGAAGCTCGCACAGCGCTACAGCCACGTCCGTGACTTCATCTACATCGGTCGCGGCGTGGGCTTCCCGATTGCCATGGAGGGCGCGCTGAAGCTCAAGGAGCTCAGCTACGTGCACGCCGAGGGATACGCCGCCGGGGAGCTGAAGCACGGGCCGATCGCTCTCCTCGACCCCGACACGCCGCTCGTCGCGATCGCGACCGCCGGTTCGGTGTACGACAAGGTCGTGAGCAACGTGGCGGAGGCGCGCGCGCGCTCGGCGCCGATCATCGCGATCGCCACCGAAGGTGACGACCAGATCGACCACTACGCCCACGACGTCCTGTACGTGCCCGAGACGCCCGAGCCGATCAGCCCGGTGATCGCCGTGCTGCCGCTCCAGCTGCTCGCCTACGAGATGGCCGTGGCGCGCGGGACCGACGTCGACCAGCCTCGCAACCTCGCCAAGTCCGTGACGGTCGAGTAGGCGGCCCCGACCGCCGGATGAGCCGCCACGAGATCGGGATCGACCTGGTCGACATCGATCGCATCGTCTCGGTGCTCGGGCGCTTTCCCGACCGCTTCCGTCATCGGGTGCTCACCGAGCGTGAGCGCCGATACGTCGGCCGCAGGGTCGAGCGGATCGCCGGTCGCTGGGCGGCGAAAGAGGCGATCAGCAAGGTCCTCGGGCTCGGCGTGCGCGGCGTCGGCTGGCGCGAGATCGAGATCCTTCCGAACTTCGCCGGCGCCCCGCAGGTCACGCTGCACGGCCGCGCGGCCCGGCGCGCCGAGGCGATGGACCTCGACGAGGTCACCGTCTCGATCTCGCACGAGCGCCACATGGCGGTGGCTGTGGCGGTCGCTCACCGCCGTCACACCTGACGATCGTGGCCGTGGCAACCCGCTCGATCACCCAGCGCTGGGTCGCGCGCAATCTTCCGCCCCGCCCCGAGCGCGCTCACAAGGGCGACTTCGGTCGCGTGCTCGTGGTCGCCGGCTCGATCGAGTACCCCGGGGCCGCTCTCCTCACCGGGCTCGCGGCGATGCGCGCCGGCGCCGGTCTCGTCCGGGTCGCCACGGCCGACTCGGTGGTCGCGAGGCTTTCGTCAGCGATCCCGGAGCTCACGTGGTCCGCGCTCGACGAGGAGGCGCCCGGGCTGATCGCTCCGGCGGGCTGGCGCCGGGCCGCCACCGAAGCCGCGTCGCACGATGCGGCCGTCATCGGGCCCGGACTCGGTCGTCAGTACCGACGGACTCGGCAGCTCATCGCGTCGCTGCGCGTGCCGGCGGTCGTGGATGCGGACGGTCTGAACGCGCTGGCCGAGACGTCGCGCTGGTGGCAGGGCCAGCGGGGGTCTCTCGTCCTGACGCCGCACCCCGGCGAGTTCGCGCGGCTCACCGGCGAGGCCGCCCCCGATCCGGATGACGACGATGGGCGCGCGGCCGCGGTGGCCGCGGCGGCGTTGGAGTGGGGCCAGGTGGTCGTGCTCAAGGGCGCACGAACCGTCGTCGCCGACCCCGAAGGCGAGGTGCTGCGGTCCGATGTCGCGACGCCGGCCCTTGCCACGGCGGGCAGCGGGGACGTGCTCGCCGGAGTGATCGGGGCCTTCCTGGCCGCGGGAGCCACCCCGATGGTGGCCGCGGCATGCGGCGTGGCCGCGCACGGCGCGGCCGGCCTGCTGGCGGCGGGGCGGATCGGCAGCACCGGGACGATGGCGCGCGACCTGGCGGGCCTCCTGCCGGCGGCAATCGCGCAGCTGCGCGGCGAGCGGACGGGATGACCGCGGCCCGCAGCCCTCACCGCGCCTGGATCGAGGTCGACCATCTCGCGATCCGCTCCAACCTGGCCGCCCTGCGTGCCCGCGCGCCCGGGTCCGAGGTCATCGCGGTCGTCAAGGCGAATGCCTACGGTCACGGCGACGTCGCCGTGGCGCGCACGCTCGTCGCCGCCGGCGTCGAGCGACTGGCCGTGGCGACGGTCGACGAGGGGCTGCGCCTCCGCGACGCGGGGATCGAGGCACCGATCGTCGTGCTCTGGGGCATCGGTCCGGCCGAGGCGTCGGTCGTGGTGGAGGCGCGGCTCGAGCCGATCGTCTACGACGCCCGTTCGATCGAGCTGCTCGAGGCGGCCGGGGCCGACCAACCGATCCGCGTGCACCTCAAGGTCGATACCGGCCTCGGGCGCCAGGGCGCCGCTCCGGACGATGCCGTCGAGCTCGCCGCGCGGATCGCCGCAAGCCACCGACTCGAGCTGGCAGGGACGATGAGCCACCTGGCCGTGCCGGGCGAGGACGATGCCTACACCGATGTTCAGCTCCTGCGACTCGCGCGCGTGCTCGACACGATGCGATCGGCCGGGATCGACCCCGGGCTCGTCCACGTCAGTGCCACCGGCGGACTCCTCGCCGGCGCCACCGATGTCGCGCACGCCATCCGGCCGGGCCTCGCGCTCTACGGCCTCCAGCCGGCCTGGGCGGCCGGGCTGGCGGGCGAGCTGAGGCCGGCGCTGAGCCTGAAGGCCCTTCCGCTGCGGATCTTCGACCTTCCCGCCGGCGAGGCCGTCGGCTACGGGCTCCGCTTCCGGGCGGAGCGCGACACGCGAATCGCCACGCTCGGCATCGGCTACGGGGACGGATGGCCGCGGGCGCATGCAAACAACGGGTTTGCGCTCGTGCGAGGGCAGCGCGCACCGATCGTCGGCGCGATCAGCATGGACGGCCTGACCGTCGATGTCGGCGGGGTGCCTGGTGTAACCTACGGCGACGAATTCGTGCTCATCGGCGAGCAGGAGGGGGCGCGGATCACCGCGGACGAGGTCGCCGAGGAGCGCCGGACGATCAACTACGAGGTCACCACCGCGCTGCGCGGGCGGCTTCCGCGGCTCCACCTCGGGGCCGACTGAGGGCACGCATCGCGCGGGCGGAGCACAAGGGCGGCGCGCCATGGCAGAACCGGTCGAGATCGACGTCTGGCAAGGGGAGATCGCGGAGCTCGAGGTGGATGCCGTGGTCGTGGCGGCGAGCGAATCGCTGTTCATGACGGCAGGCGCAGCCACCGGCGTGAAGCGACGCGCCGGCGACGAGGTCGAGCGCGCCGCCGTCGAGCAGGGACCGATCGGTCCCGGCATGGCGGTCGCGACCTATGGCGGCGACCTCTCTGCCCCGTATGTCATCCATGCCGTGGCCGTCGGGCACGATCGCGTCGCCGATCCGGGCACGCTCGAGGCCGCCGTCCGCGCCGCGCTGGGCTTCGCCGAGCCGCTTCAGCTGCGGCGGGTCGCGATCGCGCTCCTCGGCATCGAGCACGGGGCCTTCACGCCGGATGAGGCCGCCGCGGTGCTCGTCCCGGCCGTCATCGATGCCGCGCGGTCGACGCCGGTCGAGTCGGTGGTGCTGGCCGCCTCGCACGCCTCGGAGGTGAACGCCCTGAGCGACGCGCTGCGCGCCGCCCGCGCCGGCGCCTCGCTCTCGTGAGTGCTGGCGCGGCTCGCCGGCTCGCGATCGCTCTCGAGCGGCGTGGGCTCGCCGTGCCGGGTCGCCTGCTCGCCGACGCGCATCGACCGCTCGCGCCACTCCTGAGCGACCTGTCCGCCGCGTTCGGCCCGCTCCTGTCACGAGCCGGGCGCCCGGGCGCCGACATCGCCGACCTGCTCGACGACCCGACCGGCCTCGACGGGCTCGTCGAGGAGCTCGAACCACGACCGCGCCGGGGGCCGCGTGCCGACTCCCGCTGAGCTCCTCGAGCGCCTCATCAACTTCGTCGGCGAGGTCCTCGGTTCGTCGTCCCTGCGGCTCGAGGTCGGCCCCACGCTGATCGTGCTCGGCGTCCTCCTCGTCCTCCTCCAGCTCGTGGCGCGGCCGATCAGCCGATGGCAGACGACTGACGCGGGCGGGCTCGCCGCGATCGGACGAGCGATGGCGCTGGCCGCAGAGGCGGGGACCGATGCCGTCGTCGTTCTCGGCGGCGCCGGGATCGCCCGCTCGACCGATTCCCTCGCGCGACTTCAGACGCTGGCCGCCCTGCCGCTGCTCGGGCACGTGGCTCGTGCGGCCGCTCGAAGCGGCGTGCCCCTCCGCGTGCTCGTCAACGACCCGCTGGCGGGCGTCACCGCCGAGGCGGCCCTCGACACCGCCCACCGTCGCACGGCCACGATCGAGCGCCTGGCGCGGTCGCGCATCGTCGTCGCCGGGGAGGGCCGTCCGGCGTTGAGCGGGCTCGCGATGACCGCGCGTGCGCGCCCGGCGGCGGCACTCGCCCTCGGCAGCGTGCGCGAGGACGGGACCCTGCTGCTCGAGGGCCTGAGAAGCGGCGGAGGCTCGCTGAGCGCGGGCACGGCGGAGGCGGCCCAGGCACCGACAACGATCCTCGCCGGTGGCGGCGTCCTGCTCGGACCCGAGCTGTTCACGGCCGCCGCGGACCTCCGCGCCGACCCGACGGAGCGGACGATGGTGATGGCCGCCAATCGGCTCCTGGTCGCTGCCCTCGCCGTGCTCGCCGTGGGCAGCGTGCTGTCCCTGGCGGGCGTCATCGAGCCGACAGACCTGCTGCTGGGGATCGGAGGTCCGTGAGGCGTCCGACCATCCCGGCGCTCGTCATCGCCGTCGGGGTGCTCGTGCTGGCCGACTTCCTGGTGGTCAATCGCGCGCTCGGCGACGTCGCGGGGCTGGTCATCGATGCCGCGATCGTCGTGGCTGCCGGTGCCGCGCTCGCCGGAGTCGGAGCGCTCGCGCTGCGGCGAGCGGGCGACCTGTGGCGCCGCCGCGGAGAGCCGATCGGTGCCGCGCTCGTCCTCGTCGGAATGGCCGCCGTCCTTGTCGCCGGCCTGCGGCCGGGCGCGGGGGGCGCGTCGGACCCCGCGGTCGGCTGGCTCGTGAGCGCGCTGATGCTGCCGATCGGGGCGACGCTCTTCGGGCTGCTCTTCGTGACGACCCTCTCGGCCGCGCGTCGGTCGGTCGATGCGGGGAGCCGCGAGGCGCTCGTCCTCGTCGGCTCGGCGGTCATCCTGCTGATCCTGCTGGTGCCGATCGGCGGCACACTCGGGGACGCCCTCGCGGCCGCGGCCGACTGGGCGCTCGAGGTCCCGATCGGTGCGGTCTTCCGGGGCATTCTCATCGGTGTGGCCGTCCTGGTCGCCGTCTTCGGCGCACGCACGCTTCTCGGCATCGGATCGACCGATGAATGACCTTGTTCGACGCGCGCCGTGGCTGTGGCGAGCGCTGCTGCTGCTCGGGCTCGCGCTCGCGCTGCTGCCGACGACCGACCTGCTCCGGCTGGCCGGCTCGCTCGATGCGGCCGACGGGATGGTTGAGATCGTCGACGACCTGCCGCCGGACTCGCTCGTCCTCGTCGGCTTCGACCCGGACCTCGGCACCTACGCCGAGATTCGCCCCACGGTCCGGACGCTCCTGGCCGACCTCCTCGAGCACGACGCCCGGCTCGCCTTCGTCAGCCTGACGCCCGAGGGGCGAGCGCTGGCGATCGCGGAACGAGCGCGCCTGCTGGCTGCCGAGGTGGCCCCGGATCGGCTGATCGACGGCGGCTTCGTTCCCGGGGCCGAGGCCGCGATCGTCAGCCTTGCGCGCGCGATCGACGGGGGCGGCGACCGCCTGGTCGCCGGACTGCCGGATGAGCCGATCGCGCTCGGGCTGATCGTCGGCGGCAACGACATCGGACCGCGGAGCTGGGTCGAGCAGTTCGAGCCGCGCGTCGAGGGCCTCGATCTCGTCGCGGTCGCTCCGTCCGTCCTGCTGCCGGAGCTGACCCCGTACCTCGAGAGCGGCCAGCTGCGGGCGCTCCTCGCGACACCGCGCGACGGGGCCGCCTACCGCGAGTCGGCCGCGCCGTCCGCCCTCGGCGAGATCGACGGTCCGCCGCCGTTGGCGGTGCTCCTCGGGATGCTCGTCGCGGTGGCCGTGCTCGGCTTCGCGGTCGTGACGCATCTCGGCGGCGCGCTCCGAAGCTCTCGCGGGCGTGAGCCGGCGTGAGCGGCCTCTTCGGCGCGGAGCCGATCGATCAGCTTGCGACGTGGGTTGCCGCGCTGGCCACCCTCGTCGTGCTCGGCGGCATGCTCGGCGAGCGGCGCTTCTTCGGCTGGTCGCAGCACCTGCTGGCCGGATTGGCGACGGGCTACCTGGCCCTCCTCGCCATCACCGAGGTCATCGTGCCCCGGCTCGTCGAGCCGCTCGCGGCCGATCCGGGTGGTCGGCCGGAGCTGGTGGTCGGGCTCGGCCTCGTTGCCGTCACAGCGGCCACGCCGTGGCTCCCGCGCATCGCCGGAGCCGTTCCGCTGTCGATCGCCATCGGGGCACTGGCGGCCTTCGCGCTCGGCGGCGCGATCGTCGGCACCCTCCTCCCGCAGCTCGCGGCCGCCGTCGCCCGGCCGGAACCCGAGCTGGTGGCGACCGCGGCGAGTGCGGGCGCGGCCGTCGTGACCGGGCTCGTCGTCATCGGGTTCCTTCACGGGTCGCCCCGCGGCCGCATCCTCGGTGCCGCCGCGACCGGTGGGCGCTGGCTGATGCTCGCGGGCATCGGTGGCTGGCTCGGCTACCTGCTCCTCTCTCGCCTCGTGCTCCTGATCGACCGCCTCGTCTTCCTGCTCGGCGACTGGCTCGGCCTGCTGTCATGACGGCATCGGTCGGCACCGAGATGGCGCTCCTCGTCGACGTCGGCTCGGCGTGGGTCAAGGCGAGCGTCGTGGGGCGGGCGCGAGGCCGATGGCGCATCGTTGCGCACGCGTCGCAGCCCACCTCGTGGGGAGCCGCCGAGCTGCAGACGGCAGCTGGTCGAGCAGCTGGAGGCGACGGGCGATCCGCGCCTTGCCGGCCGCTACGAGGACCTGCTGAGCACCGCGAACCGGATCGAATGCCACACCGCGCGCCAGATCGGCCGCCTGGCCGTCGTGGCGGTCTCGCGCGAGATCTCCGGCGGTGCCGCCCGCCGCGCCGCCGAGGCCGCCGGTTGGGAGGTCGCCGACGTCGTCACGCTCGACGACGGACGATCCCTGGCCGAGCGCCTCGCCCTGCTCCAGGCGATCGAGGTCGACGCGTGGCTGCTGGCGGGGAGCTTCGACGATGCCAGCAGTCCCCGAGCGCTGGAGGCGGCCGGCCTGGTCGCGGCGGCGCGACGGGTCGATGGCGGCCCGGTCGTGTGGGCCGGCTCCGCGCGGCTGGCGGATCCGGTCCGGGCGCTGTTCGAGCCCGGCGCGGTGACCGCCGTCGGCAACGCCAGGCCGACGCCGCATCGCGAGGACGGCGGAGAACTCCGGGATCATCTCCAGGGCCTGCTCCGCGACACCGTCGCCCAGGAGGACCAGGCGCATCTCTCCTCGGCGACGCTGCCGCGGGCCGTCTCGGCGATCGCCGCGGCAGGCGCCCTCCGCGTCCTCGCGGTCGACCTGGGAGCCCGTGGCGCGATCCGGGCGCTGGCGGAGCCGGACGGCTCGGTCGCATCCCGGCTGCACTCCTCCGGCGGCCTGACCGGCATCGCGCACGTGGCCGGCGCGGCGGGACGCGTCGCACGGCTGGCGCCGGAGGCGGGCGATGAGGCCGCGGTGGCCGATCTCGTGCAGACGATGCGCGCCCGCCCGGAGACCGTGCCCCAGAGCGTCGAGGAGCTCGCGGGCGTGCAGGCCGCCGCACGCATCGGGCTGGCCGCCATGTTCGACGACGACCCGGTCGGTCCGGTCGACCTGCTCATCGGTGCCGGGCGAACGATCGCCGGCGCACCGCGACCGGCACAGGTGGCTCGGATGCTGCTCGACGGCGTGCGTCCGGTCGGCGTCACGCAGCTCGCCGTCGATTCGGCCTCGATCCTCGGGCCGCTCGGCTCGCTCCCGGACGGCGAGCTCGCGGAGGGCCTCGAGCTCCTCGCCGATGACGCGCTGACCTCCCTCGGCAGCTCGGTGGTCACCCGCGGCGGCGCGCCGGGCCAGCTCGCGATGCGCGTGACGGTGAACCGCGCCGGGTGGCCGACCCCGGCGCCGTACGACGTGCGCGTCGGGCAGGTCCAGGTCGTGCCGCTCGCGCGCGGTCAGGAGGCGGAGCTCGTCATCGAGCCCGGACCGCGGGGTTGCCCTCGGCGCCAGCCGCCGATCGCCGAGGATCATCGCCCGCGCCACGGGCGGGTCGGTCGGGCTCGTCCTCGACGCTCGGGGCACGCCCATCCCGCTTCCGAGGCGCGCCGACGACCGCCGCGCGGTCCTGGACGGCTGGCGCGACGCGTTCGCGCGTGAAGGCGAGGCGGCCGGATGAGCGTCGTGCATCGCGTCAGGCTTCCCGTCGGTGCCTCGCCGCTCGTCGAGAGCGGCCATCACGTGGAGCCGGCCGAGGTGCTCGCCACGCGGCGTGCGGTCGAGGGCGGCGTCACCGTGCAGGTGGCGGCCCGCCTGCGCCGCGCGCCGTCCGAGGCGGCCGATCTGCTGCAGGCGCATCCCGGGGCCGTCCTCGCGGCCGGAGACCAGCTCGCGGCCGACGGTCCCGGACGTGAGGTCCTGGCTCCGATGGCCTGCATCTTCCTCGGCTACGACGCCGACGACGGCACCGCGCTCGTCGCACCGCTCGGTGGCGCGCAACCGATCCTCGGGCACGTGCGGGGTGAAGTCGAGTCGGTCACGCGCGACGCGATCGAGATCCGAGTGGCGGGAGCCCTCGTTGCGGGCGTTGGAGGCAGCGGCAACGCGGTGCACGGCGGACTGCTGATGGGGGTCCGCGATCCCGCCGAGGAGCTGAGGGCCGGGGCGATCGACGTCGGTGCGACCGGCCGGATCGTCGTCGGTGGCTCCCGCGCGTCCGCGGAGACCCTGACGCGGGCTCGTGCGATGGGAGCCGTCGGGATCGTGCTGGGCGGCGCGCTCGACAAGGAGCTGCGCGACTTCGATGCGACCCAGGCCCGACGTCGCGAGATGGGAGGCGTCGCCGGAGACTTCGCCGTCCTCGTGGTCGAGGGCTACGGCAAGGTCGGCATGGACGCGCAGCTGTTCGAGTGGTTCCGTGCGCACGCCGGGCGGATGGCGAGCCTCTTCGGCGACGCGGCGCGCCTGTACGTCTACGACGCCGATCCGCCGCCGACGCGCCGCGTCCTGCCGCGCGCCGGGAATCGCGTCGTGGCCTACCGAAGGCCGTACGCGGGGGTCGCAGGCGAGCTGCAGCGCGTCCTCGATGGTCCGTATGCCACGCCGGGCGGAGTCGCCGCGCGATCGGGGATCGTCCGCTTCGACGATGGTCGCAGCGCGGTCGTCCCGCTCGCGAACCTGTCCGCTCTCGAGCGCCCGGACGCCTGAGACCAGGCGTCCCGCTCGCCCTCTATCCTGTCAGGCATGGACCGAACCACGATGGCGCCGGCTCACGGCGAGCTTCGCAGCGACGGGCCATTGGCAACGCGCGCGATCGGCCGGGCGCTCGGTCGCGAGGCGCGACCCGGCACGTTCATCTCCCTGATCGGTGAGCTTGGCGCCGGGAAGACGCAGCTCGCCAAGGGCGTCGCCGAGGGGCTCGAGGTGCCGACCGTCGTGAACAGCCCGACGTTCGTGCTCATGAACGAGCATGTCGGCCGGCTGCGCCTGTACCACGTCGATGCCTACCGCCTGGCCCACCCCGAGGAGGCGCTGGACGCCGGCCTGATCGAGGATCGCCAGTCGGATGGCGTGGTCGTCGTCGAGTGGGCCGATCGGCTCGAGGGCTGGCTGCCGGCCGATCGGCTCGAGATCACGATCCGCGGCGACGGCGCCGACCCGTCGGTCCGGACCCTGCGATGGGCCGCGAGCGGGAGCGCACACGCACGCCTGGCCGATGCCGCCCTGGAGCCCCGATGATCGTCGCGATCGAGGCCGCCTCAACCGACCTGTCGCTCGCGATCGCCGATCCCGACGGACGCATCGTCGCGGAAGATGCGTGGACCTCGGCGCGCCGCCAATCGGCCGAGCTGCTGCCACGGCTCCTGGCGCTGCTCGCCGCCCAGGATCGCGGGCTCTCCCAGCTCTCCGGGATCGGGGTCGGCAGCGGCCCGGGCTCCTTCACCGGCCTGCGCGTGGCGATGGCGCTCGCCAAGGGCCTCGCGGTGGCACTGCGCCGCCCGATCGTGGCGGTGCCGAGCCTGACTGCCTGGCTCGACGCCGATCCCGAGGCCGAGGTCGCCGTCGCCCGGGCCGGTGCCCGCGACGCCTACGTTCAGCCTCGCGGCGGAGAGGCCCCCCTGATCGTCGACCGTGACGGGCTCGTCGAGCGTCTCGACGGGACGATCGTCGTTGCCCCGTCCGAGCTCGCCGAGGCGTTCCAGATCGAGGGTGCGCACGCTCCGCGCGGCGCGTCCGCCGTCGCGCGCGCTGACCGTCGCGCGCCTCGAGGTCGACGCGTCTGGGGACGACCTGCGAACGGTCGAGCCGATCTACCTGCGCGCTCCCCGTGGCGTCGTGACCGAGGGCGAGGGAGAGGTGCGATGGCTCTGACCGCGCGTGTCGTCGTCGACCCGATGCGGATCGAGGACGTCCCCGCCGTTCACGAGATCGAGCGTCTGAGCTTCCAGACGCCGTGGCCGTCGTACGCGTTCGAGCAGGAGCTGCGCGGAAACCGGCTCGCGCGGTACGTCGTCGCCCGGGCGGGGGACGCGGTCGTCGGCTTCGCCGGCCTCTGGCTCATGGTGGACGACGCGCACATCACGACCTTCAGCGTGCATCCCGATTGGCGCCGCCAGGGAATCGGGCGACAGCTGCTGCTCAACCTCGTCGAGCTGTCGAGGACGATCGGGGCGCGGCGAATGACGCTCGAGGTTCGCGCCTCGAACGACGTCGCCCAGGCGCTGTATCGGTCCTTCGGCTTCGAGGAGGCCGGACGACGACCGCGCTACTACAGCGACGATGGCGAGGACGCGCTGGTCATGACCACGCCGGCGCTCACCGACGCGCGGATGCGGCGGGTCATCGCGAGCGAGCGCAAGCGGCTCGCCGGATGAGCAACGCCCGCATCCTGGCGATCGAGTCGTCGTGCGACGAGACGGGGGTCGCGATCGTCGTCGATGGGCGCCGGATCGAGTCGAACCAGGTGGCCAGCCAGGTCGCGCTGCACGCCGCGACCGGTGGGATCGTGCCGGAGGTGGCAGCGCGCCAGCAGCTGCGCTGGATCGTGCCGACGCTCGAGGCCGCGATGGACGAGGCGAAGGCCGATTGGGCGGACTTCGACGCGGTGGCGGTGACGTACGGGCCGGGGCTCATCGGCTCCCTGCTCGTCGGCGTGAACTTCGCCAAGGCCCTCGCGGTCGCCCACGACCTCCCCCTGATCGGCGTGAACCACATCGAGGGCCACATCTACGCGAACTGGCTTTCCGATGCGCTCCCGGGCGACCCGCTGCCGCCAGAGCCGGCCTTTCCGCTCCTCTGCCTCGTGGTCAGTGGCGGGCACACGCAGCTGGTCCTCATGCACGATCACGGTCGCTACACGCTCCTCGGCCAGACCGTCGACGATGCGGCCGGCGAGGCCTTCGACAAGGTCGGGCGGCTGCTCGAGCTGCCGTATCCGGGCGGACCGGCGATCTCGGCGGCGGCCGAGGGCGTTGCGCCCGCGACCCGGTTTCCGCGGGCGAAGACCGATGGCGCCTACGACTTCAGCTTCTCCGGGCTGAAGACCGCGGTCCTGCGCGAGGTCGCCGGCTATCGCGAGCGGGGCGAGGCGATCCCGGTCGACGGGCTGGCCGCGGCGTTCGAGGAGGCGGTCGTCGACGCGCTGGCGACGAAGACGGTCGCCGCGGCCCGCGATCATGGCGTCGCGGCGGTCGCGCTGGGCGGCGGAGTGGCCGCCAACCGCGCGCTTCGAGCGACGATCGGCGAGCGCCTGTCGGCGGACGGCCTGACGCTGCTCGTGCCGCCGCCGGCGTGGTGCACGGACAACGGCGCGATGATCGGCGCCGCCGCGGCGTTCCGGCTCGCGGCGGGGGATCGTTCCGGCCCCGACCTGGAGGCGATTCCGAACCTCGCGCTGCCGTGGCTCGTGCCGGCGTGACGGACCCGCTCGCGCCGGAGCGCCTGCAACCGCCGACTCCCGGGCAGCTGCGCCGCCTGATGGGGGCCGAGCGGCTGCGACCGCGAAAGAGCCTCTCGCAGCACTTCCTGACCGATCCAGTCGCGCTCGACGCGATCGTCGAGGCGGCCGAGCTTCAGCCGGGCGACCGGGTCGTCGAGATCGGACCGGGGCTCGGCGTGCTGACGCGGCGGCTGCTGGCGGCGGGCGCATCGGTCATCGCCGTCGAGCTCGATCCGCGGCTGGCGTCGTGGCTGCGCCGGGAGCTCGGGGAGGTGGAGAACTTCGAGCTGATCGAGGCCGACGCGCTGTCGCTGCATCCGCGGGACTTCTTCGCCGGCGAGCCGTTCAAGGTCGTCGCCAACATCCCGTACAGCATCACCAGCCCGCTGCTCCACGCCTTCCTCGAGGGCGAGCGGCCGCCGGACCTGATGGTCGTGCTCGTGCAGCTGGAGGTTGCCGAGCGGGTTGCGGCCGCCCCCGGGCAGCATGAGCTACCTGTCGGCCTTTGCCCAGAACGTGGCCAGCGCCGAGGTCGTCGCGCGCGTGCCTGCCGACGCATTCGAGCCCGCGCCGGAGGTCGAGTCTGCCGTCCTGCGGCTGCGGCGGCGTCCCGACCCGGTCGTCCCGGTCGGCGAGCGCCGGGAGCCGTTCTACCGTGTCGTGCAGGCCGGGTTCCGCCAGCGGCGCAAGCAGATCCACAACGGCCTGGTGCGCGAGCTGCCGGCCTCGCGCGAGACCGTCGCCGTCGCGCTCGAGCGGTGCGGCGTCGACGGCGAGCGACGGCCCCAGACGCTCAGCATCGAGGAATGGGCCTGCCTGGCATCGGCGCTCGGGGAGCGCCGAGTGACGCCGTTCCGCCTCGAGGCCCCCGCGAAGCTCAACCTCTCGCTCCGGGTCGTCGGGCGTCGCGACGACGGCTTTCACCTCCTCGACAGCGAGCTCGTCCTGCTGGAGCTGGCCGATCGGCTGATCCTGCTGCCGGGGAGCAGCGGGCTTCGCGTGGACGGCGACGCCGCGGCCGACGTGCCGCTCGATGCGCGGAACCTCGCCTGGCGCGGCCTTCGGGCCGGCCTCGGCCGGGAGCCGGACCTCGTCTGCCTGGCCCTCGAGAAGCGGGTTCCGGCAGCCGCGGGCCTCGGTGGCGGATCGTCGGACGCGGCCGCGGCCTGGCGGCTCGGGCGGGCGTCGCGCGGCGTGACCGCCCCCGCCGATGCGGCGGAGCTCGAGGAGCTGTCGACGATCGGCGCCGACGTCCCGTTCTTCGCCGCGGAGGTCGCAGCCGCCCGGGTCGGCGGCATCGGCGAGCGTGTCGAGGCCGTCCCGGCGCCGGTCCGACACGTCGTCCTCCTGCATCCGACCTTCGGGCTCTCGACGGCCGACGTCTTCGCGGAGGTGCGACCCGACGAGTGGGGGAGCGGCCCGAACGACCTCCTGCCGGCCGCACGACGGCTCCGGCCGGAGCTCGACGCGCTCTTCGCGCTCGTGGTCGCGGCCGGGGGCTCCCCCCGCCTGACCGGCTCCGGCCCGACGATCTTCACCCTTGCCGACGACGCCGAGTCGGCGGCCGCCATCGCGGGATCCCTCGAGCGAGCGGGCGCCCGCGCTACCGTGACCCGGACCCGAGAGAGTCCGGCAGCCATCGAAGCCATCGACGACGAGGAGGCATGACGACCATGCGAGAGGTGATCAGCACCGATGCGGCCCCGGCGGCCGCGGGACCGTACAGCCAGGCGATCCGGGCGGGCGAGCTCGTGTTCACGGCCGGGCAGCTCGGGATCGATCCGGCGACCGGCGAGCTCGTCGGCGACGACGTGCAGGCGCAGGCGGACCGATCGCTCGCGAACGTGCGAGCGATCCTCGAGGCGGCCGGGAGCGGGCTGGATCGGCTCGTGAAGGTCACCGTCTACCTGGCCGACATCGCCGACTGGCCGGCGGTGAACGAGGTGTACGCGCGCGAGGTCCCGCAGCCGTTCCCGGCGCGGAGCGCGTTCGCGGTGCGCGACCTCCCGAAGGGCGCGCGCGTCGAGATCGAGGCGGTCGCGACCGTCGCGGTCGGTTGACGCTCCGAAACGGCCGCCTCTACCATCGCGCAACGTGTCGACCATCCTGACCGCGCCCGAGGCCATCGTCCTGGCCGCGGGCCAGGGCACCCGCATGCGCTCCCGCATCCCGAAGGTGCTGCACCCGCTTGCCGGCCGCCCGCTCGTCCTCCACGTCCTTGACGCGCTCGCGGCGATCGGCGTCGAGCGTCCGGTCGTCGTGACCGGCCACGGGGCCGATGCGGTCGAGGCCGCGGTGGGAGATCGAGCCGCGACGATGCGCCAGGAGCCGCAGCGTGGGACGGCCGACGCCGTTCGCATCGGTCTCGAGGCCATCGCCGGCTCCGACGGCGTCGTCCTCGTCACGATGGGCGACGCGCCGCTGCTCCCGCCCTCGCTCCTCGAGCGCGTCGTCGCCGAGCAAACCGCCGGTGGCACGCCGCTCGCGCTCGTCAGCGCCCGGATGGACGACCCGGCGGGCTACGGCCGGATCGTGCGCGGGCCGGACGGCGGGGTCGCGGCGATCGTCGAGGAGGCCGACGCCGACGAGGCGACCCTGGCGCTCCGCGAGGTGAACGCCGGGACGTACGCCTTCGAGCTTCCATGGCTGCGCGAGGCGATCGGTCGCGTGAGCGCATCCGCCTCCGGGGAGCTGTACCTCACCGACCTGATCGCGCTTGCCGCCGACGAGGGCTGCCCCGCATCCGTCGTCGTCGCGGACGACGCGGCCGACGCGATGGGCATCAACGACCGGGTCGCGCTGGCCGACGCCGAGCGTCGGATGCAGCGGCGGATCGCCGAGGAGCACATGCGCAACGGGGTCACGATCGTCGACCCGGAGACGACGCGGATCGACGCGGGAGTCGAGATCGGCCAGGACGCGCGCATCGAGCCCTGGACGGTCCTGGCGGGGTCGACGGTCATCGGGCAGGACGCGGTGATCGGGCCGCACGCTCACCTGCGCGACACGCGCATCGGCCCGCGGACGACGGTCTGGGCCAGTGCGCTCGAGGAGTCGACCGTCGCCGAGGACTCCGAGATCGGTCCGTACGCCCATCTTCGGCCGCGGTCGCAGGTCGGGCCGCGCTGCCGGATCGGGAACTTCGCCGAGATCAAGAACAGCCGGATCGGGGCCGGGTCGCAGCAGCACCACTTCAGCTACCTCGGCGACGCCGAGATCGGCGAGAACGTGAACGTCGGCGCCGGCTCGGTCACCGCGAACTACGACGGCCGCGCGAAGCACCCGACCGTGATCGGGGACCGCGCGAGCCTGGGAGTCGATACGATGATGGTCGCGCCGGTCACGATCGGAGAAGACGCGGTCACGGGCGCCGGGTCCGTCGTCACGCGAGACGTGGCTCCGGGCAAGACGGTGGTCGGCATCCCGGCTCGCCCGATCGATGCGCGACGCAGGTCGCGTGAGACCGTCGAGGACCCACCCGTTCCCGGCGGGACGGAACGGAACCCGCAATGAGGCAGGTCCAGGCCCCGCTCGATGGACGGTAGTAGTACCACCGGCAACCCGGTCTTCGACCTCGCGGTTGTCGTTCTGCTCATCCTCATCGGCGGCTTCTTCGCCGCCAGCGAGATCGCGCTCATCACGGTCCGTCGCAGCCGGCTGACCCAGCTGGCCGACGAGGGCGACAACAACGCCCGGACGGCGCGTCGCCTGACCGAGGATCCGAGCCGCTTCCTCGCCACGATCCAGATCGCGATCACGTTCCTCGGGTTCCTTGCCGGCGCCATCGGCGCGTCCGCGTTCTCGGGGTACCTCGCCGACCTGATCGACGAGATCCCGATCCCGTTCATCCAGAACGCGGCGGACGAGATCGCATTCGTGATCGTGACCCTCGTCATCGCCCTCGCCTCGATCGTCGTCGGCGAGCTCGTGCCGAAGACGATGGCCCTGAACTTCCCCGAGCGACTCGCGCTGTTCGTCGCCCGCCCGATCGCCTGGCTCCAGGTGGTCGTCGGACCGATCGTCTGGTTCGTCTCGCGCCTCAGCACCTTCCTCGTCCGGCTGCTCGGTGGCCGCGAGAAGCCGCAGGGCGGCTACCTGTCGACCGAGGAGCTGAAGCTGCTCGTGGAGACCGGCTCGGAGGAGGGGAGCATCGAGGAGGAGGAGAAGGAGATGATCCACGGGGTCATCGAGCTCGGGGACAAGCAGGTCCACGAGGTGATGGTCCCCCGGATCGGCATCCGCGCCGTGAACATCCAGGACCCGATCGACGAGGTGCTCGACATGGTCGTGCGCGCCGGCCACTCGCGCGTGCCGGTCTTCGAGGACAACCTCGACAACATCGTCGGCATCCTCTACGCGAAGGACCTCCTGCCGTACCTGAAGGCCAGCGCCGGCGGCAACGGGGCGATCGACATCCGCGAGATCGTCCGTCAGCCGGTCTACGTCCCGGAGTCGAAGCCGGTCGACGACCTCCTCCACGAGATGCAGGCCGCGAAGCGCCACATGGCGATCGTGGTCGACGAGTACGGCGGGACCGCCGGGCTCGTCACGATGGAGGACGTCGTCGAGGAGATCGTCGGCGAGATCCAGGACGAGTACGACAGCGAGGAGTCATCGGTCGAGGAGATCTCGACGGACGGCGAGCTCGTCTTCCGCCTCGACGGCCGCGTCAGCATGGACGACGTGCGCGACCTCTTCGACCTCTCCGACGACGACGAGCCCGATGAGGAGGCCTACGACACGGTCGGCGGCTTCGTCGTCCATCGCGTCGGGCGGATCCCGCTTCCCGGCGCCGAGATCCCGTTCCGGGACGACGTGCGGATCCGGGTCGAGGCCGCCGAGCCGCGTCGCGTCTCCCGCGTCGTCGCCTCACGCCCGCGTCGCGAGGATGAGCGCGAGGCCGACGAGGAGCCCACCGAGACGGAGTAGCTCCTCAGGTGGCGATCGCCCAGCGAACGAGCGTCGTGAGATCGCGCTTGCCCTCGGGGAGGCACGGCAGGCCCTCGATGTGCTGCAGCGCACGGTCCCGCCAGCGGCGCGCCTCGCCCTCCGCGTGGTCGCGGGCTCCGCTCCGCTCGAGGATCGCGAGGACCTCGCTCACCTCCTCGTCGGTCAGCCCGCCGCCATAGATCGCGGGCCGCCCATCGGTCGTGCTCTCGGGTGGCGCATAGATCTCGCCGAGGCGCGCGCGATCCTCCGGCGACGCGTTCTGGAGCGCCCAGACCACCGGCAGCGTCTTCTTCCGCTTGCGGATGTCCCCGGCCTCGGGCTTGCCCGAGTCCTCCGAGCTCCAGAACGTGCCCTTGATGTCATCGGCCATCTGGAAGGCCATGCCGAGGTCGTTGCCCGAACTGCCGATAGGCCTCGTGGACCTCGGTGTCGTCGACGGCCAGGATCGCGCCGGCCATGACCGAGGCGCCGAGCAGTGCGGCGGTCTTCTTGCCGATCATCTCGTAGTACGCCTCGACGGTCACGTCGTCGCGGCGCTCGAAGCTGATGTCGAGATACTGCCCCTCGCAGAGCGCGAGGCACGTCTCGTCGTAGATCTTCATGAGGTCGAGGACGCGCCGATCCTCGTATTCCTCGCCCTCGAGGAGCCGATACAGGGCGAGCCGGCTCAGCGCGAAGAGCGCGTCGCCGGCGTTGATCGCGGCCGGGATGCCCCACAGGGCCCAGAGCGTGGGCCGGTGACGGCGCTCGCGGTCGGCGTCCTCGATGTCGTCGTGGACGAGGCTGAAGTTGTGCCCGAGCTCGAGCGCCGCGGCGCCGGGAAGGGCCTTCTTGTAGTCCCCGCCGAGGGACTGGTAGGCGAGGAGGCCGAGGAGCGGACGGATCCGCTTCCCGCCCCGCTGCGGGGCGTTGGGATCGAGCCCGAGGTGGTAGGCGAGCATCTCGTACAGCGGCCGGGCCGGGCCGGTTCGCTCGTCCAGGACGTCCGACATCTCGGTCTCGATGTCGGTCAGGATCTGCGTAAACTCGGTCCTGATGTCCACCGCGGAAGGGTACCCGACCTCCTCGACGAGTCTTGTCATGCCGAAAATGATACACCGATGTAGCAGGTTAGGCCGATGAGCCCGCGCCCTCGCGTCTACAAGACCGAGGCGATCGTCCTGCGCACGATGGAGCTCGGCGAGGCCGACCGGGTGCTGAGCGTCCTCACGCCGCGCCTCGGGAAGCTCAGGGTGATCGCCAAGGGAGTGCGACGGCCGCGCTCGAGGATCGGCGGAGGGCTCCAGCCGTTCAGCGACGTGCAGCTCGTCCTGGCGGTCGGCCGCACGTTCGACGTCGTCACCTCGAGCTCGCTCGAGGACCCGCATCTCGGCCTGCGCAACGACCTGCACTCGACCGCCGCCGCCTGGTACGTCGTCGAGCTCACCGACCGATTCTGCGAGGGCGCGGCCGACTCCCACGAGGCGTTCCGGCTGCTTGCCCAGGTGCTTTCCGCGCTCGATGCCGGCGACGCGGTCTCCCGTGAGGTCATCGCGCGCTGGTTCGAGCTCCACCTGCTCGAGGCGATGGGGTTCCGCCCGGAGCTCACGCGCTGCCTGGAGTGCGGTGCCCAGATCGAGCCGGAAGGGAACGTCTTCTCGGCCGCCGGCGGTGGGGTCGTCTGCCCGTCGTGCGCGCACGCGGCGCTCGGAGGGCGGCGCGTGTCCGGCGACGCACTGAAGATCCTGCGGCACCTCCAGCGGTCGCCGCTCGTCGGGGTCCTTCGCCTCCAGCTCGCGGCCGGGCTGCACCGGGAGGTCGAGCGGCTGCTGCACGCATCGGTCTCGGCCGTCATCGAGCGCGAGCTCCGATCGCGCGACTTCCTCGATGAGGTTGCCGCGCGCGACGCGGCGCTCCCGGTGGCCGCTCCGCCAGTGGTCGGCTGACCCCGCGAGGTTGCCGACGTACCGAAGCCCGGTGGCCGTCACCGTGGCGATGAACCGCGACCTCCAGTTCCACTTCCGCGTTGCCTCCGTCGTCGGCCTCGGCGCGGCGCTCGCGACGTGGCTCCTCAATGGCTTCCTCCGCTTCGACGGCGCCGACTCGCTCGGCACTGCGGCGGCGGGCGCGCTCGCCTTCGGCCTCGTGACCAGCGCCGCCTTCGTCGCGCCGTACCTCGTCCCACGCGAGTGGCGGGTGCTGGAGACCGTCTTCGCCGTCTCGCGACGCTCCTCCCGCATTCGACGCGAGGCGTTCGGCGACGGAAGCGTGCCGGCGACGCCGCGTCAGGCCAAGGCGTGGCTCGCGCGGCATGCCGAGGACACGGACGCGACGCGCGGCGCGCGGGTGTGGGCGACGCTCGTCGTCGGCGACCTCGAGGCGGCGCGCGACCTGGCCGGCCGGATGCCCGACAGCTCGGCCGCCGACCGGTTCCATCGGGCGACGGCCACGGCGATGGTCCGGCTCGTCGAGGGCGGCGAGCCGGGGCTTGGCGACCTGCGCGGCGCGGCAGCCGAGCTCGACGAGGCGGAGCGAACGGGCGCGGAGATCGACATCGGCCTGCTCGAAGCCCTCGTCGCGGCGGCGGACGGAGGGGACTGGCGCGGCGCGATCCTCGCGCTCCGCGACCGGGTGGACGGTGCCACCGGACTGGTCCTGGTGCGGTGGTTCCTGCCGGTCATCGCGCTCGTCGCCGCCGGGACGGTCGCGATGGCGTTGGTCGCCAACGCCTTCTCGTCACTCGTCGTCTGACGACGTGCTGAGCCTGCTCGGCTAGACTCGACCACCCAGCCATCAACATCCGTCGCACTCCGGAGTCGCCGACCGACCGTGCCCGCGCCGAACATCGACGTCATCGCCAGCCTCGCCAAGCGGCGCGGGTTCGTCTTCCAGTCCAGCGAGATCTACGGCGGCATGGCCGGGTTCTGGGACTGGGGCCCGCTCGGCGTCGAGCTGAAGAACAACGTCAAGGCGGCGTGGTGGCGACACATGGTCACGCTCCGCGACGACGTGGTCGGCATCGATGCGGCGATCGTCATGAACCCGAAGGTCTGGGAGGCTTCCGGGCACGTCGCCGGCTTCAGCGACCCGATGGTCGACTGTCGCAACTGCAAGTTCCGCTTCCGCGCCGACGACCTGAAGGGCGCGCCGTCGGAGATTGCCTGCCCGAACTGCGGGATGCGGGGCACGCTGACCGAGCCGCGACAGTTCAACCTGATGTTCGCGACCCACGTCGGGCCGGTCGAGGACTCGGCATCGGTCGCGTACCTGCGCCCGGAGACGGCGCAGGCGATGTTCGTCCAGTTCGACAACGTCGCCACCAGCATGCGGCGCAAGCTGCCGTTCGGGATCGCCCAGCAGGGCCGATCCTTCCGCAACGAGATCACGCCCGGCAACTTCATCTTTCGACTGCGCGAGTTCGAGCAGATGGAGATGGAGTTCTTCGTCCATCCGCGCGACGAGGACACCTGGTTCACGTACTGGGTCGACGCCCGCCACCGCTGGTGGACCGATGTCATGGGCATCTCGCCCGAACGCCTGCGACTTCGCCCGCACGATGCCGATGAGCTGAGCCACTACTCGAAGCAGACCACCGACATCGAGTACGAGTTCCCGATCGGCTGGTCGGAGCTCGAGGGCGTCGCCGATCGGACCGACTACGACCTGAAGGCGCATGCCGCCGCGAGCGGGAGAAAGCTCGAGGTCTTCGACGAGGCGGCCGGCGAGCACCTCGTGCCGTACGTGATCGAGCCGGCGATGGGAGTCGAGCGGGCGGTGCTGACCGTCCTCGTCGACGGCTACGCCGAGGAGCAGCTGGCGAAGGAGACGCGCGTCGTGCTCCGCATCCGTCCCGAGCTGGCGCCGGTCAAGGCCGCGGTGCTGCCGCTCCTGCGCAACCGACCCGAGCTCGTCGAGCGCGCGCGCAGGCTCACGGCCGACCTGAAGCCCCTCGTCGCGGCGATGTACGACGACACGGCGTCGATCGGCAAGCTCTACCGCCGCCAGGACGAGATCGGCACTCCGTTCTGCGTCACGCGTCGACCCCGAGTCGCTCGACGATGGCGCCGCGACGATCCGCGAGCGCGACTCGATGACCCAGGAGCGCGTTGCGCTCGACCGCATCCCGCAGCGGGTCGCCGATCTGGTGGCCGGGCGCGCGACCTGGGAGGGCGTGCCCCGCGAGCCGCGTCACCGAATGACGACGGCGACCGATCCGCAGCGACGGCGTCATTGCGCTCCTGCGCGCGCACGACGCCGCCTTCGCGCACGGTGACGCCCGCGCGTACGCAGCCCTCTTCTGCGGCGACGCGCGACTCCTGCTCCTGCACAACGAGGCGATCGTCGGGTCGGGAGGCCGTCGAGGAGCGCTGGGCTGGCTTCTTCGCTCGCTTCGACACCTCCGCCTGGGCGACCATCGCCGGAGCTGGTCGAGGTCCACGACGATCGCGCCTATATCCTCAGCACGTACACCGAGACGCTCGTCCCGCGCGGTGATGGCCCGCGCGTCGCCGTGGACGGCCGCCTCGTCGCGTTCCTCCGGCGCGAGTCGGACGGAGCCTGGCGGATTGCGATGCTGATGAACTCCCACACGAGGCCGATGGAGGACCTGCCGTGACCCGCACCGGCGCGGCGGAGCTCGCCGACGCCGCTCGAGGGCGAGCGCTACGACGAGGTGCTGCGCCTGACCGATGCGATCCTCGCCGAGACGCCGGGCAACGATGCGGCCCACGAGTACCGCGCCCGCGCCCTGCTGGCCCTCGGCCGCCTCGACGAGGCCGAGCGCCACGCCCAGGACGCGGTCCGGCTCGATCCGGAGGAGATCCGCTATCGCGAGCTCCTTGCCGAGGTCCTCTCACGCGAGGGCGCCCACCGCGACGCGGCGGCCGAGTTCGGGCGCCTCGCGCACAACGATCCGCGCGAGGCGACCTGGACCCTGGCGGAGGCCCGCGAGCGCCTCGGCGCCGCGCAGCCCGCGATGGGCGTCGAGGCCGCCCGTCGGGCGGTGCAGCTCGACCCGCGCAACGGCCGGGCCCAGCTGGCCCTGGCGCAGGCGCTGACGCGAACCGGCGACGCCCGCGGCGCCTTCCAGGCCGCATCGCTGGCGGCCGAGCTGCTGCCCGGCGATCCGGAGGCGCGCGAGGCGCTCGCGGACGCCCAGTGGCTCGCCGGGCAGGAGGCGGCAGCCTTCGAGGAGTTCCGCGCGCTGGCGAACGAGCTCCATGGCGCGACCGCGACCGCGTGGTTACGAAGGCGCGCACGCTCTACCGGCGTCGGGCCGGTTTCCTGGGCCGGCTCGTCGCCGGGATCGGTCCGCTCTTCGAGCTCGCGTTCGGCAACGGCTGGCTCGGGCTCGGCCGATGAAGGCCGGCCTGCTCCGGCGCCGCCTCGCGGCCGCGCTCGGAGCGGCGATGCGCAACCGCGAGGCCGATGCGATCGCGCTGGTCGCCGATCGGACGAAGGCCACCGCCGTCGCGCTGGCGGGAGTCGCCGACGACGCCGAGATCGACCTCGCCGCCCTCGACATGCCGACGCGCGCCGTCGCCTCGGTGCTCGGCTACCACCCGGAGCATGTCCGGCGCCTGATCCGCAGCGGGCGGCTCCACGCTCGCCGGGTCGGCGGAGACTACCGCGTGCGCGTCGACGACCTGTGGCCGCTCATCGACGCGCGCCATGGGCAGCCCGGCCGGCGGCGACCGCAGCCCCCGCGGTGACGGTTCGTCGAATCCCCATGACCCAGGCCCGGGCACGCCGGCTGCATTCGGCGGCGCCGATGAGCATCCGTGCCCTCCTCTCGGCCGCGGACGGGTCCGATCGCGAGGTGGACCTTCGCGAGAAGCCGGTCGATCGCATCCCTGACGACGAGCTGCTCTGGATCGACGTCAGCGGCGATGACGAGCGACGACCTGGGGATCCTGCGCGATGCGCTGGGCCTCGACGAGACGGTGATCGAAGCGCTCGCGGCCGATCTGCGGCTGCCGGACGCATCGGTCCTGGACGGCGCCCACCAGCTGACCCTCCTCTGGCTGGACGACGAGGGAATCGACGAGCCCGTCCCGATCCAGGTCGTGGCCGGCGACGGTTGGGTCATCACCCGCCACGGGAGTTCGCTCGACCGGCTCGATCGGCAGCGGGAGAAGATCACCGACCAGCGCGAGATCGGGTCGCTGCGGCCGGTCGAGTTCGTTGCAGCCATTCTCGACTGGCACCTGGATGGCTTCTTCGAGGTCGCCGAGCACCTCGAGCGCGCGGTCGAGCGCCTCGACGAGCAGGCGCTGGGCACCGATCGCGACCTGCTCGGACGGCTGGTCGCCATGCGGCAGCGGATCGCCCGCGCCCGGCGCATCGCATCGCTCCACACCGACGTCTACGCGGAGATCGCCCGACCGGACTTCCTGCCCCATCTCGAGGATGCCGACAACCTGCTGCTCTCTCAGGCCATGGAGCGCCTCGAACGGGCCATCGCGGCGATCGCCAACGGTCGCGAGATGCTCATCGGCACGTTCGACGTCCACATGACCCGCACGGCGCAGCGGACGAACGACATCGTGCGTGTCCTGACGTGGACCTCGGTCATCCTCCTGCCGGCGGTGGTCGTGGCCGGGATCATGGGCATGAACTTCCAGGTGCGCGATCTTCGAGCAGACCCGAGCTGTTCTGGGTCGTCATCGGTTTCATGATCGCGACGGCGGTCGTCACGCTGCTCGTCGCCCGCTGGCGGGGATGGCTGTAGGTCGCGGTACAATCGTCGGTTCCCCACGCCTGACCTGCTACAGGAGCCGAATCGCCGTATGGCCACGAGCGCCCGCAAGCCCGCCACGACCGCCCGCAAGCCCCGCACGACCCGCGCACAGCGCGCCGCCCGCGCGGTCCCTCCGACGACGAACGGCAAGCTGATCTACACGTTCGCGGAGGGCAACGCCTCGATGCGGTCGACGCTCGGCGGCAAGGGTGCCGGCCTGGCGGAGATGACGAACGCCGGCCTGCCGGTGCCGCCGGGCTTCACGATCACGACCGAGGCGTGCAACGCGTACTACGCGGCCGGGAAGGAGCTCCCGCCGGGCCTGTGGGACGACGTCGTCGCGCACATGAAGCAGCTCGAGGAGCAGACCGGCAAGGGCTTCGGCGACGCGAAGAACCCGCTGCTCGTCTCGGTTCGATCCGGTGCGGCGTTCAGCATGCCGGGGATGATGGACACCGTCCTGAACCTCGGGCTGAACCCGGAGACGGTGCAGGGGCTCATCGCGCTGACCGGCAACGAGCGGTTCGCCTGGGACGCGTGGCGCCGGTTCGTCGCGATGTTCGGGCGGATCGTGCTCGACCTGAGGGCCGAGGACTTCGACGAGCCCTTCGACGAGGCCAAGCACAAGGCCAAGGCCAAGCTCGACACCGACCTGACCGCCGACCAGCTGCGCCAGGTCGGCGATCGCTTCACGAAGATCGTGGAAGAGAAGACGGGGGAGCCGTTCCCGACCGATCCGTATCGGCAGCTCGAGCTCGCCGTGCGGGCGGTGTTCGACTCCTGGTTCGGCAAGCGCGCCCACGACTACCGCGAGTTCAACAAGATCCCCCACGATCTCGGCACCGCGGTGAACGTCGTGACGATGGTCTTCGGCAACATGGGCGACGATTCGGGCACCGGCGTCGCCTTCACGCGCGACCCGAATACCGGGGAGCGGGAGATCTTCGGCGAGTACCTGACGAACGCGCAGGGCGAGGACGTCGTGGCCGGCGTCCGCACGCCCGCGAAGATCAGCCAGATGCGCGACGAGCTGCCGGCGGTGTACGCGCAGTTCGAGGAGATCGCCCAACGCCTCGAGGGGCACTACCGCGAGATGCAGGACCTCGAGTTCACGATCGAGCGCGGCACCCTCTACATGCTGCAGACGCGCTCCGGGAAGCGGACGGCGCCGGCGGCGGTGAAGATCGCGGTCGACATGGTCAGCGAGGGCGTCATCACGAAGGAGGAGGCGATCCAGCGGGTCGACCCCGCGCAGATCGTCCAGCTCCTGCTCCCACGGTTCGACGAGTCGGCGAAGGCCAAGGTCGGCGGACCGATTGCTCGGCAAGGGCCTGAACGCGTCCCCCGGCGCCGCGGTCGGGAAGGCGATCTTCGACCCGGACCGGGCCGTGGCGGCCAAGGAGGCCGGAGATCCCGTCATCCTCGTCCGCATCGAGACCTCGCCGGACGACGTGCACGGCATGCTCGCCGCGAAGGGCGTCCTGACCGCTCGTGGCGGGGCCACCTCGCACGCCGCCGTGGTCGCTCGGTCGATGGGCCTCCCGTGCGTCGCCGGCGCCGAGACCCTGAAGATCGACTACGCGAAGCGCCAGATGCGCACCGCCACGGGGACCGTCGCCGAGGGCGACCTGATCAGCATCGATGGCACGACCGGCGAGATCTACGAGGGCGAGCTCCCGACGATCGAGGCGCGCTTCGAGGACGAGCACGACCTTGCGACCCTCCTCGGATGGGCCGACGAGGTCCGTCGACTCCAGGTCTGGGCCAATGCCGACTACCCGCGCGACGCGGAGCGCGCGCGAGCGTTCGGCGCGCAGGGGATCGGCCTGTGCCGGACCGAGCACATGTTCTTCGAGGAGGACCGCCTGCCGACGGTCCGGCGAATGATCCTCAATGCCCATGCGGCGACGGCCGCGAAGGCGAGGCCCGATGACGAGCGCTCGGCGGAGGATCGCGAGGCGATCGAGACGTTCGATGCCGCCCTGGGCGAGCTCGAGCGCCTCCAGACCGATGACTTCGCCGGCCTCTTCCGCGCGATGGACGGCCTCCCGGTCGTCATCCGCCTCATCGACCCGCCGCTGCACGAGTTCCTGCCGAGCCACGAGGAGCTGATTGCCGAGGTCACGCGGCTGCGCACGATCCTCGAGGTCTCCGGAGGTGGCGTGACCGATGCGGTCGCCGACCGCGTGACGCCGACCCTCGAGAAGGGCCTGACGCGGGTCTTCGGCAAGAAGGACGCGGCCCGGGCGATGAAGCTCATCCGCCGCGAGGGCAAGGCCTCCGCGTCGACCAATGGCGAGGGCCCGGATCGGTCCAGCCTCGAGGCCGAGCTGGCCGAGAAGGAGGAGCTGCTGCACGCCGTCGAGGCGATGGTCGAGCAGAACCCGATGCTCGGCCTGCGCGGCGTGCGGCTCGGGCTGATGGTGCCCGACATCGTGAAGATGCAGACGCGGGCGATCCTTGCCGGTGCCGCGCGGGTCGCGGCCGAGGG
Organism: uncultured Chloroflexia bacterium; assembly: GCA_963797855.1. Classification (GTDB taxonomy): domain Bacteria; phylum Chloroflexota; class Limnocylindria; order QHBO01; family QHBO01; genus JACDBZ01. Next base: position 59,660 of record CAWCQX010000005.1, on the reverse strand, counting down.
ACGCACGCCGCTGCCGGAGATCATGATCCCGCTCGTCGGCCACGTGAACGAGCTGCGCGAGACGCGGGAGATCCTCGAGGCCGAGGTCGCGCGCATCGTCGAGTCCTCGGGACAGCAGGTGACGTACAAGTTCGGCACGATGATCGAGGTGCCGCGCGGCGCCCTCACCGCGGACGAGATCGCCGAGCACGCCGAGTTCTTCAGCTTCGGCACGAACGACCTGACCCAGATGGGCTTCGGCTACTCGCGCGACGATGCCGAGGGCAAGTTCCTGATGCAGTACGTGGACCGGAAGATCCTCCCCGAGAATCCGTTCCAGGTGCTCGACGCGGCCGGCATCGGCCAGCTCGTGCGGATGGGCGTCGAGAAGGGGAGAGCCACGAAGCCGAAGCTGAAGATCGGCATCTGCGGAGAGCACGGCGGCGACCCGACCTCGATCGCCTTCTGCCACGAGGTCGGACTCGACTACGTGAGCTGCTCGCCCTTCCGGGTGCCGGTCGCCAGGCTCGCGGCCGCCCAGGCGGCGATCTCCTCGACGGAGACGCAAGGACAAGTAGCGTCCCGGCTAGCGGGCAGGTCCGAGGCTCGTCGTCGTCGTCGGCTGACAGGCAGCCGGGATCGTCGGGGAACGTCGCGTCGGCGCGAGTCGCCTTCGTTGTCGATGACGTCCGAGCACGCCGGGCGTCGGGGTAACGGCGTCGGCGTCGGCGTCGTGAGTCGGCACCGGAGCGTGCACCGACGTCGGCGTCGGCTGGATGGGCGTCGGCGCCGCCGTGGCGGCGGCCGTGGGTCTCGGGCTGGGCGCCGCGGTCGGCCGCGGCGTGATCGTCGGGGGCGCCGGCGTCGCCAGCGGCGGACCGCCGCCCATCGTCGGATTCGGCGCCACGGTGCCCTCGATCGCTCGACGGCTCGGGGGACCCGGTCGGCGTGGCGGTCGGAGAGGCGCTGGGCGTCGGGCTCTCGGTTGCGGATGCCTGCGGACCGCCCTGGCCACCGAGCACGCCCTCGCCGAGCGTCGGCGTCGCGGCCGCGACCTCGGGCTCGTCCGGCGGGCGCAGGAGCGTTCCGCCGGCGACGATTCCGGCGCCGATGACCAGGAGGACGGCGATTGCCGCTGCGGTCGCGGGCACGAGGCCACGGCGCCGGCCAACCGGTGCCGCGGCGACGCGCAGCGGCGGGAGCTCCGCCGCTCCGAGATCGATCGCCGCCAGGGCATCGAAGGCGCCGGCCGCGCGCAGGCATCCCGGACACGCGGACGCGTGGAGCGCCACCGCGCGCGGCAGATCGTCGCGCGCGCCGCGCGATCAGCCAGGCGTCGAACGCATCGTGAAGGTCGCTCATCCCATCGCCCGCCGGGCGAGGGCCTGCACGTGGGACGCGATCGGACCCTCGGGCGGCTCCGTCGCGGCGTCCGCGTATGCCCGCATGAGCCGCTCCCGCGCGCGCCGCAGGAGGCGGTCGAGGGAGGATCCCTCGCGCCCGACGATCGACGCGACGTCGCGCCGGTCCAGGCGCTCGACCGCGGAAGCGATGAGCGCGGCCCGCTCGAGCCGGCCGAGTGAGCCGAACGCGACGACCAGCGCCTCGTCCACGCCGAGGTCGAGCAGCGCCCGCGCATCGACGCGTTCGGCCCGACCGACTCGAGCCCGACGCGACCACCCGGTGGCGCAGCCATGCCGCGGCCCGCTCGGGATGGCGGAGCTCGTCGACGCGCATCGGCCCCGGCCGCCAGCGCCTCGGAGGCGAGTCGCGCGGCGCTCGGGCGATCGCCGAGGGTGAGCAGCAGCGCGAACCCGTGCAGGCGCCGTCCGTGCAGCTCGCGGAAGGCGGCCCGCATCACCTCGGCGGTCGAGCCGGGCGATCGGTCGGGTGGCGAGGCGAGGTCCGTGGCCGACATGGCTCTCGTGGTGCGGTCCGGTGCGGTGCTGGGCAGTGTACTGACCGTGCGCATCGGTGGGAAGCCCGCGCGCGAAAGTGGCGAGAAACTTGACAATCGGGTAGAATAGGCCCTGGTACCTTGACAAAGCACTTGACAACCGTGCTCCGAGCGCGCGAGGGCGGCGCCATCACCTCTTCCTCCGGCATCGTCGCCGAGATCAAGGCGAAGCTCCCGGTCGCCGACGTCGTCGGCGAGACGGTCGCGCTCAAGCGTGCGGGAACGATCCAGAAGGGCCTCTGCCCCTTCCACGCGGAGAAGACGCCGTCCTTCATCGTCACGCCCGAGCGCGAGACGTGGCACTGCTTCGGCTGCGGAGAGCACGGCGACATCTTCACGTTCGTCATGCGCCGCGACGGGCTGGACTTCCGCGAGGCACTGTCCCGGCTGGCGGAGCGGCCGGCGTCGAGCTCAGCGCGCGGACGGCGGGGGAGGACCGTCGCCGTCGACGCCTCCGCGAGGCACTCGAGGCGGCGATCGCGTGGTACCGCGAGGTCCTGCTCCAGGCGAGCCAGGCGGAGCGGGCTCGCGCCTATCTCGAGGAGCGCGGCCTCAGCAGCGAGACCCAGGAGCGCTTCGGCATCGGCTACGCGCCGAACACGTGGGAGGCGCTGAGCACCCGGCTGCGAGCCAAGGGCTTCAGCGACGGTGAGCTGACCGATGCGGGCATCGCCAGTCCGTCGACCCGTGGCGGGGTCTACGACCGGTTCCGTGGCCGGATCATCATCCCGATCCGCGACGCGAGCGGGCGGGCGATCGGCCTCGGCGGCCGCATCATGCCCGACGCGGAAGGACCGAAATACCTCAACTCGCCGGCGACCGCCCTCTTCGACAAGAGCCGGACGCTGTACGGGATCGACCTCGCCAAGAGCGCGATCCGGCGGGAGAAGCTCGCCGTCATCGTCGAGGGCTACACCGACGTGATGGCCGCTCACCAGGCCGGCTTCGAGAACGTGGTCGCCAGCCTCGGTACGGCGCTGACCGCCGGCCAGGTCGAGCTCGCCAACCGCTATGCCGATGCGGTCGCCCTGGCCTATGACGTCGACCTCGCGGGCGAGGCGGCGACGCAGCGGGGCCTGTCGAGGAGCTCCGGGCCGGTCGTCAGCAAGGTGCGGGTGATCCGCATCCCGGCCGGCAAGGACCCCGACGAGCTGATCCGAACCGATCCGGACGGCTGGCGGACGGCGGTGGCGGACGCCGAGGAGCTGCATCCCGTACTTCATGCGAGCGCGCGCGCGAGCGCGCTGGACCTGCGAACCAGTCGACAGTCGCAGCCTACATGCAGCACATGCTCGACCTGCTCCGGCGCATTCCCGACCGCGTCGCAGCGCGACTCGTATGTTCCGCGTGCTCGCCCGTCAGCTGGCCGGGATCGACGAGCGGATCCTCCGCGACGAGCTGTCGCGGGGCCCTCGACCGATGCCGATTCGGCCGGTCTCGGCCGCCTCGATCGCAGAGGACGAGGGCCCTCGGCTCAGCCCGCTCGAGCGCGAGGCGCTGACGCTCCTGCTCGTCGACCCGGTTCTCGCCGCGGAGCAGGCCGGCGAGACGCTCCCGCTGCGCGACGAGTCGGCGCGGGCGCTGTGGGCGGCATGGAGCGCCATCGCTGGCGGCGCCGGAGGGACGGCTCGACCTCGAGGCGTTCGTCGCGACCCTGGATCCCGCCACGGCGGCCCTGGCGCGCGACCTGCTGGCATCGGCGCGAGCGCGCGGCGTGCGCGCCGACCTCGAGACCGATCGCGAGGCATTGCGCGTCGTGCTCCTTCGGCTCCGCAAGGAGCGGGTGCAGGAGCGTCTTGCCGATCTCCAGGCGCTCATCAGCGTTGGTGGGCGCGACGACAACGACAACGAAGACATCAGCGAGCTCGAACGACAGTTCCAGGTCCTGCATCTCGAACGAGAGCAGCTCGAACAGGCGATCAATCCGGCGGCCGTCCTGGCCGGCCAGAGGAGGAAGTAACCCGTGGCGACATCCACGCCAACCAAGCGCCCCGCGGCCAAGCCCGCGACGGACACGAAGACGAAGACGGACACGGCGGCTCCGTGAAGGCCGCCACGGCCGCGAAGCCGAAGGCACGGCGACGACGGCCGAAGGCCGCGCGCGAAGGCAGCGGCGCCGCGAAGGCGGCAACCGCGAAGGCCGCGCCCGCGAAGGCCGCGGCGACTGCCAAGGCCGCCACGCAAGGCGGCTGCACCGAAGGCGGCCGCGACGGCCGAAGGCCGCCGCCAAGGCGCCTGCACCGAAGGCGGCTGCCCCGAAGGCGGCAGCAGCGAAGGCGGCCGGCTCCGAAGGCTGGAGCGGCCAAGAAGGGCGCGGCGGCGGGCAAGAACGGAGCCGGCGACGACGGCGCGGCCTCGGCCGCGGTCGTCGACCTCATCGCGCGCGGGCGCGAAGAGGGCTTCATCACCCATGACCAGATCCTCGCCGCCATTCCGGAGCCCGAGGCGCACATGGGCGCGGTCGAGGAGCTGTACGCCGCGGCCGAGGAGGCCGGCGTCGAGGTCCTCGACGCGCAGAACCAGCCGACGCTCATCGGCGAGCCCGATGAGGACGAGCGCCCTCCCGGCCCGGCCCCGGCCGGCACCGGCCAAGGAGGGCGAGGAGGACCTCGAGGCCCTGGCCGCCGACCTCATCGGCATCGACGACCCGGTGCGGATGTACCTCAAGGAGATCGGCAAGGTCGCGCTGCTCACCGCCGAGGAAGAGGTCGTCCTGGCCAAGGCGATCGAGCTCGGCGAGCTGATCGTCGAGGACCCGGCCCGCTCGCTCGTGAACCTCTTCGCCTGGGTCACGCTCGACAGCGAGCCGAAGGCCCGCAGCATGGCCGCGATGCGCGCCTTCGACCTGCCCCGCGAGGCGCCGCACGTCACCCACGACGCGATCGACTGGTGGACCGGGCGGCGGCGCAAGACGATCGAGCCGCCGACGATCCGGCTCTCGAAGGCGCGGCGCGCCGGCAACCTCGACGACGAGGCCCGGACCCGGCTGATGGAGGGCGAGTCGATCCTCAAGGTCCTCGCCTCGGATCCGGCCCAGGGGATCAAGGACGCGATCCTGTTCGGCGCCACCTATCGGTTCCGATCGGTCAGCCATCCCGGATCGGTCGAGCTCTACGAGCTCGAGGCCTGGGCGCGCGAGACGACCCAGGACATCGTCAAGGACTACATCGAGTCCGGCCATGACCCGGAGTACCTGCTCAGCCTCGGCTACGACCCGACCATCCCGCTCGACGTCCCGCTCGAGAAGCGCTCGGGCCGCCTGGTCGAGCAGAGCACCGATGCGCGCAAGCGCCTGACCGAGGCCAACCTGCGCCTGGTGGTCAGCATCGCCAAGAAGTACATCGGTCGCGGCATGAGCTTCCTGGACCTCATCCAGGAGGGGAACATCGGCCTCATCCGGGCGGTCGAGAAGTTCGACTACGAGAAGGGCTTCAAGTTCAGCACGTACGCGACGTGGTGGATCCGGCAGGCGATCACGCGCGCGATCGCCGACCAGGCGCGCACGATCCGCATCCCGGTCCACATGGTCGAGACGATCAACCGCCTGATCCGGGTCAGCCGCACCCTGCTCCAGGAGCTCGGGCGGGAGCCGACGGTCGAGGAGATCGCCCGGCGCATGAGCCGCGACGAGGTGATCCGCGAGCTCCGCGACAAGCTCCAGCGCGAGCCGACCGAGGCCGAGGTCGACGAGCGCGTCGGCGAGGGCCCGCAGACCGTCTCGCCGGAGAAGGTGCGCGAGATCATGAAGGTCAGCCAGGAGCCGGTGAGCCTCGAGACGCCGATCGGCGAGGAGGAGGACAGCCACCTCGGTGACTTCATCCCGGACCTCGCCTCGGTGGCGCCGGCCGACGCCGCGAGCCACCAGCTGCTCAAGGAGCAGGTGGAGGGCGTGCTCGACTCGCTCACGCCGCGGGAGCGACGCGTGCTCCAGCTGCGCTTCGGGCTCGAGGACGGCCGATCGCGGACCCTCGAGGAGGTCGGGCGCGACTTCAACGTGACCCGCGAGCGGATCCGGCAGATCGAGGCGAAGGCGCTGCGCAAGCTGCGCCACCCGAGCCGCAGCCGGAAGCTGAAGGACTACCTCGAGTAGGCCGTAGGGGCCTCACGGCGTCGCGACCGCCAGTCGGTCGAGGAGCCGCTCGGCCCGCGGCCCATCCAGCGGGCTGAAGGCCGGATTCCCGGCCAGCGACTGCGTCAGGAGCTCTCGTGCGCGGACGGGGTCGCCGAGCGCGACGGCGATCGCACCCGCGTGGTAGAGGAGGCGTGCGTCGCGGCTGCCCAGCCTCAATGCCTCATGAGCGTATCGATCGGCCTCGCGATCATCTCCAGACCGATGGAGCGCCCAGGCGAGCGTGTCGGCCGCGTAGATCGTCGGCCGCTGCTCGTAGGCCTGTCGGGCCAGGTCGAGCGCTTCCGAAGGGTCACCGTGCGCGGCGGTGAAAGCCGCCAGCTCGAGGTCGATCGTCACTCCATTGGCCGCGTACAGGCGCTGGATCGCCTCGGCCAGGTCGTACTCGGCCTGCGCCTCGTCGGGACGCCCATCGGCTTCGAGAGTCTCGCCGAGCAGGACGATGAGCTCCGGCAAGGGCTGGCGATGCGTGGCTTCGGTCAGGAGGTCGATCGCTTCGTCGAAGTCGCCGCGACCGATCGCGACACGGGCGAGGCCTCCGACGGCAGGAACGTAGCCAGGCAGGCGCGCGATCGACGCCCGGTAGAGACGCTCGGCGAGGTCGGGCCGTCCCGCGGCCAGCTGCAGGTGTCCGAGTTGCACCCGCACGTACTCGGTGTTCTCGACCGTGGGGCCACCGGCGGCCAGCGCGAGCTCCATCGCTGCGATGGCTCCGTCGAGATCCCCGTGCAGCTCGCGCAGGTAGGCGACGCGGCTGTAGGACGCGAGGTCGGGGCGGGCATCGACCATGTGTTGAATCGTCTCGATGGCTTCGTCATAGCGTCCGAGCTCGACCTGCGCGTCACCGATCACCCCATCCGTGATCACGATCTCCGGCGCGAGGATGCGCACACGCTCGCCGAGCTCGAGGGCATCGGCGAACTCATGGCGGGCAAGGGCGAGGGTTCCACGACCGATCAGGGCGGCCGGGTCGTCGGCGTCTAGGGCGAGGGCGCGGTCGAAGGCCGTCTCGGCTCGCGCGTAGGCCGATGGATCGCCGGTCACGCGCACCTGCTCGAGGAGAGCGGACCCGAGGCGGGTGAAAGCCTCAGGGCTCTCGGGCGACTCACGCGTCGCCGACGCCGCGTTGCCGACGGCGAGGTCGGACGCGCCCAGCGTTCGCTGGCGGGCCGCCTCGGCCAGCACCTGGGCGGCGGGCGCCGTGCCGTTGAGCCGTGGGACCACGACGATCAGCGCCGCGACGATGGCGACAGTGATGGCGAGGGTGGCACCGATCACGACCGAGATAACGCGGCGCGATCGGATCGGCATGGTCACGCGGGCACCTCCAGCTGTCAGGGCTCGAGTGGGGCCGGCCTCGCGCCGGCCCCACTCGGATCGGTCTCGCGACCTACAGGGGCCCGGTGCTCACATCACCAGGCGGGTGATGCATGTCCGTGGGTCCCATCTCATACCCCTGGTGGGGCGTGGCCTGGTAGGGGAACGCCGAGAGGAAGTCGCGGTCATTGACATTGACCCCGTCCCCGACGTCGTTATTCGGCTCGTTGTTCGGTGTCAGCGTGCCGAAGATCCCGTTCACGAACGACCCGTAGCCGTCCACGACGGCCCGCAGCTCGATGTCGGTGACGTCGTCTGCGAGCCGGCGCCCGTTCGGGAAGCCGGCCAGGTCGCCGTCGAGGACACCAAGCCGTGAGCAGCTGCCCATGTCATCGGTGACCGCGTCGGCCGTGCATGGCGGCACCGCGGTGTTGAGCCGCAGCATGTCGGCCTGCACGTTCCCCGTGAAGGTGAACTTCGTGCCATCGGGCAAGGTCAGGCCGGTGAGCAGGATCGCCGCCAGGTCCGCGCGTCCCGTCGTTCGTGCGTTCACGAGCGGTGGGTAGACCGTGTTGACGATGTTGGCGAGCGCAGGCGAGGTGTAGTACTTCGCGAACTGCGCGTCCCCGCTCGGAGCCTGAGAGTTCCATCGGTCCTTCAGCTTCGTGGGGATGATCACCTCGTTGATCAGCGGATTCCCAAGCCGCGAAACCTGCACCCACGGCCCCCGGGCCGATGCGCTGCCGGAGCTCAGGACGGTGACCTGCGGTCGGCTGGCCGTCGCCCACACGCCGATGACCGCCTCGGGATCGCCGAGGGCGTGCATCTTCCCGTCGCGCGTCAGCTTCGTGATCGGGATCTGCAGCGAGATCGTGTGAGTGTTGAACCCGCCCACTCCATCGACCCCCGGCGTCGCCGGCGTGATCGGTGCGAGGTGTGCGGGGTCGAACGGGCGAAGTCCGCCGAGGTCGAAGATCGATCCGAGATCGACGAAGAACGAGTCGTCCCGCTGCCCGGCGAAGGCCTTGACGCCACCGTTGAGCGTCGCAATCGCGGGACTGGCGAGCGCGGACTCGTAGCTCGGGGTCGAGCGCGGCCCGACATTGACCGGCGGCACGGTGCCACCACCCGACCTTCGTCGACGAGCCGTTCTTCACACGGGTCACGGTGTAACTCTGGCGAAGCAGCAGGTCAGGATCGGTGGGTGAGTCGATCGTGAAGTCGTTGTACAGGAACGACGGGCCGAACAGGTCGGACTCGCCGATGCTGGTCTTGAACCGGAACTGATAGGTCAGGTCGGCCTTCGCGTCGCCGCTGTTGTCGACCTTGATCTCGTACAGGACGTTGTCGTCGAACGAGTTGAAGTTTGGCCCGCCAGCCGGTTCCTCCAGCGGGATGTAGTTGGCGATGATCGTCACGGTGTTCGGCTTGTCGGGCGAGACGAACGCGTAAAGGTCGGTGTTGTCAGCCGTCGGGTCCCTGCTGATGAGCGGGGCCTCCCGGTGGCTCGACCCTTGGATCGCGTTCGGCACGACGACCGACACGAGCAGGGCGGCGATCGCGATGATGACGGCCATCGTGCGAGCTGCCGTCCGGTTCAGGGCAGGCGCCATGAGCGTGGTCTCCTCGTGAGTTCGCGGGAACATGCCGACCGCACTGATGGGCCCGATCCGATGCGGCGGCGTTGACGCAGGTACTACGCGACGCCGCCGATGGCGCATCACCGCAGCCGCTCGGTTCTTTGACCCTCCCATCGGGGCCGCGGTATCATCCGCCCGTCCCGATGAGCCAACCGATGGCTCCTTCGTGCGTTCCGGCGTAGCTCAGTGGTAGAGCGGGCGGCTGTTAACCGCTTGGTCGTAGGTTCGAATCCTACCGCCGGAGCCACCCTCCGCCCGCCCGCAGACGATCCGGTACGTTGATGAACGCTCCCCGTATCGACCGCCCGGCCATCCCGGCCGACTACGGCATCACGAAGGCCACCGAGTTCGTCGAGTGGAGCCGCGTCGAGGAGCGGTTGGCGGCCGATCGCCTCTACTGGGTCGTCACCGTCGGCCGCAGCGGCCGCCCGCGCGTCCGTCCGATCGATGGCCTCTACGTGGATGGCACGCTCTACGTCGGCGGAAGCCCGGAGACGCGGTGGGTGCGCGAGGTGGGGGAGAACCCCCACGTGACGATCCATCTCGATGGCACCGAGGAGATCATCATCGTCGAGGGCGACGCCGAAGTCCTCACCGGCATCGATGAAGAGCTCGCCACGGCGCTGGCGGCCGCGTCGAACGCGAAGTTTCCCGAATATCGGATGACGCCCGACTTCTATCGGGCCAACGGGGCGATCGCCATCCGGCCGCGCAAGGCCATCGCCTGGACGGACATCACCCGGGACCCGACCCGGTTCCGCTTCGACGACTGATCAACCGGATGCGTCAGGTCGTCCGGGGTCGTGATCTCGTCGCCGACGGAGATCGTGCCGTCGTTGAGGATGTCGGCGTTGATCCCGGCCCGATGCACGAGCTCGCGGATGATGCCGGGGCGCGTGTTCCCCTCGAGGGTGAGGCACGGCTCGCAGAGCTTGACCCCGTAGCACTCGACGCTCGCCGACCCGGAATCGCCGGCCGATCAGGTCGTTCAGGCGCACGCCGCGAACGGTCACCTGGCGTCGCGTCCCGCCCGGCGGCAGTCCGACCTCGTCCACGACCTCCGCCTCGACGAGGGTCAGCGCCTCACCCGGGTCGGCGTTGCCGTCGGCGTGGAAGTGGCGGTCGCCCTCGAGTCCCTTCCCGGCTCGAGCCTCGACCGATGCCACCGCTTCGACCGGCGCGCCGTGGACGGCGCCGAGGTGGATGGCAACGACCGTCATCGTCTGCGACCTCCGTCTCTTCGATCCGCGGACCCGGTGCAGCGTCCCGAGACTAACGCCGGGGCCGATCTCCCGTTAGTACCTTTGTGCCGGACACTGCGTTGGCGGCTCAGCCGCCAGGGCAGCCGCAGTGTCCGGCTCTCTGCATGCCCGGCGAGGCTCAGGCCCGCCGCTCGTGCCAATCCGGGTCGACCGGGGCCGTCGGCCCGACGTCGTTCAAGGTCGGGCCGAGCACGGTCATCATCACGCCCGAGGGCGATCGCGAAGAGGAACAGCAGCACGGTGCCGGCCGGCTCGTAGGTCAGGACCCAGTACGCGACGTCGACGATGAGCACGAGGATCGGGAGCGCCAGGCGCTGCAGCAGGGTCATGGGTGGATGATACCCATGCTCAGACCAGCCAGCCGCAGTCGGTCCGGCTGACCGGCGATACGCCGATCGCTGGGAGTCTCGCCGACCGGGCGGATGCCGGTATCGGGCGGGTGGCTGAGGACCAGCGGCCGCGTGCCCAGCGTCCGGTCGGCCGTCCCGAGGGTGGCGCGGCGCGTCCGCGCGTCCGTCACCGGCGGGCCGACGTCGGTTGACTCCGGCAGGGCCACGGCGGTCGAGGAGCCGGCCGTCGCCGCGCGGGCGGTGATCACCGATCCGTCCGGGTAGCTGAGCCAGAGCCCGCGCATCCGGGCGATGAAGTGCTCGGGCATTCCCGGGACGAGGAGGTCGACGATTCCCTGGCCGGTCCGCCGGTAGCCCCGCGGTCGCTCGTCCGCCCGAACGCGATCGACGAAGGCCCGGTCGAGCAGCTCCTCGACGGCCGCCCGAATCTCGTCGGAAGCCTCGATCGTGGACTGCCCGCCGCGGAACACGGCCCGGCCGACGATCTCCGGGCGCGTGCCGCCGCGCTCGGTGCGCAGGAGCTCGAAGACGACGGTGTCCTCGGTTCGCGGGTCGGAGTGCTGGTCGATCATCCGCGGCGAGGATAACGCAGCGCGGAGCCGTCGCGTGGCCTCGCGCGGCGCGTCGCCGGCTCGCTAGAATCGGCCGAGATGAGCGAGGTCGACGAGCGCAGCTATCGGGAGATGGTGGAGGACCAGGACGCCGGCCAGGTGGACGCCTGGGCCGCCGACCTGTTCATGGACTTCGCCAAGCGCATGGGCGTCGGGACGGCGATCGCCTCGTTCTGCCGGGCCGCCGGGCTCGACGAGCGCGGCTTCCAGCGCGCCTTCCTCGTCGGCGGGGGACCGGACCATGTCGTCGGCATCGACACGGCCGGATCGCTGGCCGCGCCGATCTTCGAGCTGCCGAAGGCGATCGCCGGCCTGCGCCGGACCGATCCGAAGGCCCAGGAGAAGCTGGTCGACTTCCTCGTCGCCAATCGCGAGGTGATGAGCTACGTCGCCTGAGGGCGGCTACTCGCCCTCCGCGGCTGGGGCCCCGGCCCGAATGATCGCGATCGCGTTCTCGATCTTCAGCTTCGTGATCGTCAGGTGCTTCGCGAAGTTCGAGCGGTTGACCTCGGGGATCTGCTCGAGGAGCTCCGGCTGGCGAAGGATGTCGACGAGGTCGTCGATGCCCTCGGCGAGCTTCGACCTTGCGCCCATCAGGGCATCGTCCGCGGCCCGCGCGTCGGCCACCTGACCCGCGACGGTGCGTGCCCGCCGGCGAGGCTTGCGCTCTTCGTGGCTGTCGCCGTTCTCCGGCTGCCGCGTCGTCCCCGTGATCAGTCGCAGCTTGGCCAGTGACAGCTCGCCGGCCACGATGCGCTTCTCGAGCCGGCGCCGCTTGCGCTCGTCCCCGATCTTCATCAGCTCGTAGGCGTGGCTGATCGTGTCCTTGCGCACGGACACGAGCTCCCGAACGTCGGCGGGCGCATCGGTCAGGCGCAGCCGATTCTCGATGTAGCCCTTGTCCTTGCCGACCTTCTGGGCCAGCTGACGCAGCGAGTAGCCGAAGGTCTCGGTCATCTTGCGGAACATCGTCGCCTCCTCGAGCGGCGAGACGTCCTCGCGCTGGAGGTTCTCGATGATGCTGACCTCGAGCGCGGTCTGATCGTCGAACTCGGCGACGATCGCCGGAATCGTCTCGCGCTCCGCCATGCTCGACGCGCGCCAGCGCCGTTCGCCGGCGATGAGCTCGAACTTCGAGCCGCTGGGCCGCACGAGGATCGGCTGGAGGACGCCGTGCTCGCGGATGGAGGCGGCGAGCTCGGTCAGCGACTCCTCGTCGTAGGTGAGTCGCGGCTGCGCCGGATTGGGGAGGATCTTCGAGACCGGCACCTCGCGGATCTGCGCGTGCGTTCCGCGTGACTCGATGAGCGAGACGATGCCCGGAGCGAGGTCGGTCGACTGTGCCTCGTCGAACAGCCGATGGATGTTCTCGCGGAATGCGGGACCCTTGCTAGCCAAGCTCGATCACCTCCTGGGCAAGGTCGCGAAACGCGCGCGCGGCCGATGAGTTCGTTGCGTACTCGGTGACGGGCTTGCCGGTGAGCGGGGCCTCGCCGAGCTTCACGGTCTGCTTGATCATCGTGTTGAAGACCCGATGGTCACCGAGCTGCTTCAGGTTCTCGAGCATCTCGCGCGCGAGGACGGTCCGGCCGTCGTAGAACGTCGGCAGCAGGCCGAGCACCTCGAGGTCGTGGTTGAGCTTGATCTTGATCGTGTTGATGACCTTGATCAGCGCGGTCAGGCCCTTGATCGCGTAGTACTGCGTCTGCACCGGGATGATCACGCGACTCGACGCCACGAGCGAGTTGATCGTCAGCAGTCCGAGCGTCGGCGGGCAGTCGATGATCACGACGTCGAACTGTCGATCGGCCCAGCCGGCGAGCGCGTCGCGGAGGACCATCTCGCGGCCGATGGCGGTGAAGAGCTCGACTTCGGTCGACGCGAGCTCCAGCGTCGCCGGGGCGACCCACAATCCCTGCGTCTCGGTCTCGCGCACGGTCTCGTCGAGCGCGATGCGATCGTCGGAGAGGACATCGGCCATCGACACGCGGACGTCCGACAGCGAAATGCCCAGGCCGACCGTGAGATTTGCCTGCGGATCCATGTCGACGCACAGGACGCGATAGCCGCGCTCCGCCAGCGCGCCGCCCAGGTTGATGGAGCAGGTGGTCTTGCCCACTCCGCCCTTCTGATTCGCGATCGATATGACCTTCGTCAACGCAACACCTTCCGTTGGACAGGGGCGGGAGGAACGCATCCGATGATAGGCGCTCGACCCGACGCGCGGGCATCCGGGTTATCCACAACGTGGAGAAATGCCGGCGTCGTTGTGCAAAGACATCCGCGTATACTCGGACTTGTCCACCGTCTTGCTCGCGGGCCCGTAGCTCAATGGTTAGAGCAACCGGCTCATAACCGGACGGTCGCAGGTTCGATTCCTGCCGGGCCCACACCACCGAACCACCCGAAGGAGTGCGTTGCGTGTCGACGGCCGACAAGCTCCAGCGACTGGCGACGATGCGCGAGGACTCGCGAACGGGTGGGGGATCGAAACGGCTCGATCAACAGCACGCGCGCGGCAAGCTCTCGGCGCGAGAGCGCCTCGAGCTGTTGCTTGACGAAGACAGCTTCACCGAGATCGACGCGTTCGTGACGCATCGCGCCACCGACTTCGGAATCGACGAGGAGCGATACCTCGGTGATGGCGTCGTCACCGGATACGGACGCATCGACGATCGGCTTGTCTTTGTGTACAGCCAGGACTTCACGGTGTTCGGTGGCTCGCTGTCGGAAGCGCACGCCGAGAAGATCTGCAAGGTCATGGATCTTGCGATGGAGAACGGCGCGCCGATCATCGGCCTCTCGGATTCGGGCGGCGCGCGGATCCAGGAGGGCGTCGTGAGCCTCGGCGGCTATGCCGACATCTTCCTGCGCAACACCCTGGCCTCCGGCGTCGTGCCGCAGCTCTCGCTCGTCATGGGGCCGTGCGCCGGCGGCGCGGTGTACTCGCCGGCGATCACGGACCTCGTCGTCATGGTCGAGGGCACGAGCTACATGTTCGTCACCGGACCGAACGTCGTGAAGACCGTGACCCACGAGGAGATCGATTTCGAGGGGCTCGGCGGCGCGCGCGTCCACAACGAGACGAGCGGCGTCGCGCACTTCCTCGCGCCGGGCGAGCCGCAGGCACTGGAGCTGGCGCGGACGTTGATCGGCTACCTGCCGCAGAACAACGTCGACCTGCCGCCGCGCCGGACCGAGTGGGCGGCGCCGAGCGTCGACGGCGCGGCGCTCGATGCGCTCGTTCCCGACTCGCCGAAGCAGTCGTACGACATGCACGCCGTCATCGGCGGCATCGTCGATGCCGATTCGTTCACCGAAGTCCACGCGCTGTTCGCGCGCAACATCATCTGCGGCTTCGCGCGCATCGAGGGCCGCAGCATCGGCATCGTCGCGCAGCAGCCCGAAGTGCTCGCCGGTGTCCTGGACATCGACGCGTCCGACAAGGCGGCCCGCTTCGTCCGCACCTGCGATGCGTTCAACATTCCGCTGCTGACGCTCGTCGACGTTCCGGGCTTCCTCCCGGGCGTCGACCAGGAGCATCGGGGGATCATCCGCCACGGCGCCAAGCTGCTGTACGCGTACTGTGAGGCGACGGTCCCGAAGGTCACGATCATCACGCGGAAGGCGTACGGCGGCGCGTACGACGTCATGAGCAGCAAGCACGTGCGCGGCGACATGAACTACGCGTGGCCGACGGCCGAGATCGCGGTCATGGGCGTCGAGGGTGCCGTCAACATCATCTTCCGCGACCGGATCGCCGAGGCCGATGATGCCGATGCGGAGCGCGCGCGCCTCGTCGCCGAATACGAGGACCGCTTCGCGAACCCGTACATCGCGGCGGCTCGCGGCTACGTCGACGAGGTGATCCAGCCATCCGAGTCGCGGGCGCGCGTCGCCGCTGCGCTGGCGATGCTCGAGAACAAGCGACAGTCGCTCCCGCCGAAGAAGCACGGCAACCTCCCGCTTTGAGGGACCCGGCGTCTTTGCGCACGGACATGCCGGCACCGCCGTTCCAGCGCCTGCTGATCGCGAACCGCGGAGAGATCGCGATCCGCGTGATCCGCGCCTGCCGAGAGCTGGGCATCAGCCCGATCGCGGTTCATTCGGATGCCGATGTCGACGCGCTCCATGTGCGGCTGGCCGACCGTTCGGAGCGGATCGGCCCGCCGGCGGCGCGCGATTCGTACCTGTCGATCGAGGCCGTCGTCGATGCCGCGCGCCGCGCCGGGGCCGAGGCGATCCATCCCGGCTACGGGTTCCTGTCGGAGGACGCGGCGTTCGCTCGCGCCGTCGAGGCCGCGGGGCTCGTCTTCGTCGGGCCGCCACCGTCGGCGCTCGAGGCGCTCGGCAACAAGCTCGCCGCGCGTCGGTCCGCGGCCGACGCCGGCGTCCCGATCGTGCCGGGCACGACGGTCGCGCTCGACCGATGACGTCGCCGCGGTCGCGGACATCGGCTACCCGGTGATGCTGAAGGCGGCGGCCGGCGGAGGCGGGCGAGGCATGCGCCGCGTCGACGCGCCCGACGACCTGCGGCCGGCGATGGAGGCCGCGCGACGCGAGGCGGCCTCGGCCTTCGGCGACGGCACGATCTACGTCGAGCGGCTCGTCTCACCGGCGCGCCACGTGGAGGTGCAGCTCCTCGGCGATCGCCACGGCAACCTCGCGGTGCTCGGCGAGCGCGACTGCTCGGTCCAGCGCCGTCACCAGAAGCTCGTCGAGGAGTCGCCGTCACCCGCGATCGACGATCCGACGCGTCGCGCGCTGTTCGACTCCGCCCGCCGGGTCGCCGGCACCGTCGACTTCCACAACGCGGCCACCGTCGAGTTCCTCGTCGCGGAGGATGGCAGCCACTACTTCCTCGAGATGAACACGCGCCTCCAGGTCGAGCACGGCGTCACCGAGCTCGTCACCGGGCTCGACCTCGTGGCGTGGCAGATCCGGATCGCGGCGGGGGAGCGGCTCCCGCCGGAGGTGCTCGATGCGCCGCGTCGCGGCCACGCGATCGAGGTCCGCATCTACGCCGAGGATCCGTACGACGGCTTCCGTCCGACCTCCGGTCGAATCGGCGCATGGGAGATGCCGTCCGGACCCGGCGTTCGCGTCGACGCCGGCATCGAGGCCGACACCGATCTCCGCCCCGAATACGACCCGCTCCTCGCCAAGCTGATGGTCCACGCCGACGACCGACCGTCCGCGATCCGTCGACTCCGGCGCGCCCTGGACGAGACGCTGGTCGGCGGGCTCCAGACCGATGCCGGCTTCCTGCGCTGGCTCGTCGACGAGCCCGGCTTCGCGGCCGGCGACTACGACACCGGTCTCATCGCGGACCGATGGGCGGCCGGCCCGCCGTTGAGTGACGAGGACCGCGGGCTGGCCGCGCTGGCGGCGGCGACGGCGCGACGCGAGGCGCCGCGAGCACCGGCCGAACCGGCGCCCACCACGCGGCTCGGCGTGGGGTGAGCTCGGCCGCCGGGAGGCCCTCCGCGGATGACCGACCTCGAGACGCGCGTCGCCGGCGACCCGGTTGCCCCGGCCGATGGCTGGCGGCTCGACTGGGCCGACCCGGCGCGACGGAATCGCGCGGCTGACCGACGGCGATCGGTCACAGCTTGTCCTTGTGGAAGGACAGGGGACCGAATGGACCGTCACCCTGCGCGGACGTCGCATCCCGGTCACCGTTCGGTCCTGGCGAGAGCGGGTCCTGGCCGAGGCCGAGACCGAGGGCCCCTCGCAGGCCGGGCCGGTCGAGGTGCGGGCGACCCTGCCGGGCCTCGTCGTGGCCGTCGCCGTGGCCGCCGGGCGACGAGGTGGACGAGGGCGCCGCGCTCCTGACGATCGAGGCGATGAAGATGCAGAACGAGGTGCGCGCTCCGCGCGCCGGTCGGGTCATCGAGCTGGAGGTCGCCCCGGGTCAGACGGTCGCGACCGGCGCCGCCCTGCTTCGGCTCGAGTAGGCGCGACTACAATCGTGGGCCGATGAGCGAGCCCGACGCGCCGGAGCGGCGCCGTCCGCATCGGTCCGCGTCCGGCATCGAGGTCGAGCCGGTCTATGGCCCGTCGGACCTCAAGGACTTCGATCCAGCCACGGCGCTGGGGGAGCCCGGGCGCGTTCCCGTATACCCGGGGCATCCACCCCGACGGCTACCGCGGCCGGCCGTGGACGATGCGCCAGTACGCGGGATTCGGCTCGGCGGAGGAGACGAACCGCCGCTTCCGCTACCTCCTCGAGCGCGGCCAGACCGGCCTCTCGGTCGCCTTCGATCTGCCGACCCAGATGGGATACGACTCGGACGACCCGATGGTCGTCGGCGAGGTCGGGCGCACCGGCGTGCCGATCGACTCGATCGCCGACATGGAGCTCCTCCTCGACGGGATCGACCCCGGCGAGGTCTCCACCTCGATGACGATCAACGCCACCGCCGCCATCCTGCTGATGCTCTACGAGACCGTGGCGCGCCGGCGCGGCGTCGACCCGCGCGCACTCCGCGGCACGATCCAGAACGACATCCTCAAGGAGTACATCGCGCGGGGGACCTACATCTTCCCGCCCGGACCGTCGATGCGGCTCGTGACGGACACGTTCGCCTACTGCCGGACCGAGCTGCCGGCCTGGAACACGATCAGCATCAGCGGCTACCACATGCGCGAGGCGGGAGCGACGGCGATCCAGGAGGTCGCGTTCACGGTCGCCAACGCGATCGCCTATGCCGATGCCGCGATCGGCGCGGGCCTGGCCTTCGACGAATTCGCGCCGCGCCTCTCCTTCTTCTTCGCCGCCCACGGCGACCTCCTCGAGGAGGTCGCGAAGTTCCGTGCCGCCCGGCGCACGTGG
This sequence comes from uncultured Chloroflexia bacterium, assembly GCA_963797855.1. Classification (GTDB taxonomy): domain Bacteria; phylum Chloroflexota; class Limnocylindria; order QHBO01; family QHBO01; genus JACDBZ01. The sequence goes on along the minus strand of CAWCQX010000005.1, from coordinate 41,580 downwards.
GCGACGGTCGCGCGCGACCGGTTCGGCGCGAAGGATCCGAAGAGCATGGCCATGCGGTTCCACGTCCAGACCGGCGGATCGACGCTCACCGCCCAGCAGCCGGACGTGAACGTCGTCCGCACGACGGTCCAGGCGCTCGCCGCGGTCCTCGGCGGGACGCAGTCGCTGCACACGAACGCGCTCGACGAGGCGCTCGGGCTGCCCACGCCCTCGACCGCGCGGCTCGCCCTCCGAACTCAACAAGTGTTGTATCACGAGGCCGGGGTCGCGGCTGACCGTCGACCCGCTGGCGGGCTCGTACTACGTCGAGACCCTGACCGAGACGATCCACCGCGGCGCGATGGAGGAGCTCGCCCACATCGACGATCTCGGCGGCACGCTCGTCGCGCTCGAGGCCGGCTACCAGCCCGATGCGATCGGCGACGCCGCGTACGACGTCCAGCGGGCCGATCGAGGCGGGGGACCGGATCATCGTCGGCGTCAACGCCTTCACCGACGAGGGCGAGGAGCAGCGACCCGCGCCGCAGCGGATCGACCCGGACCTCGAGCGGCGCCAGGTCGAGCGAACCCACGCCGTCCGCGCGCGGCCGCGACCCGAACACCGCGGCCGCGACGCTGGCAGCGCTGACGGCCGCGGCCTCGGGGTCGGAGAACGTCCTGCCCCGCATCCGCGCCGCGGTCGAGGCCGACGTCACGCTCGGCGAGATCGCGAACGCCCTCCGGAGCGTCTGGGGCGAGCATCGCCCGTGAGCGTCGGACCGATCCACCACGTCGCGATCGTCGTCCGCTCGATCGACGAGGCCCTGCCGCGCTATCGCGAGCTCTTCGGCCTCGAGCCGGAGGCGCCGCCGATGACCTTCGCGCCGCAGCGCGTCCGCCTCTGCTTCCTGCCGACCGGCCCCGAGCCATCGGCCAGGCTCGAGCTCGTCGAGCCGATCGACGACGAGAGCGGCGTCGCCCGCTACCTCGCCTCGCACGGCGAGGGCGTCCATCACGTCTGCCTCCTGACCGACGACCTGCCGGCCTCGCTCGACGCGCTCGCGGCTGCGGAGGCCGAGCTCATCGATCGCGAGCCGCGCCCGGGCGCCCACGGCACGGTGGCCTTCGTCCACCCGCGGACGCTGAGCGGCGTGCTCTGGGAGCTCCTCCAGCAGCTCGGACTAGAGGCTCCGACTCGGTCAGCTCTCGATGTGCTCGCCGTCGGCGCCGAAGACCCACCAGACGCCGCCGACCCCCTGGCCGTTGACGTCACCGGCCGCCGCGTCGGCGGCGAAGTAGTAGGCCGGGAAGCCGTTGACGGTCAGCTGCCTCGTTCCGTCGGACCGCTCGATCGTTCCGAGCTCGGCCGTGACGCCCTCGCCGGCGGTCGGGGCTGTCCTCGGCCTCGACGGCCGGCCAGTTCGCCAGGCAGTCGTCCTCGCAGTTGCTGGTGCCTTCGGTGTCGTTCGCGAAGAAGTAGATCGTCATTCCGGCGGCATCGGTCAGGATCGCGCCGAGGTCGGAGTCGGCGGTGACCACGGCGGCCTCGCCGGACGCCTCGGCTGACTCGGATGGGGCCGCCGACTCCGAGGCCTCGGCGGACGGCGTCGGCGCGACGGTCTCCTCCGCGGAGCTCGCCGCCGGCGTCTCCGAACAGGCGGCCAGGATGAGGGACAGGATCAGGATCGCGGTCGGGCGGGCAGTTGCGGGAACGCGGGACATGGCAGGCTCCGTGCGCGGATGTTCTCTCGGTGTTCCTACGCCACGGGTTACCCGCTGAGCGACTCCCGGTCCTTATCCGTCCGATAACAGCGCCGACGGACGATGCCCGCGCTTAGCGGCGTCAGCGGACGCCGGCGTCGCGCAGCAGCTGGGGGATGTGGGACGGCGAATCGGCGACGCGGACGCCGGCCTCCTCGAGCGCGGCTCGCTTCGACTCGGCGGTCCCACCGCCGCCGGTGGAGATGATCGCGCCGGCGTGGCCCATCCTCCGGCCGGGCGGAGCGGTGCGGCCGGCGATGAACGCCGCCATCGGCTTGCGCACCTCGCGGGCGATGAACGCGGCCGCCTTCTCCTCCTCCTCGCCGCCGATCTCGCCGATCATCACGATCGCCTCGGTCTCCGGGTCCTGGTTGAAGAGGTCGAGGGCGTCGATGAAGCTCGTCCCGACGATCGGGTCGCCGCCGATCCCGAGGGTCGTCGTCTGGCCCATGCCCGCATCGGTCATGGCCTGGACGACCTCGTAGGTCAGCGTCCCCGAGCGCGAGACGAGCCCGACCGGGCCGCGCGCGTGGATGTTGCCCGGGATGATCCCGACCTTCGCCTCGCCGACCGACGTCATGCCCGGGCAGTTCGGACCGATCAGCCGCACGCCCTTCGCGCGCAGCACGTGGAAGACCGTCAGCATGTCGAGGGCGGGGATGCCCTCGGTGATGCAGACGACGAGCGGGACGTTGGCGTCCGCCGCCTCGAGCATCGCGTCGGGGGCGAAGGCCGCGGGCACGAAGATGCACGTGGCGTTCGCGCCGGTCTGCGCGACGGCCTCGGCGACGGTGTCGAACACCGGCACGCGACCGTCCAGGGCGGTCTGGCCGCCCTTGCCGGGAGTGACGCCGGCGACGACGTTCGTGCCGTACTCGAGCATCGCCGTCGAGTGGAACTCGCCCTCGCGGCCGGTGATGCCCTGGACCAGCAGCCGGGTCTCGCGATTGACGAGGATGCTCATGCCGCCGTCCGATCGCCGCGGGCGGCCTCGACGGCCTTCGCCGCCGCGTCGTCGAGCGAGTCGGCGGTGATGAGATCGGCCTCGGCAAGGATCGGCTTCGCCTCCGCGGCGTTCGTCCCGACGATCCTCACGACCATCGGGACGTCGCGGGTCAGCGACCGGCGCGCCTCGACGATCCCGCGGGCGACCTCGTCGCCGCGGGTGATCCCGCCGAAGATGTTGATGAGGATCGCCCTGACGTTCGGGTCGTCGAGGATGATCCGGAATGCGGCGGCCACGCGATCCGCCTTGGCGCCGCCGCCGATGTCGAGGAAGTTCGCCGGCTCGCCACCGGCAAGCTTGACGAGGTCCATCGTCGTCATCGCCAGGCCCGCACCGTTGACCATGCACCCGATCGTGCCGTCGAGCTTGATGAAGCTGATGCCGGCCTCGCGGGCGGCGATCTCCGATGGCTCCTCCTCGTTGAGGTCGCGCATCGCCTCGAGGTCGGGGTGGCGCGGGAGCGCCGAGTCGTCGAGGACGATCTTCGCGTCGAGCGCGAGCAGCCGGCCGTCATCGGTCACGACCAGCGGGTTGATCTCGGCCAGGTCGGCGTCCGATTCGACGAAGGACCGATACAGCCCGCGCATGACCAGCGCGAAGTCCTTCCGCAGCTCGGCCGGGATGCCGAGGAAGAAGCCGATCCGCCGCACCTCGTGCTCCTGGAGCCCGATCAGTGGGTGGAGCGGATGCCGGAGGATCGCCTCCGGATTCGTTCGGGCGGTCTCCTCGATCTCGACCCCGCCCTCGGCGCTCGCGATCACGGTGATCGCCTTCGCCGCGCGGTCGAGGATGAGCCCGAGGTAGTACTCCTTCGCGATCTCGGCGGCCGGCGCGACCAGCACGGTCTTGACCGTCGTGCCCTTGATGTCGAGACCGATGATCTCGCGCGCCCGCTCCTCCGCCTCCGCTGGCGTGGCCGCCAGCTTCACGCCGCCCGCCTTGCCACGCCCACCGACGAGGACCTGGGCCTTCACGACGACGGGGCCGCCGATGCGCTCGGCAGCGGCGCGGGCCTCCTCGGGGGTCGTGGCGGTCTCGCCATCGAGGAGCGGCACGCCGTGGCGCGCGAGGATCTCCTTGCTCCGATGCTCCTGGAGCTTCACGCGGGCCTCCTGCTGAGGAACGGTGCGTCGGCTCGGGATCGGCGCGCGCCGTGACAGGCGGTGATTGTAGCGAGACGGTGCCGGACGCCGGCCGGCATCTGTTCAGGAGAAGCGGCGGGCAGTAGGCTCCGCCGATGGGCGCAATGGCCGAGCGAGGCGCTCTTCAGCCCGTCTCGCTGCGGTTCCTCGACGGCGAGCTCGAGAGGCGCTACCAGGACGCGGCCGGCGCGGAGAGCATCGGCGGCCTGCGCGTCATCACGGCAGCCTCCGCCGCGGTCTGGGCCGTCGCCGCCGTCCTCGTGCCGATCGGAACGACGCTCCCGGCAGCGACGGTCCTGCCGATCGCCGGCCTCATGACGTTGGTCAGCCTCGTCGCCTTCGTGCTGTCGGGCTGGGCCAAGACCCTCGACCGTCAGCACGGCCTTGCGGCCGTCCTCACCGCCGCAAATGCGGCGGTCATCCTCGTCCTGGCTTCGCTGGCCGGAGCGTTTCCCGGGTACGGCGTCGCCGCCATCATGCTGCTCTATCTCTTCGCCTTCGTGTCCCGCACCCGGTTCGTCTTCGCCGCCGCGCGCTCGGTCGTGATCGCCGCCGCCTTCCTGGTCGCGGTGCTGACGTACGACGGACCGGAGAGCCTCGCGCTCGATGGCCTCTTCTTCGTCACCGCAACGGCTGGCTCGCTCCTGGCGCTGCACATCCTCGAGCATGCCCGGCGCCGGGTGTTCTTCCAGGACCTCGTCATCCGCGAGCAGTCCGAGGCGATCGCCCGGGAACGCGAGAAATCCGATCGGCTGCTTCTCAACGTGATGCCGGCGTCGATCTCGGCGAGGCTTCGGGAGGGCGAGTCGGAAGTCGCCGACGAGTACCCGTCCGTCACCGTGATGTTTGCCGACATCGTCGGGTTCACGCCATTGGCCGCCGGGCTCGCAGGCCGCGGACGTCGTGCGGCTGCTCAATGCGCTCTTCTCATCGTTCGACGACCTCGTCGCGGCACGGGGCCTCGAGAAGATCAAGACGATCGGGGACAGCTACATGGCGGCCGGCGGCCTCCCGGAACCGCTCGATGGACACGCGTCGCGGATTGTCGAGCTCGGGCTGGCCATGATCGACGAGGCAGCTCGTCACGGAGGCGCGCTGGGCCCGATCAATCTCCGGATCGGCGTCCATTCGGGACGTGCGGTGGGCGGGGTCATCGGCAAGCGCAAGATTGCCTTCGACGTCTGGGGCGACACGGTGAACGTGGCCAGCCGTTTGGAGGAACAGGGCGTGGCGGGTCGAATTCAGATCAGCGAGGCGACTCGCCTCCTCCTCGGCGAGGAGTTCGAGTGGGAGTCGCGCGGCTCGATCGACCTGAAGGGCCACGGGTCCATGGCGACCTTTCTGATCATCGGACCGAGACGCATGGCGCATCGGCGCAGAAGGATTGCCGGCGTCGCGCAGCGAGACCGCCGCATCGCCGTAGACTCGCTGGCACCGATGAACCCCTCCCGTCTGCTCGCCCCGGTTCGCGACGTCCTCGGCAACGGCCCGATGGCGCGCGTCCAGGCGGCATGGCTCCTGTCCATCGCGGCGGAGTGGGCGTACCTGGTCGCGCTGCTCGTGTTCGCCTACGGCGTGGGAGGAGTCGCCGCCGCGGGACTCATCGCCACGCTGCGGATGCTGCCGCCGGTCATCGGAGCGCCGCTCGCCACGACGCTCGCCGATCGCTTCCCGACGCCCGCCGTCCTCGCCGGCGTCAACGCCATGCGGGCGCTCGTCGTCCTCTCGACCGCCGCGGTCCTCGTGCTCGACGGACCGCCGGCGCTCGTCTTCGTCGCCGCGATGGTCGAGGGTCTCTTCGCGGTCGTGAAGCGCCCCGCGACGCTCTCGCTCCTTCCCGGGCTGGCTCGCACGCCGGAGGAGCTCGTGGCGGGCAACGCCGTGATGAGCAGCGGCGAGGCGCTCGGGATGCTCGTCGGGCCGGCCGCCGCATCGCTGGTGCTCGGGCTCGGTGGCCTGGAGGTTGCCCTCGCCGTCCCGGCGATCGCCTTGCTTGCGGCGGCGGCGTTGACGGTCACGCTCCGTGCCGCAACGCATCGCGCCCGGCGCGCGCGGCGGAACGCTGCGCGAGCTCGCCGGTGGCTTCCGCGCGCTGCGCCAGCACTCCACGGCGGGCCTCGTCGTCGGGCCTCTTCGCGGCGCAGACGTTCGTTCGCGGGCTCCTCACGGTGCTCCTCGTCGCGGCGTCGGTCGAGCTGCTCGGGTTCGGGGAGGGCGGTGTCGGATGGCTGAATTCCGCGATCGGTGCCGGGGGCCTGATCGGGGCGGCCGGCGCGACGCTGTGGATGGTCGGCGGGCGGTTGGGGCCGGCATTCACCCTCGCTCTCGCCGTGTGGGGGCTGCCGATCGCCGTCCTCGGCATCGTGCCGGTCGGATGGTTGGCCATCGGCCTGCTGGCCGTCGTCGGCATCGCCAACGCGGCGCTCGACGTCGCGGGCCTCACGCTGATCCAGCGCTCCGTGCCGAACGCCCTGCGCGCCCGAGTCTTCGGCTCCTTCGAGGGCATCGCCGCGCTCACGTTCGCCCTCGGATCGCTCGCCGCCGCCCCGCTCGTCGAGCGTCATCGGCATTCGCATGGCCCTCGTGGCGACCGGCGCGATCCTTCCGCTCGCCGCGCTGGTCAGCGCGCCGGCCGTCCGCCGGGCCGATGCCACCGCCATCGTGCCGCGACGTGAGCTGGACCTCCTCGGCGGCGATCCGCTGTTCGCGCCCCTCTCGCTCGTCGTCCTCGAGCAGCTGGCGCAGAGCATGAACGTCGAGCGGGCGGCCGCCGGGACGGCGCTCGTCGTCCAGGGCGAGGTCGGCGATGCCTATCGGCTCCTGGCCGACGGGACGGCGAACGTCGTGCGCGATGGCCGCATCCTGCGGAGCCTCGGTCCGGGAGACGGATTCGGCGAGATCGCGCTGCTCGAGGATCGCCCGCGGACGGCATCGGTCGTGGCGACGACCGCGGTCGTGCTCCACCGGCTTCCGCGAGAGGCGTTCCTCGACGCCGTGGCGGGCACGCCGGCCAGCGCTCGCACCGCCGATCGACTCGTCGGCGACCGGCTCGCCACGCTCGACGCCTGATCCCGGCTCGAGGCTTCCGGGCCGATCCCTCGCGCTGCTCTAGACTCGTGCGCGTGTGCCCGCCGGCGCGTTGACCGGCCGCAGCAGCGAGGACCTCCGATGACCTACGCGGTGACGTTGATTCCCGGCGACGGGATCGGTCCGGAGCTGGCCGATGCGGCCAGGACGGTGCTGGAGGCGACCGGCATCGGCTTCGACTGGGACGTGCAGGAGGCGGGCGAGGCGACGATCGCCAGCGAGGGGACGCCGCTGCCGGATCGCGTCATCGAGTCGATCCGCGCCAACGGCGTCGCCCTGAAGGGACCGATCACGACGCCCGTCGGATCCGGATTCCGCTCCGTCAACGTCGGCCTGCGGCAGGCCCTGGAGCTGTACGCCAACGTCCGACCGGCGCGAACGATGAAGGGGGTCGAGACGCGCTACGAGGGCGTCGACCTGATCATCGTCCGCGAGAACACCGAGGACCTGTACGCCGGCATCGAGCATCGGGTCGGGCCCGATGCGGCCGAGAGCATCAAGATCATCACCCGCGCCGCGTCCCAGCGGATCGCGCGGTACGCCTTCGAGTACGCGGTGCGCAACGGCCGGCGCAAGGTGACCGCCGTGCACAAGGCGAACATCATGAAGCTGTCCGACGGCCTCTTCCTCGAGTCGGTCCAGCAGGTCGCCGCCGAGTACGCCGGCCGCGTCGAGTTCGAGGACCGCATCGTCGACAACATGTGCATGCAGCTGGTCCAGAAGCCCGAGCTCTACGACGTGCTCGTGCTCCCGAACCTGTACGGCGACATCGTCTCCGACCTCGCCGCCGGCCTCGTCGGCGGGCTGGGGGTCGCGCCGGGCGCCAATATCGGCGAGACGGCGGCGGTCTTCGAGCCCGTCCACGGATCCGCCCCGAAGTACGCGGGCCAGAACCGGGCCAACCCCACCGCCCTCATCCTGTCGGGGGCCCTCATGCTCCGCCACCTCGGCGAGACCGATGCGGCCGACGCGGTCGAGTCGGCCGCGCGCGACGTGATCGCCGAGGGAACGACCGTCACCTACGACCTCGGCGGCACCGCCGGCACGCGCGAGTTCGCCGAGGCGGTGGCGGCCCGGGTCTCGCGATAGAATCGCGGGGCCGCTAGTTCGCATCGCCCGGTCGGGCGGTGCCCCTGGGAGGATCGACGCGCCGACGTGATCACCGTCTTCGGATACCGCGTGTCATGGGCTGAGCTGGCCTGGTTCGGCCACCGCATCAGCGGTCTGGGCGTGCTCCTCTACCTGTTCATGCACATCGTCGAGACCTCGACCGTGCTCTTCGGGCCGGACGTCTACAACGCCGCCGTCGGCATCTTCAAGAACCTCCCCGCGCGGCTCGGCGAGGTCGTCCTCATGGCCGCGCTCGTCTACCACGCCCTCAACGGACTGCGGGTGATCGCGATGGACTTCTGGCCGGGCCTCACCGTCTACTACCGGCAGCTGACCTACGGCGTCATCAGCGCGACGATCGTGGCGATGATCCCGCTGGCCTTCATCATGACCCGCCCGTTCATGCCATGGGGCTGAGCCGATGACCGCCGTCCGCCGGCCGCGAACGATCTACGCCAACGCGTCGCGCGCGGCGCGGCCGCTCCCGGAGGCATCGGGCCGCGAGCGGTTCTGGTGGTACTTCATGCGCCTGAGCGGCCTGGCCCTCGTGCTGCTCGCGCTCGGCCACATGTTCATCATGCACGTGCTCGTCGGGCTGACCGGCGGCGAGATCAACTTCGCGTTCGTCCAGAGCCGATGGGGGTCGCCGTTCTGGCGCATCTACGACTTCCTCCTGCTCCTGCTGGCCTTCATCCACGGGGCGAACGGCACGCGGGTCGTCATCGGCGACTACGTCGCGAACCGCACGGCGCGGAGCCTGCTCGTCGGCGTCCTGCTCGTGCTGGCCGGGATCTGGCTCGTGCTCGGGATGGCGATCATCCTCTTCTTCGACCCGAACACCGCTCCGCCGACCGGGCCATTCGGGTGACGCTCGTCACCGGTGGCGGACCGATCATCCCGCCCAGTCGGGTGCACGAGCTCGACGCGGTCGTCGTCGGGGCCGGGGGCGCCGGCCTGTACGCCGCACTCGAGCTGAAGCAGGACCTCGGGCCGGAGGCCCGCATCGGTGTCATCTCGAAGCTCTATCCCTCCCGGTCTCACACCGGTGCCGCGCAGGGCGGCGTGTGCGCCGCGCTCGGGAACACCGAGGAGGACCACTGGGAGTGGCATTGGTTCGACACGGTCAAGGGCGGCGACTACCTCGTCGACCAGGACGCGGCCGAGGTGATGTGCCGCGACGCGATCGAGACGATCATCAACCTCGAGCATCTCGGCCTGCCGTTCGACCGCACGCCCGAGGGACTCATCAACCAGCGGCGATTCGGTGGGCACACCCGCAACTACGGGGAGGGCCCGGTGCGCCGCAGCTGCTTCGCCGCCGACCGCACCGGGCACGCCATCCTCCAGACCCTCTTCCAGCAGTGCATCCGCCGCGAGGTGACCTTCTTCGACGAGTACCAGGTGCTCGACCTCCTCCTGCCCGAAGGCCCGGGAGGGCCGGTCAGCGGGGTGATCGCGCTCCAGCTGGCGACCTCGGAGCTCCATGCCTTTCGGGCGAAGGCGGTCCTCTTCGGAACCGGCGGCTACGGCAAGGTCTTCAAGGTCACGAGCAACGCCCACACCCTCACCGGCGACGGGATGGCGATCCCGTACCGCCGCGGCCTGCCGCTCGAGGACATGGAGTTCTTCCAGTTCCACCCGACCGGCATGTACAAGCTCGGCTTCCTCCTGTCGGAGGCGATGCGCGGCGAGGGCGGCTTCCTCGTCAACGACGCCGGCGAGCGGTTCATGGAGCGCTACGCCCCGACGATGAAGGACCTCGCCTCGCGCGACGTCGTCTCGCGATCGATCTACCTCGAGGTTGCCGAGGGGCGGGGGATCGGGGGCAAGGACTACGTCCATCTCGACGTGCGCCATCTCGGCGCGGAGGTGCTCGACAAGAAGCTCCCCGACATGAGCGGCTTCATCCGCACGTACTTCGGGCTCGACCCGCTGACCGATCTCGTGCCGATCCAGCCGACCGCCCACTACGCGATGGGCGGCATCCCGACCGACATCGACGGCCGCGCCCTGGCGGACGTCGGCGGCCGCGTCGTCCCCGGCCTGTATGCCGCCGGCGAGGTCGCGTGCGTATCGGTCCACGGCGCGAACCGGCTCGGCACGAACTCGCTGCTGGACATCCTCGTCTTCGGACGCCGTGCCGGGAAGCGGATGGCCGCCGACCTCGGCGAGCTGCCCTCGCCCGCGGCCGACCCGGAGGCGGAGGCATCGGTCCAGGGGATGGTGTCCGGCCTCCTGTCCGGGGACCGATGGCGAGCGCCCGGCCGTCATCCGCACCGAGCTCCAGGAGGTGATGTTCTCGAAGTGCGGCGTCTACCGCACCGAGGAGCTCCTGACCGAGGCGCGCGACGCGGTCGCGTCGCTGAAGGCCCGCGCGCGGACGCTGCGGGTCGACGACCGAGGCTGCCGCTACAACACCGACCTGACCGATGCGCTCGAGCTCGGCTTCCTCCTCGACTCCGCCGAGGCGACCGTGGCGTCGGCGCTCGCCCGCACCGAGTCCCGTGGCGGCCACGCGCGAGAGGACTTCCCCGAGCGCGACGACGAGAACTGGCTGAAGCACACGTTCGTGAGCCGGTCGCCGGGGACGGGGGAGATCGCCCTCGACTACAAGCCGGTGGTGATCACGAAGTTCGAGCCGAAGCCGAGGGTCTATTGATGGACGTCACCGTCCGGATCCTCCGCTACAACCCGGAGCTCGACCGCGAGCCGCACTGGGAGGAGTACGTCGTCGACGCCGAGCCGAGCGATCGGGTGCTCGACCTCCTCCACCAGGTGAAGTGGTACCAGGACGGGACGCTCACCTTCCGTCGCTCGTGCGCGCACGGGGTCTGCGGCTCCGACGCGATGCTGATCAACGGACAGAATCGGCTCGCCTGCGAGTACCTCGTCCGCGACGCCGGCACGCGCATCACGATCGAGCCGATCCGCGGCATGGGCGTCGCCAAGGACCTGCTCGTCGACATGGAGCCGTTCTGGGACTCGTACAAGCAGGTGATGCCGTTCCTCGTCAACCCCGACGTCCCTGCCGACGGGAGGGAGCGTCGCCAGTCGCCGGCCGACCGAGCCCGATTCGAGGACACCAGCCGCTGCATCCTCTGCGCCGCCTGCACGACGAGCTGCCCGGTGTTCTGGTCCGACCAGGAGTACGTCGGCCCGGCGGCGATCGTGAACGCCCATCGGTTCATCGTCGACTCGCGCGATCGCGCCCATGACGAGCGGCTCCAGATCATGGCCGACCCGGACGGCGTGTGGCGATGCCGCACGACCTTCAACTGCGTCGAGGCCTGCCCGCGGGACATCAAGATCACCCGCGCGATCCTCGAGGTGACGAACGAGATCCGCGGCGCCGGCCTCCGGTGAGGCTCCTGATCTACACCGATGGCGCCGCGCGCGGGAACCCCGGTCCCGCCGGTGCCGGCGCGATCCTCCGAGACTCCGACGGCACCGTGCTCGCGGAGATCGCCGAGCCGCTGGGACATGCGACGAACAACGTGGCCGAGTGGACCGCCGTCCTGCTGGCCCTCGAGGAGGCGCGCCGTCTCGGCGCCACCCACGTCGACCTGCGCATGGACTCGCAGCTCGTCGCGCGCCAGATCAGCGGCATCTATCGGGTGAAGCACCCCGACCTCAAGCCGATCCACGCCGCGGTGATGGATCTGCTGCGGCACGCTCGACGGCTATACCGTCGGCCACGTGCCGCGCGAGCTGAACAAGGACGCCGATCGGCTCAGCAACGTCGCCATCGACGGACGCTGATCGAACAGGCGTTCGAGTCGGGTACAATCGCGCTCCCTGGAGGCGGCCGGATGGTCGCGGGCGCATCGGTCGAAAGGCCGCGTCCGAGGAAAGTCCGAGCTCCTCAGAGCAGGCTAGCGGGTAACGCCCGTCCGCCGTGAGGCGAGGAACAGCGCCACAGTGACGATGCCCGCCCGGTCCGCCGGGAGGGAGTGAAACGCGGCAAGCTCTAGCCGGAGCAAGACCGAATAGGGGAGCGAAACGCGGCTTCGGCCGCAGCAGGTGGCTCGCTCAGCTCCCGGGTAGGTCGCACAGATGGATGACCATCCGTGGCCGATGCTCGCATCGGCTCACGACAGAACTCGGCTTACAGGCCGCTCTCCAGGGACCTTCGCCTAGTCCTCGTCCTCGCGCCACACGGACCTCGCCGTGCAGGCGTTGCAGACCGGTCGCGCCTCGTCCATCGTGCCAAGCGGGAGTGGGTGCTCGAGCCCCGCCGAGGAGGCAGTCGACCTGCACGCCGGGCGGGTCGCCGGGGAGGATGCTGACGTGCCGGACCGAGCAGCGGCGGATGCGACCTGATCGTGGGATCGGTCGGCGCTCGTCGGTCCCCTCGATCGGGTTCAGCGCCATCTGGCTGCCCCCTCCGCGTGTGTTCGGTACTCCGATTCGCAGGCTAGCGGGTGTGGCGTGCGGTCAACAATGGCGCGTTCGTACCATCGCGCAGCCACCGGGTTGCGTCTGACGACGCCGATCTCCCTCGCGCTAGACTCACGCTCTGTTGCCGCGTGCGCGGTGCTGCTGCCACGCCAGGAGGTGCCGTGTTCGGTCGACGCAAGCGCGAGGAGGAGGCGGCCGCGGAGGCCGTTCGCGAGGCTGAACGCCGCGCGCTCTTCGCGAAGCTCGCCGAGCGGCCCGAGCACATCTGCCCGTTCCTCGGCCTGGTCGACGAGCGCGCCGGCTACGTCGAGGGGGTCAGCGACGACCACCGCTGCTACGCGTTCGGTGATCCCGCCCCGCTCTCGGCGGAGCAGCAGACGCGGGTGTGCCAGGAGCGCGGCTACGGCAACTGCCCCCGGTACCTGCGCGGCGTGCTCGTCATCCCGACCGAGGAGCTGGAGGCGCTGCGCCGCCCTCGTGCCCCGCTTCCCGAGCCGGTGGCGGCGCCGCCCGCTCCGCCCAGGCGCCGACGCCGCGCCGCGCCGCTCCTTCTCCTGCTGCTGCTCCTCGTCGTCGTCGGTGGCGGGGCGGCCGGATACCTGGTGTTTGGCCAGGGCCTGTTCCCGGTCGCCGTCGCGTCGAGCTCGCCCTCGCCGACGCCGTTGCTGACGCCGGAGCCGACACCGACCGGCCCGACCGACTCGAGCGGCTCCCTGGAGCCGACGACAACGGCGCAACCCAGCGGATCGGAGCTCGCGACGCCGACGCCGGAGCCGACGCCGTCGGCGGGCGACACGTTCGCCTTCTATGAGGTGTCGGTCGGGCCACGGAGCTACACGCTGTTCCGGATCAACGACGACGGCGAGGTCGTCGACACGCGGGAGACGTCGTTCGACGGCTTCTCCTACGCGCGGGCCGATCCGCGCAACGGAGCCGACGGCGAGGTCTTCTGGGAGACGGCCGAAGGCGGCCTCAGGCGCTGGTCGTACCTCTATCCCGGACTCGGGCAACTTCCGCGTCCGTGCCGTCTTCCTGAGCTCCGACGGCGAGCGCCGCTCCGCCTACCTCACCCGGCGACGAGCTCACCGAGTTCCCCGAGGCGACGCCCGCTCCCTGAGCCCGCGGCCATCGCCCGGCGAGATCGATCGCCGCCGGGCCGGTCGACCCTGAGTGCCCGCTCGGCCCTGGCCGAAAACTCCCATGCGCCGATGCGCAAAACCCCTTGACGGGCGGTTCGCGGTCTGTATAGTGGCGCCCTGTGGTTCCAAATGGGGCCAAATGGGGACTAGTGGTGAACGACAGGCCAGATGGAGCGGGCGACCTTCCTCACCGGGGAGTTCCGGCACGCACTGGACGATCGGGGCCGAGTGGCGGTCCCGGTCCGCTTCCGTCCGCGCCTGGCGCAGGGAGCGACCCTGGCGCGCTGGCTGGATGGCTGCCTGGCCATCTTTCCGTCGGACACCTGGGAGGAGCTGGCGGCCCGGATCCAGGGCCTGCCGACGACCAACGCGGCCGCGCGACAGTTCGGCCGCTTCATGAGCTCGGGGGCGGTCGAGGTGGAGCTCGATCGACAGGGGCGAGTCCTCGTCCCGAGCTATCTGCGCGAGTACGCCGGCCTGACCGAGAGCGAGGTGGTCGTGGTCGGCGCGCTGAACCGACTCGAGATCTGGGCGCCGACGCGGTGGGGTCCGTATCGGTCCCAGATCGAGGACGAGCCGGAGGCACTCGCCGAGCACCTCGCCGACCTGGGCATCTGACGGTGCCGAGGCCATTCATGCGTCTCCGGGCCGCTCGGCCCGCCGCTCGACACAAGAGGTGCGACGCGCCATGGGAGAAGGGCACCTGCCGGTCCTGGTCGACGAGGTCATTTCCTCGCTCGGCATCGGTCCTGGCAGCTCCGTGGCGGACTGCACGGTCGGCGGCGGTGGGCACGCCGAGCGGATTCTGGAGGCGACGTCTCCGCATGGCCGCCTGCTCGGCCTCGATGCCGACCGGGCGGCCATCGCGGAGGCGACCTCCGTGCTGGCCCCATATGGCGACCGGGTCATCCTGCGCCACGCCAACTTCGAGTCGATCTACGACGCGGCGGTCGACTCCGGCCTGGCGCCGCTCGACGCCGTCCTCTTCGATCTCGGCCTCAGCAGCTATCAGCTCGCCGATCCCGGCCGGGGATTCAGCTTCGCGGCCGATGCGCCGCCGGACATGAGATTCGATGAAACCACTGGTCTATCGGCTCTCGAGCTCATCGACCGCTCCTCGGAGCGAGAGCTCGCCGGAATCCTCGCGACGTTTGGTGAAGAACGCCGTGCAGGCCGCATCGCGAAGGCGATCCTGGCGGCGCGTTCGGAAGGGCGTCTCGTGACCGCCGCGGACCTGGCGGACGTGGTCGCCGCCGCGGCCCCGCCGCGCCGTGGCGGAGCCGATGCCGGCCGGATCCATCCGGCGACCCGCACGTTCCAGGCGCTCCGCATCGCGGTCAACCGCGAGGTCGAGGCGCTCTCCGCCGGACTGGCCGGCGCGCTCGCCGCGATGCATCCGGGCGGGCACCTGGCCGTCATCGCGTACCACAGCCTCGAGGACCGGATCGTCAAGCGCTTCATCGCGCGCGAGAGCCGTGACTGCATCGAGGATCCGCTGCCGCCGGTCTGCACCTGCGGCCACCGCGCCCAGCTGCGCGCCGTCACCAAGGGCGTCATCACCCCGGGCCCCGAGGAGGTCCGGCGGAACCGCCGCGCGCGCAGCGCGAAGCTGCGCGTCGCCGAGAAGCTCCCGTAGCGCGCGGGAACGAGCAGGAGGGTCACCCGAGTGAGCAAGGGACGAACGCGTCACCAGGCCAGCCGGCGCCGGATGTATTCGGCTCGGCAGCGCGACCTTCGCGAGCGGCGCCTTCGCGCGGCGAGCGAGGAGGCCTACTGGCGCAGCGACCAGGTCGCCGCCATCGAGATCGAGGAGGGGGCGAACTTCGAGGCGCCCACCAGCTTCGCGATCTCCTCTCGTCGCCGCGCGACCGCGGCCTAGGCACGCCGGGAGCGATCGGGTCATGGCAGTCATGGGCGCTCGACCGGCCACGAGCCCGTGGTTCCTCGGCGGGCGCCGGCGCGCGCGTCCGCGAAGGACCAGCCGAGCGCCGGCTCGCCGCATCGCGGCGGAGCAGCATCCGGCTCGGCGCCTCGATGGACGTCCGGCCGCTCCTCGTGGCGATCGTCGTCGCGGCCGCCCTCGCGATCTTCTACCTCAGCCAGTCGACCGGGGTCGCCGCGCGCGGCTACGAGATCGACGACCTCGCCGTCACCCTCGCCGCTCGGCGTGCCGAGCAGCAGCAGCTGATCATGGCCGTCGCGCAGGCTCGATCGCCGGCGGAGATCACCCGACGCGCGCGCTTCCAGCTCGGCCTCCTGCCGCTCGACGGCTCGGCCATCACGTTCGCAACGCCATCGGAACACTCAGCCGATTGACCCACCCCACGCGGCCGAACGCGGCCGTCGCACGGAGACCGACATGCTCGCCAGGACCGACAGCCGTGCCCGCGCAGTGGTCCTCCTCCTCGTCGTCGCGGTCGCCGCGTCGGCGATCGGCGCGCGCCTCGTCTGGTGGCAGGTCGTCCAGCAGGCTTCGCTGTCGGCATCGGCGCTCGGGCAGCTCTCCCAGCAGGAGGAGCTCCCGGCGGAACGTGGCGAGATCACCGACGTCAACGGCGCGCTGCTCGCCACCTCGATCGAGCTGCAGTCCGTCTTCGCCACGCCTCCGCTGATCGCCGATCCGGCGCGGACCGCGAGGCTCCTCGCCCCGGTCCTCGACATCTCGTCCGCCCAGCTGCGCGCGAAGCTCGACGGCGACCACGACTGGGTCTGGCTGAAGCGAAGGATCACGCCCGAGGCCGCCGAGCGCATTCGATCCCTCGACCTGCGTGGCATCGGCATGCTCCCCGAGACGAAGCGGGTCTACCCGATCCAGGGCATCGCGCAGGACACGACCCTGGCGGCCCAGGTGCTCGGCTTCGTCGACGTCAACGGGGATGGCCAGTACGGCATCGAGGGTGGCGAGAACGCCATCCTGGCGGGGACGCCCGGCGCGGTCAGCGCGCAGGAGGACGTCATCGGCCGCCAGATCGCGGACTCGGCGACCCTGCTCCGGGAGCCGGTCGACGGGGCCGACCTGCGCCTGACCCTCGACATCGGGGTCCAGCACATGCTCGAGCAGGAGATCTGGACGACCTACCGAATGAACGGCGCGGCCGGTGCCACCGGCCTGATCATGAACGTCGAGACGGGCGCGATCCTGGCGATGGCGAGCTACCCGTCGTACGACGCCAACGACTTCGCGACGACCGATGGCGACCTGTTCAGCAACCCCGCGGTCGCGCGCCAGTACGAGCCCGGCTCGGTCATGAAGGCGTTCACGGTGGCCGCCGCGACTCGATGCCGGAGCGATCACGACGAAGGACACCGTCGTCGACGACAACAACCTGCAGATCGGCGACGTCCTCATCCACAACGCCGACCGCGCGATGCATCCGTACGGTCACGGGCCGATCACCGCGGCCGACGTGCTGGCGCTGTCGAACAACGTCGGCGCGGCGAAGATCGGCCTCGACGCTCGGGCGACACAAGCTGTACGAGGCCTTCCTCCGCTTCGGGTTCGGCGCGCCGACCGGCATCGACCTTGCGGGCGAGGCCAGCGGCGTGGTCTGGGATCCCGACGGCGCCGAACGCCTCCGGCGACCTGACCGCCGCCCAGAACGCCTTCGGCCAGGGCCTGAGCCTGACCGCGGTCCAGCTGGCCGCGGGCTACGCCTCGTTCGCCAACGGCGGGCTGCTGGTGACCCCGCACGTGGTCGACGGCTGGACCGATCCCGACGGCACCGTCCACGCCACCGAGCAGCCCCCGGCGGAGCGGATCATGCGGGAGGAGACCGCCGAGACGATGGTGAAGCTGCTCACGAACGCGATCGACAACGGCATCGCGACCGGCGCCAAGGTCTCCGGCTACACGGTCGCCGGGAAGACCGGCACGGCCCAGATCGCCGCGCCGATCAAGGTCGAGGGCCCGGACGGCCAGCTCGTCGAGCGCTGGCAGTACCACGCCGGCTGGGTCGACTCCAGCTTCGTCGGCCTCCTGCCGGCAGGTGACACGAAGCTCGTGACGCTCGTCCTCATCCATCGCCCGGCCGGTGCCGGGGGACCGTCCATGCCCGACCGACCGGAGAACGTGTACGCCCGCCTCATGCCCCAGGTGCTCGACTACCTCGCGATCCCGCCGGACCGGCCGCCGGACCCGGTCGCCCAGCCATGACCACGCTAGACTCGACCGAAGTCCGCAGCGGGGTGCGTGTGCCTCCAACGATCCGCCTCGAGGACGTGCTCGGCGCCACCGGCGGCCGGCTCCAGGGGCCCGCTCCGACGGCCTCGTCCTCGATCACCGGTGCGTCGGTCGACTCGCGCCGCGTCAGCCCCGGGTCCATCTTCGTCGCCCTTCCCGGCGAGCGAGCCGACGGCCACGCGTTCGTCGCCGACGCGCTCCGAGCCGGCGCCTCCGCGGTGCTCGTCGAGCGACCCGTTGACCTCCCCGCCGACCTGCGCGACGCACCCCAGGTCGTCGTGCCGGACGCGCTCCGCGCCCTCCAGGACCTTGCCGCCTGGTGGCGGTCGCGCCACGCGGTGCGCGTCGTCGGCATCACCGGCTCCACGGGCAAGACGATCGCCAAGGAGATCACCGCCGACGTCCTCTCGCGCGAGCTCATCACGCTCCGGAACGAGGGGAACCTCAACTCCGAGACCGGGCTGCCGATGACCCTGCTTCGGCTCGAGGCCACGCACGAGGCGGCCGTCCTCGAGATGAGCATGTACACGGTCGGTGAGATCGCGCGGCTCGCGGAGATCGCCGCGACCCGAGGTCGGCGTCGTGCTGGCCGTGCATCCGACCCATCTCGAGCGCGCCGGGAGCATCGAGCGGATCGCGAGCGCGAAGGCCGAGCTGCCGGCCGCGCTCCCCGCCGACGGGCTGGCCGTCCTGAATGCCGACGATCCGCGCGTGGCGGCCATGGCGGAGGTGACCGCGCGCGGAGGTCCGCACGTTCGGCCTCGGGCCGACCGCCGACGTCGGCGCGACCGACGTCGCCAGCCACGGGCTGGCCGGAACCGAGTTCACCGTGCGCGCGCCGTGGGCAACGCTGCGGCTGCGGAGCGGCACCCCCGGCCGCCACCTCGTCCCGCACGCGCTGGCGGCCCTGGCGGTCGCCGAGCGGATGGGCGTCGGGATCGACGAGGCGGCCGAGGCGCTCGCGGCCGGCAGCCACGCCGATCACCGCATGGAGGTCGCGGAGGCGAGCTCCGGCGCGACCCTCGTCGACGACACGTACAACGCGTCACCGGTCAGCGTCGCCGCCGCGCTCGACTTCCTCGCCGAGACGCCGCTGCCGGCGGGGCGGCGTCGGATCGCCGTCCTCGGTGACATGCTCGAGCTCGGGCCGGACGAGGAGCGCCTGCATCGCGAGATCGGCGCGCGGGCGGCGACGGCCGCCGACGCGATCGTGGCGGTCGGCCCGCGCGGCGCGTGGATCGCCGAGGGCGCCGCGAGTGGGGGCGCGCGCGTCGCCACGGCCGCCGACGCCGAGGAGGCCGTCGCGGTCCTCGAGCGCGAGGTGGCGCCGAGCGTCGGCGACGTCGTGCTCCTCAAGGCCTCGCGCGGCATCGGTCTCGACCGCGCCGTCGACCTCCTTCGCCGGGGCGCGCCGTGAACCTCATCTCGATCGCCGTCGCGCTGCTGCTCGCCTTCGTCGGGATCGTCATCCTCGCGCCGATCTACATCGGCCTCCTCCAGCGGCTCGGCTACGGGAAGCAGATCCGCACCGACGGGCCCGAGTCGCATTACGGCAAGGCCGGGACGCCGACGATGGGCGGGATGCTCGTCGTCGTGGTCGTCCTCTTCCTCGCGATGGCGCTGCGCCTCGAGGGACCGGCCACGCTGACGCCGATGCTGACGCTGGTCGGCGTCGGGATCCTCGGCGCGATCGACGACTTCGTGAACGTCCGCAGCGGAATCGGGATGCGCGGCCGATGGAAGCTCGTGTGGCAGACCGTCGTCGCGATCCTCGCGGCCTTCTACATCTGGAACCACTTCAACCTGACCGGCCTGAACATCCCGCTCGTCGGCCAGATCGAGGTCGCGCCGGCGATCCTCGTCGCGTTCATCGCCTTCGTGATCGTCGGCACCAGCAACGCGGTGAACCTGACCGATGGCCTCGACGGCCTGGCCGGCGGCGTCCTGATCTTCAGCTTCGTCGCCTACCTGCTGATCAGCCTCGTCGCCGTCCCGCACGTGAAGCTCGCCCACGCCGGACCTCGCCGTCTTCTGCGCGCTGTCATCGGTGCGCTGATGGGCTTCCTCTGGTTCAACGTCCACCCCGCGCAGATCTTCATGGGCGACTCGGGGGCACTGGCCCTCGGCGCGACGCTCGCGGTGGTCGCCACCGTGAACGGCCAGCTGCCGCTGCTGGCGATCGTCGGCATCGTGTTCTTCGCGGTGATCATGAGCGTCGTGATCCAGGTGCTGAGCTACCGGCTGCGGGGGCGGCGGATCTTCCGGATTGCGCCGCTGCACCATCACTTCGAGCTCATCGGCTGGGCGGAGGAGAAGATCACGCTCCGCTTCTGGATCGTCGCGGCGCTCGCCGGGCTGCTCGGCTTCACGATCTTCCTCGCCAGCATCGACCAGCTCCAGGTGGTCCAATGATGACCGCCCCCACGACGCCGATCCGGACCGCGGAGGACCTTCGCGGGCGTCGCGTCGTCGTGCTCGGACTGGCCCGATCCGGCGTCGCCGCCACCCGGTTCCTCGCCGATGCCGGTGCCGTCGTCGCCGCCTACGACCGGCGGCCCGCGTCCGAGCTCGGCGAGGCGATCGCGGCCCTCGGCGCCAGGCCGGTGCGCCTCGCGCTCGGCATCGACGAGGTCGACGCGACGGCCCTCCTCGAGCACGCCGACCTGCTCGTGACCAGCCCGTCGGTGTCAGCCAGGTTTCCCACGACCGACCCGTGGCTTCGCGAGGCGCTCGGCGCAGCCGAGCGGCGCGGCGCCCAGGTCCTCAGCGAGGTCGACCTCTTCATGCGCCTCACCGGCGCGCGGCTGGCGGGCGTGACCGGCACGAAGGGCAAGACGACGACCGCGTCGCTGCTGGCGGCGATGCTGGCCGAGGGCGGCCTCCCGACCGTCCTGGGCGGGAACATCGGCACGCCGCTGATCGAGCGGTCGCTCGAGCTCGGGCCGGACGACTGGGTCGTGCTCGAGCTCTCCGAGCTGCAGCTGCCGACGATCAGCCGCGGCGTCGACGTCGCCCTGTACACGAACATCGCCGAGGACCACCTGGACCGCCACGGCACCGTCGAGGCGTACCGGGCGGTCAAGGCGCTGCTTGCGGAGCTGACCGTGCCGGACGGACGGGTCGTGCTCAACCACGACGACCCCGGCTCCCGCGAGCTTGGGGAGCGGCTGCCACCCGCGGCGCTGGCGTGGTACGGCATGGACCGGCCGGGTCGCGGGGCGCTGGAGGCATGGCTCGAGGACGGCTGGCTGATGGTCGGTGGCGAGCGGGTCGTCTCCGCCGAGGACGTGCGCCTGCCCGGCCGCCACATGCTCGCCGACGTGCTCGGGGCCGCGCTCGCGGCGCGTCTGATCGGCGTCGACGCCAGCGCGATCGGAACCGTGGCGCGCACGTTCGCCGGGGTCCCGCATCGGCTCGAGACGGTCGCCGAGCGGAACGGCGTGCGCTGGATCAACGACTCGCAGGCCACGATCCCGCAGGCGGCGATCGCGGCCCTCGAGGCCTTCGATTCCCCGATCGTGCTGATCGCCGGCGGCAAGGACAAGGGCCTCGACTACGCCGCATTCGCCGACGCGATCGCGTCGCGCGTCCGCGCGCTCGTGCTGATCGGCGAGACCGCCGACGAGCTCGAGGCGCTCGTCGTCGACCGCGTGCCGGTGAGGCGAGCGTCGTCGATGGACGAGGCCGTGGCCGTCGCCGCGCGAGATCGCCCAGCCCGGGGACATCGCGCTGCTGTCGCCGGCGGCCGCCAGCTTCGACATGTTCGTCGACTATGCCGCCCGCGGCGACGCCTTCCGCGCCGCCGTCGAGCGGATGGAGGAGAGCCGATGACGGCCGCGACGATCGCCGTCGGCCAGCGGCGCAGCCGGGCGAGGACCGGGGTCCGCCGCGAGCGCCACGAGCCCGCCTACGCGCTCCTGCTGGCGGTCATGGCGCTCACCGCGATCGGCGTCGTCATGGTCTTCTCGGCTTCGAGCGTTCGCTCGTACATCAGCCGCGCCGACCCGGCGGCTCAGGGCCTGGAGCAGCTGGTCTGGGCCGGCATCGGGCTCGTCGGCCTGGTCGTGGCGATGCGGATCGACTTCCGCCACCTCCGCTACCTGGCGATCCCGATCTACGTCATCACCCTCGTCCTGCTGGTCGTCGTGCTCGTGCCCGGCATCGGTGCGGAGATCAACGGCTCGCGGCGCTGGATCGTCATCCCCGGACGTCGGCACGCTCCAGCCGGCCGAGTTCGCGAAGCTCGCCGTCGTCCTCTACCTGGCCCACTGGCTCGACCGACGCGGGAAGGCCGCCGGGTCGTTCTGGAACGGGCTCGTCCCGTTCGGGCTGCTCGTCGCTCCGGGCTTCTTCCTGATCGCCGCCGAGCCGGACCTCGGGACCGCCGGCGTGTACGTGGTCGTCGCGGTCAGCATCTTCTTCATGGCCGGCGCCAACGTCCTCTACCTGGGCGCGATCTTCAGCGCGGTGGTCGGTGCGGCCTGGCTGATGATCGCCGCGACGAGCTACCAGCCCGAGCGGATCCAGACCTTCCTCGATCCGTTCCGCGACCCGCTCGGCAGTGGCTACAACACGATCCAGGCGCTGCTGGCGCTCGGCCTGGGCGGGATCACCGGCCTCGGCCTCGGCGAGAGCCGCCAGAAGTTCCTCTACCTGCCGGCCCCGTCGACGGACTTCATCTTCGCGATCATCGGCGAGGAGTGGGGCCTCGTCGGCACGCTGACGGTGGTCGCGCTGTTCGTCGTGATCGCCTTCCAGGGCTACCGGATCGCGGTCCACGCCCCGGATACGTTCTCCGGGCTGGTGGCCTGCGGGATCACGACCTGGCTGGTGGTGCAGGCCTGCGTGAACATGATGGTCGTCACCGCGCTCCTGCCGGTCACGGGCATCCCGCTCCCGTTCATCAGCGCCGGGGGGTCGGCGCTCACGATCAACCTCGCGGCGGTCGGCATCCTGCTGTCGATCAGCCGCGAGACCTCGCAGACAGGATCCATGCTCGATGCGGTACTTGGTATCGGGCGGCGGGACCGGCGGGCACGTGTACCCCGCGCTGGCCGTCGCGCGAGCGCTCCGCGACGCGCGAAGCGACGTTGAGCTCGACTACGTCGGTGGCGTCCGTGGCTTCGAGCGACGAATCGTGGCCGATGACCCGATGCGCGCGCGAGCTGCGCTACCACGAGCTCGTCGTGCGTTCGCTGCGCTCCGCGGGCCTCTCGCTCCACACCGTCGTCGACCCGGTGCGCCTGGCCGCGAGCGTTCCACAGGCCTGGTGGCTCCTCGGTCAGCTGCGTCCGGCGGCCCTCTTCACGACCGGCGGCTACCTGGCCCTCCCACTCGTCCTCGCCGCGCGGGCGCGCGGCATCCCGACCCTCGTCTGGGAGGGAAACGTCCAGCCCGGTCGCGCGACGCGCACCGTCGGCCGCTACGCAACCCGAGTCGCGGTCAGCTTCCCGCCGACCCTCGCGGCGTTTCCCGACAACGGCTTCGTATCCGGCACACCGATCCGCTCCTTCGCCGGCATCGACCGTGATGCCGCTCGCCGCTCGTTCGGCCTCGGGACCGATGACCGCCTCCTCCTCGTCTTCGGCGGGTCGCAGGCCGTGACCCGACTGAACGGCGCCGTCGCCGCTGCGCTCCCGCGGCTGCTGGCCGGCTGGCACGTGCTGCACCTGGCCGGCGAGGCGGGCCTGGCCGATGCCGGCGCCGCACGCCAGCACCTGCCCGTCGAGCTCCGGTCGCGCTACACCGCAGAGCCCTTCCTGACCGACCGCATGGCCGATGCGCTCGTGGCCGCCGACCTCGTCGTCGGGCGCGCCGGGTCGTCGACGTGCGCCGAGCTGACGGCGGCCGGCGTGGCCTCGATCCTCGTGCCGTACCCGTACGCGGGCGCCCACCAGCGCTACAACGCGCGCTACCTCGGCGACGAGGGCGCCGCGAGGGTCGTCGCCGACGAGGACCTCGACGCCGATCGGCTGGTCGCCGAGGTGTCGGCACTGCGTGACGACCCCAGGCGTGCCGCGATGGCCGAGGCCGCGCGACGCCTCGGCCGGCCGGACGCCGCGAGCGCGCTGGCCCTCGAGCTGCTGGCGCTCGCCGAGCACCGGCCGCTGCCGTCGGAGACGTCGACATGAGCGCCGCCGTGGCCGATGCGATCGAGCGCCTCGACGCGCTCGCCGTCGAGCGAGGCGTCGAGCTGCGGGCGGACGTTCCGCTGGCGCCGCTGACGACGCTGCGGGTCGGGGGCAGCGCCGACCGCCTCGCCGCGCCGGCGACGGTCGACGAGCTCGTCGACGGTCATCCGGCTCGCACGCGAGGCGGGTGTCCCCGCGTTCCTGCTCGGCAAGGGCAGTGACATCGTCGTCGCGGATGCCGGCATCCGCGGCCTCGTCGTCCGCGTCCGCGCCGACGCGGCGACGATCGATGGCACGACGCTGATCGCCGAGGCCGGTGCGTCGATGACCGCGCTCGCCAAGCGCTGCGCCGAAGCCGGGCTCGCCGGCTTCGACTGGGCGATCAGCATTCCGGGCTCCGTCGGCGGCGCGGTGTGGGCCAACGCCGGGGCGCACGGTGGCGAGATGGCGCAGGTCGTGCGCGAGGTCGAGGTCCTCGGCGCCGACGGCGCAGCGCGCGCGCCTCGGTCCGGACGAGTCCGCCTTCGCCTACCGCGAGTCGCGGTTCAAGCACGGCGACGAGATCATCCTCGGCGCGACGATCGGGCTGGAGCGTGGCGAGCCGGCGGCGATCCGTGCCCTCGTGAACGCTCACCAGGCGCTGCGCCGGGCGACCCAGCCGCTGGCCGACCAGAACGCCGGCAGCGTCTTCCGCAACCCACCCGACGACCACGCCGGCCGGCTCGTCGAGGCCGCCGGGCTGAAGGGCCACCGGCTCGGCAGCGCGCGGGTCAGCGAGCTCCACGCGAACTTCATCGTCACCGACCGCGGCGGCCGCGCCGCCGACGTCCGCGCGCTCGGCGACCACGTGCGCGCGACGGTGGCGGATCGGTTCGGCGTCGAGCTGCGCTACGAGATCGAGTTCGTCGGCGCGTGGCCGGAGCCGAACGAATGAGCCGGTTGCGGGTCGGCATCTTCGCCGGAGGCCGCTCGGCCGAGCACGAGGTGAGCGTGGCGTCGGCCGAGTCGGTGCTGCGGGCGATCGACCGCGATCGCTTCGAGCCGTATCTCGTCTACATCGACCGGGAAGGGCGCTGGATGCTGCCCGACGGCCCGGCACCGCAGCTCGGCGACGGGACCTCGCTGGCGGGCCTCGTCGGCGCCGCGAGCCCGAGCGAGGAGGTCGCCCGCCTTCGCACCCATGCCGACCACTCGCTGGCCGTCGCCGCGGGCGACGACCATCTCGCCGCCGCGCGCGGCGGTCCGCTCCCTGGCGGAGTCGATCGACGTCGCCTTCCTCGTCGTCCACGGCCCGTACGGTGAGGACGGCACCCTCCAGGGATTCCTCGAGCTGGCCGGGATCCCGTACACCGGCGCGGGCGTGCTCGCGAGCGCGGTGGCGATGGACAAGGTCGTCTTCAAGGACCTCATGCGCGGTCACGGGCTTCCGGTGGTCGAGTCGTGCTGGTTCCGCCGCAGCGCCTGGAACGAGGAGCCCGACCACGTCGTGCGCGCCGTGGCCGGGACCCTTGGCGAACGGGTCGTCGTGAAGCCGGCGCGCCTGGGCAGCAGCGTCGGCATGTCGCTCGTCCACCAGCTCGACGAGCTGCCGGCGGCTCTCGACGAGGCGTTCAACTACGACAGCAAGGTGATCGTGGAGGCGTACGTCGAGGGGGCCCGCGAGCTCGAGTGCGGCGTCCTCGGCAACGACGACCCGATCGTCTTCGAGCCCGGCGAGGTCCGTTCGAGCCACGAGTTCTACGACTACGAGGCGAAGTACGTCGCCGGGCTGGCCACCGTCGAGCCGCGCGCCGAGGTCGACCCGGACCTCGCGGCGCGGCTGAAGGAGCTCTCGCTGGCCGCCTACCGGGCCGTGGATGCCGCCGGGCTGGCACGGATCGACTTCCTCGTCACGCCCGACGAGACGTACCTGTCCGAGATGAACACCCTCCCGGGCTTCACGGCCACGAGCATGTATCCGAAGCAGGCCGAGCTGGCCGGCCTCCCCTTCGCCGAGCTGATCGCGCGGCTCATCGAGCTCGCGATGGAACGGGACCGATGAAGCTGAAGTCCCAGCCACGCCCTCCGAAGGCGCGACCCACGCGGGGCCGGACGAGGCCTCGGGCCGCGGCGGCGTCGCGCGGCGCCGGACGCCAGGCGCGGCGGCCGGGAATCCCGTTTCGACGTCGCGTCGGGGCGCGGCTGCCCTCGATCCGTCGGCTGATCGCCGCCGTCGGCGCGGTCGCCATCGCGGCGGTGCTGGTGGCGCTGCTGAACGGGCCGTGGATGCTCGTCACCGAGGTCGGCTGGGCCGGCGAGCGCTACACGGCCGCCGACGATCTGCGCGACACGCTCGAGACGCAGCGTGGCGCGAGCCTCCTGGCCGTCGACACCGATGCGCTGCGGAAGGAGATCGAGCGCCTGCCGTCCGTCGAGCGCGCATCGGTCACGGCCGGGATCGGCGGGCGTCTGGAGGCGACGGTCGTCGAGCGCGAGGTCGCGTTCGTGTGGGTGACCCCGGCCTGGCGCTTCCTGGGCGCCGCCGATGGCACGCTCTTCGCGCGCGAGGCGGAGTCGAGCGAGCTCGACGCCGAGGTCGAGGGCCTGCCGCGCATCGGAGACCAGCGGTCGACGACCGGGCTGCTCGAGGTCGGCGACGTCATTCCCGGAGGCCTGCTGCGCACCGCCCTGCGCGTGACCGCGCTGGACCCGGCCCTCCTCGGATCCGACGAGTCGCGCGTGAGCGTGCAGCTCGACGACGAGTTCGGCTTCCGCCTCCTCGCGAGCGAGGAGGGCTGGGAGGTCGCGCTCGGGGTCTACGGCATCGACCCTCGGGAGACCGCGACCCAGGCCGACGACCGTCTCGATCGCCAGATCGCCGCCGTGCGGACGCTGTTCGCCGCGCATCCCGAGGACGAGGTCGGATGGGTGGATGTCCGCAACCCCGGAAAGGTATATTTCCGTGCCAAGGGATGACGTGATGGCCGGGCAGCCGCCGATCACGCGCCGAGACCCTCCGTTCGGGACCGCCCCAGATGTGGCTTCCGCTGATTGGCCTTGCGCTCGGGATCGCGCTTGGTCTGGTGCTCAACGTCAACGTGAGCCCCGACCTGGCGCGGTACTCGGCGGTCGCCATCCTCGCCGGCCTCGACTCGGTCCTGGGAGCGATCCGCGCCGAGCTGGACGACCACTACGACAACCGGATCTTCATCTCCGGCTTCATCACGAACACGCTGGTCGCCGTGGCGCTGACGTTCGTCGGCGACCGGCTGGGGATCGACCTCTACCTCGTCGCGCTCTTCGCCTTCGGCCTGCGCATCTTCCAGAACGTCGCGCTCATTCGACGCCACTTCCTGTAGGCTCGGCCTTCACCGAAGGCGCGCTCATCGAGCACGCCCGGAGCGGGAGGTAGCTTGGAACGCGAAGCTGTCCTGGTCGGAATCGACGCGGGCACGACGAAGGTCACGACCCTCATCGGTGAGGTCGGCAGAGCCGGTGACGTGAACGTCATCGGCTACGGGATCGCGCCGTCCGTGGGGATGAAGAAGGGGATGGTCGCGAACATCGACCAGACCGTGAACTCGATCGGCTCGAGCGTCGAGAAGGCCGAGCGCCTCTCCGGGTACAAGATCAGCTCCGCCTTCGTCGCCGTCGGCGGCTCGCACATCAGCTCCCAGAACTCGCGCGGCGTCGTGGCGGTCTCCGGCCACAAGCGCGAGGTGAGCCGCGAGGACGTCGGTCGCGCGACCGATGCGGCCAAGGCCGTCCAGGTCCCCTCGAACCGCGAGATCCTCCACGTCGTGCCGCGCGGCTACATCGTCGACGGCCAGGAGGGGATCAAGGACCCGCTCGGGATGTCGGCGGTCCGGCTGGAGGTCGAGACCCACATCGTCGCCGGCGCGGCGACATCGGTCCAGAACCTCTCGAAGTGCGTCACTCGGCGCCGGCGTCCAGATCGACGAGATGGTCATCAGCTCGCTGGCGGCGGCCGAGGCGACCCTGACCGATACCGAGAAGGAGCTCGGCGTGCTGGTGGCCGATATCGGCGGCGGCACGACCGACATCGCGATCTTCGTCGACGGCGCGGTCTACCACACCGCCGTGCTGCCGGTCGGCGGGATCAATGTCACCAACGACGTCGCGATCGGCCTGCGCACGAGCCTGAACCTGGCCGAGGAGATCAAGATCAAGCACGGCACCGCCAACCTGGCCGAGGTCGAGCCGCAGGAGCTGCTCAACGTGGCGGTGCTCGGGGAGTCGGGCGGGCAGACGATCCAGCGCCGGAAGCTGTGCGAGATCATCGAGGCGCGGATGGGCGAGATCTTCAGCCTCATCCGCGAAGAGGTGAAGCGCTCGGGGCACGCGGGGATGCTGCCGGCCGGCGCCGTCCTCACCGGCGGCGCGGCCCGCCTCGCCGGCGTCGAGGTCCTCGCCCGCGACACGCTCGAGATGCCCGTGCGCGCCGGCTCGCCGCAGGGCGTCGGTGGGCTCATGGACCAGATCGGCAACCCGGCGTTCGCCACCCCCATCGGCCTCCTGCTGTGGGGCGCCCACCACCTCGGCGAGGAGCCGATCGGCTACGGCACGGCCAACGGCACGAACCCGCTCTCGCGCGTCGGCGAGTGGGTGCGAAACCTGTTCCCCGGCTAGGGCGTTGCCATCGCGAGTCGACGCGCTTCGCCGCTGATCCGCCGCTCGAGGCGGTGGACATCGCCTCACTCCGTCCACGCCGAACTCGCCCAGTGTGGATAACTCCGTGCCCGGATGTGGAAAAACGTCCGACGCCGTCATACGGCGGTCGTTAGAATCGGTCAAACCCGTCGAAGCCCTCGGGTTTGCCCAGCACTCATCGAGAGGATCACCCGACATGCCGCTCCGATCGGACTCCGAGAACTTCGCACTCATCAAGGTCATCGGGGTCGGTGGCGGCGGGAGCAACGCCGTCAACCGGATGATCCGGGCCGAGATGATGGGCGTCGAGTTCATCAGCGTGAACACCGATGCCCAGGCGCTGCTCCAGAGCGACGCGCCGCACAAGATCCGCATCGGCGACAAGATGACGCGCGGCCTTGGCGCCGGAGCCGATCCGGGCGTCGGCCAGCGAGCGGCCGAGGAGGACTCCGAGAAGATCTACGAGGCGCTCAAGGACGCCGACATGATCTTCATCACCGCCGGCATGGGCGGTGGCACCGGATCGGGCGCGGCGCCGGTCATCGCCGAGATCGCCAAGGACCTGGGCAGCCTGACGGTGGCGGTCGTGACGAAGCCCTTCAGCTTCGAGGGAATGCGGCGAAAGCTCGTCGCCGAGCAGTACACCGAGCTCCTCAAGGAGAAGGTCGACACGCTCATCACGATCCCGAACGACCGCCTGCGCGAGGTCGTCGACAAGAAGACCTCGATCGTGGACGCCTTCCGGGTCGTCGACGACGTCCTGCGCCAGGGCGTCCAGGGCATCAGCGACCTGATCACCGTCCCGGGCCTGATCAACCTCGACTTCGCCGACGTGAAGACGATCATGCGCGAGGCCGGGTCCTCGATGATGGGCATCGGCATCGGCACCGGCGAGAACCGGGCCGTCGAGGCGGCGCGTGCCGCGGTCATGAGCCCGCTGCTCGAGGTCAACATCACCGGCGCGCGCGGCATCCTCTTCAACGTCACCGGCGGCAGCGACCTCGGCCTGTTCGAGGTCAACGAGGCGGCCGAGGTGATCAAGGAGGCCGCCGACCCCGAGGCGAACATCATCTTCGGCACGGTCATCGACGACCGGATGCGCGACGAGGTGAAGGTCACCGTCATCGCGACCGGCTTCGACGGCACGCGGAAGGTGAAGACGAACAAGTTCGGCGCCGATGCGAGCGCGGGGATCGAGTCCTCGCTCGACGAGCGAAGCCGGGAGATCCTCGCCGAGATCGAGCGCGATCGCGACCAGCGCCAGAGCCTGACCGAGCAGCTCGGCACCGAGTCGCCGTTCGCCCGACCGTCGGAGCGCGAGGCGACCGAGGTCGTGCCGTCGGAGCGGAAGCCACTCCCGGTGAGCTCCGGCAGCCTCGATCAGCGGCCCGCCTACAACGAGTCGGACCTCGACATCCCGAGCTTCCTCCGCCGCAAGAGCGACTAGACCGATGCGGGCCTGCCGGCCCGTCGTCCGGCCTGGTGATCCCGACCGCCGACGAGATCCGCGAGCGCCATGACCGGCTGCTCGCGCGGCTCCGGCCGTCGCGGAACGGAACGCCACGACCCGGATCGGCTGCGGATCGTGGCCGTCACGAAGGCGCACCCGGTCGAGGTCGCGCGAGCGGCCGTCGCCGCCGGCCTGACGATGCTCGGCGAGAGCCGCGTCCAGGAGGCGGAGCCGAAGATCCACGATCTCCCGACCGCCGAGTGGCACCTCGTCGGCCGCCTCCAGTCGAACAAGGCCCGGCGGGCGGTGCGAGGCTTCGAGGTCATCCACTCGGTCGACTCGGCGAGCCTGCTCGCTCAGCTGGCGCGGGTGGCGGCCGAGGAGGGCCGCAGCCCTCGGCTCCTGCTGCAGGTCAATGTGACCGGCGAAGCCGCAAAGGGCGGCATGACGCCGGAGGCGCTGCTCGCCATGGCCGGCGAGCTCGGTGGCCGGCAGCGTCATCGGCCTGATGACGATCGCGCGGATGGGCGCCACCGACGAGGAGGCCAGGGCGACGTTCCGGCGGCTGCGAGAGCTGCGCGATCGAGCTGCGGGAGGCGTCCGGCGAGCCGCTGGCGGAGCTGTCGATGGGGATGAGCGACGATGCCGAGGCGGCGGCGGCGGAGGGAGCCACGCTCGTTCGGATCGGCACCGCGCTGTTCGGGCCGCGGGCCTGATCGCTGCTATCCTCCGACGTCATGGAGGCGGTGCTTCTCAACTTCATCCGGCTCCTGGCAACCGTCATCTGGCTGCTGCTGATCGCGCGCGTCGTCCTCAGCTGGACGAACCCCACGGGCGGCGGCGGGCTCGTGGCGTTCATCTACCAGGTCACCGAGCCGATCCTGGCGCCGATCCGGCGGGTGCTGCCTCCGACGGGCGGGATCGACTGGTCGCCACTGATCGCGATGCTGCTGATCGGCGTCGTCGTCCGGGTCGTCGCACAGCTCTGACGACCGCCGGCGGCTCATCGGCCTCACGCGGATCGGCGACCGGCGAATCGCTATACTCTGCCCTCCCGATGGGCGATTAGCTCAGCTGGTTAGAGTGCACGGTTCACATCCGTGAGGTCACTGGTTCGAATCCAGTATCGCCCACCATTCACCCGCCTCCGCGGCGCCCTCGAGTGCCGCCGTGATGCCGGCGACCTGACCGATGCGGATCGCGCTGACCACCGAGTCGTACCTGCCGTACGTGTCCGGCGTGACCGTCTCGGTCGATGCCCTGGCGCGCGGCCTCGGCGCCCGCGGCCACGAGGTCCGGGTCATCGCGCCCCGGCCGGCGCGAGGAGTCGCGGCCCGAGGCCGTCGGGTCTCCGGGTCCGGAGCCCGAGATCGCCTGGCTCGACTCGTATCAGCTTCCGCGCCTCGTGCCGCCCGCGTACCGGATGCCGTGGCCGAACCCATGGGCGCGCGCGTTGCGCGACGCCGAACGCTGGCGTCCGGACGTCGTCCACGCGCACTCGCCGTTCGTGACCGGCCTCCTCGCGCGCGACCTGGCGCGCGCCGCCGGGGCTCCGCTCGTCTTCACCCACCACACCCGCTTCGCCGACTACGGCCACTACCTCGGCCCGCTGGCCGGACCGGGATCGGCGCTGACCGATGCCTACCTGCGGCGCTTCTGGGCGCGCTGCGCGGCGATCGTCGCGCCCTCGACCGACCTCGCCGACGAGATCCGCTCACGCGTGGCCGGAGGACCAGCCGCGACCGCGTGCACGTCGTGCCGACCGGCATCGACGTCGACGGCATCCGGGCGCTGCAGGCCCTCGACTCGCGGGCGGAGGCCGGGTGGCCGGGCGACGCCGTGGTCGTCGCCACGCTCGGGCGGCTCGCGCCGGAGAAGAGCGTCGACGTCATCCTCGACGCCGCGGCCGTCGCGTTCGAACGAGCCGCGGCCGTGCGGCTGCTCGTGATCGGCGGCGGGCCGTCGGAGGACGGCCTGCGGCGACGCGCGGCCGCGTTCGGCGGCCGGGTCCACCTGACGGGCGCCCTCCCGCGCCTCGAGGCATTGGCCCGACTGCGGGCCGCCGACCTCTTCGCCTTCGCGTCGCGCACCGAGACCCAGGGGCTCGTCCTGGCCGAGGCGCTGGCGGCCGGGCTGCCGGCGATCGCGATCGAGGGCCCGGGCGTGGCGGACTCGGTCCGCGACGGGGTCGACGGCCGGATCGTCGCCGCCGAGCCGGAGTCCACGCGCGCGGCTCAGGCTCGGATCGGCGCTGATCGAGCTCGTCGAGGACGGGGCGCGGCGCGCGCGGATGGCCGAGCGCGCGCGGGAGGATGCGGGCCGGTTCGCGCTCTCGGCGCGCGTCGCGGAGATCGAGGCGATCTACCGGGCGGTGGCCGCGCGCTGAGCCAGGTTGCGTGAATCGCTTGCGCCCCGATCGACCGGGCGTACAATGCCGACCATGCGAGTGAGTCTGGTGGCCCGCTTCGTCTCCCACCCATCCATCGACTTCGGTTCGAGCCGCCGCTCGGGCCATCGGTCGCTCCTCGGCCTTGCCCGGCCACGGACGGTCTACCACCGTCCGCGCCGCGTCGCGCGGTCGGTGGCGAGCGTGAGCCTCCTTCGCTCCCAGACCAGCCGCTTCCGGTTCCCCGCCGTCGGTCGGGCCACGCGCCTGCCTGCCCGACGCCCCGCGCTCCCGTTCGGGTTGCCGCGCGCCCGCCGCGCGTAGCGGCTCCGGGGTGCCGATCCTGCGAACCGCGCGCGCCACGTCCGCCGGTGGTGTCGTCTACCGCGAGCTCGACGGGGGCATCCAGGTCGCACTCGCCCATCGGCGCAGCCCGCCGCTCTGGGCGCTGCCGAAGGGCACGCCCGATTCGGGCGAGACCCTCGAGGAGACCGCCATCCGCGAGACGCGGGAGGAGACCGGGCTCGAGGTCGAGATCGAACGGCCGCTGAGGTCCATCCGCTACTTCTTCGTGCGCGGCACGACGCGCTTCAACAAGACCGTGCACTTCTTCCTCATGCGCGCCGTGGGCGGCAGCCCCGAGGACCATGACGCCGAGTTCGACGAGGTGCGTTGGGTCG
The DNA here is from genome assembly GCA_963797855.1 of uncultured Chloroflexia bacterium. GTDB lineage: Bacteria > Chloroflexota > Limnocylindria > QHBO01 > QHBO01 > JACDBZ01. The sequence goes on along the minus strand of CAWCQX010000005.1, from coordinate 8,481 downwards.
ACCTCTCCGAGGCCCTCGCCCTGCTGACGCACGCCACGGAGCGGTCGGTGGTCGAGGAGGCCGCCGAGGCGCTCGGCGCCGGCGCGGGGCCCGACACGGTCACCGCCGAGGCGCGCGCGTGACGGAGGCGCCGGCGGCCACGCCGCTGCGCCACACGCCGCTCCATGACCTCCACGTCGCCCTCGGGGCGCGGATGGTGCCGTTCGCCGGCTACGAGATGCCGGTCCAGTACACCTCGATCATCGAGGAGCACCGCACGGTCCGCTCGGCGGTCGGCCTCTTCGACCTGTCGCACATGGGGGAGGTCGAGGTGCGCGGGCGCCGCGCGGTGGACTTCCTGGGCCACGCGGTCGTCAGCGATCCCTCGACGCTCTCCGACGGCCAGGCCCAGTACTCGATGCTGTGCCAGGACGACGGCGGCATCATCGACGACCTCATCGTCTACCGCCTCGGAGGAGAGCGGTTCATGGTCGTCTGCAACGCCTCGAACCGGGACGCGGTGGTCGCGCACCTCACCGACCTGCACGCGCGAGACGGAGCGGACGTCGAGCTCGAGGACCGCAGCGACGAGGTGGGCCTGGTCGCCCCCCAGGGCCCGGCGGCGGCATCGGTCCTGTCCGGCCTGACCGATGTCGACCTCGACGCGCTCGGGAACTACCACGCCGTCGAGGGAACGGTGGCGGGGGTCCCCGCGATCGTCGCGCGCACCGGCTACACCGGGGAGGACGGCTTCGAGCTCTTCTGCGATGCCGATCGCACCCGCGAGGTGTGGGAGGCGGTTGCGAGCGCCGGGGCGGCGGCCGGGCTGCGTCCGTGCGGGCTCGGGGCACGCGACACGCTGCGGCTCGAGGCCGGCATGCCGCTGTACGGCAACGAGCTCGATCGAGACACGAACCCGTTCGAGGCGGCCCTCGGGCGCGTCGTCAAGCTCGAGAAGGGAGACTTCGTCGGCCGCGATGCGCTCGAGGCCGTCAAGGAGACCGGACCCGCGCGGAAGCTCATCGGCCTCCAGATGGTCGACAACGCGATCCCGCGCGCCGGCTACGAGGTGCGTGCCGGCGGAGCGCCCGTCGGGCGCGTGACGAGCGGGACCCTGTCGCCGACGCTTGGCACGAAGATCGCGATGGCCAGGGTGGCGGCGGAGACGGCCGGCATCGGCAACGCGTTCGAGGTCGTGGTGCGCGACCGCCCCTATCGGGCCGAGCAGGTAAAGTTGCCGTTCTATCGGCGCCCGCGCGACTGACGCGGCGCACGCCCAAGGAGGACGCACGCGCGCATGGCCTACCCCGACGACCTGTCCTACTCCAAGGAGCACGAGTGGGTCCGCCAGGAGGGTTCGCGCGCGACGATCGGCATCACGAGCTTCGCGGCCGATGAGCTGGGCGACATCGTGTTCGTCGAGCTGCCCGAGGTCGGCGCCGCGCTGAGCCAGTTCGCGACGTTCGGCGTGGTCGAGAGCGTGAAGGCCGTGAGCGACCTGTTCGCGCCGGTCTCCGGGGAGGTCGTCGAGGTCAACGACGCGCTGCGCGACACGCCGGAGCTGATGAACTCCGACCCGTTCGGCGACGGATGGATCGCGAAGGTCGAGATGTCCGATCGGTCCCAGCTCGACGGCCTCCTGGACGCGGACGGCTACGCTGCCGAGACCGCCTGACCGCGGGCTGCCCATGACCTATTCGCCACACACCGATGCCGATCGAGCGCGGATGCTCGAGGCGGTCGGCGTCGGATCGGTCGAGGATCTCTTCGCCGACATCCCGGCCTCGGTCCGCGCCGGCCCCTGGGACATCCCGCCGCCGCTCGCCGAGCAGGAGGTCCGCGCGGAGCTGGCTCGCCTGGCCGGCCGCAACCGGATCCCGGAGGTCAGCTTCCTCGGCGCCGGCGTGTACCGCCACCTCGTCCCGGCCGTCGTGGGCGAGGTGATCGGCCGCCCGGAGTTCGCGACCGCCTACACGCCATACCAGCCGGAGGTGTCGCAGGGCACGCTCCAGAGCATCTACGAGTTCCAGTCGCTGATCTGTGAGCTGACCGGCATGGAGGTCGCGAGCGCCTCGCACTACGACGGCGCCACGGCAACGGCCGAGGCGGCGCTCATGGCCTGCCGCCTCACGCGGCGCTCGCGCGTCGCCGTGTCGGCCGGCGTCAACCCCGACTACCGGCGCGTGCTGGAGACGTACTGCTCCGGGCCGGGCATCGAGGTCGTGACCGTCCCGATCGACCTCGCCGAGGGCGGCAGCGGCACGACCGAGCCGGCGAAGGCGGCCGCGGCGCTCGGGGACGACGTTGCGTGCCTGGTCGTCGCGCAGCCGAACTTCTACGGCCAGCTCGAGCCGATGTCGGAGCTCGCCGACGTGACGCACGCCGCGGGCGCCCAGCTCGTCGCCGTCGTGGAGCCGACCTCCCTGGCGCTGCTCAGCGCCCCCGGCGACTACGGCGCCGACCTCGTGGCCGCGGAGGGACAGCCGCTCGGCATTCCGGCCAGCTTCGGCGGCCCGTACGTCGGGCTGATGGCGGCGAAGATGGCGTCGGTGCGGCAGATGCCCGGACGCCTCGTCGGCGCGACCCGCGACGCGGCGGGCCACAAGGGATACGTCCTCACCCTGCAGGCGCGCGAGCAGCACATCCGTCGCGAGAAGGCGGCGAGCAACATCTGCACGAACCAGGCGCTGATGGCGCTGGCGGCGACCGCCTATCTGTCGGCGGTCGGGCCGGCCGGACTGCGCGAGGTCGCCGAGCTGTCGACGATCCAGGCGCGCCACCTCGTCACCGCCCTGGCCGACGCCGGCCTTGCCGAGCCGCGGTTTGCCGGACCGTATTTCGCGGAGGTCACGGTTCGCGTGCCCGATGCCGCTCGTCGCCACGCGTCGCTCGCCGAGCGCGGGATCGTGGCCGGATACCTGCCCGAGCGCGACGAGCCGCAGCTGCGCGACACCCTGCTGCTGGCGGCCACCGAGCTCACGACCGACGACGACATCGACCGGCTCGTCACCGCGCTGGAGGAGACCCGATGAGCGTCGCCGATCCGCCGCGCGCCGACACGTCCGGACGCGGCGCCGCGTTCTCCGGCGCCACCGGCGGCGAGGAGCTGAAGGTCGTCGAGCCGCTGATCTTCGAGCGATCCCGGCCGGAGCGACGCGCCGTTCGCTTCCCGCAGCCATCGGAGATCGCGCGCGAGCGCGCCTCCCGGCAGCCGGAGCTGCCGGCATCGGTCCTGCGCGCGGCCGCGCCTCGATTGCCGGAGGTCAGCGAGCTGGAGCTCCTGCGCCACTTCAACCGGCTGGCGCGCCTCAACCAGGCGATCGACCTGAACTTCTACCCGCTCGGGTCGTGCACGATGAAGTACAACCCGAAGGTCAACGAGTGGGCCGCCCGGCGGCGCGGATTCGCGCAGTCGCACCCGCTCGACCCGGAGGCGCTGAGCCAGGGGAGCCTCGAGCTGATGTGGCTGCTGGCGGAGCTGCTGAAGGAGATCAGCGGCTTCGGGGCGGTCAGCCTCCAGCCGGCCGCCGGGGCGCACGGCGAGCTCACGGGCATGCTGATGACCCGCGCCTACCACCGCGACCGCGGAGATGGGGAGCGGCGGACGAAGGTGCTCGTGCCGGACTCGTCGCACGGCACGAACCCGGCGACGGCCACGATGGTCGGCTACCAGACCGTCACGATCCGCTCGAACGAGCGCGGCGGGATCGACCTCGACGCGCTGCGCGAGGCGCTCGGCCCGGACGTCGCCGCCCTGATGATCACGAACCCGAGCACGCTCGGGATCTTCGAGGACCAGATCGACCAGGTCCTCGCGGCGGTCCACGAGGCCGGGGCGATCGCGTACATGGACGGCGCGAACCTGAACGCGATCCTCGGCCGCTTCCGCCCGGGCGAGGCCGGCTTCGACGTCATGCACTTCAACCTGCACAAGACCTTCAGCACGCCGCACGGCGGCGGGGGACCGGGCGCCGGGCCGGTCGGCGTCGGCGAGCGCCTCGAGCCGTACCTGCCCGAGGCCGATGCCGGTGCTGGCCGAGGGCGACGCGGCCGAGGTGCTCGCGAACGCCCGCGCCGGGCGCTCGACCGCCGGCGCGCGCTTCGCGCTCGATTGGGATCGGCCGAAGAGCATCGGCAAGGTGCGCAGCTGCTACGGCAACTTCGGCATGTTCGTGCGCGCCTACACGTACATCCGCTCGAACGGCGACGCGCGGCCTGCGGACGATCAGCGAGGACGCCGTCCTGGCCGCGAACTACCTGCGCGTTCGGCTCCACGACGTCTACGACCTGCCGTACGACCGCCTGAGCAAGCACGAGGTCGTCTTCAGCGGACGCCGCCAGAAGCGGGAGCACGGGGTGACGACGCTCGACATCGCCAAGGCCATCCTCGACCACGGCATCCATCCGCCGACGGTCTACTTCCCGCTGATCGTCGAGGAGGCGCTCATGGTCGAGCCGACCGAGACCGAGACGCTCGAGACGCTCGATCACTTCGTCGGCGTCATGCGCGAGATCGCCGAGACCGCCGCGACGGATCCCGACGCGATCAAGCGAGCGCCGGTCACGACGCCGGTCGGGCGGCTCGACGAGGCAGCGGCCGCGCGGCGACCGGACCTGCGCCACCGATTCGGCGAGGACGCCGATCAGCCGGCGCCGGCCGGGCCCGCAACCTCCTCGGAGACGCCGACCGCGTGAGCGAGGGCGGGCGCAACCGCCGCCGTATGGACGGCATCGGTGTGAACGTTCCTGAGAAGGTGCGACGTACTATGAGCAACCCCCACGGCGGACGACCCGCACAGGTGCCAGTGGAAGCGAAGCAGCCCGACGATCTCGTCGAGCGGATGCAGGGCGGCGACGTCGACGCCTTCGAAGAGTTCTTCAACACCTACAAGCGCCCGATCTACGCGACGGCGCTGGCGATCACGCGCGACCCGTTCCTTGCCGAGGAGGTCCTCCAGGACTGCTTCGTGAAGGCCTACCGGGTGCGCGAGCGGCTCGATCCGGCCCGATCGCCGCTCCCCTGGCTGCAGCGCGTGACGATCAACCTGTGCTACAGCCGCGTCAGCCGTCGCAAGGCACTGTCCGAGCCGCTGACCAACCTGATCACGAACCTCGTCGTCGACCTCGCGACGCCCCCGGACCAGGTCGTCGAGTCGCGAGAGGTGCTCGAGGTCCTTCAGCGCGGGATCGATGCCCTGCCGCCGAAGCAGCAGACCGCGATCATCCTCTACTACCTGCACGGCTACTCGCTGGCCGAGGCGGCCGAGATCGCCGACTGCAACGTCGGCACGATGAAGTCCCGGCTCCACTACGCGCTCAAGGCGCTCCGCGTCGCGGCTGCCCGTCGAGCGTCGGATCCCGGTCACGGCGGTCCGCCAGCCCGCGATGCGAAGGGTGTCCCGATGAGCTGCCGGCGCATCCGTCGCGAGCTGCTCTGGCTCGTGCGCTTCGGCGACTTCGATGCGGGATCTGCCCCGCACCTCGAGCACCTGGCCGAGCTGCCAGGACTGTCGCGACGAGGTCGGGCTCGACCGCGCGCTCGTCCGACAGCTGCGCACCGCCCTTGCCGCGCGCATCGGCGATGCGACGCCGAGCCCGAGCGCCTGGGAGGGCGTGCTGGCTCGGATGCGTCAGCCGGAGCCGAGCGCCACGCGCCCGTGGACCTCGAGGCTGGCGGCCTTCCTCCGGGCGGGGAGCGCGATGGCCGGAGCCAGCCTCGCGCTCGTCGTGGCCCTGAACCTCGAGATGGCGCCGATCGGCGCGGCCCCGTGCCGGACTCCTCGGACGTCGGGGCGGTGACCGCGAGCGCGCCGGCCGGGCATGGATCGGGACTCCGCCACTGGGAGGGCCGAGCGCCCGCCGCGGGCGCCGGCCCCGTCAATGAGGCGCCGGGCTCGGTCGTCTGGGTGCCAACCGTCAGCGAGCAGCTGCCGCTGGGTCGGACGGCGCTCCAGGCCGCGCCGCCCGCCGCGGAGGCTGACGCCCGAGCCGACAAACAACTTCGTCGTTCGCGTGATCCCGGTCGACATGGCCACGGCCCCCAGCTCGTCCGGCACCGGACGACCCGCCGCAGGACGAGCCCGCGGTGCCCGCCGCCACGCCCGTCGGCGAACCTTCCTGAATTTCTCGGAGTGTGCGAGACTAGCGCACCGTTTTGAGCGGAGGATCAGCTCCCGGATCACCGGCCCACGGCCGGACAGAGTGTGAGGAGCGGTGGTCCGAGTCAACCATTCACTTGGAGGAGCATGGATGCGCACCTGGAGATTGGTCTCCCTGTTGTCGATCCTCGCGCTCGTGCTGGCTGCCTGCGGGTCGCAGGGAAGCAGCCCGTCGGCCGAGGAGTCGGAAGGCCCGGCACCGTCCGGATCGGCAGCGCCTTCGGAAGGCGGTCCCGGCGAGCCGACCGCGGGAGGCACGCTGGTCTTCGCCGGCGCTCGCCTGTCGGCCAGCCTTGACCCGGCACTCACCAGCGACGGTGAGTCGTTCCGGGTTCTGCAGCAGATCTACGAGCCACTCGTCGACCTCGCCCCCGGCAGCACCAACGAGCTCGAGGGCGTGCTCGCCGAGAGCTGGACGGGCGAGCCTGGCGACACCGAGTACGTCTTCCACCCTCCGCGAGGGCGTGACGTTCCACGACGGGACGCCGTTCAATGCCGAGGCGGTGAAGATCAACTTCGACCGCATGCAGAACTTCGACGAGACCGATCAGGCCAGCGCCTACTACTACGGCGCGCTGATGGACGGCTTCGGTCCCGACAACCTCATCAGCAGCGTCGAGGCGACCGACGATCTCGACCGTGACGATCACGCTGCGCGAGCCGAGCCCGACCTTCCTGTACGGCATCACGCTGACGCCGTTCGGCATCGTCAGCCCGGCGATCCTCGAGTCGACCGGCGCGGACTCGTCCGAGACGAGCACGTTCGATACCGATATCGTCCAGGCCGGCACCGGCCCGTTCATCCTGGAGGACTACATCCCGGACGACAGCGCCGTGCTGGTTCGCAACGACAGACTACTGGGGCGAGCACCCGGCCTACCTGGATCGGCTGATCATTCGGCCGATCGCGGACCCGGCGGCGCGCCTCCAGGCGCTCCAGGGCGGCAGCATCCAGGGCTATGACCTGGTCAACCCGTCCGACTACGAGGCGGTCGAGAGCGATGGCTTCTCGCTCGTCGAGCGCCTCTCGTTCAACGCCCTGTACCTCGGCCTCAACCCGGTTGCGCGCGAGAACGCGGCCGCCGCCGACAGTGGCGTGGCCGAGGTCTACGGCGGCGAGGAGTCGCCGCTCAAGGAGCTGGCCGTTCGCCAGGCGATCGCCGCAGCCATCGACAAGCAGGCGCTCATCGATGCCTTCTACGGTGGACGCGGCTCGGTGGCCGACGACTTCCTGCCGCCATCGAGCGGCTGGTATGACGCGGTCCTCGCAGGGCGTCACGCCCGACGTGTACGATCCCGGATGCCGCCAGGCAGCTGCTGACGGACGCGGGCTTCACGGCGGACAACCCGGCGACCGTTCACTTCTGGTTCCCGACCGAGGTCACCCGTCCGTACATGCCCGATCCTGCGGGCCTGCACGAGGCGGTGACCCAGATGCTCACCGATGTGGGCTTCATCGTCGTGTCGCACAGCGACATCTGGGACGATCCCGGATACCTGTTCGACGCGCAGAACGGCTACTACGACCTGCACTTCCTCGGCTGGACGGGCGACTACGACGACCCGTCGAACTGGTACGGCGTTCACTTCGGCTATCAGCAGGGTGAGCCGGCGGCCCAGTTCGGCTGCGACGTCGACGGGCTCGAGGACGCGCTCGCCACGGCGAATGCGGAGCTCGACCCGACGGCGCGTGGTGAGGCCTGGGCCGACGGTGGCCGGGCTGATCCAGGACAACGTCTGCTTCGTGACGCTGGTCCACGGCGACACGGCGCTGGCGTTCACGCCGGAGGTCCAGGGCTACGAGCCCAACCCGACCGGCTCCGAGAGCTTCGACACGGTGTGGCTCACCGGCGAGTGATCGCACGCTGACCACGGCCTAGACTGGGAGGGCCTCGGCGAGAGCCGGGGCCCTCTCTCATACGCAACCGCGCGAGGGTGCTGTGGGCAAGTTCATCCTTCGTCGACTCCTGCTCCTGATCCCGATCCTGCTCGGGCTCACGATCGTCATCTTTCTCTTCATCCGGCTCCTGCCGGGTGATCCCGCCAGCACGATCCTGGGTGAGCGAGCCACGCCCGAGAGCCTCGCACGCGTGCGCGAGGCGCTGGGGCTCGATCGGCCGCTCTTCGAGCAGTACTGGGAATACCTGCGCGGGCCTGCTCGTCTTCGACCTCGGCAGCAGCTTCCTCACCGGCCGCGATGTGGCCGACGACTTCCTCCAGCGCTTCCCGGCCACGATCGAGCTGGCGTTCGCGGCCATGCTCTTCGCGCTCTCGATCGGGATCCCGCTCGGCCTCCTGACGGCGAAGCGCCGCGGCACGTGGGTCGACCAGGGCGGCACCGTGG
>CAWCQX010000004.1:0-115568 GCA_963797855.1 uncultured Chloroflexia bacterium | reverse complement strand
TCGACCGCGCGGATCGCCTCGCGCGCGTCGTCGAGGTCGCGATCGAGCGTGCGCTCGATGTGCCCGTGGTCGAGGAAGGCGGTGATCGTCTCGAGCGGCATCGTGTCGACCGTGTCGGGACCGATCAGCTCCTCCACGTAGAGGACGTCGCGATAGGCCGGGTTCTTCGTGCTCGTGCTCGCCCACAGGCAGCGCTGGACTCGGGCACCCGCCGCACGGAGGTCGTCGAACTCGTCGCCCCCGAAGATCTCGGCGAACGCGTCGTACGCCATCTTCGCGTTCGCGATCGCCGCGCGTCCGCGGGCGGCCAGCGCCTCATCGGTGCCGATCTCCTCGAGATACTTGTCGACCTTCGTGTCGACGCGGCTGACGAAGAAGCTCGCGACGCTGGCAACGTCGAACGCTCTCGCCGCGCTCGTGGCGGCGGCGGAGGCCGGCGACGTACGCACGCGCGACGCGCTTGTAGATGTCGACGCTGAACATCAGCGTCACGTTGACGTTGATCCCCTCGGCGATCGCGTTCTCGATGGCCGGGATCCCGGCCTCGGTCGCCGGGATCTTGATGAACACGTTCGGCCGATCCAGGCGCGCCCACAGCGCCCGCGCACGCTCGAGCGTCGCGTCGGCGTCCTGGGCGAGGTCCGGCTCGACCTCGATGCTCGCGAACCCGTCGGCCCCGTCGGCCGCGTCGTAGACGCGGCGAAGGACGTCCGCGGCGTCGCCGACGTCGGAGACCGCGATCTCCTCGTAGATCTGGCGCGCATCGTCGCCCGCGCCGATCTCGCGCCGGACGAGGTCGTCGTACTGGCCGGTCGCGACCGCCTTGGCGAAGATCGTCGGGTTGCTGGTCAGCCCGCGAATGCCGTCGTCGACCATCTGCGCGAGCTTGCCGCTCGCGATCAGGTCGCGGTCGATGAAGTCGATCCAGGGGCTCTGGCCCTGCTCGGCGTACAGCCGATGGAGCGCGTTCGACCCGCTCCGGATCACCTGCTCCGCTCCGCGGTCCCGGTCACTGTTCGCGGCTTCCCGCCGATCCTGCTCCGCTCCGGTCATCTGCGATGCCTCCTTGCTCACTCCCGCCGTCCGGAGCCGACCTCGGCCTTCGGGCGTCCGCGGGCACCCGCCCGGCCGGCGAGCTCGCGTGCGGCGTCGGCGATGTGGGACGCGTCGATGCCGGCCGCGGCCAGCAGCTCGGCCGGCGTCCCCGATCCGGGCATCGATCGGACGGCGAGCTTCGTGACGGTCGGATGGGGTTGCTCGCCCGCGAGCACGTCGAGCACCGCGTCGCCGATGCCGCCCTCCGGCCAGTGATCCTCGACGGTGACGATCGCCCCGGTCTCGCGAGCGGCGGCGCGAACCGTCTCCGCGTCGATCGGCTTGACGGAGTACAGGTCGATCACCCGCGCGCTGATGCCTTCCGCGGCCAGCTGCTCCGCGGCGGCCAGCGACTCGTGCAGCGTGATGCCGGCGCCGACGATCGTCACGACGTCGTCATCGGTCCCGCGCACGACCCGGCTGCCACCGATGTGGAAGGCCTCGCCGGGCTCGATAGAGGATCGGCGTCTTCTCGCGCGTCAGGCGCATGAAGACGATGCCCTCGCGGTCGGCCATCTGCGGCACGAGCGCGGCGGTCTGGTTCGGGTCACTCGGATAGAGGACCGTCGAGCCGTGCACCGCGCGAAGGGACGCGAGGTCCTCGAGCGCCATCTGCGACGGGCCGTCCTCGCCGATGCTGACGCCGGCGTGCGAGCCGGCCAGCGACGATGCTCGCGCGGCTCACCGCGGCCATGCGGACGAAGTCGTACGCGCGGCTGAGGAAGGCGGCGAAGGTGGCGGCGAACGGCTTCCAGCCACGCACCTGGAACCCGACCGCGGTCGCGACCATCTGCTGCTCGGCGATGTACGACTGGAAGAACCGCTCCGGAAGCTCCTTGCCGAACTCCTCGAGGTAGGTGCTGTTGCCAACCTCGCCGTCGATGGCCACGACGTCCCCACGCGCCTTGCCGAGCGCGACGAGCGCGTCGCCGAACGCCTTGCGCGTCGCCTCCTTCGTGCCCGGCTCGTACGACGGCAGGGTCAGCGGCCCGGTCGGGAACCGATGCGGCTCGCCCGTGATCTCCGGCTTCGCAACGTCGACGTGGATGTTCCGGATCCCACCGAGCTCCTCGATCGCCGCGTCCGGGTCGTCGAGCGGCTTGCCGTGCTTGCCGAGCTGGTTGGCCACGGCCTTCACGCCGTGGCCCTTCTCGGTGCGGGCGATGACGACGGTCGGCTGTCCGGTGGTCTCGATGGCGCGGGCGTAGGCCCGGTCGATCGCGGCGACGTCGTGCCCGTCGATCTCGATCGCCTTCCAGCCGAAGGCCTCGGCTCGACGGCGGTAGGCGGCCGTGTCCCACTCGTGCATCGTCGGGCCGGTCTGGCCGAGCCGGTTGACGTCGATGATCGCGGTCAGGTTGTCGAGGCCGTGGAAGCCGGCCTGCTCGAAGGCCTCCCACATCGAGCCCTCGGCCATCTCGGAGTCGCCGCAGAGGCACCAGACGCGATACGGGAGCCGGTCCAGGCGCTTGCCGGCGAGCCCGACGCCGACGCTGATCGGCAGGCCCTGGCCGAGGGAGCCGGTCGCCACGTCGACCCACGGGAGGACCGGCGTGGGATGGCCCTCGATCCGGCTGCCGAACCGGCGGAAGGTGAGCATCTCGTCGTCGCTGATCGCGCCGGCCGCCTTGAACATCGCGTACAGCAGCGGCGAGGCGTGGCCCTTGCTGAAGATCAGGTGGTCGTTGCGCGGGTCATCGGGGTTGCCGAAGTCGTAGTGCAGGTACTTCGACATCAGCACGGCCATGAGGTCGGCCGCGGACATCGACGAGGTCGGGTGGCCGCTCCCCGCGGCGCTCGAGGAACGGATCGAGTCGACCCGCAGCTGCTGCCCGAGCTCGCGCCACTCGTCCTGCTGGGAGGTCATGCTTGTTCGCTCCGCAAGTTGTCTGCCCAAGATTGAGCGTGCGCCCCCAATGATAGGGCTGCATCAACCGATCCGGCCGCGGGGCGGCCGAGCGGGCAAACGAAAACGGGCGGCCGAGGGGCCGCCCGTATCGGTTCTTCGCGGGTCGGAGCGTCGGTCAGCCGCGCATCATCCGGAAGCAGTCGGAGCAGTAGACCGGTCGCGCGCCGGTCGGGCGGAACGGGACCTGGGTCTCGTTGCCGCATCGGGCGCACACGGCGTCGTGCATCTCGCGCGGGCCGCTCGAGTATCCGCCGCCGTTGCCGTAGCTGCTCGCTCCCCCACCGCCGGAGGCCCGGCGCTGGGCGCGGCACGAGGAGCAGCGCTTCGGAGCGGACGAGAAGCCCTTCTCCGCGAAGAATTCCTGCTCGGATGCGGAGAACACGAAGTCGATTCCGCAGTCGGTGCAGGTGATCACCTGATCGGTGTAGGTCACGTAGACCCCTCCCAAGAATTGAGTTGGAACCACGTCGATCGCCGCTCGCGCGACGCCTGGCCCGGGTTCTTGCCGCTGCCCCGGGCCGACGATTGGACGTGGTGTGGGGAGAGGAGGCGAAGAGGCTTGGCGCCGCTCGGTCGCGGCTTCGACGCGCGGAGTATCCACAAACCGCCACGCCTCCGCAAGTACATTTCCGACGAGTACGATCGGTGCGTGCGCACCCTCCTCGTCGTCATCGGAATCGTGCTCATCCTGGGCGGGCTCGTCTGGATGGCACAGGGCCTGAACCTGCCGTTCGCCCCGCGCAGCTTCATGACCTCGGATCGGACGTGGATCGTCTTCGGCGCGATCGCGGTGATGGGCGGTGGCTTCCTCGTCTGGCGCGGGCGGCAGCGGAGGCCTGACGCCTAGCCGATGCGGACGCCGGCCTCCGCCAGCTCCGCAAGCGCCAGGTCACCGTCATCGGGTTCGAGGTTCACGGCTGCGACGGCGTCCCTCAGCAGACCGACCTCGAAGCCGAGCCGGACCGCATCCAGCGCGGTGGCCTTGACGCAATAGTCGGTCGCCAGCCCGACCACGACGACCCGCTCGATCCCGATCCGACGCAGGATCAATTCGAGCTCGGTCGGCATCTCCCGTCCGCTGATCGGGTGACGCATCGTGAAGCCGGAGTAGCCGTCCTCGCCCTGCTCGCCCTTGCGGACCCGATGGGCGCCTGCCGGCACGTCGAACGCCGGATGCAGCTCCGCGCCCCATGTCCCGGCCACGCAATGGACCGGCCAGATGCCTCCATCCTTCGCGAAGTGCGGCGTCGACTCCGGGTGCCAGTCCTGGGTCAGGGCGACGGCGGCCCCCGCCGCGACGGCCGCGGCCACGGCGGCGTTCACGGCGAGGATCACCCGATCGGCTCCCGACACGGCCAGCGAGCCGGCCGGGTCGGCGAAGTCGTTCTGCAGATCGGCGATGACGAGCGCAGTCGATCGGTCGAACTGCGGGCGAGCTTCCACCGGCCTCAGGTCGGGAAGATCCGACGAAGCCGCCGATACGCCCGCGTGCCCGCGCTGCTCGGCATCGTGGAGCGGTACGAAGGCGGCGAGACATACCCGCTCGAGCCCTGGGCCGATGACGACGTCGCGCGAGCCGCCGGGCGTCGCCGGTGGCCATTCCTCGTCGACCTCGCGCGCGGCCGTCGGACGGGTGCCGAGGTCGCCGTAGGCCTCCAGCGCCTCGTCGAGCTCGCGCGAGCCCGGGAGCTCGCCCTCCGACGGCGCTTCCGGCTCTGCGGACGCGACCTGCCCGCCGCCGGCCACCTCCATCTCGTCGGCGCCACTCTCGCGCGGCTCGGGCTCGGCCGAGCGTCGGCCTCCGGCGCGTCGGGCTCCTGGAACGGCGGCTCGAACGGCGGTTGGTCCCTCAGTCTCCTCGGACTCGCCGGTCGCCTCGCTGCTCGTTGTGCCCGTCGACCAGTCGTCGGCCTCGGCCGCGAACCAGTCGGGCTGATCGATGATCGAGGTGTAGCGCTCGGCGTCGAAGTCGACGGCCTCGGGCTCCGGCTCGACCGCGGACTGCTCCGCGACCGCTGCGGGCCGCTGCCTCCTCCGGTTCGAGCTCGAACGCCGGCTCGGTCGGCGGTTCGCCCTCGGGGAGATCCGGCAGGGCCTCGACCTCGATCACGAACTCGGGCTCCTCGTCCGGTTCCTCGTCCGGAGCGATGTCGAGGCTCGGCTCCGGCTCGGCCTCGACCGACCACTCGGGCTCCCCCGGAGCCGGACTCGCATCGGCGGTGAAGTCCTCATCGACCAGTTCGGGGTCGGCGGCCTCGTCCGCGAGATCGGCGGGGATCGCCCACGCACCGGCGTGAGCAAGCTGCAGGTCCTCGAACTCGGCCTCGGCGGGCTCGAACGCGACCGCTTCGACCTGGTCGAGCACCACGGCCGGCTCGAGCTCGACCGGCTCGGGCTCATCGACCATCGGCTCAGGTTCGTCGGGCACCGGTTCGGGCGTCACGGTCTCGGGCACGGCAGCGATCGGCGGCTCGGCCTCGTCGGCCTCCGCGACGCGGCCCCGGCATCCTCCTCGGCGACCAGCACCGGCTCGGCGGGAAGCACGTCGCGCGGCAGCGAGCGGTCGGCGTCCTCGGCCGCGGCATCGGCTGCGAAGGCGGCTCCGGCATCGGTGCCACCCGGCAGGTCGGCCGGGCTGGGGTCCTCGGCTCGGGCGAGCGCCTCGGCGAAGCTCTCGGTGGCCCGGCGCGCGCCGCGGCGTCGGCGGCGATGCGCCTCCTCGTCCTCCTGCTTCGCCCGCGGGATCGGTCACCGGCGGAGGCTGCGTCGGCCACGGCGCCGCCGGGTTGCCCATCGGCAGGCGGAAATCGATGCGCGCCTCGAGGAGGTCCACCCGCGAGCGCAGCGACGCGACCTCGCCGCGCGATTCGCCGAGGGCCAGCAGCGCCTGTCCATAGCGCTCGGTCAGGTTGCGGAACTCGGTCAGCAGCTCGCGGAACGGCGACAGCTCTCGCTCGGGCCCGTTCGACCGCGGTGCGCCGGGTTCATCGGTGAAGGACGCCGTCACCGGCGTGGGCGCCGGCCGGGGCTGGAGGAAGACGCGCATGCCGGTCTCCCCCTCCGGCGCACCCGCGAGCACGCCACGGGCCAGCAGCTCCCAGACGCGCTCGGTGGGCACGCCGAGGACCGATGCGGCCTCCGTGATCGAGTATCCGTCCATCATCGGCCGCTAGGGTAGCGCGTCACTCAAGCGATTCACCTTCATCAGAGCCCCGCGGGCGCCGCTATCATCGGCCGTCGTGACGACCACCTCACTGGCCGTGCCGACCGTCGCCGGCCACGACTTCAACCTGCCGGCCGACCTGGCGGGGCTCGGCGACCTGGCCTACAACCTGTGGTGGACCTGGAGCCCTCGGGCGCAGGCGCTCTTCAGCCGCATCAACCCGAGCGCCTGGGCGCGGCATCGCAACTCGATCGCCGTCCTCCGCTACTCCGACCATGCGCGATGGGCGGAGCTCACCGCCGACGAGGACTTCATGGTCGACGCGAGCCGCGTCCTCGACGAGTTCAACCGCTACATGAGCAACGGCGAGGAGTCGTGGTACCGATCGAGCCCGGATCGTGCGCTGCCCGGCCCGATCGCCTACTTCTGCGCCGAGTACGGCATCCACGAGTCGATGCAGATCTACTCGGGCGGCCTCGGCGTGCTGGCCGGCGACCACTGCAAGTCCGCGTCGGATGCCGCGCTGCCGTTCATCGGCATCGGCCTCCTCTACCGGCGTGGCTACTTCCGCCAGCAGATCGACGCCGATGGCCACCAGGAGCACGCCCAGCCGGACCTCGACCCGGGACAGCTCCCGCTGCGGCGGGCGCGCGGCCTGGACGGCGCGCCGCTCGACGTCGAGCGTCGAGGTGGCCGACCGCTCGGTCCATGCCGCGGTCTGGGTGGCGCAGGTGGGCCGCGTGCCGATCCTGCTGCTCGACACCGACGTGCCGGCCAACGACAAGGCCGATCGACCGATCACCCACATCCTCTACGTCCGCGGCCGCGAGATGCGGCTGTGCCAGGAGCTCGTGCTCGGGATCGGCGGCGTCCGCGCGCTGCGGGCCCTCGGGATCGACCCGGCCGTCTGGCACCTCAACGAGGGCCACTCCGCGTTCCTGCTGATCGAGCGCGCTCGTGAGCTGCTGGCCGTCGATCCGAGCCTCGCCGCTCGCGAGGCGCTCCATCGGGTGGGTCGCGATGCCGTCTTCACGATCCACACCCCCGTCCCCGCCGGCAACGAGGTGTTCGCGCGTGACCTCGTCGCGCCCGCCCTGCAGTCGTGGTTCGCCGCCGCGCGCATGGAGCCCGACGAGCTGCTCGAGCTCGGCCGCGGCCCCACCGACGAGCCGAACGCGCCGTTCGACATGACCGCCTTCGTCCTCCGCCATGCCAGCAACGCGAACGCCGTCTCGCAGCTCCACGCCCGGACCGCCACGGAGACCTGGCAGGACCTGGCCGGCCATCCGATCGCGGGCATCACGAACGGCGTCCACGTCCCGACCTGGCTCGGCCGCCCGGTCCGGCGGGCCATCCGTCGCGCCGTGCAGGTGCCGCTCGAGGTCGACCTCAACGGGCCGGAGCAGCTCGCCAACCTGGGCGACCTCGACGACTCGGAGCTGTGGAGCGCCCACGAGCAGCAGAAGCGCGAGATGGTCGGCTTCCTCGAGGGGCGCCTCGCCCGCCAGCTCGCCCGCCACGGGGAGTCGCCGACGGCCCTGCGCGAGGTGCGCAGCGTGCTCAACGCCAACGCGCTGATCATCGGCTTCGCGCGCCGCTTCGCGACCTACAAGCGCGCGGACCTGCTGTTCCGCGACGAGGAGCGCCTGGACCGCATCCTGTCGTCGGACGAGCGCCCGGTGCAGATCGTGATGGCCGGCAAGGCGCACCCGGCCGACCGGCCCGGACAGCAGGTCATCCAGCGGATCTTCGAGCTGTCGCGCTCGGACCGGCTGCGCGGCCGGGTCTTCGTCATCGAGGACTACGACGTCCGGATCGCGCGCTTCCTCGTCGGCGGCGTCGACCTGTGGCTCAACAACCCCCGCCGCCCGCTGGAGGCGTCGGGCACGTCGGGCATGAAGGCCGCGATCAACGGCGTCCCGTCGCTGTCGATCCTCGACGGCTGGTGGGACGAGGGCTTCAGCGGCGAGAACGGGTGGGCGATCGGCGACCGTGAGGCCGATGGCGACGATGCCGAACAGGACGACGCCGACGCGGGCGAGATCTATCGGCTCCTGGAGGAGGAGATCGTCCCGCGCTTCTTCGAGCGGACCGATGGGCTGCCGGCCGACTGGCTGGCGGTCATGCGGAGCTCGATCGCTTCGGCGCTGTGGCCGTTCAGCACGGCCCGGATGCTCACCGAGTACGTCGACCGCCTCTACCTGCCCGCCGTTCGGACGCCCGTCGAGGCCTGACCCAAGCCCAGGGAATCAGGGAAGGTACCGGCGCGGGTTCTCCCACCAGCCGTGGTCGTTGATCGCGAAGTGGACGTGGCAGCCCGTCGCCATGCCGGTGGCGCCCTCGTAGCCGATCACGGTGTTGCTCGTCACGATCGTCCCCGGTCCCACGACGACGTTCGGCTGCATGTGCCAGTACCAGCTCTGGACGCCGCCGCCGTGATCGACGACCACGCCGAACCCGGAGTCCCACGGCATGAGCGGCTGGCCCGAGGCGACGACGACGCCCGGACCGGTGGCGTAGATCGGCGTCCCGCAGCCGGCGGTGAAGTCGATGCCGGCGTGGAAGTGCGGGTAGTAGGTGCCCTTGTAGGTGTACGGCGGCTCGAGCTGGAAGGTCGTCGGGCCCCACTCCTGGGTCACGCGGAACGAGCGCTCCGGCCAGCGGAAGCCGTACGACGAGGTCTGGTTCGCCTGCGCCGCTGCTGCGGCCGCGGCCTGCCGACGCGGCCTCCTCGGCCGCGCGGCGCTGGGCCTCCTCGATGGCGGCGGCCTGCGCGGATGCCTGCTGCTGGAGCTGGGCGGCCAGGTTGGCTGCCGCCTGCGCCGCGCGCTCGTTCTCGGCGATCTTGGCTTCCACGTCGCCCTCGGCGGCGAGTGAGGCGTTGAGCGCCGACTCCTGCTCGGCCCGCTTCGCGTCGGCGGCGGCCTTGAGCTCCGCCAGCTGCGCCTCGAGCTCGGTCAGCTCGGCACGGCGCGCCTTCAGCTGCCGCTCCTCATCGCGCGCGACCTTGCGCGCGTCGGCGAGCACGCTGCGGCCCTCGCGGAGCGAGGCGCGACGGGTATCGAGCTCCTCGCGGATCGAGCGGATCTCGTCGGCGAGGGCCGCGTCCTGGTCCGAGACGGTGATCAGGTAGCCGAACTGGGCGGTGACCTCGTCGAGCGAGTCGGCCGAGAGGATGATCTCGAGCAGCGACGTCTGGCTCCGCTCGTAGGCATCGCGAAGGTGGTCCTCGAGCAGGTCCTCGCGCTCGGTGAGCTCGGCGGTGCGCCGGTTGATCGCCGCCGCCACGTGCAGGAGCTTGGCGGTGAGCACGTCGATCTGGTCGTTCAGGTCGACGAGGTGCTGCTCGATCTCGGTGACCTGCTCCTTGACCTGGACGAGCAGGCTGCTGACGCGGTCGTACTCGGCGGTGACGGCGGCGAGCTCGGCGCGAGCCAGGTCGAGCGCGTTGCCGAGCTGGTTGGAGCGGTGCTCGAGGTCCGCCAGCTCGGATCGCTGGCGCTGGAGGGTAGCCGACAGCGCCTGCTGCGCTGTCCTCGCGTCGGCGAGCTGCGCGCGGGTCTGTTGGAGTTCTGCCTGTGGATCAGCGGCAAGGGCCGAGCCGCCTGGCTGAGTTGTGACGACGTTCCATCCGACCGTCACCAGGGCCACGAAGGCGACGACAAGATGTGACCGCCGCCTCATCGAGCGGTGATCCGTATCTGCAATTTGCCCTTATGCCCCGTACGTAGGGGCGAATGGTGGTCGACACCTGGAGGCGCCGAAACGGGCCCAAAGGTACTACAGGTGTCTAGTCCCCGGACCAGGACCCAGGATCAGTCGTCGTGCTTGCTCAAGCGCCCCACGAGCACGCCGAGGAGGCCGGCGACGGCGACGATTGCCCAACGGACTCGCCCCAATCTTGGCTGCGGTGCCGGAATCGGGGCCGGATCGATGACCACCGGCAGCAGTCGCGGGTCGGCGTGTTCGATCAGCTCGATCTCGTCGTCGAGCGTCCGTGCGCGGGCGAACTCCGCCCCGAGCAGCACGATCACGCTCGCGAAGTACATGAAGATGATGAGCGTGATGCCGGTCGAGAGCGGCCCGAATGCCGAGTCGTAGCGGGCCACGTTCGTCGCGAACCACGTGAACCCGACCCGCAGCACGGTCCACAGGATCGTGGCGACGATCGCCCCCGGCAGCACCTCGCCCCACGTGATCCGCCGGTTCGGGACGACGCGGTAGATGACGAGGAACGCGAGGAAGATCAGGAGGATCGGCACGACGAGCCCGATGAGCCAGATGGCGGTCTCGCGTCCCGGAACCTCGACGGCGAGCCGGCTGGCGGTGGACTGCAGGATGCCGGTGACGACCCCGATCACGAGGGCCGCCAGCGCCAGGAGGCCGGCGAGCCCCATGAGCGTCAGGCCGATCAGCGTGTGCTTCACGAACGACCGTCGGGGCGCGGGCGCGAACGCGAGGCTCACGCCGTTTGCGAGCGACGAGAAGATGCCGAGCGCGCCCCACACGAGGAACGCGATCCCGATGAGGGTGATCGTCCCCCGCGACTCGATCGTCGCGTCGATCATGCTGCCGACCGTCTCCGCATCGAGCGGCGTGGCCCGCACGACCGTCTCGACGATGAACTCGCGCGCCGGCCCCTCGCCAAGGAAGTAGGAGAAGGCCACGACGCCGAGGACCATGAGCTGGAAGAGCGCGAGGACCCCGAAGTAGGCCATGCTCCCGGCGAACGTGAGCGCGTCGTGGTCGAGGAACCCGAAGATCGCCCGCCGCGTGATCCGGGGCAGCCGGTGCCGAAGCGTCCAGGCGTCCAGTCGAGTGATGAGGCGCTTCAATCGGTCAAGCATCGGTCCTGTCCCGTTCGCACGCGGCGTGCCGCTTGAGCCGAGCGTCTACCCTCTAGACCGATGGCACGCGCCGAATCCGAGACCCTGTCCCTCGACGGGCACGAGGTCACCATCACCAACCCCGGCAAGCTCTTCTTCGCCGATGCCGGCATCACCAAGCTCGACCTCGTCCGCTACTACCTCGCCGTCGCCGATGGCGCCATCGTCGGCGTCCGAGACCGCCCGATGGCCCTCAAGCGCTTCGTCGATGGCGCCGATGGTGAGGCATTCTTCCAGAAGCGGGCGCCGAAGTCGGTCCCGGAGTACGTCCGCACCGTCGAGCTCTCGTTTCCCTCCGGGCGCACGGCCGACGAGGTCGTCGTCGACAACCATGCGGCGCTGGCCTGGGTCGTCAACCTCGGCTGCGTCGACCTGAACCCGCATCCGGTCCGCTCCGGCGACCTCGACCACCCCGACGAGCTGCGCGTCGACCTCGATCCCGGTCCGGGCGTGCCCTGGGCGGACGTCCGATCCGTGGCGCTCGTCGTGCGCGAGGTGCTCGAGGAGCTCGGCTACACGGCCTGGCCGAAGACCTCGGGCTCGCGCGGCATCCACGTCTACGTCCGGCTCGAGCCGCGCTGGGGCTTTTCCGAGGTGCGGCGCTCCGCGCTGGCCATCGCCCGCGAGGTCGAGCGCCGGGCGCCGTCGATCGCGACGTCGAAATGGTGGAAGGAGGAGCGCCACGGCGTCTTCCTCGACTACAACCAGAACGCCAAGGACCGCACGGTCGCGTCGGTCTACTCGGTGCGGCCGCGCCCGTCGGCCACCGTCTCGGCGCCGCTCACCTGGGACGAGGTCCCGGACGCGGAGCTCGAGGACTTCACGCTGAAGACGGTGCCCGAGCGGTACGCGAAGCTCGGCGACGTCGGCGCCGGGATCGACGCGAAGGCGCACTCGCTCGAGCCGCTCCTCGAGCTCGTGGCCCGGCACGAGGCCGAGGGCGAGGGCGACGCGCCGTGGCCGCCGAACTACGCGAAGCAGCCCGGCGAGCCGCCGCGCGTCCAGCCCTCGAAGCGCCGGATGCCCGACCCGGCCGAGCTGACGCCGACCGACCCGACCGCCCCGCGCGGCCGCGCCGGCTCCGTGGCGCCGGCGATGCCCTCGGCCCCGGCGCGCAATCCCGACGGCACGGTCCCGCCGACCGGCCGCCGCCGCTCGACCCAGCCGCTCCTCGTCATCGGCCAGGCCGCCGACAAGGCCGATGCGCTCGCCGGCCTCGACCGCTGGCGCGCTCGGCACCCCGAGGCGGCGGAGCACGTTCGCGACCCGGAGGACCTGCTCGTGGACGCGATGCGCGGGCGCTACAAGGTGTGGTGGCGGGTCCGGGTCAACCTGCGGAACGTGCCGGAGAAGCTGCGGCCGGCCGCGGAGCCGCCCGACCCCGACTACGACCCGTGGGCGGAGGCGCGCTGAGCCTCAGCCGGCGTCCGTGACCGCCGCCTCCACCCAGGTGCCGATCTCGCGGGTCAGCGTCGCCAGCGGCAGCGAGCCGTGGCCGAGCACCTCGTCGTGGAAGGCGCGCAGGTCGAATCGGTCGCCCATCTGCTCCGAGACGGCCGCTCGGGCGCGCTCGATCTCGCGCTGGCCGAGCTTGTACGAGAGCGCCTGGCCCGGCCAGACCGTGTAGCGGTCGACCTCGATCTCGGCGTCGACCATCGGCAGCGAGCCGCGCTCGTGCATGAAGTCGATCGCCTGCTGGCGGGTCCAGCCCATCGCGTGGAGGCCGGAGTCGACGACGAGGCGCGCGGCGCGGAAGGACTGCGCTTCGAGCATGCCGAAGCGCTCGCGATCGTCGGCGTAGAGGCCCATCTCGTCGGCGAGGCGCTCGGTGTAGAGGCCCCAGCCCTCGACGTACGACCCGCCGGCCAGCCGCGCGCCAAGGGTCCGGAACGCGGGCAGGCCCTGGAGCTCCATCTCGATCGCGATCTGGAAGTGATGGCCGGGCGTCGCCTCGTGGAACGTGATCGACGCGATCCTGTGGAGCTGCCGCTCCGCCGGCTGGTACGTGTTGATGTAGTACTGGGCCTGGCGGCTGCCGTCGAGCGATGGCGGCATGTAGAACGCGGGCGGCGACTCGGCCTCCCGGTAGGCCTCGACGGCCTTGACATAGCAGTTCGCGCTCGGCAGGCGGCCGAAGTAGTTCGGCGCCGCGGCATACGCGCGATCGGTCTGTTCCTGGGCGAGGCGCACGATCTCGTCCGGATCGTCGGTGTGGTTGGCCGGGTCCGCGAGCAGCGCCTCGCGAAGGGCATGGCGGTCGGCGTGGCCGAGCCGGCGCGCGATCTCGTCCTTCTCGGCCTCGATCGACTCGAGGTCGGCGAGGCCGAAGGCGTGGACCTCCTCGGCGGTCGCGTCGAGCGAGGTCTGGGTGCGGATGGCGAGCCGGTAGGCTTCCTCGCCGCCGGGCGTCGTGCTCAGCCCCGGCTCCGGACGGGCGTGATGCTCGTAGCCCTGCGCCAGGTAGTCCCGCAGGCGACGGAGGGTCGGGTAGATGTGCTCCTCGACCGCCGCGACGAGCCGTTCGCGCTCGTCGTCGGCGACCTGCGCCATCGACGACGCCGGGTGCTCGGCCGGCGTCATCGCCAGCAGCCGGTCGATCTGCTCGATCGCGCGCCGGACCGGGGTGATCGCCGAGGTCCGCTCGTCGGCGACGCCCTCCTCGAGGGTGCCGATGTACTGCTCGATCATCGCCGGGATAGGTCGCGTAGCGCGCGAGCAGCTTCTCGAGGCGCTCCGGCGTGTCGGACGGCTGGTACTGCGCCATCTCGGCGGGCCAGACCTGCGGGCCGGACATGTGGTCGACCGCCAGCTGGTACTGCTTCTGGTCGAGCGCGGCGAGCGCGTTCTCGCAGACGAGGACGATCAGGTCGCGGGTGATCACCTGCTCCGGATCGAGCCCGTCGGCCGGGATCTCGCTGCGCCTCGGCCAGCGCCGAACGGTACGCGGCCTCGTCGGCGGCGCGTCCGTCCGGGCCGAGGTCGGGCCAGCGGTCGTTGTATCGCTCGTCGCCGAGCACCGTCGCCCACATCGGGTCGCGTTCGAGGATGCCCTCCCAGAACCGGTCGGCGAGGTCGTTGACGGCAGCGTTGGGATCGAGGGCGACGGACATCGGCGGGCACTCCCCATGTCGGTCGTATTTGGCGGGCAGGCGGCCAGTGTAGCGCTGCGGCGGTCAGCTCCCGAACAGGTCGGCCAGCAGCGCCGGCGGGGTCTCCTCGAGCTGGTCGTAGCGGCAATCGGCCGGCGAGCGATCGTGCCGCCAGCGCTGGAACGTCGCCGCGTGGCGGAAGCGATCGCCCTGCAGGTGGTCGAAGGCCACCTCGCACACGAGCTCGGGCCGGAGCGGCTCCCAGCTCAGGTCCTTGCCACGGTTCCAGCGCGAGGTCGCGCCCGGCATGCGGCGGCCCTGCTCGACCGCGGCGGCCTCGGCGAGCGCCCACTCGCGCCACGGGTGATCGTCCATGGCACCGCTGCGGTACGGCTCGAGGAACTCGACCAGCTCCGCGCGGCGGGCCATCGTGAACGACGACGTGACGCCGACGTGCTGGAGCTGGCCCTCCGCGTTCCACAGGCCGAGCAGCAGCGAGCCGATCAGCGTCCCCGGCCCGTTCTTGTGCCAGCGGAAGCCGGCCACCACGCAGTCGGCGGTGCGCTTGTGCTTGATCTTCGCCATCGTCCGCTTGCCGGGCTCGTAGGGCGAGTCGGAGCGCTTCGCGACCACGCCATCCAGCCCGGCGCCCTCGAAGACGTCGAACCATCGGCGGGCGATCGCCGGATCCGTCGTGGACGGCGTGAGATGGACCGATTCCGGCGGGTCCTTGGCCAGCCGCTCGAGCCGCGCGCGACGCTCGGCGAAGGGCCGGTCCCGGAGGTCGTCGTCGCCCTCGGCCAGGCAGTCGAAGGCGACGAACGATGCCGGCGTGGCGGCGGCGAGCATTCGCACCCGGGACTCCGCGGGGTGGATCCGAATGAGCAGCGAGTCGAAGTCGAGCCCGCCCCCGGGTCGCGCGATCACGACCTCGCCGTCGACGACGAAGCGGGCGTCGGGGCCACCGAGCGCGAGCAGCGGCTCGTCGAGCTCCGGGAAGTATCGGTTCAGCGGCTTGCGATCGCGCGACTGGAGGAAGACCGATGGCCCGTCGCGGAAGACGAGGGCGCGGAACCCGTCCCACTTCGGCTCGTAGGTCCAGCCGTCTCCGGTCGGGATCTCCGGTGTCGGCTTCGCCAGCATCGGCTCGAGCGGTGGGTCGAACGGCAGGGACATGCGCCCGATGATACGCACCCGCGGTCGGGTTCTTGCGATACTCGGCCGACCGTGACGATCAGCATCCAGTTCCTCGGTGCCGCCGGCTGCGTCACCGGCTCGCAGTTCCTCCTGACGGTCGGCGAGCGCCACGTGCTCGTCGACTGCGGGATGTTCCAGGGCTCGCCGGAGGAGACGGCTCGCAACCGGATGCCCTTCGCGTTCGACCCGCAGACGATCGACGCGCTCCTGCTGACCCACGCCCACCTCGATCACTGCGGCCGGATTCCGGCGCTCACCCGAGCCGGATACACCGGACCGATCCACGCCACGAGCGCGACGGTCGACCTCGCGGAGATCGTCCTGCGCGACTCGGCGAAGCTCCAGGTCGAGTTCGCCGAGCGCTGGAACCGCCACCATGCCCCCAAGGCCGAGGAGGCCGCGGCCGAGGTCGAGTCCGAGGCGGTTGCGGCCGACGTCGAGAAGGACGACGAGACCCTCCCCGAGCGTCTGCGCCACGCCCCGCCCGAGGGCCGCACCGAGATCCGCGAGCCGCTGTACGACCGACCACGACGTCGACCAGGCGATGGCGCTGGCGATCGGCTGCGACTACGGCGACGAGGTGGCCGTCACCGACAACGTCACCGCCGTCTTCCATGACGCGGGCCACATCCTCGGCTCGGCGATCATCGAGCTGCGCGTGACCGATGGCGGCGCGACGCAGACCCTCGTCTTCTCGGGCGACATCGGCCGCAACGACACGCCGATCGTCCGCGACCCGACCCCGCTCACCCACGCCGACCACGTGATCATCGAGTCGACGTACGGCAACCGCGAGCACGGGCCGCACGATGCGGCGATCGACGAGCTGGTGACCGCCATCGGCGAGGTGGCCGGCGACGAGGGCGTCCTGCTGATGCCGGCCTTCGCGATCGGCCGCACCCAGGAGGTGATCTGGGTCCTCGACGCGCTCGTCCGTGCCGGACGCATCCCGCGCCTGCC
Source organism: uncultured Chloroflexia bacterium (assembly GCA_963797855.1). Lineage (GTDB taxonomy): Bacteria > Chloroflexota > Limnocylindria > QHBO01 > QHBO01 > JACDBZ01. The sequence continues at coordinate 99,269 of CAWCQX010000004.1, read as the reverse complement.
GCTCTTCCTCGACTCGCCGATGGCCTCGCGGGCCACGAAGGTCTACGACGCGCACCCCGAGACGTACGACGAGGAGACGGGACAGCTCCTGCGCTCGGGCGAGTCGCCGCTGATGTACCCCGGGCCAGCAGTTCACCGATACGGTCGAGGAGTCGAAGGCGATTCGCTTCGCCAACCGGCCGTTCATGATCGTCGCGGCCTCGGGGATGCTGACCGGCGGCCGGATCATGCACCACCTCAAGGACTTCCTCCCCGACCCGAAGTGCACGCTGCTGTTCATCGGCTACCAGGGCGAGGGGACGCTCGGGCGCCATCTGCAGGAGGGCGGCCGCACCGCGCGGATCGACGGCAAGGAGTTCCCGGTCCGCTGCCGCGTCCGATCGGTGAGCGGCTTCTCGGCCCACGCCGACGAGCACGAGCTCGAGGCGTGGCTGGGCCACTTCGGCCGTGCGCAGGCCGGGACTGACGCGCGACCGAAATCGGTCTTCATCGTCCACGGCGACCCGGATGCGGCCGAGGCGTTCGCGACCCGAATCCGGTCGGCCCTGGGGATGGACGCCCACGTCGCGAAGCACCGCGAGACGGTGACGCTGGCCTGAGCCCGTAGCATGGCCGGATGGCACCGAGCGAGCGCCCACCGGTCATCGGCTTCCTGACCGACTTCGGATTCGACGGTGCCGCGGCGACCTGCCGCGGAGTCATGCTCTCGATCTGCCCGACCGCGCAGATCGTCGACATCAGCCACGCGGTCCGGAAGTACGCGGTTCGCGACGGAGCGTTCGTCCTCCGCGCGACCCTCCCCTACCTCCCCGTCGGTGTCCATGTCGGCGTCGTCGACCCGGGCGTCGGCACCGACCGCCGGCCGATCGCGATTCGCGCCGATCGGGGCGACCTGCTCGTCGGCCCGGACAACGGCCTGCTGCTGCCGGCCGCCGACGCGCTGGGCGGGCCGGTCGAGGCACGTGAGCTCGCGAATCCGGGATCTCTGGCGACCGGTCGTCAGCTCGACCTTCCACGGTCGCGACGTCTTCGCGCCGACGGCCGCTCACCTGGCGGCCGGCAACGCGTCGTTCGCCGATGTCGGGCCGGAGCTCTCGCTCGCGGCGCTGGTCCGGCTGCCGCCGGTGCGGGCGCGAGCCCGGCGAGGGCGCGATCGAGACCGAGGTGACCTACGTGGACAGCTTCGGGAACCTGCGCCTGGCCGGCGGGGCCGATGAGCTGGCCGCCGCGTTCGGCTCCCTCGAGGCCACGCGCCAGGTCCGGGTGCTCGTCGGCGAGGTGGACATCGGGCCGGCGTTCCTCGTCCCGAGCTTCGGTCACGTGGAGGAGGGCGCAGCCGTGTTGTACGTCGACTCGACCGGCGACCTGGCACTTGCCGTCAACCAGGGCGACCTGGCCGCGCGCACCGGCGCGATGACCGGCACGCTGTATGTCGACTCGACCGGAGACCTGGCGCTTGCCGTCAACCAGGGCGACCTGGCCGCTCGCACCGGCGCGACATCCGGCACGCGGGTCGCGTTCATCCGGCGCTGATCGAGTTCACGCCCTGACGGGATACACTCTCGCTCATTCGACATCACGAAGTGGAGCGGCCCCTCGATGTCCACCATGACCCGATCCACCCTGGCCATCGCCGGGATCGCACTCGTCGCGCTCCTGGTCATCTTCTTCGTCTTCCGGCCTCAAGACGGCGGAACCGGAGCGTCGCCGAGCGCCTCCGCGTCGGCATCGGCGTCGGCGAGCGCGAGTGCGAGCGTCGCCGCGAGCGCTTCCGCGACGGCATCCGAGGGGACCGCGAGCCAGTGCACCCCGGAGGACCTCGCGACGAAGACGCCGGGGACCCTGACGGTGGGCACGGACAACCCCGCCTTCCCGCCCTACTTCAGCGAGCCGGGTGAGGGCGAGACCGCCACCGACCCGTGGGAGTTCGGTGATCCGACGAACGGCCGCGGGTTCGAGAGCGCGATCGCGTACGCGCTCGCCGAGCAGCTCGGGTACAGCGAGGACCAGGTGGCCTGGATCCCGGTGCCGTTCAACAACTCGATCGCACCCGGCCCGAAGGACTTCGACGTCTACCTGGCGCAGGTCTCCTTCACCGAGGAGCGCACGCAGGCGGTGGACCTCAGCGAGGGCTACTTCTTCAGCAACCAGGCGCTCGTGACGACCTGCCGGCTCTGACCTGGCCGACGCCACGACCATCGAGGAGGTGGCCGGATTCCAGCTGGGCGCCGCCGGAAACACGACCAGCCTCACCTATATCACCGACACGATCCAGCCCGACCAGGAGCCGCGCGTCTATGACGACAACACCGGCGCCAAGGCTGCCCTCGAGGCCGGCCAGGTGGACGGCGTCGTGTTCGACCTGGCCACGGCGTTCTACATCGTCAACGTCGAGATGGAAGACGGCGTCGTCGTCGGCCAGTTCCCGTCCGATCCGGACGACAAGGAGCACTTCAGCTTCGTGCTCGACCTCGACAGCCCGCTCACCGACTGCGTGAACGAGGCGATCCTCACGATGGGCGAGAACGGCGAGCTCGACTCGATCGCCGAGGAGTGGCTGGCCGACTTCCTGGACGCACCCCAGATCACCGAGTAGCGATCGGCCTTGACCGGGCCGCTCAACCAGCTCTCAGCTGAGCCGCCGCCGCCGGCGCCAAGCCGGTCGCGGCGGCCGCGGCTGCGTTCGCGCGGCGGCGCGCTGATCGTCGCCGCCATCTCGACCGTGGTCTTCTTCGCGGTGGTCGCCGTGATCGTGGTCAACGCGCCGGGCTGGGAGCGGGTGAAGAGCTCGTTCCTGGACTGGGACAACTTCGTCGAGTCCGCGCCCGGGATCGTCGCCAAGTTCCCGGTCAACATCGCCCTCTTCCTCATCGCCGAGGTCCTGATCCTCGTCTTCGGCCTCGTCCTGGCCGTCATGCGCAGCCTGCCCGGGCCCGGTGCTCTTCCCGCTGCGCCTGGTCGCGACGATCTACGTCGACCTCTTCCGCGCCCTCCCGGGCATCCTCGTCATCTACGTCCTCGGCTTCGGCGATCCCCGGCCTGCGGCTGCCGGGCGTGCCGAGCGACCCGTTCTTCTGGGCGCGTCGTCGCGCTGACCCTCCTGTACTCCGCCTACGTGTCCGAGGTCTATCGGGCCGGGATCGACTCGGTCCACCCGAGCCAGGCCGCCGCCGCCCGCTCCCTCGGGCTGACCCACAGCCAGGCGCTGCGGCACGTCGTCCTCCCACAGGCCGTGCGCCGGGTCATCCCGCCGCTGCTGAACGACTTCATCGGCCTCCAGAAGGACACCGTGCTCGTGTCGTTCATCGGCGTCGTCGAGATCTTCCGGCAGACCCAGCATCCGCCAGCAGGCGACCTTCAACTTCACCCCGTTCCTCGTCACGGCGCTCGTCTTCCTCGCGGTCACGATCCCGCTGGCCCGCTTCACCGATTGGCTCGTCTCGCGCGAACGGGACCGGCGCTACGCCGCGTCCGTCGCCGCCGGATCGAAGGCTGCACGGCGCGGCCGGCTCCTGGGCTTCGGCCGATGACCGCCACGGCACAGACGCTGCGGGTCGAGGGCTGCACAAGTCGTTCGGCGAGCTCGAGGTGCTCCGCGGGATCGACCTGTCCGTGAGCGAGCACGAGGTCGTGTGCGTGATCGGCGCATCGGGCTCGGGCAAGTCCACGCTGCTGCGCTGCATCAACCTCCTCGAGCCGATCGACGCCGGCACGCATCGTCGTCGGCGGCGAGGAGATCACCGCACCCGGACGTCGACGTCGACCGCGTGCGACGCCACATCGGCATCGTGTTCCAGAACTTCAACCTCTTCCCGCACATGTCGGTCCTCGACAACGTCACGCCTGGCCCCGCGCCGCGTCCTGGGCCGCCCGCGCGCTGAGGCCGAGGAGCGGGCCGATGCGCTGCTCGATCCGGTTCGGCCTTGCCGACAAGCGCGACGACTATCCCGACCGGCTCTCCGGCGGTCAGCAGCAGCGCGTGGCGATCGTCCGCGCGCTGGCCATGGATCCCGCGCTGCTCCTGCTCGACGAGGTGACGAGCGCGCTCGACCCCGAGCTCATCGGCGAGGTGCTGAACGTCGTCCGCGAGCTCGCCGCCGATGGGATGACGATGGTCATCGCCACCCACGAGATGGGCTTCGCGCGCGAGATCGCCGACCGCGTCGTCGTTCCTCGACGACGGCCTCGTCGTCGAGGAGGGACCGCCGGAGCGGATCTTCAGCGAGCCGGCGCAGCCGCGAACCCTGCGAATTCCTGCAGCGAATCATCGAGGCCGGCCGCCTCTGAGTCGTACGATGCCGACCGATGTGGATACGGCGTGGATAACCTTCCGATGACTTCGGAATCCGTGGACAAACCCCCTTGGCGGCAGCCGCCGCGGCCCCGTAACCTACGTTCTTGTCCCGGAGGAGTCCGTGGACCCAGAGATTGCATCAAAGGGTCTCGTGGTTCCTTCGGGACGTTTCGTTGCGCGGCGAATGCTCACCCACCGGAGGGCCGGATGACGGACGAGCCGTACCCGCCGCCTCCGCCGCCCCTCCGCCGCCTCGGGCCAGGCGACCACACCCACCGGCCCTCGCGACGCGCTCCCCTGGCGATGATCATCGGCGTCGTCGTGCTCGCCGTGCTGACCGTCATCCTGCTCGCGATGCTCCTCACCCGCGACGACGGAACGGCCTCGGCTTCCGAGAGCCCGACGCCGTCGGCGAGCGCGAGCGCCTCGGCCAGCGGCTCAGCCTCGCCGGGCGCCAGCCAGAGCGCGAGCGCCGGCCGCGACCGCCTCCGCCGACCTGCCGGACCAGCCGGACCTGGCCGCCGACTCGGTCGTGGCGACGACCGTCGCGAACCTGACCGTGCGCGAGGCTCCCGGGCTCGGCAGCCGAGCGCCTCGGCTCGCTCGAGAACGGGGCGCTGTCCTTCGTGGCCGGCGGACCGACGGACGCGGACGGCTTCCGCTGGTACCTCGTCTCGGGGCTCGGCCTGCCGCCGGACACGGGCTGTGCCGGGGAGCCCGAGACCGATCCGTACAACTGCCCGATCTGGTTCGGCTGGGTCGCGGCGGCCAGCGAGTCCGGCGAGCCGTGGCTCGTGGAGCAGGACATCGCCTGCCCGGAGGAGCCGTACACGGCCGAGAACCTCGCCCTTGGGCGGACCGCTCTCGAGCGACTCGCCTGCTTCGGCTCGGAGCCGATCACGTTCCGCGGCTGGTGGCCGGAGATCCCCGAGGATGCCGGGCTCGGGGGTGCCTGCGCCTTCCAGGAGGAGCCGAGCGGGTGGCTCCTGTGCCAGAACATCAACTACAACCTGATCCTCGCCGATGACACCGAGGAGTTCTTCGGCATCGGCGTGAAGGTCTCGATCGACCCGGCGACGGACGCGTCGATGCCGGAGCGCGGGACGTGGGTCGAGGTCCGCGCCCATCTCGACGACCCGGCGGCGCAATCGTGCGGCGAGGATGCGAACGCCGAGTCCGAGCTCGAGGCCGCAGCAGCTCGTGCTCGGCTGCCGCGCCGAGATGGTCGCTCGAGGAGGCGCAGGCGGTCGACGGCCCCTGACGCGCTCAGGCGCGGAGCATGAACCCTCGGTAGCTCGGCCGGAACCCGACCGCGGTCAGCGCCGGGGCCAGGTCCGACGAGGCCACCGGCTCGCGGTCGACGCGCTCGATCCGCAGCTCGCGCATCGGTCCACCGGTCGCGACCAGCGACGGCAGCGTCGCGACCGCGCGCTCGAGGCGCGAGGCGTCCGCCGCAGCAGGCAGGCGAAGCAGGCTGCGCCCGCCGCGCTCGACGTAGAGCACCGCGTGGCCGTCGACGATGACGACGTACGCGCCGGCGGCGCGCTGGAGCGGGAGCCGCTCGTCGTCCGAGCCGCGCGGCCACGGGAGGGCGGCGCCGTACGGCTGAGCCGGGTCGGTGGCGGCCAGCAGGCGTTCGGTCGGCTCGTCGTCACGGATCGCGCGCAGGCGGTCGACGGCCCCGGGCAGGGCGAACTGCGCCGCCCCGAGCCCGGCGACGAAGTAGCCGCGACGCGCTCGACCGGACTCCTCCATCGCCCGCAGCACCGGATAGACCGATGCGTACCCGCCGGCGATCCCCTCGGCGACGACCGCCTCGCGGGTCACGACGCCGTGGCGCTCGAGCAGCGTCGTGGCCAGGGCGTGCCCGCGCTCGGTCGGCGAGCGCTCCTCGCCGACGAGGTCGGCCACCAGCGACCAGCGCCCGGCGGCGTTCGGCGGACCGAGCGCCAGGACCCGCCCGGGTCGTGGCGAGCGTCGTGACCGCGAGCGTGGCAGCGACAGCGCCCGCAGCGGGGCGAACGTGTCGTTCGTGACCTCGCCCGCCCAGACGAGGTCCCACAGGGCGTCGAGCAGCTCGTCGTCGTTGCGCGCATCCGCCCCGGCGGCGCGCAGCTGCGGGAAGAACGACGCGCCTCGGCGCTGGAGGTGCTGCCGGATCGCGTCGTGGATCGGCCCCGACGGCCGGTCGTCGGCCGAGCCCGCCGCGGCGAGCAGGTCGACGCGGTCGCGCCGGAAGAGCGCCACCCGCCCGTCGTCCCGGCCCAGCGACCCGCGGCCGATCCACACGACCTCGCCGGCCGCGCCGAGCTCGTCGAGCAGGCGCGGCGTGTAGCCGGCCACGCGAGCGGGAAGGACGTCGCGCTCGAGGACCGATGCGGGAAGCGGCACTCCCTCGAGCTGCGCCACCGCCTCGATGAGGCGCCCGAGGCCGCCGGCCGACGAGCCGACGCCGTGCCACGCGGGCAGGAAGCGGGCGAGCACCTCGGGCTCGACCGGCTCGACCTCGCGGCGGAGGCGCGCCAGCGAGCGGCGGCGCAGCTGGCGCAGGACGTCGGGATCGGTGAACTCGTGGGCCGCGCCGCCGGGTCGGAAGGCGCCCTCGAGCAGCTCGCCGGCCGCGGCCATCGAGCGCAGCCGCTCCTCGACGACGGCGCGCGCCACGCCCCAGCGAGCGGCCGGCTCGTCCGCGGTGAACGGGGCGTGGGTCCGCGCCCAGCGCGCGAGGAGCAGGTCGAGCGGCCGGTCCACCGGCGCGAGGAACGTCTCGGCCACGCCCGGCGGCGGGCTGGCGCCGACCGCGTCGCGGTAGCGCGCCGCATCCTCGACCGCGATCCAGCGCTCCTCCCCGGCGACCCGGACCCGGATCGCGCGGCGGGTGGCCTCGAGCTCGCCCAGCGCATCGGTCGCATCCAGGCCGCTGACCCGTGCCGCCACCTCTTCGGTGCGCAGGTCTCCGAGGCGGCGCAGCAGGTCGGCGACGCCGTCGATCGTTCGAGCCTGGCGGTTCGGGGCCAGCGCCTGGAGCTCGAGCTCGAGGTCGGCGACCGCGGCCGGGTCGATCAGCTCGCGCAGCTCCTCGCTGCCGAGCAGCTCGGCCAGCAGCTCGCGGTCGAGGGCGAGCGCCTGCGCCCGGCGCTCGGCGAGCGGCGCGTCGCCCTCGTACATGAACGAGCCGATGTAGTCGAAGAGCAGCGAGCTCGCGAACGGCGAGGCGGATCGGGACTCGACGCTGACCATGCGAATGCGCCGGGCCCGGATGTCGGCCAGCACCTCGCGGAGGGCGGGCATGTCGAAGACGTCGCGCAGCACCTCGCGGTAGGTCTCGAGGATGATCGGGAACGAGCCGTACTGGCTGGCCACCGCCAGCAGGTCGGCCGAGCGCTGGCGCTGCATCCACAGGGGCGTGCGCTGCCCGGGACGGCGCCGCGGGAGGAGCAGCGCGCGGGCCGCGTTCTCCCGGAAGCGAGCGGCGAAGAGCGCCGAGCCGCCGAGCTCCGCGGTGAGCCGGTCCTCGATCTCGTCCGGCTCGAACAGCAGGGCGCCCTCGATCGTCGAGCCGTCGCTCTCGACGCCCTCGGGCAGGCGCACGGCGATCCCGTCGTCGGACCAGATCGACTGGACCTCGAGGCCGTGCTGCTCGCGCAGCCGCGCCTCGATCGCCATCGACCACGGCGCGTGGACCCGGCCGCCGAACGGCGTCAGCAGCACGACGCGCCAGTCCCCGAGCTCGTCGCGGAAGCGCTCGACGACGATCGTCCGATCCGTCGGCAGCACGCCGGTGACCTCGCGCTGGTCGCCGAGATAGGCGACGAGGTTCTTGGCGGCGAGCTCGTCCATGGCGTGCGCCTCGCGCAGCCGCGCCACCGCCTCCGACGGCTTCATCGGCTCCAGCTCGCGCAGGAAGGCACCGATCGCGCGGCCCAGCTCGATCGGCCGCCCGACCGCGTCGCCGTGCCAGAACGGCATCTTGCCGGGCTCACCCGGAGCCGGCGTGACGATCACCCGGTCCGGGCGGATCTCCTCGATCCGCCAGGTCGAGGCCCCGAGCAGGAACGTCTCCCCGACCCGGGACTCGTACACCATCTCCTCGTCGAGCTCGCCGACCCGGCGGCCGCCGCGCCCGGCGTCGTCTCCCGGCAGGAAGACGCCGAAGAGCCCGCGGTCCGGGATCGTGCCGCCGCTCGTGATCGCGACGACGCGCGCGTCGTTGCGGCTGACGACCTCATCGGTCTGGCGGTCCCAGACGACCCGCGGCTTGAGGTCGGCGAACTCGTCGGAGGGGTAGCGGCCCGAGAGCATGTCGAGCACGCCCTCCAGCTGCTCGCGCGACAGGTCGCGGAAGCTGTCCGCGCGGGTCACGAGCCGATGCAGGTCGCTCACGGTCCAGCGGTCGAAGGCGCAGATCGCGACGAGCTGCTGGGCGAGGACGTCGAGCGGGTTCCGCGGAATGCGGGTCTCCTCGATCGCCGCGGCCTTCATCCGCTCGACGACGACCGCCGCCTCGAGCAGGTCGCCGCGGTACTTCGGGAAGATCTTGCCGACGCTCGGCTCGCCGACCTGGTGGCCGGCGCGACCGATGCGCTGCATCCCCGAGGCGACCGACGGCGGGGCCTCGATCTGGACGACGAGGTCGATCGCCCCCATGTCGATCCCGAGCTCGAGGCTGCTCGTGGCCACGAGCGCCGGCAGCCGGCCCGGCCTTGAGGTCCTCCTCGATCTGGAGCCGCTGCTCCCGCGCGACGCTGCCGTGGTGCGCCCGCACGAGCTCCTCGCCGGCGAGCTCGTTCAGGCGCGCCGCCAGCCGCTCCGCCAGCCGCCGGCTGTTGACGAAGACGAGCGTGGACCGATGCGCCCGGATGAGCTCGAGCAACGGGGGGTGGATCGACGGCCAGATCGAGTGGCGGCCTCGGGCGCCGCGGCCGGGCCGCCTGGCGCCTCGTCGGCGTCCATCGCCTCGCCCATCCGCGCCATGTCCTCGACCGGCACGATGATCTCGAGGTCGAGCTCCTTGCGCGCTCCGGCATCGACGATCTCGACCTCGCGGTCCGTCCCGCCGAGGAAGGCGCCGATCGCGGACAGCGGGCGCTGCGTCGCCGACAGGCCGATGCGCTGCGGGTCGCGATCGGCCAGGTGGCTGAGGCGCTCGAGCGAGAGCGCGAGGTGCGATCCGCGCTTCGTCCCCGCGATCGCATGCACCTCGTCGACGATCACGTGCTCGACGCCGCGGAGGATCTCGCGCGCCTGGCTGGTGAGGAGCAGGTAGAGGCTCTCGGGGGTGGTGACGAGGATGTCGGGCGGGGTCCGAACGAGCGCGCGCCGCGCGTCGGCCGGCGTGTCGCCGGTCCGGCTCGCGACGCTGATCTCCGGGACGGACTGCCCGAGGTTCTCGGCCGTCCGGCGGATGCCCGCCAGCGGCGTGCGCAGGTTGCGCTCGACGTCGTACGTCAGCGCCTTCAGCGGGCTGACGTAGAGCACCCGCACCGTCCGCTTCGCCGCGGCCGGCTCGGCCATGAGCCGGTCGAGGCACCACAGGAACGCCGCCAGGGTCTTGCCGCTGCCGGTCGGCGCATGGATGAGCGTGTGCCGGCCGCTGCTGATCGCCTCCCAGCCGAGCTCCTGGGCGCGCGTCGGCTCGGCGAAGGCCTCTCGGAACCAGGTTCGGGTCGGCTCGCTGAAGGGCGCCAGGGGATCGCTGCGGGTCGCGGTCGTCACGGCATCGTGGAGTCTATCGGTCCGCCAGCATGGCGCCGATTCCGGTCACCGCCTGTCAGGTTTCCCGATCCGCGAGGGATCCTCAGCTCGAGCGGTGCCGGGCCATGGCGATGATCGCGCCCGCCACGAGGCCGAGCGCGGCACCGGCGACGGCCGCCTCTCGCAGCCCGAGGAGCACCCGCCCGCCCGGCTGGACTTCGAGGCTGGGCGCCAGCGCCAGGCCGATGATCCCGCCCCCTCCGGCCCGAATCTCGCGCCCGAGCGCCACGCCGATTCCGCCCTGCTCGACGCTCACCGCGCCGAGCGTCAGGACGCTCCCGGTGCCGCCCTGGCGAATGGAGGCATCGCCGCCCGCGATGAGCGTTGAGCCACCGCCCTGCTCGATCCGCAGATCGCCGCGCGCGATGAATGCCCGTCCGCCGCCCTGGGTCAGGGAGACGTCGCCGTCCGCCAGCACGAGGCCGAGGCCGGCCTGGCTGACCTCGACGTCCTTGCCGCGGACGACTCCGACGGCGCTGCGCTCGACGCGAACGCTCCGGTCCTCCGCGCGCACCTCCCTCGTCGCCGACTTCGTCACATCCTCGATCATCGTGAGCTCCTCTGCGGTGCGCGTGTCGGGTACAGCGTCGCGCATCCGGCCCGGAGATGCCAGCCGGGGGCTGGTCCAGCCTCAGAAGGCGATCGAGGGCGCGTCCTCCCAGAGCACGAGGTCGTTGCCGTGACGGTCGGTCACGAGCGCCCACGAGCCGATGCCCGGGACGGTCCGCGTCTCGGACGTGACGGACCCGCCGCGACGTCCCACGAGGCGCAGCGCGCCGTCGAGGCTGCGGACGGTGCGCGCTCCGGGGACGGCCGCGCGGACGCGTGGCTGAGCGTGGCTGACGAGGATCGTCGTGCGGTCCATGTGATGACCTCCGAGGGGCTTGGCGTCGGTTGCCCAATGAGACCTCGGAGGCGACGGAATCTCATCGGCCTGATGCCGCACGGACGCTCGGCAATTTGACGGACACGAGGCCGAACACGTCACTCCCAGCGGAAGAGCCGGATGGCGATGACGAACGTGATGACCACCCACACGGCCATGCCGAGCAGCTCCGGCCCGAGGCTCAGCAGGTCGGCGCCCTGGTTGACGATCGCCCGCAGCGCCTCGATCACGTAGGTGAGCGGCAGGAAGGCGGTGATCGCGGCCAGGAAGTCGGGCATCGCGTCGCGCGGGAAGAAGACGCCGGAGAGGAACATCATCGGCAGGCTGATGAGGTTCGCCACCGGTGCGGCCTGGTCCTCGTTCTTCGCCCATCCGGCGATCGCGAAGCCGATCGCGAGGAAGATCGCGGAGCCGATGATCACGACGACGAACAGGGTCATGTAGCTGCCGAACATCTGGAGCCCGAACCAGATCCCGACGGCGAACAGGATCGCGACCTGGACGAGGCCGATGATCAGCCGCGAGAGGACCTGCGCCGACAGGAAGTAGCTCGGCGAGGTCGGCGTCGCGAAGAGCCGGCGCAGCGCGCCGGTGCGCTTCAGCTGGACGAAGCCGAAGGCCACGCCGAAGATGCCGAGCTGCATGATCGTCATCCCGACGATGCCCGGGACGAGGAAGTCGATGTAGCCGAGGTCGCGGGTCTCGACCGACTCGAACTGCGACGGGCGGTGCGAGGCCCGCCGCCGCCCCGCCACCGCCCGCCGGCGCGTAGAGCGCCTGCCCGACGGCCTGCTGGAGCAGTCCCTGCGCGACCTGCGCCTGTGCCGGATCGGCGTTGCTGGCGTAGGCGACGAGGCCGGTCGCGGTCCCCGGCGGAGGCACCGACCAGTCGGGCGGGATCACGAGCACGAAGTCGCGGTCGCCGTCCGCGAGCGCGGCCATCTCCGCGTCTCGATCGCCCTCGGTCAGGACCACGTAGTCGTACGCGCCGAGATCGGTGATCAGCGCGGCGCTGGCCTCGTTGCCGGCCTCGTCGACGATGCCGAGCTGGATCTCCGTGGCGCCCTCGAAGTTCAGGACCCCGAAGATCAGCATGATGATCGAGCGGCAGGAAGAGGCTGAAGAAGACGGCCGCGCGGTTGCGGATGAACATCTTCCCGCTGGCGACGAAGAGGGCCCAGAGCATGCCGAACCGCATCGGTCAGTCCCCCTCCCGCAGCTCGTGGCCGGTCATGTCGATGAAGACGTCCTCGAGGTTCGCCAGCCGCTCGACGCGCGCCTTCGTGAAGCCGCGCCCGATGAGCGCGTCGACGAGGCGCTGCGGCGTGTCGAGCGCGATGATCCGGCCGTGGTCCATGATCGCGACGCGGTCGCAGAGCTCCTCCGCCTCCTCCATGTAGTGCGTCGTCAGGACCACGGTGTGGCCGCTGTCGCGAATCGTGCGGACGAGGCCCCACAGGTGGCGGCGCGCCTGCGGATCGAGCCCGGTCGTCGGCTCGTCGAGGAAGAGGACGCGAGGGTCGTTGACGAGCGCCGAGGCGATGCTGAAGCGCTGCTTCTGGCCGCCCGAAAGCGTCCGCACCTGGCTCTTCGCCTTCTCGGTCAGGTCGACGAGGTCCAGGAGCGCCATCGGGTCGACGTCGCGCTCGTAGAGCCGGCCGAAGAGGTGCAGCAGCTCGACGAGGGTCAGCTCGTCGAAGAAGGCCGACGACTGGAGCTGGATGCCGATGCGCCGCTTCACCTCGCGCGGGTCGGCCTTCACGTCGACGCCGTCGATGACGGCCTCGCCGGCATCGATCGGGCGCATCCCCTCGATCATCTCGAGGGTCGTCGTCTTGCCCGCGCCGTTCGGTCCGAGGATCCCGAAGACCTCGCGCTCGGCGACCTCGAAGCTGACGCCGTCGACGGCCGTCAGGCTGCCGTACTGCTTGCGCAGGTCGGTGACGGAGATGATCGGTGCGCCCAGCCAGCGCTCGGTCGGCCGGGGTTCGACGCCGGGACGGACGACGTCGGTGGTTCGGTCATCGCGCGCATCGCTCGTCACCGCTGAGCCGACCATCGTGCGATACAGGGCGACGGTCTGGCGCGCGATGACGCCCCAGCTGAAGTGCTGGACCGCGCGACGGCGCGCGGCGCGGCCCATGACGACCCGGGTGCGGGCATCGGCCATCAGCGCGTTGATCGCGCCCGCCAGGTTCAGCTCGAAGCGGTCCGGGTCGATCGGCCGCATCGGGTCTTCGAGCGACAGCTCCACCGGCACCAGCAGGCCGGTCTCCCCGTCCACGACGACTTCCGGGATGCCCCCGACCGCGGATGCCACGACCGGCGTCTCGCAGGCGGCCGCCTCCAGGTTGATGATCCCGAACGGCTCGTAGACCGATGGGCAGCAGAAGACCGCCGCGTGCGAGTAGAGCTGGCGCACCTCCTCGCGGCTGACCATCTCGCCGATCCAGACGACGTTCGGCCGCTCGGCCTGGGCGGCGCGGACGCCGGCGGCCATCTCGCGGGCGATCTCGGGCGTGTCCGGCTGTCCGGCGCAGAGGACGACGCCGATGCCGGGGTTGAGGTGGTGGATGGCGCGGACGAGGTGGACGATCCCCTTCTGCCGCGTCACGCGCCCGACGAAGAGGACGTACGGCACGCTCGGGTCGATGCCGCGCTGCTCGAGGAAGGTCGTCTCGCGATCGGGGCGGTAGTAGTCGGCATCGATGCCGTTGTGGATGACGTGCACGCGCTCCGGGGGGACGTCGAAGAGGCGCAGCACGTCCTCGCGCGTGCCATTGCTCACCGCGATCACCGCGCGCGCCGACTCGATGGCCGTGCGCTCGACCCAGCTGCTGACGTCGTATCCGCCGCCGAGCTGCTCGCGCTTCCACGGTCGCAGCGGCTCGAGCGAATGGACGGTCACCGCCAGGGGGATGCCGTAGGCCTTCTGCGCGAGGACGCCGGCGAGGTGCGTGTACCAGGTGTGCGCGTGGACGACGTCGGCCCGCACCGGATCGGTCAGCATGCTGATGTCGCGCGAGAGCGCCTCGATCATCGGGCGCAGCCGAGGGTCGAGCTGCGAGGCGTCGTGCCCGGGCCGTAGCCGCGGACGCGCCAGTGATCGCCGTCCTCGGAGCGGCTCCCGAAGCTCCGCACGTCGACGTCGATGAGCGGACGAAGGTGGCGCGTCAGCTCGTCGACGTGGATCCCGGCTCCGCCGTAGACCTCCGGCGGGAACTCGTTCGTCAGGATGAGGGCGCGCACGCGCCCAGACTACCCGGCCGCTCCATGGACCGGCGGATCGCGCCTCCGGGCAACCGCGTCGAGGATGCGCTCGATCTCGCCGAGGTCGAACGGCTTGCTCACCACCGGGACCCACGCCCCGATCTCGGCCTGCCTCGGCAGCGATGCGGCCGTGCACACGAGCACCGGGACGTCGCGCAGGCGCCGATCGCGCTGCAGCTCCCTCGCGCGGTCGCCACCGCGCCCATCGGGAAGGTCGTCATCGAGGATCACGAGGTCCGGCACGCGCTCCGCCACGGCGCGCTCGAACTCCGACAGCTGCGAGAAGCCGGAGCTGCCCACCCCGCGTCGGTGGCGACGTCGTGGAGCATCTCCAGGGTCGACGGGTCGTCCTCGACGGCGAACAGGACGGGTCGGCCGGTCGACGACGGGCTGTCGACGAGACTGCCGGCCGTATCCGGCCCGCCGTTCCGTTGCGTGCGTGGCACGATCGCCGAGACCCCCGATCAGACTCTGTCCGTCCCTGGGTAGCACGGCGCGTGCCCGGATGCCGATTCGCGATGCGGAAACGGTGGCATCGGGCACGCGCGGACTCCGGATCCCGCAACCGAGGCCACGCTCTGCTCACGGAAGCGGTGGCCAGCCCGGCGAGCAGGCCATCGCTCGCCCTTCGCGGCGTGGTGAGCCGGATACTCCCCTGTAGTATCCTTTGAGCACCGATGAGCACGCCCACCACCGCCATCGCGCCCGCCGAGCTCAGCGTTCCGGTCGTCGGGATGACCTGCGCCAGCTGCGTCAACCGCATCGAGCGCTACCTCTCGCGCGCCGAGGGCGTCAGCGACGCGACCGTCAACCTCGCGACGGAGCGGGCCACCGTGCGCTTCGATCCCGCGGTCATCGACCGAACCGGGATCGTCGCGGCGATCGAGGCGGCCGGCTACGACGTCGGTCGCGAGTCCGCGGGCGATGCGGCCGCTGACGTCGATGCCGCCGAGCTCGAGCGCGCGCCGGAGCGTCGCGAGCTGCTCTTCCAGGCGATCGCGTCGCTCGTCATCGGCGGCGTGATGATGGCGATCATGTTCTGGCCGGGCGGCACGCCGTGGCCGATCGACCGACATCAACCGCTGGTTCCTCATCCCGGCCACGATCGTCCAGTTCGTCTTCGGGCGACGATTCCTCGTCGCCGCGGCACGCGGGGCCCGCCACGGCGAGGCGAACATGAACACCCTCGTCGCGATCGGCACGCTCGCCGCGTACACCTACTCGGTCTTCGTCACCCTCCTGCCGGAGACGGTGATGGCCGCCGGGCTCGGCCACGAGACGTACTTCGACTCCGCCGCGCTGATCATCGGCCTCGTCCTGCTCGGACGGTGGCTCGAGGCTCGCGCCAAGGGCCAGGCCGCGGGCGCCGTGCGCGGCCTCCTCGAGCTGCGGCCGCCGACGGCGCGCGTGCTGCGCCCCGGCGGCGAGCGCGACGTGCCGGTCAGCCAGGTCGTCGCCGGTGACCTGCTGCGGGTGCGGCCCGGCGATCGGGTCCCGGTCGACGGCGTGGTCATCGACGGCGCGTCGGCCGTGGACGAGTCGATGCTCACCGGCGAGCCGATCCCGGTCGAGAAGGGCGCCGGCGACGGCGTGATCGGGGCGACCCTCAACACGAGCGGCTCGTTCGTGATGCGCGCCGAGCGGGTCGGCCCGGACACGACGCTGGCCCAGATCGTCAGCCTCGTCGAGCGCGCGCAGGGCTCGAAGGCGCCGATCCAGCGACTGGCGGACCGGGTCACCGGATGGTTCGTGCCCGCCGTCCTCGCCGTCGCGGCGCTCACGTTCGCGATCGTGGCTCGTCTTCGGGCCGTCGCCGAGCCTGCCGTTCGCGCTGTCGACCGCGATCGCCGTCCTCATCATCGCCTGCCCGTGCGCGATGGGCCTCGCCACGCCGACCGCGATCATGGTCGGCACCGGCAAGGGCGCCGAGAACGGCATCCTCATCCGCGACGGCGCGGCCCTCGAGGACGCGCAGCGCGTCACCGCCGTCGTCCTCGACAAGACCGGCACGATCACCGCCGGCCGGCCGACGGTCACCGTCGTCCGCCCCGCGCCGGGGATCTCCGAGGACGAGCTGCTGCGGCTCGCCGCATCGGCCGAGCGCGGCAGCGAGCATCCGCTGGCCGAGGCGATCGTCCGGCACGCCGCGGAGCGCGGCATCGCGACCGTCGACGCCGGCGGCTTCGAGGCGACGGCCGGTCGCGGGGTCCGCGCGACCGTCGACGGCGCGACGATCCTCGTCGGCACCCCCGCGTACCTCGCCGAGCAGGGCGTCGACACCGGTGACGCGCACGACCTCGGGACGGCCACCGCGGCCTGGGTGGCGCGCGACGGGCACCCGATCGGCGTCATCGGCCTCGCCGACACCGTCAAGCCGGGCGCCGCCGAGGCCATCGAGCGGCTGCAGCGCTCCGGCGTCGAGGTCTGGATGCTGACCGGGGACCGGCGGGAGACCGCGCGAGGCCATCGGCGCCGCAGGTCGGGATCGGTCCGGAGCGGATCGTGGCCGAGGTCCTGCCGGCGGACAAGGCCGCGGCCGTCACGCGGCTGCAGGCCGGCGGCGCGATGGTCGCGATGGTCGGCGACGGGATCAACGACGCGCCGGCGCTGGCCCAGGCCGATCTCGGCATCGCCATCGGCACCGGCGCCGACGTGGCCATCCAGGCATCGGACGTCACGCTCCTGGGCGACGACCTCGGCGCCGTGCCGTCCGCCGTGAGCCTCTCGCGCGCGACGATGCGGACGATCCGCCAGAACCTCGGCTGGGCCTTCGGCTACAACGTCCTCCTCATCCCGGTGGCGGCCGGCCTGCTCTACCCGCTGGCAGGCCTCCTGCTGACCCCGGCCCTGGCGGCCGGCGCGATGGCGCTCTCGAGCGTCAGCGTCGTCCTCAACTCGCTGCGGCTCCGGGGCTTCCGCGCCGCCTGACGACCGATCGAACTGGAGACCGATGCACCGATGACGACGACAGCCGACCGATCCCGTCTGCGGGATGGAGGTCAACCCCGAGATCGCCCGCGCCCAGGGCCTGACCAGCGAGCACGAGGGGCAGACCTACCACTTCTGCGGGAAGGGCTGCAAGCTCGACTTCGACGAGGACCCCGCGCACTTCCTCGAGCCCGGCTACCTGCCGCACATGTAGGTCCCCGGGTAGACTGCGAGGGCATGGCCCTCATCAGCACCCGGGCGCTGACGAAGCGCTATCCCGGCGGCGTCACCGCGCTCGACGCGCTGAGCGTCGAGATCGGCGAGGGCGTGATCGGCCTCGTCGGCGCCAACGGCGCCGGCAAGAGCACGCTGATCAAGATCCTCCTCGGCCTGCTCGAGCCGACCGAGGGTGAGGCCACCGTCCTCGATCTCGACACGGCGACCGATGGTGCCCGGATCCGCGAGCTCGTCGGCTACATGCCCGAGCACGACTGCCTTCCGACGGACGTCAGCGCCACCGAGTTCGTGAGCCACATGGCCCGCGTCTCCGGCCTGCCCGCCGGCGCGGCGCGCGAGCGGACCGCGGACGTCCTGCGCCACGTCGGTCTGTACGAGGAGCGCTATCGGCCGATCGGTGGCTACTCGACCGGCATGAAGCAGCGCGTCAAGCTCGCCCAGGCGCTCGTCCACGACCCGCGCCTCCTCTTCCTCGACGAGCCGACGAACGGGCTCGACCCGGCCGGCCGCGACGAGATGCTCGGCCTGATCGAGCGCATCGGGCGCGACTTCGGGATCACCGTCGTCGTCGCGAGCCACCTCCTCGGGGAGATCGAGCGAGTCGCCGGCTGGCTCGTCGCGATCGATGCCGGGCGGCTGCTGCGCACCGCGCCGCTGACGAGCTTCACCGAGCGCACCGGCCAGCTCGTGGTCGAGACCGAGGAGGCGGCCGACCCCCTCGCCGAGCGGCTGACGGCCCGCGGCCTGGCCGCGACGGCGACCGGGCGCACGATGCTCGTCGAGATCGCCTCGGCCGGCGGCGGCGAGTTCGACGTCTTCGACGCCGTGCGGGACGAGGCGGTCGCGCTCGGGCTGCCGCTCGTGCGGATCGAGCACCGCCGCCACCAGCTCGAGGACCTCTTCCGCGACGAGGGCGCGGCATGACCGCGGGGACCGAAACCACCGGCACGATCTACGACATCGGCTACCGCCGCTACGACGGGCCCGCGGCTCGGCCGGAGCGGCGCCGTCGGCGCCGTCGTCCAGGCCGGCGTGCGCGCCGTCTTCGGGCTCGGGCGCTCCGGTCGCTCGAAGATCATCCCGTGGGGCGCGGTGATCCTCGCCATCCTGCCGGCGATCGTGGCGGTCGCGGTGCGGGTGCTGGCCGGCGAGATCATCCCCGACCTCTACAGCTACAACAACTACCTCTGGCAGATCGGCGGGCTCTTCGGGATCTTCCTCGCCGCCCAGGCGCCGGAGCTCGTCGTCAACGACATCCGGTACCGCGTCCTGCCGCTCTACTTCAGCCGGCCGATGAGCCGCTTCGACTACGTCGCCGCCAAGCTCGCGGCCCTCTCGCTCGGCCTCCTCTCGCTGACCCTCCTGCCGCTGCTCATCCTCTTCGTCGGGCGCGTGCTCGCCACGGACGACCTGCTCGGCGCCCTCGGTGACGAGATCGGGTCGCTCCCGGCCATCGTCGGCAGCGGCGGTGCTCCACGCGGTCGTGCTGGCGAGCGTCGGGATCGCGATCAGCTCCCTCGCCTCGCGCCGCGCCTACGCGGCCGGCGCGGTCCTCGCCGTCTTCCTCATCGGCGGGGTGATCAGCGAGGTGCTCCGGGAGGCGGGCGGGGCGTTCGACGACTGGGCGCCGTTCCTCAACCCGCTGGCCATCATCGACGGCGCCCGACAGTGGCTGTTCGGTGGCGTGGTGGCCGAGTCGCCGGTCGGGTCGAGCAGCGTTCCGCTCCCCGTCTACGGCCTCGCGACGGCGATCCTCCTGCTCGGCTCGTGGCTCGTCCTCGCCCTCCGCTACCGGCGCATCACGGTATGAGCGTCCTGCGGCTCGAGGCCGCGTCGCGCTGGTACGGCAACGTCGTCGCGGTCAACGACGTGACGTTCGACGTCGGCGCGGGCATCACCGGGCTGCTCGGACCGAACGGCGCCGGCAAGACGACCCTGCTGCACATGATGGCGGGCTTCCTCCGCCCGAGCGCCGGCACCGTCCAGCTCGACGAGACGCCGACCTGGCGGCACCCCGAGCTCTACCGGCGCGTGGGCCTCGTGCCGGAGCGCGAGGCGGTCTACGGCTTCCTGACCGGGCTCCAGTTCGTGACCGCCGCCGCGCAGCTCCAGGGCCTCGACGACCCGGGCAGCGCAGCCGAACGGGCGATCGGCCTCGTGGACCTGCACGACGCCGCCGGGCGCGCGATCGGCGGCTACTCGAAGGGCATGCGCCAGCGGGTGAAGGTCGCGGCCGCGCTCGTCCACGATCCGTCGGTCCTCATCCTCGACGAGCCGTTCAACGGCATGGATCCGCGTCAGCGGCTGCACATGATGGATCTGCTTCGCTCGATGTCCGCCGAGGGTCGCACGATCCTCTTCAGCAGCCACATCCTCGAGGAGGTCGAGCGGCTCTCCGATCGGGTGCTCGTCGTGGTCGCCGGCCGGCTGGCCGCGTCGGGTGACTTCCGGCGCATTCGGCGCCTGATGACCGATCGACCCCACAGCTTCACGCTCCGCTCGAGCGACGATCGCCGGCTCGCGCGCGAGCTCCTCGCGACGCCCGAGGTCGATGCGGTCAACCTGCACGAGGGCATCCTCACCGTCAGCACCCGCGACTACGGCGCGCTGACGCGGAACGTCGCCCCGGCCGCCAAGCGGGCGGGGGTGTCGCTCCTCGAGCTGCGGCCGGCCGACGAGTCGCTCGAATCGGTCTTCAGCTACCTCGTGCGCCGATGACCGCAGCGCTCGTCTCGATCACCCTGCGCTCGCTCCTGAACCGGCGCCGCACGGTGCTGCTCGCGCTGCTCGGGGTCCTGCTGATCGCGGTCGTCGGCCTCTTCCTCCTCAGCGACCCGACGCCCGAACAGGCCGCTCCAGGTCACGCGATCCCTGCTCAGCGACCTTGCCATCGGCGTGCTCCTTCCGCTCGTGGCGGTGATCGTCGGGACCGCGGCGATCGGCTCCGAGCTCGACGACGGGACGATCGTCTACCTCCTCGCCCGGCCCGTCCCGCGATGGCGGATCGTGATCGTCAAGCTCCTCGTGGCCTGGGTGGTCGTGACGCTCCTCGTCGCGCCGGCGACGCTCGTCGCCGGGCTCATCGGCCAGGACGATCCGACGCTGGCGATCGGCTTCGCCGTGGCCGCGGTCATCGGCGCCCTCGAGTACACCGCGATCTTCGTCGCGCTGTCGCTGATCACGTCGCGCGCGCTGATCGTCGGGCTGGCGTACGTCGTCATCTGGGAGGGCGTGGTGGCGGGGCTCTTCGAGGGCACGCGCACGTTCAGCGTCCGGCAGCACGTGCTGGCGATCGCGGAGGCGCTCGGCGGCGGCAACGCGGACGGGATCGCCGAGGTCGGGCTACCGGTCGCGATCGGCACGATCGTGGTCGTGACCGCCGCAGCCGCGATCCTGGCCGTTCGGCGGCTCGAGACCGTCGAGCTGCGCGGCGAGACCGACCTGATGGCACCGAACGACCTTCCTCCGCCGTGGGGCCACCGATGGGCGGGCCGCGTCGACGAGCTCGCGATCGACTCCGAGGCGCTCACCGGCAACCCGCTCGGCGATCCGCATCGGCGCCCGCTCTACGTCTACACCCCGCCGGGCTACGACGACGAGCCGGATCGGCGCTATCCATCGGTCTATCTCATCCAGGGAATGACCGGCCAGCTCGACATGTGGCGCAACCGCAGGGCGTTCTCCCCGTCGGTGCTCGAGGCGATCGACGCGTGGTTCGCGCAGCCGGGGGCTCACCCCGCGATCGTCGTCTTCGTCGACGCCTGGACCAGCTACGGCGGCTCGCAGTTCCTCGACTCGCCCGGGACCGGCCGGTACCACACCTACCTGTGTGACGAGGTCGTGCCGTTCGTCGACGCTTCGTACCGCACGCTGACCGATGCGGCCCACCGCGGCATCGCCGGCAAGAGCAGCGGCGGCTACGGCGCGATGGTCACGCCGATGCTCCGCCCGGACCTGTTCGGCGGGCTCGTCACCCACGCCGGAGACGCGCTCTTCGAGGCCTGCTATCAGCCCGAGTTCCCGCAGGCGGCACGGGCGCTGCGCGACCACTACTCCGGCTCGTTCGAGGCGTTCTGGGCCGACTTCCGATCACGCCCCGGACGCTCGAAGCCCGGCGACCCGGTGCTCGTCAACGAGTGGGCGATGGCCGCGTGCTACTCGACCGATCCCGACGGGACGGTGCGCCTGCCGTTCGACCCGACGACCGGCCGGCTGGTGCCCGAGGTCTGGGAGCGGTGGCTGGCGTGGGACCCGGTGCGGATGGTTGCCGGCCACGCCGACGCGCTGCGCGGCCTGCGGGCGATCTGGGTCGATGCCGGCAAGAGCGACGAATACTTCCTCGACCTCGGCGCGCAGGCCTTCGTGACCGAGCTCGAAGCGCTCGGGATCGGCGAGCCGGAGCTGCGCTTCGAGCTGTTCGACGGCACGCACGGCGGCATCGAGTGGCGCTACCCGGAGGCCGTCGGCTGGCTTGCCGAGCGCCTGGCCTAGCGGTTCGATCGGGCCCGCTCGAGGGCTTGCTGGCACGCCAATCGCTAGGTGGGATGCCGAATGACCTTCAAACCTGACGTCAACCTCGACCCGGGGCGCGTCCGCGATGCGCGTGGCCGCCGCGTCCGCGGAGGCGGGCTCGCCGTCGGTGGCGGGCTGGGAACGCTCGTGATCGTGGCGCTGATCCTCCTGACCGGGGGCGACCTCGGCGACGTCATCGGCGGCCTCGGCGCCGCGCCGCCCGTCGGAGGGCCCGATCGGCAGCCAGCTCATCAACGAGTGCGAGACCGGCGCCGATGCCAACGAGCGGCAGGACTGCCGCCTCCTCGGCGCCGTCCAGAGCCTCGACGCGTACTGGTCCGAGACCTTCACCGCGTCCGGCGAGTCCGTTCCAGCAGCCCGGCGCCGAGATCTTCACCGACGGGGTGAACACGCAGTGCGGCGCGGCATCGAGCGCGGTCGGGCCGTTCTACTGCCCGCTCGACCAGACGATCTACCTCGACCTCGGCTTCTACGACGACCTCGAGTCGCGATTCGGGGCCGAGGGCGGCCCGTTCGCGGAGATGTACGTCGTCGCGCACGAGTACGGGCACCACATCCAGAACCTGCTCGGCCTTCTCGAGCAGGGCCGGGACACCGGGGCCGGGAGCGGCGCCGTGCGGACCGAGCTGCAGGCCGACTGCCTCGCCGGCGTCTGGGGCGCGCACGCGGTCGACACGGGCTTCCTTCGAGCCGCTGACCCGCGAGCAGATCGCGCAGGCGCTCAACGCCGCATCGGTGATCGGCGACGACCGGATCCAGGAGCAGACGCAGGGACAGGTGAACCCGGAGACCTGGACGCACGGCTCGTCCGAGCAGCGCCAGGAGTGGTTCTCGAACGGCCTGGAGGCCGGCTCGATCGACGGCTGCGACACGTTCAACGCCGACATCTGAGGGCGTTGGCGCAGGCCCGCGGACGTGTGAGACTGTCGCCCCCGCAGGCGGGTTGGCAAGGATGAGCACGAACGGACGTCCGCAGACACCGGGCCTCGTCGCGCACGACGGGCACTTCGGCGGCTCGCCGTTCCCGCCGATCGCCGAGTACGCGTTCCTCTCCGACTGCGAGACGACCGCACTCGTCGCGCCGTCGGGCAACGTCGAGTGGATGTGCCTGCCGCGGCTCGACTCGCCGAGCGTCTTCGGCTCGATCCTCGACCGCGATGCCGGTGGCTTCCGCTTCGGCCCGGCCGACATCGCGGTTCCGGCCGCGCGGCGCTACCTGCCCGGCACGAACGTCCTCGAGACGAGCTGGGGCTCGCCGACCGGCTGGATCATCGTTCGCGACGTGCTCCTCATCGGTCCGTGGCGGCATGACGAGGAGCGATCGCACACGCAGCGCCGGCCGCCGACCGACTACGACGCCAGCCACATCCTCCTGCGGATGGTCCGCTGCGTGAACGGCGAGATGCAGCTGACCTTCGAGTGCGAGCCGGTCTTCGACTACGGGCGCGCCCCCGGGACGTGGGACTACACCGAGAGCGGCTACCGCCAGGGCCGATGCGTCAGCGAGGGCTCGGACGTCGAGCTCGTGCTGACGAGTGACATGAACATGGGCTTCGAGGGCCCGCGCGCGGTCGGGCGCACGATGATCAAGGAGGGCGAGCAGCGGTTCGTCGCGCTGGCCTGGAACGAGGCCGAGGCGCCGCGCAGCGTCGAGGACGCGTACAAGCGCCTCGTCTGGACCGCCCACCATTGGCAGCACTGGCTCGCCCGCGGCAACTTCCCCGACCACCCGTGGCGCTCGCACCTCGAGCGCTCGGCCCTGACCCTGAAGGGCCTCACCTACGCGCCGAGCGGCGCGCTCGTCGCGGCGCCGACCACCTCGCTGCCCGAGACGCCGGGCGGCGAGCGCAACTGGGACTACCGCTACAGCTGGATCCGCGACTCGACGTTCGCGCTGTGGGGCCTCGGCACGCTCGGCTTCGACTGGGAGGCGAACGACTACATCCACTTCATCACGGACGTCGCCGAGCGCGACGGGGTCCTCCAGATCATGTACGGCGTGGACGGTGAGCGCGCGCTGACCGAGCAGACCCTCGACCACCTCTCGGGCTACGAGAACGCGCGGCCGGTCCGCATCGGCAACGACGCGTACGGCCAGCAGCAGCACGACGTGTGGGGCGCGGTGCTCGACTCGGTCTATCTCCACACGAAGTCGCGCGACCACCTCGACGAGCGCATCTGGCCGCTGCTCGTCCGCCAGGTCGAGGCGGCCCTCGAGCACTGGCGCGAGCCGGACCGCGGCATCTGGGAGGTCCGCGGCGAGCCGAAGCACTTCACGAGCTCGAAGGTCATGTGCTGGGTCGCCGCCGACCGCGGCGCGCGGCTCGCCCTCCTTCGCGAGGAGCAGGAGCTCGCCGATCGCTGGGAGGCGGCGGCCGAGGAGATGCAAGGCCGACATCCTCGCCAACGCCCTCGACGACCGCGGCGTCTTCACGCAGCACTACGACACCGATGCGCTCGACGCATCGGTCCTGCTCATGCCGCTCGTCCGCTTCCTGCCGCCGACCGACGAGCGGATCCGCCGCACGGTGCTCGCGGTCGCCGACGAGCTGACCGACGACGGCCTCGTCCTGCGCTACCGCACCGACACGACCGATGACGGCCTCTCCGGCCGCGAGGGGAGCCTTCACGATCTGCTCGTTCTGGCTCGTCTCCGCGCTCGTCGAGATCGGCGAGCACCCGCGGGCGCATCGGCTGTGCGAGAAGCTCCTCTCCTACGCCAGCCCGCTGGGCCTGTACGGCGAGGAGCTCGATCCCGACACCGGCCGCCACCTCGGCAACTACCCGCAGGCCTTCACGCACCTCGCGCTGATCAACGCGGTCATGCACGTCATCCGCTCCGAGCACGGGACCGCACCGATCCTGGCGCGCCCCGCTGTCGCCGCAGACGGCGACGCCCGCGACGGCCACGGCGAACGCGGAGAGCGAGAACGGCGAGACCCGGCACGTCGCGCAGCCGGCGCGCGCGGAGTCCGCCGAGGACGGCCAGTAGCCCGCGAATGCCGCGACCCTTCCGCTTCCTCGCCGATGCGCGCGAGGTCGCCACGATCCGCCAGCTGACCGAGACCGCCCGCCGCGCCGAGGCGATCGGCATCGACACGCTCGTCGTCCCCGATCACCTCATCCAGCAGCTGGCGCCGGTGCCGACGATGGCGGCCATCGCGGCCGTCTCGGATCGGCTCCGGATCGCGGCCTTCGTGCTGAACAACGACCTGCGCCACCCGGCGGTGCTGGCGCAGGAGCTCGCGAGCCTCGACGTCCTCTCCGAGGGCCGGCTGGACGTGGCGATCGGCGCGGGCTGGAACCGGGCCGAGTACGAGGCGATCGGCCTGGCATTCGACCCGACCCCGGTCCGCCAGGCGCGCCTGGCCGAGGCGGTCGCCGTGCTCAAGGGGTGCTTCGCGGACGGCCCGTTCAGCTTCGCCGGCGAGCACTACACGATCACCGACTACGACGCCCAGCCGAAGCCGGCGCAGCGGCCGCACCCGCCGTTCCTCATCGGTGGCGGCGGTCGCCGGACGCTGACCCTGGCGGCTCGCGAGGCGCAGATCGTCGGGCTCGCGCCGCGCATCCTGCCGAACCGCGCGCCGGATCCGCGATCGGTCACGTTCGACGGGCACGCGCGAGAAGATCGACTGGGTGCGCGAGGCGTCCGGCGAGCGCTTCGACGAGCTCGAGCTGAACGTCTACCCGTCGATGACCGGCATCAGCATCACCGACGAGCCGCTCGCGCGAGGCCGGCGAGGTCGCCGAGCGGCTGCACGAGCGCAGCGGCATCTCGGTCTCCGCCGAGGAGCTGCTCGACTCGCCGCACATCTTCGTCGAACACCGTCGACGGCTTCGTCGAGAAGCTTCGGCGCCATCGCGACGAGCTCGGGATCAGCTCGATCATGGTCGGCGGCCTCGGGGAGCTGGACCCGGTCGTGGAGCGGCTCGCGGGCACCTGATCGGCGCCGTCATAGAATCACGGAACCCACGCAGCGGAGCCCGGGCACCGTGAGCGCCAGAATCCTCGTGTATACCGGCAAGGGCGGCGTCGGCAAGACGAGCGTCGCCGCCGCCACGGCGCTCGCCTGCGCCGACCGCGGCTACCGCACGATCATCATCTCGACCGACATCGCCCATTCGCTCGGCGACGCCTTCGCGCGCGACCTCGGCCCGGAGCCGCTCGAGATCAGCCCGAACCTGTGGGCGCAGGAGTCGGACGTCTTCTTCAACGTCCAGCGCTATTGGGGACGGATCCAGGAATACGCGGCATCGGTCCTGCGCTGGCGTGGCCTCGACGACGTCATGGCCGAGGAGATGACGGTCCTGCCGGGCATGGACGAGGTCGGATCGCTGCTCTGGATCGCCGACCACCACGACTCCGGGCGCTACGACGTCGTGGTCGTGGATGCCGCGCCGACCGGCGAGACCCTGCGCCTGCTGTCGCTGCCCGAGGCCGGGCGCTGGTGGATGCAGAAGGTCGAGCCGCTCGGCCGGCGGATCACGAAGCTGACCGGGCCGATCGTCAAGCGCGTCGTCGGCGTGCCGATCCCCGGGGACGACGTCTTCGACGCCGGCGAGGCGCTCTTCGCCCGGCTCGAGGACCTCCACGGCCTGCTGACCGATCCGGACACGACCTCGATCCGGGTCGTCCTCACCCTCGAGCAGGTCGTGATCGCCGAGGCGCAGCGCTCGTTCACCTACTTCCACCTGTACGGCTACCCGACCGACCTCGTGATCGCGAACCGCGTCCTCCCCGACGAGGTCGGCGAGTACTTCCGCGGCTGGTACGAGGCGCAGCAGCGCTACGGGCCGCTGGTCGACAACACCTTCCATCCGATCCCGGTCCGCAAGGCGCCGTTCTTCGACCGCGAGATGGTCGGAATCGACCTGCTGCGGCAGCTGGCGGTGGCGCTGTACGGCGACAGACGACCCCACCACGTTCTTCTACCGGGGCCGCCCGTACGAGGTCACGCGCGACAACGGGACCTTCCTGCTGTCGGTCGACCTCCCGTTCACCGAGAAGCGCCAGATCAACCTCTCGCGCCACGCCGACGAGCTGATCATCGACCTCGGCTCGTGGCGCCGCACGCTCGTCCTGCCTCGCATCCTCGTCGACGCGCCGACCGAGGGCGCGAAGTTCGAGGACGGCACGCTGAAAGTCCGCTTTGGAACCCCGGCACGCGAAGGAGCCACACAATGACCGAACCGACCAGCCCGGACGGCGATCGCACCGCCGATCTCGAGCGCCGCCTCGCCGCGCTCGAGGGCCGAACGCCACGGGCGATGATGGAGCAGGGCCGATCCGGCCTCGAGGAGGCCTTCTGGGCCGTGATGCACTCCGTCTTTCCCGACGAGGCGCGACGCCACCTGCGCGCCGCCACGAAGGAGCAGCTGATGGCGGCCCGGGTCTACCTCGACCGATGGATCGCCGGCCTCGAGGAGTCCGCGGCGCCCGCCGAGCCTCCCCAGGCGCCGCCCCCGAGCCACGAGAAGATCGAGGTCGAGTAGCCTCGAACGGGCCGGCGTTGCCGCCGGCCCGCATCGGTCAGTAGCCGGCGGGATCCGTCGGCGGCGGCGCCGGGGGCGGAGCTGCCGGGGGCGGAGCTGCCGGGGGCGGAGCTGCCACGGCGTCCGGCTCGCCGCCGTAGACCTCGCCGACCCGACCGAGGGCCTCGGGATTGCGCGATCCGCAGCACGAAGTAGGCGACGACGCCGAGGACGAGCCAGACGCCGACGATCGGCGCGCACCACTTCAGCGCGGTCTCGTACGGTGAGAGCTCGACGTCGAGGATCGGGATCGTCACGCCGCCGATGACCGCGAGGGCGGCCGGGATCATCGCGATCGCGCCGATGACCGGCACGATCACGTGCTTGATCACGTTGAACTCGTCACGCCCCTCGCGCAGGAAGTAGCCGATGCACGCGAGGTTCACGAGGAAGTAGATCCCCGCGAAGATCAGGCCGAGCATCGTCCCCAGGAAGACGTAGACGTTCAGCCCGCCGAAGCTGCCGGCGCCCTCGGGCGTCTCGAATGGGTCGTTGGCGAGCACGAGCCCGAGCCCGACGGCGATGATCAGCGCCGTCACGGCCTGGAAGTGGACCGCGTTCACCGGCGCGTGGGTCGACGGTGAGATCTTCGCGAAGAAGCGCGGCGCGAGCGAGGCGCGGCCCATCGCGAACAGCGACCGGGTCGCCGCCGTCGCACCGGCGTTCGCGTTCGCGAGCGAGCTGTTGAGGATCGCGAAGACGACGAGCAGGCCGCCGATCCCGGGCAGCACCTCCTCGGCCATGAAGCCCCACGGGTCGCCGTCGTGCGACGTGTAGAACCCGAGCATCTGGTCGGGACCGAAGAAGACCGTCGCGGCGTAGTAGTTGAAGACGTAGAAGAGGCCGACGAGGACCGCCGACCAGATCACCGCGCGCGGGATCGTCCGCCGAGGCTCGGACGCCTCCTCGCCCAACGGGGCGGCCGCCTCGAAGCCGATGAAGGCCAGGAGGCAGAAGATCATGCCCTGGAAGGCCGGCTTCACGCCCTCGTCGCCGGGCACGAACACGCTCAGCGTGTTCTCGTCGGCGTTGATGATCAGCAGGGTCGAGATCAGCAGGAAGATCGCGATCTCGATCGCGCCGAGCACGAGGCCCGTCCGGGTCGAGAGCGCGATCCCGCGGTAGTTCAGCCACCAGACGACGAGCCCGCACGCGATCGCGAGAACGATCCACGCGAACTCGAAGTCGATGCTGAGGTACTGGGACAGGAAGATCGCCCCGTAGAACCCGAATCCGCCGAGCAGGAGCGGCATGACGAGCGGCTCGGCGAGCGCGAAGCTCCAGGCCACGAGCCAACCGAAGAACGAGCCGAGGCCGCGCCCGACGTACGTGTACATCCCGCCGGCCGACGGGAGATGCCGCGCGAGCTCCGCCATCGAGAAGGCGGTGAAGAGCACGGCGACCATCGCGAACACCACGGCGAGCGGCGTGATCGCGCCGGCGAACGCGGTGGCCGCGCCGATCGAGAGGGCGGTGGCGACGGCCGGTGCCATGTGCGTGATCGACTGGAACAGCACTTCGGGCAGGCCGATCGCGTTGCGCGCAAGGGTCGGGGATGCGGTGTCTGACTGCTGGATGGCGGTCACGGACGAACCCTCCTCCGGTTTGCCCCCGCTCGGTCCGAATCCGTGACGTCCGTCGGGCGCCCAGGTCCTCGGGCCGCGGCGTAAGTCTAGGGGTGCGGTCAAGGGCGGTTCGGTGCGGATGCGTACGGATCGCAGCCAGTGGTTGGCGCGCATCGATCGTGCGTCATCCGGACCCCGCGAACGGATCGATCGACTCGGAGCGCACGGGAGTAGCTCAGTTGGCAGTAGCGGCGCAGCGTCGT
This sequence comes from uncultured Chloroflexia bacterium, assembly GCA_963797855.1. Lineage (GTDB taxonomy): Bacteria > Chloroflexota > Limnocylindria > QHBO01 > QHBO01 > JACDBZ01. Next base: position 70,004 of record CAWCQX010000004.1, on the reverse strand, counting down.
CCGATGGTCGCCGCTGGCGTGGTATTACTAGCGCCACTTAGAGGGAGACACACGGGATGAAGAACCCGCCCATCCTCATTTCGATCCTCGGTTTCTTCGCAGCCCTCGCCGGCTTCGGCTGGCTGTTCGTCGGCCTCCGCATGGTTGGATTCGACTGGTTCGGCGTCCTTGGCGACCTCCCCAGGTTCGAATCCGTGGGCCTGTGGGGTTGGCTCGCGATCATTACCGGGATCGTTTGGATCCTCGCCGCAGTCGGCCTCTGGACGCTTCAGTCGTGGGCGCGCGTCTTCGTGCTCATCATGGCGGGCATCGCGCTGTTCGAGGCAGTCCTTGCGTTCTTCCAGTTCCCCGGCACGGGCGTTGGCTTCGCGATGGCGATCATGCCGGTCGTGATCCTCTGGTACCTGAACTCTGCGGAGGTCAGGGCCGCGTTCGGGGAAGGGGAACAGATCGCGGCGCCGGCGGACGCGGCGGCGCGCGAGCCCGACGTGATGCGGGTTGCGGTCGCGACGCCTGTGGTGGCCACAGCGGTCGGGGCGGCCGAGACCGTCGCTCCGGAGCCTGTCAAGCCGCTGGTCGCCGCCGCGGCCACCGCCCGTCGAGCAGTCGCGCGGCGCCCATCACGTGAACATCGTGGACGTCGAGGGGATCGGTCCCGCCTACGCCGAAAAACTCGCCGCGGTCGGCATCAAGACGACCGACGACCTGCTCAGGGCCGGGGCGAAGCCCAGCGGCCGCGACCAGATCGCGGAGGCGACCCAGATAAGCGGCAAGCTCATCTTGGAGTGGGTAAACAACATCGACCTCACGCGCGTTCCCGGCGTTGGCCGGCAATACAGCGACCTGCTCGAGGCCGCCGGCGTCGATTCGCCCGCCGAATTGGCTCAGCGCAATCCAGCAAACCTCGCGATCACCGTCCAGGAGGTCGTCGCGGCACGGCCCGGCATCGTCCGTCGCGTCCCGACCGAGGCCGAGATCGCGACTTGGGTCGAGGAGGCGGGCAAGATCGAGAAGGTCGTCGAGCACTAAGGCTCATCGAGCGAAGGCACCGCGCCAGCCGATCGCGTCTACGGTTGGCATCGAGGTTCGGGCTGTCTGAGCGTGATACTCTCAGATCCGGTGCGGGAGTAGCTCAGTTGGCAGAGCGGCAGCCTTCCAAGCTGCATGTCGCGGGTTCGATCCCCGTCTCCCGCTCCACCCCTTCACTCGAGCTCGGCGAGCACCTCGTCGGTGTGCTCGCCCAGGCGCGGCGGCGGCCGTCGAAGCGGCGTGAGCTCCCCGTCGACCCGCAGCGGGCCCGGCGCGAGGCGAACGCCGTCGAGCTCCTGGACCCAGTCCGGGCCCATCGCGGCGAGCGCCTCCGGCACGGTGTTGACCGGCCCGGCCGGCACGTCGGCGGCGGACAGCGCATCCACGAGCGCTCCCCGATCCCACGTGGCGATCGCGTCGCCCAGCCACGCCGCGAGCTCCTCGCGGGCGCCGACGCGCCGCGCGTTCGTCGCGAAGCGACCGTCCGCATCGGCCAGGTCGAGGACGCCGAGGAGGCGAGCGAACTGCGCGTCGTTCCCGACCGCCACGACGAGGTGGCCGTCGCGCGCCTCGAACGACTGATAGGGAGCGATGTTCGGATGGGCGGTGCCGTGCCGCCCCGGCTCGGCCCCGGTCGCGAGGTGGTTGCCGAGCACGTTGATCAGCGAGGTCACGCCGGCCTCGACGAGGTTGACGCTGGCCGAGGACCCACGCCGGCCGACGAGCGCCGCGAGCGCGCCGACGGCGCACTCCAGCCCCGCGATCAGGTCGAGCAGCGCGACACCGACCTTCATCGGCGGCCCGTCCGGCTCGCCGGTGACCGACATCAGCCCCGAGACGGCCTGCGCCAGGAGGTCGTAGGCCGGACGATCGGCCTCGGCGCCCGCGAAGCCACCGACCGTCGAGACGACGAGCCCCGGATGGCGCTGGCGGAGCGCATCGGTCGACAGGCCGAGCCGGGCGGCCGTGGACGGGCGGTAGTTGTGGACGAGGACGTCGGCCGCCGCCAGCAGCCGATCGCAGGCGGCGCGCCCGTCATCGGTGTGCAGGTCGAGCACGACGCTGCGCTTGTTCCGATTGACCGATGCGAAGTAGGCGCTCCGGCCGTCAGCCGGGTCGCCCCACCACGGCGGTCCCCACGCCCGCGTCTCGTCCCCGGACGGCGGCTCGACCTTCACGACGTCGGCGCCGAGGTCGGCGAGGAGCATCGTCGCGAACGGCCCCGCCAGCACGCGGCTGAGGTCGATCACCCGGATGCCGTCGAGAGGCAGCGCGCTCACGCCCGTACGGTAGACCGCCGGTTGGCACGCGCGCCGCTAGCATGAGCAGCATGAAGATCGGATTGATGCTGCCGCTCGGCGCGGACGAGACCCGGGGATTCGATGAGCTGCGCGAGATGGCGCTGGCGGCCGAGGCCGGCGGGCTCGACTCGGTGTGGGGCGCCGACCACCTCATCATTCGCATGGACGGCGAGACGACCGGCATCCACGAGTCGTGGACCGTGCTGACCGCCGTGGCGGCGATGACGTCGCGCGTCGAGATCGGCCCGCTCGTGCTCGCGCTCCCCTTCCGCAACCCGGCGCTCACCGCGAAGATGGCGGTCGAGCTCGACGAGGTGAGCAATGGTCGCCTGATCCTCGGCATCGGCTGCGGATGGCACGAGCCCGAGTTCGACGCCTTCGGCTACCCGTTCGACCACCGCGTCGGCCGCTTCGAGGAGGGCCTCGAGATCCTCGCGCCGCTCCTCCGCGGCGAGCGAGTGAGCTTCGAGGGCCGATACCACCGCGCCGAGGACGTCGAGCTGCTGCCTCGCGCGATCCGCCCCGGCGGCCCGCCGATCCTGATCGCCGGCAAGCAGCCGCGGATGCTCGGCCTCGTGGCGAAGTACGCCGACCAGTGGAACGGGGCCTGGTACGGGTTCCCCGAGACCGCCGACGACCTGCGCACGCGCCTGGCGAACGTCCGCGGCGCGCTCGACGCCGCGGGGCGCGATCCCGCCACGCCTGACCCTGACCGCGGGGATCTCGGTCGCCTTCGAGGGCGCGACGTCGAACGCCCCGGAGCGCGCGATCCGCGGAACGCGCGAGGAGATGGCCGACGCCCTTGCCGGCTACGCGGAGCTCGGGATCGAGCACCTGATCGCCCACGTCTATCCGCGGAGCGCCGACAGCGTCCGACGGCTTGCCGATGCGGCCGCGCTCGCGCGGGATCGGCTCGGAGTGCCCGCCGCGGTCTAGGCGCCGCTACGCGACCGCCGTCATCAGGACGTGGCGGATCGGGCGACGGGCGCGCTGGACGCGGCGCAGGTTCGGCCCGACCACTCGCTGACGGCAGACGGCGCACACCGACCAGCGCCCGTCGCGCTCGAGCCGGATCGCGTGCTCGGGGACGAGCACGCGCCATTGACGGCGCGGTCGCGCCCTGAGCCTCGTCCGATGCTCGGCGAGCGCGGCGGATGCGCCCGGCACCCCGAGGGCGGCGGCGTGGGCCAGGGCGGACCGGTAGCGCGCCGACTCGAGCCGCAGCGCATCGGCGTCGGGGATGCCGTGGCGGCGGTAGAGGTCGAAGGCGACCGCGTAGAAGCCGCGGCCGTGGTGGACCGAGCGACGGCCACGACGCCGGGCGGCCGGCGCGATCCAGTGCGCCAGCTCGTGCAGCAGCGTCAGCCGCTGGTCGAGCGGGTCGCTGCCGGCGCGGACGGAGATCGTGCCGTCCGATCGGCGGGCGACCCCGGTCGAGGGCCCGGCACGCCGGACGCGCCACAGCAGCCGCGGCGGCTCCACGTCCGCGTCCGCGCAGACCGATGCGACGAGCTCACGGGCCCAGGCCGGCGCGCTCATCGGCGCTCCCGGAGCAGCCGGCCGACCTCGAGCAGCCACGCGTCGAGATCGGCGTCGGCGTAGCGTTCGTCGTCGTAGGTGAAGCCCGCCATGTCGCGACCGTGCTCGGCCACGTAGTCGGCGGGCGTGACCGTCCGGTACGGAAAGGCGCGCAGGGCGAGGGCCTCGCGGTCCGGATCGGCCGGCGGACGGTCGGCCGGCCGGCGCGCGTCGTGGCGGACGCGCCATCGGTCGGTCAGCTCGTCGAGGCGTTCACGCTCCACGCCGGCAGCCTAGCCGAACCGGTCAGGCGGCGGTCGGCTCCGGCGGCGACGGGCTCCGGGCCCCCCTCGTACAGGCCGAGGCGAGCGACGCCGCGCTGCATCCATCGCGGTGCCCACCAGTTCAGGTTGCCCATCACCCGCATGAAGGCCGGGACGAGGATCCCGCGCACGATCGTCGCGTCGATGAGGACGGCGAGGGCCATCGCGAAGCCGAGCGACTTGATGACCATCACCGACGAGAGCGCGAACGCGCCGAACACGGCGACCATGATCAGCGCCGCCCCGGTGATGATCCCGCCGGTCACGCCGATCCCCTCGGCGACGGCGCGCGTGTTGTCGCCGGTCGCGAGGTAGCGCTCGCGGATCCGGGAGAGCAGCAGGACCTCGTAGTCCATCGACAGCCCGAAGAGGATCGCGAACATCAGGATCGGCGTGGAGGCGACGATCGTCCCCGATGCCTCGAAGTCGAGCAGCCCGGACAGGTGCCCCTGCTGGAAGATCCAGATCAGCGCGCCGAAGCTGGCGGTGATGCTCAGCAGGCTCATGAGCACCGCCTTGATCGGCAGGAAGACCGATCCGAACGTCAGGAACAGGACGATGGCGGTCACCCCGACGACGATCGCGATCGCCCACGGCACCGATTCGGTGAAGCTGGCCATGAAGTCGTGCGAGCGCGACGAGAGGCCGCCGGTCAGCACGTCCTCGCTTCCGGCGGGCGCGGCGGTCGCACGGACGTCATCGACGACGGCTCGGCCCTCGCTCGAATCGGGCAGCGCCGAGCTGAAGACGTCGAGCTTCGTGACGTCGTCGGCGACCCACTGGTCGATCCACGCCGCGAGGCCGGCGGCCTCGGGTGGACGCTGCGCCTCGGGCGTCGAGATGAGCTGGAGGTAGATCGCCTCGTCCATCCCGGCCGGCGGGTCGAGGACGCTGGTGATCTCGGTGACGTTCTCGACCTCGGCGAGATCGGCCTCGTAGGCCTCGAGATCGGCGACCCACTCCGGGGCGAGCGCGCCGTCCGGCGCGATCGGCTCCTCGTAGCGCACGGCGACCTCGATCGGGTCGGAGCCGCCGCCGGGGAACTCGTCCTCGAGGGTGTGGAAGCCGGCTCACGCTCGGTGAGTCGGGCAGGTCGTCGAGGTTCCCGCCCGTGGAGAGCTGGATGCTGAAGAACGGAATGCCGGCGAGGATCAGGACGATGAGGAAGGGCGTCGCGATCGCGACCGGGTAGCGCATGACCAGGCGGGCGATCCGGCCCCAGTAGCCGTGGCCCTGGCGCGCGTCGGCGAGCGCGGGATCGTCCTCGACGAGGCGCAGCGCGGACGGGAGCGGGACGCGCAGCCGGTTCACGCGATGCCCGAGCATGCCGAGGATCGCGGGGAGGACGGTGAGGCCGAAGACCAGGGTCGACAGCACCGTGGCGACGCCGCCGATGCCCATGCTGCGCAGGGCCGCCGACTCGAACACCATCAGGCTCCCGAGGCCGATCGCGACGGCGATGCCGCTCACGGCCACTGCCTTGCCGACGGTGGCCATCGTGCGCTCGACCGCATCCTCGACCGACCGATGCCGCAGCTCCTCCCGGAATCGGCTGACCGTGAAGAGGGAGTAGTCGATCGAGAGCGCGAGGCCGATCATCGTCGCCACGTTCGTGACGAAGATGCTCATCTCGGTGACGCCGGCGAGGAGCGAGATGACCGCCATCGCGCTGGGGAGTGCCAGCCCGGCGATGATCACCGGCAGCACCGCGCCGACCAGGGTGCCGAAGACGGCGAGGAGGATCAGCATCGCGATCGGCAGGCTGATGATCTCGGCCTGGAAGAGGTCCCGCTCGATCGCCTGGTTGAACTCGTGCTGGACGAGCGGGATGCCGGTGACGGTCGTCTCGACGCCGGCCGGAGCGTCGACGAGCCCGGCGAGGTCGCTCGGCGTCGTCGACCGCGGCCTCGACCGGCTCGTCGAGGCGAACCAGCGCGAAGGTCTTCGTGCCGTCACGGCTCACGAAGGAGGGGTCGCCGACGTCGGCGTAGGTGAGGATCTCGCTCACCACCGGATCGTCCGCGAGCGGCGCCACGGTCTCGGCGACGGTCGCCTGGAACGCCTCGGAGCCCGCGTCGCCGTCCGGGTCGGTGAGGATCACGATCATGCTCGTCGCCTGCTCGCCGAACCGGTCGGCCGCCAGCGCTTCGGCCTGCGCGGCCTCGGAACCCTCGATCTGCCAGCCGCCCTGGCTCAGCGTCCCGCCGGCCGTCGCGGCCCAGACGTTGAGCCCGATGACGAGCGCGAGGCCCGCGATCGGCAGCCAGCGCCGGTTCCGGTAGGTGAAGCGTCCGAGCGCGGCGAAGATGCCGTTGTGGGCGGCGCGGTCATCGGGCGGCGGCGCGGGCGCGGGCTCGGCCGCGGGCGGGGCTCCGCTGGATCCGGCAGGCCCGGAGGCGGGTCGAGCGGCGCGCGGCCGCCGCGGATGACGAGGAGGAGAGCGGCGAAGCCCGCCACGAGGGCTCCGAGGATCAGGGGTCGGCGCATCGGACTGGTGAATGCTCGTTCAGACTGTGAAGACGAGCCTACCCCTTGCGCGGCGCGCCCGTCAAGTGCAAAATGAACAAGAGTTCATCAACCACGAGGTCCGCCCGGAGTGCCACGAACGAGCGCCGCCCACGCCACCGAGATGCGCCAGCGCATCCTCGACGGCGCGTATCGGGCCATGCTGGCCGGCGGATACCGAGGCACGACGATGCCGGCCATCGCCGCCGAGTCCGATGTCAGCGTCGGACTGCTGTATCGGTACTTCGACAGCAAGGAGGAGCTGTACCTCGCGATGTGCGAGGGCGTCACCCAGGCCCAGCTCAACGAGCTGGCCGCGCACCTCGGGACGATCGCCGATCCCCGCGCGCGCGTCGCGGCCGCCGTTCGCCACTTCGTCGAGAGCCTCGAGGCGGAGGGCTGGGGCGCGATCGTCACGACCGGCTGGGCCGAGGCCGATGTGCGGCCCGCCCTGCGCGACATCCTCCGACGTCGGTGCGACCAGATCCGCTCGTTCGCCTCGATGTTCCTGCGCGAGGCGATGGCGCGGGGAGAGCTCGCGCCGGGGATCGACATCGAGGAGCTCAGCCTGGCGACGGCGATGCTCCTGGACGGGGTCATCGCCCATCACGCCGAGAACGGCGACCGCTTCGACGCCGATCTCGCCCAGCGCTCGGTCAACGCCATTCTCGAACCGGTGATGCGCTCCTAGTCCCCCGTCTATCATCGGCCGACGATGACGTGTCGAGCCGAGCACCCGTGACCGCCCTGGCCCCGGCGACCTGGTGGCGCGGGCTTGGCGGGCTGGCCCGCTCCGGGAGCTCGATCGAGGCGCTCGCGTGGGCGCTCTACGACTTCGCGAACACGATCTTCAGCTTCGCGATCGTCAGCTTCGCGATGAGCCTCTGGGCGATCCGCTTCCTCGGCGAGGCCGACGGCACGTTCTGGTTCACCGCGGCCCTCAGCATCTCGGTCCTCATCAACGCCGCCGTGTCGCCGATCCTCGGCGCGATGAGCGATCGGGTCGGCCGGCGCAAGCCGTTCCTCGCCGTCTTCACCGTGGCCTGCATCGTCGGCACGGCGGTGATCGGCCTCGTCGACATCCGGCTCGGTCTCGTCGCCTTCGCGGTCGCCAACTTCGCCTACCAGGCCGCGCTGATCTACTACGACGCGATGCTCCCCGACGTCGCGAAGCCGATCGCCCGCGGCCGCCTCTCCGGCATCGGCGTCGCGCTCGGCTACTGCGGGACGCTCCTCGTCGGCGTCCTGCTCCTCGCCGGCGTCAGCACCGATGCCGACGGCGAGTCGACGCCGGCCACCTTCGCGCTCGTCGCCGCGCTCTTCGCGCTGTTCGCCGCGCCGCTCTTCCTCGTCGTCACCGAGCGCGTCCGCGCCGGCTCGAGGTTCAGCGCGGGCGATGCGGCCCGGTCCTGGGCGCAGCTCGGCGCGACGATCCGCCACGCGCAGGAGTCGCCGGGGCTGCTCCGGTTCATCGTCGCGCGCTTCTTCTACTCCGATCCGGTCAACACCGCGATCGCGGTGATGAGCGCCTTCGCGGTCTTCGCGGTCGGCTTCACCGAGGGCCAGGCGCTCCAGGTCCTCCTGATCCTGACCGTGGTGGCGGTGATCGCGAGCTTCGGCTGGGGCTTCCTCGCGGACCGATGGGGCCCGCGCCGCACCCTCTTCGCCGTCCTCGGCACCTGGGCGGTCGGCCTCGTGATCCTCACGCTGTTCCTGTCGACCGTCCCGTTCCTGATCGCCGGCGCGCTGCTCGGAGCGGGCCTCGGTGGCGTGGGCGTCGTCGACCGCCTGATGCTGCTGCGGCTCGCGCCGCCGGAGCGCATCGGCGAGATGTTCGGCCTGTACGGGCTCGTCGGGAAGTTCAGCGCCGTCTTCGGGCCGATCGTCTACGGCGCGATCGTCGCGACGCTGCTCGACACGCTCGACCGCGGGGCGTACCAGATCGCGATCGCGTCGCTGTTCGGGCTGCTGATCGTCGGCCTCGTCATCCTGCGCGGCGTCCCGGAGGGCGAGCCGGACAACGAGGACGCCGCCGCCGAGGCGCTCGTGGAGGGCATGGCCGCGTGACGATCATCGTCGCCCACCGCGGGGCATCGGGGATGGCGCCCGAGAACACGATGGAGGCCTACCGGCTGGGCGTCGAGGTGGGGGCCGACGCGATCGAGCTCGACGTCCACCTCACCGCCGACGGCCAGCTGGCGGTGATCCACGACGAGACCCTCGACCGGACGACGGACCGCTCCGGGCGGGTCGCCGATCTCACGATGGACGAGATTCGCGAGGCCGATGCGGGCGCACGCTTCGCGCGCCCCGACGACTCGGGCCATCCGTTCGCCGGGCAGGGCCTTCGCGTGCCGACCCTGCCAGAGGTCCTCGAGTGGCTCCCCGAACCGACCGGCCTCGTCATCGAGATCAAGGCCCGCGCGGCCGCCGACGCCGTCGTCCAGGCCATCGACGGCCATCCGGCGCAGGCCGGCGGCCGCATCTCGGTCATCAGCTTCGACGAGGGCGCGATCGATCGCGTGCGCGAGCTCGACCCGAGCATTCGGACCGGGTACCTCGTCGCGCCGGGACAGGCGATCGACGAGGCCTTCGCCTGGGCATCGGGGCGCGGGCACACCGGTGTCCACCCGTGGGAGGGCGACCTCGGCGCCGACCCGCTGACGATCCTGGCGCAGGCGAAGATCCTCGGCCTCGAGGTCAGCTGCTACGTCGTCAACGACCCCGACCGGATGCAGTTCCTCGCCGACACGGGCATCCGGGGGTTCGTCACCGATGTCCCGGACGTGGCAGTGGAGACGCTCCGGCGCTCCTAGATCGGCTGCGAGCCGGTGGCCGCGAGCTCCCCGAGCGCCTCGCGGGCGCCGACCGGATCGTCGACGCCGAACGCGACCGTGATCCGCGTCCCCTGCACGCCGGTCGTCATGATCAGCTCGATGTTCACGCCGCGCTCGGCCAGCCGTCGGGCCGCCGCGCCGAGGGCTCCGGGCCTGTCCTCCAGGCTGGCCGACACGATCTCGCAGTCGCGGTACTCGAGGTCCCGCGCCTCGAGGACCGTGCGGGCCCCCGCGTCGTCGTTCGTGATCACCGCGAGTGCGCCGTCTCCGTCCCACGACGTGCCCGACAGCCCGCTGATGTTGATTCCCCGCTCCCCGAGCGCCTCGCCCAGTTCGGCCAGCGTCCCGGGCCGGTTCTCCAGCTTGACGATGAACGCGCGCACGTCACCACCTCCATTCGACGGGGCCGGCAACGGCCATCAGTCCCGAGCGGTCGGGCCGGCCAGGATGGAGAGTGTAATCCGCCTGTCAGCCCCGCCCGAAGCGCTCGGAGTCGCGCCTAGCGACCCTTGGTCAGGACCCCGAGGATGCTGCGCAGGATCGTGTTGAACGTCCCCGACCGCGCGAACCGAGCCCCTTCCTTCGCCACGTCGCTCCAGTCCGCGCCGCGTTCGGGAGCCCGCGTCGGGCGCATCTTGCGCTCGGTGGGCGACTCCGGATCCTCGACGCCCTCCATCGGCTCCTTCGCGGCCTCGGTGGCGCGCGCCATCCGGGCGGCGAGGATCTCCTTCGCCGACTCGGGGTCGCTGTCCGTGGCGTAGGTCGGCACGATCGCCGACGCGCTCACCACGGAGTCGACGACCGCCGGGGCGACCTGGGCCATCAACGACATCGGCGGCCGCATCATCGTGCGTGCCGTTGGCATCGGCCGGCCCTTGAGGTCGAGCGCGGTGATGAGCGCCTCGCCGGTGCCGAGGGCGGTCAGCTCCTCCTCGACGTCGTAGAGCTCCGTGGTCGGGAACGTCTCGGCGGTGGCTCGCACGACCTCGAGGTCGTCGGGCGTGAAGGCGCGAAGCGCGTGCTGGACGCGGTTGCCGAGCTGCCCGAGCACCTCGGCCGGCACGTCCGACGGCGAGTGGGTCACGAAGAAGACGCCGACGCCCTTCGAGCGGATCAGGCGCGCCACGAGCTCGATCTCCTGCATGAACGCCTTGCTCGCGTCGCGGAAGAGCAGGTGCGCCTCGTCGAAGAAGAACACGAGCTTCGGCTTCTCCGGGTCGCCGATCTCCGGCAGCGACTCGTAGAGGCTGGCCAGGAGCCACATCATGAACGTGCTGAAGAGGGCCGGCCGGTCCTGCATGTCGGCGAGCTCGAGGATGCTGACGATGCCCTTGCCGTCATCGGTCAGGCGCAGGAAGTCGTCGACCTCGAACTCCGGCGCGCCGAAGAACGCATCGGCCTCCTGCTGCTCGAGCTCGACGGTCTTGCGGATGATCACGCCGGCGGTGGCCGTGGCGATGCCGCCGTACTCGGCCATCTCGGCCTTGCCGGCGTCCGAGTCGAGGTGGTTGAGGAGCGCGCGGAGATCCTCGAGGTTGACCAGCGGCAGCTGCTTGTCGTCGGCGTACTTGAACGCCAGCGCCAGGACCGACTGCTGGGTGTCGTTCAGGTCGAGCACCTTCGCCAGCAGGATCGGCCCGAAGGACGAGACCGATGCGCGCAGCCGAACCCCCTTCCCCTCCCGATCCAGGGTCAGGAACTCGACGGGAAAGGCGCGCGGGGCGTAGTCGGCGAGCCCGACGGCCTGCGCGCGTGCGGTGAGCTTCTCGTTCGGCTCCGCGGGCGCCGCCAGGCCGCTGATGTCGCCCTTGATGTCGCTGATGAAGACCGGCACGCCGGCATCCGACAGCTGCTCGGCGAGGACCTGGAGCGTCTTCGTCTTGCCGGTGCCGGTGGCGCCGGCAACGAGACCGTGGCGGTTCATCATCGCCAGCGGCACGCGCACCGGGACCGATGGCAGCGCCTCCTCGCCGCGCATGGCGGCGCCGAAGGTCACGCCCGGCGCATCGAAGCCGTAGGCCGCGGCGAGCGCGGCCTCGAGATCGGTCGACATCACCGCCGAGTGTAGTGGCCGCCCGGCCCGAACGATCGGCTGCGCTCAGCCCCGGTTCGGGTCGATCTTCGGCATCCGCGTCTTGCCCTCGACGAGGAAGTGGCGGAACCACTCGTCGATCAGCCGCAGGTTGTCGACGCGACGGAACGGCGTCCCCGAGCGCGTCAGCTCGTGCGTCTCGTCCGGCACGCGCATCAGGCGCACCGTCTTGCGCAGCGAGCGAAGGACGGCGAAGAGCTCCTCGGCCTGCGTGATCGTGCAGCGCAGGTCGCGCTCGGAGTGCTGGATGAGGAGCGGGGTCGTCACCTCGGTCGCGTAGGTCAGCGGCGAGTGGCGGTGGTAGAGGTCCCAGTCCTCCCAGGGATGGACGCCGTAGACGAGCATGCCCGAAGTTCGGGTCCGCCGATGTCGCCGGAGAGCATCTGGCTGATCAGGTCGTTGACCGATCGGCACGTGACCGCCGCCTTGAACCGATCGGTGTGGCCGACGATCCACGACGTGAGGTACCCGCCGTACGAGCCGCCGGTCACGCCCATGCGGTCGCCGTCGACGAGCCCGTCGGTCGATCAGGGAGTCGAGGCCGGCCATCACGTCGCGCATCGGTCCTTCGCCCCAGTCGCTGGACGTTCCCGTTCAGGAACGCCTCGCCGTAGCCCTGCGACCCGCGCGGGTTGCAGGCGTAGACGCTGATGCCGGACGCGGCCAGCTGCTGCCACTCCCACATCAGCGACCAGCCGTAGAGCGTCGCCGGCCCACCGTGGATCTCGAGGACGACCGGCGCCGGGTTGCGCTTCGTGTTCGCCGGAGCCGAGATGAACCAGCCCTGGACGCGATGTCCGTCGACCTCGTGCCAGCGCTCCACCGGCGCGACGAGCTTGACGTCCGACCACGCGGCCATGAGGTCGCTGAGCTGCCGAAGCTCGACCCGATCGTTGCCGCTCAGCCGGCCGGCGGGAACGTCGCCCACGACGACCTCCGGCGCGCGCGTCCCGGTCGCCTCGAACGGCGGCCAGGCGAGCGCCGCCGCGCGGCAGGCCGACGAGGGTCGGGCGCGCGAGGTAATGCCGGTCGCGCGTGAGCCGCTCGAGGCGTCCGCCATCCACCTCGACGCGCCACAGCTCGAAGGAGCCCTCGACCGGCGCGGCGAAGGTGACCCAGCGGCCGTCGGCCATCCACGCGGGCCGCAGCGGCAGCCCGCCCATCAGGTCGCTGCTCATGGCGCCTGCGGCCTCGAGGTCGGTCTCGGGGATCAGGTTCTCGGCATGGCCGTCACGCGTCCGGATGCGCCAGACCGATGCCTGCGGCAGCTCGCCACGGCGCCAGTCGCGGGTGCCGATCGCGGCGACCCACCGGCCGTCCGGTGACCACGACGGAGCGCCCCACGCCTGCTTCCCACGACCCGGCGAGAGCTGACGCACCGCCCCACCGCGGACGTCGACGAGGTAGATGTCGCTGCGCCAGCTGAGGTCCGGGTTCGGGTGGCGGTCCGAGACGAAGGCGATCTGCCGCCCATCCGGCGACCACTGCGGATCGGCGTCGTGGTGGTTGCCGCGGGTCAGGAGCTCGGCGGCGCCGCTCTCGGCGTCGACCAGCCAGAGGCGCGTGAACCGCTCGTGGACGAAGCCCGCGCCGTTGAACTGGTAGCTCAGCGTGTCGATGAGTCGCGTGTCGGGCGCGGGGCCATCCTCCGGCTTGCGCTCGGGCTTCCGTTCGGGATCGGTCGAGTCGGCCGTGCTGACGACCGCCAGCCGGCGGCCGTCCGGTGCCCAGTCGAGTCCCTCGACGTTCTTCGGCAGCTCCGTGAGCTGGCGCGCCTCGCCGCCCGCGGCGAACGGAAGGACCCAGACCTGCGTGCCACCCTCCTTCGGCGCCTCGGCCTTGCCCGCCTTCGCGCCGCCGCCCCCGGCCTGGAGCACGGCACCGCGGTCACTGAGGAACGCGATCCGCGTGCCGTCCGGCGACCATCGTGGCGTCGTGTCGCTCCGGCTGCCGACGGTCAGCTGCCGCGCCGGAGCGCTGCCGTCGGCCGGCGCCAGCCACAGCGAGCTGCGATAGCCGTCCTTGCCGGGAGCGACGCTCTTGACGCTGAAGACGACGAAGCGGCCGTCCGGCGACAGGTCGAGGTCGGTGGGGATGCGAAGGTCGTAGAGATCCTCGGGGCGCGGGGCGCGGGCCATCGGCGATCAGTGCCTCGTTCGGAAGGGTCGAGGGCAGTCTAGTCAAGTCACCGATGACCGGCGATCACGCCCCGCCATCCGGCGGCGGAGCTACCAGTTCGTGGCGGTGGACGCCTCGGTCTCGCCGACCGACGCGAGCCAGCGCTCGGCATCGATCGCGGCCTTGCAGCCGTCTCCGGCGGCGGTCACGGCCTGCCGGTAGTGGTGGTCGTGGACGTCCCCGGCGATGAAGACGCCCTCCACGTTCGAGCCGGTCTCGCCCTTCACGTCCAGGTAGCCGCCCGGGCCGATGTCGAGCTGTCCGTCGAAGAGCTCGGTGTTCGGCTTGTAGCCGATGGCGACGAACATGCCCTGCACGGCGAGCTCGCTCTCCTCGCCGGTCTCCGTGTCGCGCAGCTGCAGCGAGCCGACCGTCATCTCGCCGCGGACCTCGGTGACCTCCTTGTTCCAGAGGACGTTGATCTTCGGGTGGTTCAGGGCCCGGTCCTGCATGATCCGGCTGCCGCGGAACTCACCGCGCCGCACGAGCATCGTCACCTTGTCGGCGAAGCGCGTCAGGAACGTCGCCTCCTCGAGCGCCGTGTCGCCGCCCCCGACGACCGCCACCTCGCGTCCGCGGAAGAAGAACCCGTCGCAGGTCGCACAGGCGCTCACGCCGCGCCCGCGGAACTCCTCCTCGGACTCCAGTCCCAGCCACAGGGCCGATGCGCCCGTGGCGACGATGACGGCATCGGCGCGGTACTCGACGTCGCCGACCCAGATCCCGAACGGCCGGGCCGAGAAGTCGACGCGCGTCGCGTCGCGCTCGAGGATCGTGGAGCCGAAGCGCTCCGCCTGGTCGCGGAACTTCTGCATCAGCTCCGGCCCCTGGATGCCCTCGGGGAATCCGGGGTAGTTCTCGACATCGGACGTGATCATCAGCTGGCCCATCGGCACGTTGCCGGCGACCACGAGCGGCTCGAGATTGGCGCGAGCGGCGTAGATGGCGGCGGTGAGGCCGGCTGGCCCGGAGCCGATGATGGCGACCTTGTGGTGGGCGGTGTCGGTGCGTTCCTGGCTCACGGTGTCGGGCGTTCCCGTGCTCGGTGGGACGGTGGCGGTCATCTCGGGCATCAGTCTACCGCCGGGTCATCGCGCCGGCGTGCCGCCGCGTTGCGGTTTCCGCGCGACCTGAGAAGATTGCCGTCCCCCGAGAGACGAGGTGCTCACCGAAGATGGCCATCGGCATGCGTCGGCTGCTGACGCTCGGCGCCCGGACCGATGCGGCCGAGCTCCTGGATTCGGGCCGCCTCTCCAGGTCGGAGGTCGAGGCCAACCTCGCCGACCTCGCGCGCCTGAACCGGCTCCCCGGCGGGACCGATGCGAGCGTCCGCGCGATCGAGCGACTGGTCGGGACCGGTAACGACGTGCGGATCCTCGACGTGGGAACCGGAGCCGGCGACATGCCGATCGCCTTCGCCAAACGTGGCTGGCGGGTCCTCGCGGCCGACGTCAACCCCGATGTCCTGGCCGTCGCGGATGCCGCGCTCGCGCGCGTGCCCGGCGTGGAGCTCGTCGAGGCCGACGTCCTCGCCCTGCCGCTCGACGACGGCGCGGTCGACGTCGCCCACTGCTCGCTGCTGATCCACCACCTGGCGCCGGAGGCGGCGGTGATGGCGCTGGCGGAGCTTCGTCGCGTCGCGCGTCGCGGCGTGGTCGTCAACGACCTCAGGCGCGGGCTCATGCCCCTCGCGGCAACCTGGGTGTCGGTCCTCGCGCTCGGCCGGAGCCGCGTCACGCGCGCCGACGGCGTCGTCTCGGCTCGCCGCGCCTACACGCTGTCCGAGCTCGACGCGCTCCTCGCCGAGGCCGGGCTGACGCCGCGCTGGCGCTCGACCGGTTGGCTGCCGCGCGTCGTCACCGCGGCGACGGCATGACCAGCTGCGACGTCCTGATCGCCGGCGCCGGGCCGGCCGGCTCGGCGCTTGCCGCGGCCCTCGCCCGTTCGGGCGCGCGCGTCATCGTGCTGGAGGCTGCGCACCATCCGCGCCCCAAGGCCTGCGCCGAGTACGCCAGCCCGCGGATCGTCGAGGAGCTCTCACGCATCGGCCTTGGGCCCGACGAGTGGCAGGCCGACGCGGTCCCGCTGGTCGGCATGCGGCTCATCGCCGGTGAGCGGAGCGCGATGATCACCTACGCCGACCGCCGTGGAGCCCGCCACGCATGGGGACTCGACCGGACCCGCTTCGACGCGCAGCTTGCGGCCCACGCGGCGAGCCTGGGCGCCGAGCTCGTCGAGCGCACCCGCCTCGTCAGCCTGGAGATGGACGGCTCGCGCGTCACCGGCGCCATCGCGCGCACCGCCGACGGCGGGCGCCGCCGGATCGAGGCCGGCCTCGTCGTCGGCGCCGACGGCGTGCGGTCCACGGTCGCGCGCCTGGCCGGGGTCGAGCGACCGGTCCGATTCCCGCGGCGCCTCGGACTCGTGGCCCACTACGCCGGAGATCCGGAGCTCGTCGATCACGGGGAGATGCACGTCGGTCGCGGCTACTACGTCGGGCTCGCGCCGCTTCCGGACGGCCAGCTGAACGTCGGCATGGCGCTGCCGATGGACGGCCGCACGCCCGCGGCGGACCGCTTCGCGGCCGCGATTGCCGGGCTCCCGGCAGTGGCCGGCCGCCTGGCCGGACGCGAGCGCCTGAGCTCGATCCGCGGGGCCTCGCCGATCGGCCATCGCGTCGCGGACGTCGCCGGGCCGGGGTGGCTGCTGGTCGGCGACGCGGCCGGCTTCGTCGATCCGTTCACCGGTGAGGGGATCCACCGCGCCCTGCGATCGGCCAGGGCGGCGGCGGCGGCCATCGGCACCGGCTCCGACCCCGGACGCGCCTACCGCCGTGAGCGACGAGCGGCGTTCGCGGCGAAGTCCGCCCTCAGCTGGCTCGTCCAGGGCTTCCTCGCCGCGCCGCCGCTCCTCGAGCACGCTCTCGCCCGCCTCGACGAGCGACCCGGCGCCGGGCTGCGGCTCGGCTCCGCGCTCGGCGACCTCCGGCCGGCGACCGACGCCCTCGCGCCCCGCGCGCTCCTCGAGGTCCTCCGCCCGTGAAGAGCCGGATCCACGAGCTCATGCACGCGCCGTTCGAGCGCGTCTTCGCGCTCGCCGCGGACGTCGAGCGCTGGCCGGAGCTGCTCCCCCACTACCGATACGTCCGCCGCATCCCCGACGCCGAGCGCCACTTCGAGATGGGCGCGCGGCGCGGCCCGATCCCCGTTCGCTGGCGGGCGATCCAGCGGCCGATCCCCGAGAGACGCACGATCGAGTTCGTCCACACCGGCGGCGTGACGCGCGGAATGGCGGTCGCCTGGCGATTCGAGGACCGCGGTGACGGCCTCGACGTGAGCATCGAGCACGAGCTGAAGCTGGGGTGGCCGCTGATCGGGGACTTCGCCGCGGAGCGGGTCATCGGCCCGCAGTTCATCGACGCCATCGCCGGGCGCACGCTGCGCCGGGTCAAGGAGCTGGCGGAGGCCGGCAGCCGATGAGCGGGCGACGGGTCGTCATCACCGGCATCGGCGCGGTCACCCCGATCGGCACCGGCGTCGAGGGCCTCTGGAGCGGCGTGCTCGCGAATCGGTCGGCGGTCCGCGCGATCGACCGCTTCGACGCGTCGTCCTTCCCATCGAGGATCGCCGCGCAGATCGACGACTTCGACCCAGCCAGCCACCTCGACGCGCGGCGCGCCCGCCGGCTCGACCGGTTCAGCGCCCTCAGCGTGACCGCCGCCCGCCTGGCCGTCGAGCACGCCGCACCTGCCGCTCGACAACGGGGTCGGGGCGCGGACCGGCGTCTGGATCGGCTCCGCGCTCGGCGGCGTCGCGTATGGCGAGGAGCAGCACGCCGGATACGTGGCGCGCGGGACGCGCGGCGTCTCGCCGACCCTGGCGCTCGCGGTGTTCGGCGGCGCCGGCGCGAGCAACGTGGCCCTCGATCTCGGCCTCACCGGGCCATCCGTCGGCAACGCGAACTCCTGCGCGTCCGGGGCGATGGCCATCGGCCAGGCCTTCCACGCCATCCGCGACGGCACCGTCGACCTGGCGCTGGCGGGCGGGGCCGAGGCGCCCCTCGCGCCGCTGACGTTCGGGGCGTTCGCCCTCATCCGCGTCCTCTCCTCCCGGAACGACGACCCCGAGACCGCCTCCCGGCCCTTCGACCGCGACCGCGACGGGTTCGTCATGGGCGAGTCAGCGGCGATCCTCGTGCTCGAGGAGCTCGAGGCCGCCCGCGGCCGCGGGGCGACGCCGATCGCCGAGGTCCTCGGCTTCGGCGCCAGCAACGACGCGTATCACATGACCGCTCCCCGGCCCGACGGCCGCGACGCGGCCCGCGCGATTCGCGAGGCGCTTGCCGACGCCGGCCTCGAACCGCAGCGCATCGGCTATGTCAACGCCCACGGATCGAGCACGACGCTCAACGAGCCGGCCGAGGCGCGCGCCATCCGCACGGCGTTCGGCGACCATGCCGACGGCAATCGCCGTCTCGGGCACGAAGGGCCTGTACGGCCACGCGCTCGGTGCCTCCGGCGCCGTCGAGGCGGCCATCACGGCCCTCGCGCTCCAGCGCGAGATCCTGCCGGGGACCTGCAACCTGAGCACCCTCGACCCGGAGATCGAGCTCGACGTGCTCACCGATGCCCGTCACGCGCGCGTCGATGCCGCGGTGACGAACTCGTTCGGCTTCGGAGGGATGAACGCCGTCCTCGCGCTCGGGCGCGCCTAGCGCGCCCCGCCCTCGTCCACGAGCCCGCTGGCCCAGTCCAGCGCGCGCTCGAACGGCTCCGTCCCGCCGGCCTTCTCGACGACGATCGTCCGGGCATCCTCGGTGATCATCGACGGCAGCGCGGCGACGGTGTGCCCCGTCCAGTAGATCACCGGCAGAGTCGGATACCGGTGGCGAGTCGCGAGGAACAGCGCGGCGCTCAGCTCGTGCTCGAGGCGCCAGTCGAGCACGACGGCCGTCGGCCGGGTCCACTCGCGCAGCGCGGCAAGGAACGGGAGCGGCGCGCGAAACACGGAGACCTCTGCGCCCCGGCCCTCGCACAGCTCGGCGGCCAGCGCCGCGGATGCCGGCTCGTCCTCGACGATCCAGACCGCACGCCCCGGCCCCGCACCCGGAGCGACTTGCTCAGCTCACGTCGCGACCTGTGCACGCGCTGTGCCGATCCGAAAGCCGCCCTCTACCATGGTCAGCGATGAGCGTACCCCCACGACGATCCACCGCCACCGTGCTCGTCGGCGGCGTGCCCGTCGGGTCGGCCCACCCGGTCGTCGTGCAGTCGATGACGAACACGGACACCGCCGACGCGGACGCGACCGCGATCCAGGTCGCGCAGCTCGCGCATGCCGGCTCCGAGCTCGTGCGCATCACCGTCAACAACGATGCCGCCGCGCAGGCCGTGCCCGTCATCCGCGCCAAGCTCGATGCGCTCGGCGTCGGCGTGCCGCTGATCGGGGACTTCCACTACAACGGGCACCTGCTGCTCACGAAGTACCCCGAGGCGGCCGCGGCCCTCGCCAAGTACCGGATCAACCCGGGCAACGTCGGCACGAAGCGGCGCGACGAGCAGTTCGCCCAGATCATCGAGGTGGCGATCGCCAACGACGTCCCGGTCCGCATCGGGGTCAACTGGGGGTCGCTCGACCAGCAGCTGCTGACCGAGATGATGGACGCGAATGCCGCCTCGCCCGACCCGCACGACAGCCGCGAGGTGATGATCGAGGCGATGATCGAGTCGGCGCTGCGCTCGGCCCGGCTCGCCGAGGAGACGGGCCTCGGGCACGACCGGATCATCCTGTCGGCCAAGGTGTCCGGCGTCCAGGACCTGGTCGAGGTCTACACCCGGCTGGCGGATCGGTGCGACTACCCGCTGCACCTCGGCCTCACCGAGGCCGGCATGGGCGCCAAGGGCATCATCGCCTCGACGGCCGGCCTGGCGCTCCTGCTGCAGCGAGGGATCGGCGACACGATCCGGGTCAGCCTCACGCCGGAGCCCGGAGGCGACCGGACCGCAGGAGGTCCAGGTCGCGCAGCAGGTGCTCCAGTCCCTGGGCCTCCGCTCGTTCCTGCCCCAGGTCTCGGCCTGCCCCGGGTGCGGCCGGACGACCAGCACCTTCTTCCAGGAGATGGCCCGGGACATCCAGGACTACCTCGTCGAGCGGATGCCCGGCTGGCGCGAGACCCATCCGGGCGTCGAGGAGCTGCGGGTCGCGGTCATGGGCTGCGTCGTCAACGGTCCGGGCGAGTCGAAGCACGCGGACATCGGGATCAGCCTGCCGGGCACGTTCGAGGAGCCGGTGGCGCCGGTGTTCGTGGACGGCGAGAAGACCGAGACCCTTCGCGGCGATGACATCGTGCCGCGCTTCCTGGCGATCCTCGAGGCCTACGTCGAGCGTCGCTATCCGCAGCCCGGGAAGCGCCGCCGCCGCGCTCCTAGGCCGCCGATCTTCCCGGCGCGGTCCCGACCCGGGCGGGACATTCATTCCTTGTGCGCCGTCGCCGGTGCTCGCCTATACTTGCTCCCATCAAGTAGCACATATCAGGAGACCAGACCGATGCCTGGCACGACACCCGTTGGCCGCGCAGGAACGGCGCTCGCGGTGGGGCTCACCATCGCGATCGTCGAGCTGACCCTGATCACCGCCTACATCCACCTCACCCTGGGCGGAACCCTGTTCACGCTCAATGCGTTGGGCTATGCCGCGCTCGCCGCGGCGCTGGCGCTCACCGCCGTCCCCCATCCGTTCGTTCGCCGCTTCGCATGGCTGCCCCGCGTGGGCCTTGGCGCCTACACGGTGGCGACGATCGTCGGCTACATCGTCATCGGGCCCTACTTCACCCTCGGCTGGATCGCAAAGGGAATCGAGGTCGCGATCCTCGTCCTGCTGGCCGTGGACCTCATTCGCCTCTACGGGTCGCCGAGCGGGCTCGTGCGGGCGGCCGTGGCGTCCCTCCGCCCCGGTGCCGGCCCGGTGCCGGCCGCCTGACTACCCGCAGCCCGGGATCGCAACGCTGAGGTTCGGTTGCGCCGCCAGGATGACCGGCGGCGCGACCTCGACCTCTCCATCGGGACCGATGCGCACGCGGATCACCAGGAAGCTCCCGCGTCCGGCGTTGGGCGGGACGGTGTCCTCCGCAGACCGTCTTTCCGTCGACGGTGACCTGGTACGTGCCGACGATCGGTCGAGAGCGGAGCGGCCTCGCGGCGGCAGGCCGTCGGCAAGCGTCTCGCCCGTCCCGCCCGTGCCCGGCGACTCGAACTCGTAGCCGACCGCAACGTCACCGTCGGAGCCATTCGTGACGTCCAGCACGAGCGTCGGGCCGGACGAGCTCGGGGGCCTCGACGCGGCCGCCCAGCGCGCAGGCGGCCAGCATCACGGGCAGTGCCGCGACGGCGGAGCGCCGCATCGGCCGGGCGCTCAGGCGCCCGCGGCGAGGAATGTCCAGGTGGCGATGACGAACGCGAGGATGATGAACGCGATGAGCGCGAGCGGCAGGAACGCCACGTTGATCGGCTGACGCCGCGGCAGCGGCTCGGCGGGCGCGTCCTCGGGGAGGGCCAGCGGCGCGTCGTCCCGGGTGGCGGGAAGGTTCGAGTCCATGCTCACTCCTCGTCCATGATCGCTGCCACCTTCGCGTCCAACGAGGCGGCCGTGAGTTGACCGATGTGTCTCGCGACGATCGTTCCGTCGCGCCCGACGAAATACGTCTCCGGTGGCCCGAAGATGTTATACGCCCGCGCGACCCGCTCGTCCGGGTCCATGAGCGCCTGCCACGTGCCGCCGTTCTGCTGCATGAAGGCGCGCGCCGCCTCCGATCGGTCCTGGTAGACGATCCCGAGCACGACCAACCCGTCGTCGGCGTGCTCCTCCGCGACCGCCTGCAGGAGCGGGAACTCGTCCACGCACGGGCCGCACCACGAGGCCCAGAAGTTGACGATCACCGGCTGGCCGCGCAGGTCGGCCAGGTGGACCGGGTTGCCGTCGAGGTCGACGAGGCTGAAGTCCGGGGCGACGCTGCCGATCGTGGTCGGGGATACCGTTGGCCCGCGCAGGAAGAGCGCGAACCCGGCCGCTCCCAGGATCACGAAGGGCAGGAGCGCCGCGTAGACGAGGAACCTGCGCGGGAGACGCCGCAGGTCCGGCAGACGGCCGCCGGCGGTCATCGCCGGTCAGTGGGCGGGCTGATCGTCGGCTGAGGCGTGCGACCCGTGATCGCCGGCCTCGACCTCGCGCCACTCCCGGTTGGCGGCGCGGACCCACCACACGACGCCGAGCACGAAGATCACGAGGCCGGGGATCGCGAGGAACGGGTTGGCCAGCTGATCCTCACCGCGGAACGCGAGCCCGGCGCCGATCAGCGCGGCACCGATCGACAGGACCACGGGCAGGAAGCTCGGCGGCGGCAGGTGCACCCCCTGCGGCGGGCCGGAGCGGGCCTTGGCGGGACGCGGCCGTGAGGAGACGGCGAACACGACGCCCGAGCACGACGAGCATGCCCGTTCCGACGATCAGGAAGCCAATCGCGGTGTCAGTCATGTCTCACCACCTATCCGAGCAGGTAGATCGTGCTGAACACGGCGATCCAGACGACGTCGACGAAGTGCCAATAGATGCTCACCGCCTCGACGGCGACGTGGTTGTGAGCGCTGAACTGACCGCGCGTCGCTCGGGCGAGCAGGATCGTGAGTCCGACCGCGCCGCCGAAGACGTGCGCCCCGTGGAAGCCGGTCAGCGTGTAGAAGACCGTGCCGAACACGCCGTCGCTGATCCCGAAGCCGAGCTGGCTGTAGTCGTACAGCTGGCCGCTGAGGAAGAGGATGCCCAGGCCCAGCGTGATCGCCGTCCACAGCTTCAGCTTGCCCGTGTCGCCGCGGCGGATGGCCCAGACCCCGAACTGCATCGTGAAGCTCGAGGCGACGAGGATCGCGGTCAGGACCGCGGCGAGCGGAAGGTCCAGCTCGGTGCCCTCGAGGGCGGATGCCAGTTGTCCGGTCCCACCGATGCGCGGGCGTTGAAGTAGGTCGCGAAGAGGCCGCCGAAGAACATCACCTCGCTGGCGATGAAGAGGAGCATGCCGACCATCGGCGTCGGCATGCCGGTCGCGTGCGTCGGGATCGGCTCGTGGCCCTCGGCCGGCTGCGCCGGAAGCGTGCCCGCGGTCATGCCAGGCCCTCCCGATGCTCCGCGTCGTCGACCGGGTGCTCCTCGAGGTCATCCGGATGTTCCGCGGCATGCCCGTGCCCGTGGGTCAGGAAGAACAGCGGCCGCTCGGAATGGATCGGCGGCAGGCGGTCGAAGTTGTACGGCGGCGGCGGGCTGGTGGTCGCCCACTCCAGCGTGTTCCCCTCCCACGGGTCGTCGCCGGCGGGCTCGCCGTTGATGAGCGTGGCGACGACGTTGATGAGGAACGGGATGATGCTCGCCGCAATCAGGAACGCGCCGACCGTCGAGACGATGTTCAGGTACATCCAGCCCGTGTCGGCGCTGTAGTCGCTGATCCGCCGCGGCATGCCCGACAGGCCCAGCTGGTGCATCGGGAAGAAGGCGAGGTTGAAGCCGATGAAGTGCATCCAGAAGTGGACCTTGCCGAGCGGCTCGTTCAGCATCCGCCCGGTCATCTTCGGGAACCAGTAGTACGTCGCCGCGAAGACCCCGAACACCGCACCGCCGAAGAAGACGTAGTGCAGGTGCGCGACGACGAAGTACGTGTCCTGGACGTGGAAGTCGATCGGCGGCGAGGCGAGCATGACGCCGCTGATGCCGCCGATCAGGAACATCGCGATGAAGCCGAGGGCGAAGAGCATCGCCGTCGTCAGGGTGATCTTGCCGCGGTACAGCGTGCCGAGCCAGTTGAACATCTTGATCCCGGTCGGGATCGCGATCAGGGCGGTCATGAAGCTGAAGAACGGCAGGAAGACGGCCCCGGTCGTGAACATGTGGTGGGCCCACACGGTCCAGCTCAGCAGGCCGATGGCGATCGTGGCGAACACGAACGCCTTGTAGCCGAACAGCGGCTTGCGGCTGAAGACCGGCAGCACCTCGCTGACGACGCCCATCGCCGGCAGGATGACGATGTAGACCTCCGGGTGGCCGAAGAACCAGAAGATGTGCTGCCACAGGATCGGGTTGCCGCCGACGCTCGGATCGAAGAACGACCCGCCGTAGTTGCGATCGATGAAGAGCGCGATCAGCCCGGCCGTCAGCACCGGCGTGGCGAGCAGGATCAGCACGGCGGTCACGAGCACGGTCCAGACGAAGATCGGCATCCGGAACAGCGTCATCCCCGGCGCCCGCATCTTGAAGATCGTCGTGATGAAGTTCACCGCGCCGAGGATCGAGGCCGTTCCGACGAGGGTGAGCCCGATGATCCACAGGTCGGTCCCCGGGCTCTCGGCCCGGTCCGAGAGCGGCGCGTAGGACGTCCAGCCCTCGGCCGCGGCGCCGCCGAAGAGGTAGCCGCTGAAGATCAGCAGCCCGCCGAGCGGCAGGAGCCAGAAGCTGAGGGCGTTGATCCGCGGGAAGGCCATGTCCGGCGCGCCGAGCTGGAGCGGCACGATGTAGTTCGCGAAGCCCGACAGGGTCGGGATGATGAACAGGAACAGCATGATCGTCCCGTGCATCGTGAACGCCTGGTTGAACGTGTCCTGGTCGACGAGCTGGAGGCCCGGCACGGCCAGCTCGCTGCGGACCACGAGGGCGAGGATCCCGGCGGCGAAGAAGAAGAGGAAGCCGTTGACGATGTAGAGGATCCCGATCTTCTTGTGGTCGACGGTCGTCAGCCAGTCGAGCACCCACGACCGCCGATAGGCGGGGGCGCCGGCCTGGGGTTCGAGGGTCGTGGTCGCCATCGGTCTTGTGCGCGCTCCAGTGGCTACGGTGGAAATCGTCAGGTCACCCGTCATCGCCTGCGGATGAAGGGTGCAGTAGAAGGTGTAGTCGCCGGCCTCCATCGCCGGGATGTGATAGACGATCGTCTCGCCGGGGGGCATGTCGTCGCCGTTGAAGTCGGTCTCGACGATGCCGACGTCGTGCGGGACCGTCGTCGTTGTTCGTGAACTCGATGCAGAAGTCCTCGCCGGCAGGCGCCTCGATCGCATCGGTGCTGAACTGGATGTCCTGCGCCGACAGCTCGATCGTCGTCCCGCAGTCGCTGGTGTCGCCACCGCCCGGTGGCGGCTCGCCGGCCTTCAGCGCCTCGATGTAGGCGTCGTACTCGTCTCGAGGCATGGCCTCCACGACGAACAGCATCTCCGCGTGGGCCGTGCCGCAGAACTCGGCGCACTGGCCGGCGTAGGTCCCGGCCTCGGTGATCGTGAACGTCAGCTCGTTCGGCGGTCGTGCGTCGCCGAAGTCGATCACGTCGCGCTTGATGAGGAAGTCCGGGACGTAGAAGGCGTGGTTCACGTCGAGCGAATACAGGACGAGCCGCACCGGCTCGTTCACCGGCAGCGCGAGGACGGCCGGCTCCTCGGCCGTGCCGGTGGTCTCGGCGCCGTTCTCGTAGCGGAAGGTCCACTGCCACTGGAAGCCGGTGACTTCGACGGTCGTCGCGTCGGGGACGTTCGAGCTGGCCTCCACCTCGCCCAGCGTCAGCATGCTGAAGAAGAAGAGCACGAAGACGATGACGGTCGGGATGATCGTCCAGATGATCTCGACGGTGTTGTTGCCGTGGAGCTGCTCCGGCAGGACGTCGTCGCCGGGCTGGCGCCGGTAGCGGACGACGGCGTACAGGATGAAGCCCTCGACGCCGACGAAGACGATCGCCGCAAGGCCCAGGACGATGAGGTAGAGATTGAAGACGTCCTGGCCGGCATCGGTCTTCGGAGACGGCGGCAGGAGGCAGCCGGCGAGCAGGACCACGAGCATGAGCGGCGCCAGCCGGCGGGCGATCGTTCGCAGCCGGGTCCGAGGCGCCGGGGAGTGCATCGGCTCGATCTCGAGTGCTCCTCAGGTCAGCATTCCGAAGGGCGTCGGCCTCGCGCGTCAGGCCGCACGCACCGGTGGGCTGACGGGCGACACGGCCGCATTGTAGCGAAGGGCGTTCGAGCGGCGCCATCGGACGCCGCGCGGATTCAGCCGGCGGCGATCTCCTGGTCGCAGCTCGGCTCCTCGCCGGGAAGGAGCGGCCGCGGCAGGACGGTGAAGCGGTTCTCGCCGTCGGACGTCCAGATCGTCTGCTGCGTCGAGGCGCTGAGCTCCGCGAACCAGGTTGCCGCCGCCTCGCCCTCGACCACGCCGCAGCGGGTCCCGTCACCGAACACCGGGACCTCCTCGCCGAAGGCCGCCGGGTCGTCGTCGGTCGGCCACTCACGGACGACCCCGGGCAGCTCCCCGCCCTCGATCGGCTCGCCGGTCACGTCGCGGACGTACAGCCGGAACGCGGTCGGGGTGTATGGCTGCCAGCCCTCGGACTCCCAGGCGCCGCCGGGGACCGAGGTCTCGATCGTCATCAGCGCGTCGCGGAACTGGCTCAGCACGGCGTGGGCGTCGATCTCCGCCTGGTCGATGTTCTCGAAGTTGCCGCCGAGGGCCGGGTCGAGCTGGCCGAGGCCGTAGACGCTGACGGTCACCTCGTCGCCGTTGACATTGGCGTGGAAGACCGTGGCGGTGCAGTCCGCGCACACGTTCATCGCGCCGTTCAGCTCGAGGTCGCCGGTGAAGAGGTTCGTGTCCTCGATGGCCTCGAGCACCGCCTGGATCCCCTCCTCGGTCATCGTCCGCTCGATGAGCGGCGGCAGCGCGGGGCCCGGGAATTCGAGGGTCTGGGCGCCCTGCATGATCACGCGGCCATCGCCGTAGAGCGCGAAGATCGGCACGCGGGTCGCGATCATCTGCGGCATCGCGAAGCCGCCGGCTTCCTCGACGACCAGGATCGGCTCGTCGGCAGCCGTGGGATGCTCGATGCCGCCGCGTCCCTCCGTCGTCGCCGCCCGACGCGCCCGGCGGCGCGGAGCCGCCCGCATCGGTCTCGGAAGCTCCCGGCGAGCCACCGGCGGCGGCGCACGCGGCGAGGATGACGGAGAGCACGACGAAGAGACCCGGGGCGGTTCGTTTCATGGCCGCATGGACGCCGGGATCCGCGGGTCGGTTCCCGAGCATTCCGGCGACAATGATCCCGATGCGCCGCACGGCCCTCCCGCTCGCCCTCGCGCTGCTCGCCGTCATGCCGGCGACGGCCCTCGCGCACGGGTCGCACGCGCCGGCGCCGACGTTCCCCAGCGTGCTGCTCGACTGGCGATTCGATCCGCTCGCTCGTTCCTCGTCCTGCTGGGCGCGACGGCGGCCGCCTATCTCTGGGCGGTTCTCAGGGTCAACCGCGCGCACCCGGGCAACCCGCAGCCGCGGATCCGGACGTGGCTGTTCATGAGCGGCCTCGTCGCGATCGGCGTGGCGTTGACGTCACCGATCGAGGCCTACGAGGGGTCCCTGTTCAGCGTCCACATGGTCCAGCACCTGCTGCTGATGCTCGTCGCGCCGCCGCTGCTGCTGGGGGGCGGACCGATCACCCTGACGCTCCGGGTCAGCACGCCGACGATCCGGCGACGCCTGCTGTGGGTGCTCCACAGCCCGGTCGTGAAGGCGATCTCGTTCCCCGTCGTGACCTGGGTGCTCTTCGCCGCGGTGAACTGGGGATGGCACTTCAGCACGCTCTACGACGAGGCGCTCGAGAACCAGCTGCTCCACTACTTCCAGCACGCGACCTTCCTCGCGGCGGCCCTCCTCTTCTGGTGGCCGGTCGTCGGTGTCGATCCCTCACCGTGGCGGATGCCGTACCCGGTGCGCCTCTTCTACCTCTTCCTGGCGCTGCCGCAGAACTCGTTCCTCGGCGTCTCGCTGCTGAGCGCCGGCACGGTCCTGTACCCGCACTACGTCACGAACCTGCGCACGTGGGGGCCGAAGCCGCTCGAGGACCAGCAGCTCGGCGGGGTCCTCATGTGGGTGGCCGGCGACATCGCCTTCCTCGTCGCGATGGCCATCGTCATCGTGGCCTGGATGCGCCACGAGGAGCGGCGCACGGCCCGGCTCGACGAACGGCTGGCGGCCGAGCGCGCGGCTCGCGGCGAGGAGCCGTGGACGCCGAGCGTCCCGCGCGGTCAGACCGGCAGGTAGACGAGGGCGTCGATCGCGACCGCGAGGAAGAGCAGCGTCAGGTAGCTGATCGAATAGCGGAAGAGGACGATCGCGGCTCGGCCGTTGCTCGCATCGGCCCGCAGGCGCAGCGCCCGCCACAGGAAGAGGACGCCGAGCACGACCGCCGCGACGAGGTAGATCAGGCCCATGCCCGCCGCCGGGAAGAGGAGGAGGCTGACCGCGACGAGCGCGATCGTGTAGAGCACGATCTGGCGCGCCGTCTCGGCCTCGCCGCGCACGACCGGGAGCATCGGGACGCGGGCGGCCGCGTAGTCGCCGCGGTAGCGCAACGCGAGCGCCCAGAAGTGCGGTGGCGTCCAGTAGAAGACGATCGCGAACAGGACGAGCGCCGGCAGCCCGACCTCGCCGGTGACCGCGGCCCAGGCCACCAGCACCGGCACGCACCCGGCCGCCCCGCCGATGACGATGTTCTGCGGCGTCGTGCGCTTCAGCCACATCGTGTAGACGAAGACGTAGAAGGCGGTCGCGCTGAGCGCGAGCACGGCGCTGAGCAGGTTGACCGTCAGCGCAAGGAACGCGAAGGCCGCGACGCTCAGGCCGATCCCGAAGTACAGGGCCGCGCGCGGCTCGACGGCGTGGCGCGGGAGCGGCCGATGCCGGGTGCGGCGCATGAGGTCGTCGATGTCGCGATCCACGTACATGTTGATCGCGTTCGCCCCGCCGGCCGCCAGCGTGCCGCCGACGATCACGGCGGCCACGAGCCACGGCGATGGCAGGCCGCCGGCGGCGAGGACCATCGTCGGGATCGTCGTCACGAGCAGCAGCTCGATGATCCGCGGCTTCGTGAGCGCGATGTAGGCGCGGACGGTGTCGATCGGTCCTGGCTCAGCCCGTGGCGCGACGCGGGCGCGCATCTCGGATGGCCGCAGCCGCCGGACGGTCAGCAGGAGCCAGACCGATGTGCCCCACATCGCCGCGCCGACCGCGAGGTGCGGCACGACGAAGAGGGCGGACAGCCTCGACGCGACGTTCGCCAGCCCGAGCGCGATCTGGAGCGCCACGAGCGCGACGAGGACGAGGGCGAGGCGGCGAGGGAGCGGGGCGTCCGTCGAGCGATGGATGGCGAGCGCCGTCCAGACCGCGAGGATCGCGACGACCACGCTCATCGCCCGGTGCGCGGCGTGGATCGCCTGGGTCTCGCTGCCGATCGTCGGGACGACCGAGCCGTCCATCAGCGGGATGTCGCCGAACGCGAGGCCGGCATGCTGGCCGGTCACCCAGGAGCCGAGCAGCATCTGGGCGAAGATCGCCACCGCCGTCACGGCGACGAGGCGGGTGAGGACCGGCCGCGGGCGCGCGGCCGGCATCGGTCCGTTGCTCGCGCGCTCCGCGATGAAGATGACCGCCGCCAGGACGGTCAGCGCCATCGCCAGGTGCGCCGTGACGAGCTCGGCGGCGAGGCCCTGCAGCACCACCGCTCCCCCGAGCAGCGACTGGACGATGACGAGGACGCCGGCCACGACCGCGGCGGCGAGCAGCGGGCGGTCGTGGCGACGCCCGCTGAAGACCGTGATCAGCCCGACGGCGGCGACCAGCGGACCGACGAAGGCGGCCGCGACGAGCCGATGAGAGTGCTCGATCCAGGCGTGGAGGTCCACCGGCGGCAGCCAGTCGCCGAAGCAGAGCGGCCAGTCCGGGCAGCCGAGGCCCGAGTCCGTGGCGCGCACGAGCCCGCCCACGGCGATCAGGACGAAGGTCGCCGCGGCAGCGGCAACCGCGAGCTTGGCGAATCGGGTCAAGTCGGCGTTCCTCGAGGCCGCTGCGGCTCACGGCGCTGCCGAGCGGGCGGTGCCCATCATAGCCGCGAGATCGAGCTCGCTCTCAGGCGCCGAGGTGGCGCTCCGCGAGGCGCACCCGGCGCTCCGCCGTCCGCGCCTGCGGCACGAATCGCAGCGGCGGCGGAACGAGCGGCAGGGTTCGCCGGGTGACGGCGGCCAGGCGCTCGACGCCGCGCTCGCGGCCCTCCGACCAGCGGATGCCGTACTGGCGGCGCAGCGGATCGGGCAGCGTGGCGAGCGAGATGAGGTGGGCGGCGTCCCAGGCGAGCCGAGGCACGAGCGCGTTCGGGTAGAGCACCGTCCGAGCGATCCGCCTCGCGGCCGGGGTGACCCGAACGCGTCCGGTCTCCACCATCCCGGCCATCCAGTCGCGCAGCTCGGGCACCTCCGAGGGCAGGTCGGCGGGCAGCACCCCGAGCCGCTCGGCGACCTCGGCGGCCTCCAGCAGGTATCGGCGCTCCTCGTCGGACGACAGCGGGCCGACGAACCGCGCGTAGATCCGCAGCGCGGTGTCGACGAGCGTGGCGTGCACCCACAGCAGCGCCTCCGGGTCGGCGGCGCTGTACGCAGCGCCGCCGGGGAGCTGCCCGCGGACCGCGGCGTGGATCGCGTTCACCCGTCGGATTGCCGCATCGGCGCGCGACCGCGTGCCGAAGACGACGTCGAAGCTGCTGGTCAGCGTGCGCCGCAGACGCCCGAACGGATCCGTCGCGTAGGTCGAGTGCTGGTCGACCCCCGCGGCGACGACCGGATGCGCCGCCTGCATGAGCAGGGCGCACGAGCCGCCCGCCAGGACGATGACCTCGCGGTCGACCCGCCACGCGACGCTGTCGGGGCCGAACAGGCCGGTCGCCTCGTGCACGGCGGCGCTCATCCGTACGCCGAGGTGGCCATCCCGCGCGGGCGGCGGGGCTCGTTGAAGATCGCCCGGAAGGCGAGGCCGGCGGCCGCTCCGGCGAGGAATCCGGCGATGTGTGCGGTGTACGCGACGCCGCCGCCCTCACCGGGCGCGCCGAAGCCCGCGAGCACCTGGAGCGCGGCCCACATCCCGATCGCGACGATGGCAGGAACCGGCACGACGCCGCGGAACAGGAAGACCAGGACGCGGTTCGTCGGGAAGAGGACGAGGTACGCGCCGAGCACGCCGGCGATCGCGCCCGACGCGCCGAGCGTGGGGATGTACGACCCGACGTCGACGAGGACCTGCGCGACGGTCGCGATCAGCCCGGCGACGACGTAGAAGACGACGAACAGCGCGTGGCCGATGCGATGCTCGACGTTGTCGCCGAAGACCCACAGGAACAGCATGTTGCCGGCGAGATGGAGCAGCCCGCCGTGCATGAACATGCTCGAGAACAGCGTCAGCCAGATCGGGTTCGGCCCGGGTTCCTGTGGCACGTCGACGGTCTCGCCGTCGATGGTGATCGGCTGCGGGTCGACCAGGTCGACGCCGTTGACGATCTCGTACGGAACGGCGCTGAAGCCGTACGTGAACTCCTCACCGTCCTGGCTGGCTCCCGCTCCCTGGAGCAGGAGGAAGACGAGGATGTTCAGGCCGATGATGGCCAGCGTGACGTAGGCCGGCCCGTGGCCACGCTCGTTCTCGTCGCCGATCGGGAACATCGGCGGAAGGATAGAGCAGGCTTCACGCCATAATCGGCGCATGGATATCGACGTCCGCGCCTTCAGCGGCGACCCGCGGGACTTCTACGAGGCCGCCGAGGTCGCCTTCAGCGAGATGCCACGCGAGGAGGACCTCGCGAACTGGAAGCTGGCCTTCGAGGCCGATCGCGCGATCGCCGCGTACGACGGGGAGCGGATCGTCGGGACGGCCGGCGCCTTCAGCTTCGAGCTGACGGTCCCCGGTGGCGTGGTGCCCGCGGCCGGCGTCACGATCGTCGGCGTCCAGCCGACCCATCGGCGACAGGGAATCCTGCGCCGGATGATGCGGCTCCAGCTCGACAGCATCCACGAGCGCGGCGAGCCGATCGCGATCCTGTGGGCCTCCGAGGGCAAGCATCTACCAGCGCTTCGGCTACGGCCTCGGCAGCCTGCGGATGGGGATCAACCTCCTGCGCGATCGCAGCGCCTTCCGGCGGCCGCACACGCCGGCGGGCACGATCCGGTTCGTCGAGCTCGACGAGGCGAAGCGCCTCCTGCCACCCGTGTACGAGGCCGTCCGTCCGTTGCGACCCGGCTTCCACGCGCGCTCGCAGGCCTTCTGGGACGGCGAGTTCTTCTCCGACCCCGAGCACTGGCGCCGCGGCGCGACCGCCGCCTTCCACGTCGTCCACGAAGTCGCGGGCACCGCCGACGGCTACGCGCGCTACCGGGTCCGCGACAAGTGGGACAGCGGCGGGCCGGATTCGTCGGTCGTCGTCGTCGAGCTGATGGCCACGAATCCGTCGGCGCACCTGGACCTGTGGCGCTTCCTGATGGACATCGACCTGATGGCCCGCATCGAGGCATGGAACCTCGCCGTGGACGACCCGATCCTGCTCTCCGTCGCCGAGCCGCGCCGCCTGCGCGCGGACCTGGGCGACGCGCTCTGGACGCGGATCGTGGACGTTGCGCCGGCCCTGGCCGCGCAGGCGCTACGCGGCCGACGGTCGCGTCGTCTTCGAGATCGCCGACGAGTTCTGCGAGTGGAACGACGGCGTCTGGGAGCTCGCCGTCGAGAACGGCGTCCCGGTCGTCCAGCCGGCGACCGGTGCGGCCGACCTGGCCTGCGACATCACCGATCTCGGCGCCGCGTACCTCGGCGCGTTCGGCTTCCGCCAGCTCGCCGACGCCGGCCGGGTGCGCGAGCTTCAGCCGGGCGCGATCGCCAGGGCCGATGCCCTCTTCCACTCCGAGCCCGCGCCGTGGTGCCCGGCGGTCTTCTGATCAACCCGTAACGGCTGGCGCCTCGGAGACGGCCTCGAGCTCGCGCTGCGAGGGGTTGCGGATTCCGAAGCCGTTGATCGCGGCGCCGGCGAGCAGGAGCCCGGCCGACACGATCATCGCGAGCTGGAAGGCATCCGCGCTGGCCTCGCGAGCGGCGGCGGCGATCTCCGGGTCGACGTCGTCCGGCACGCTCGTGAGCGGCTGCACCTGCTCGCGGAGCGCGGGATCGTCGACGTCCACGCCCGGCACGAGGCCGGCCAGCGACGGGTAGAAGGTCGCGGTGATCGCGATGAACAGCACGGCGCTGACGAGCGGCGACCCGGCGCGGCTGACCGCGTTGTTGATCGCCGAGCCGAGGCCCGCGTTGTTGACCGGGATCGAGCTCATCAGCGCGGTCGTGAGCGGCGCCACGAGCAACGAGATGCCGAGGCCGAAGACGATGAGCGGCAGCACGACGTCGATGAACGTCGCCGTCGGGGGAACGAGCGTCGAGGGCTGCCCGAGGTCGGCCGCCCAGGCCGTCGAGTCGTGCGGGATCCGCGCGAGCCAGAGGAGGCCGGCCGCCATGATCAGCGGGCCGACGGTCATGAAGATCCGAGGTCCGATCCGGGCCGACAGCTGCCCGGCCGGGGTGGAGAGGAACGTCAGGAACAGCGCGATCGGCAGGCCAACGGCGCCGGCAGCCAGCGGCGAGTATCCGAGCGTGCCCTGCCAGAAGAGGCCCTCGAAGGCGAACGAGACGTACAGGGCGCCGTAGATCACGAACGTCGACAGGTTCACGACGGAGAAGTTCCGCGAGCGAAACAGCGACGGCGGGATGAGCGGCCGCGGACGCTTCAGCATCAGGACCGGGATGGCCACGGCCGCGACCAGGCCGATGATCAGCGCGACCCACGCCACCGGATCCTGCCAGTTCTTCTCCTGGCCACGCGTCGCGCCGAACGAGAGCCCGCCGACCGCGACCGCGATGACCGCGGCGCCGAGCCAGTCGAAGTCTCCCGTGGCGCTCTCGTCGCGGCTCTCCGGCACGCGCGTCGTCGCCCACAGCGCCAGGAGCACGAGCGGCACGTTGATCAGGAAGGCGAGGCGCCACGTCAGGCCCTGCACGAGGATGCCGCCGAGGAGCGGGCCGATGATCGAGGTCGCCGACGTGCCCGCCGCCCAGAGGCCGATCGCGCGCCCGCGCTCCTCGCCGTCGAAGTAGGCGGTGATGATCGCGAGGCTGCCCGGGACGAGGATCGCGCCGAACGCTCCCTGGAGGATCCGCGCGACGATCAGGACCTCCATCGTCGGGGCGAGGCCGCAGGCCACCGAGGCGGCGCCGAAGCCGATGAGGCCGATGCGGAACGTCCGCCGCCGCCCGTAGTAGTCGCTGATCGCGCCGGCCAGGATCAGCAGCGCGGCGAGCACCGCGAAGTACGCGCTGTTGACGTACGTGAGGCCTTCCAGCCGTCCGACGAAGGTGACCGGCAGCTCGCGGCCGATCGTCTCGAGCGCGACGTTCACGATCGTCGCGTCGAGGAACACGATGGCCGACCCGAGGATCGCGGCCATCAGGACGGCCGTGCGCTGGCTCACGATGCGATCGTAGCCGAGCCCGACCCGTTGCCGAGCCCACGACGGCCGGCGTAGCGTGGCCCGATGAGCAGCGCCGCGCTCGATCGGCTGCTGGCGATCCTGCTCGTCGCTCTGCTGGCGAGCGGCCTCCTCACGCTCCGCTCGGGAGCGCCGGCCACCGCGCCGCTCTTCTGGTTCCACGGCGTCGCCGGCGGCGCGCTGCTCGTCGCGGCGACGGTCAAGCTGCGCCGGAGCGTCGGCCCGGCCGTCCGGCGACGGCGATGGGGACGCCTGGCGCTCGGCGCTCTCCTGACGCTGCTCGTCGCGGCCTCCCTGGCCGGCGGCTTCGCGTGGGTCGCGAGCGGCCGGATCCTGTCGATCGGTCCGTGGACGATCCTCACGCTTCACGTCTGGGCCGCGCTCGCCGCTGATCCCCGTCGTCCTGCGTCCACCTCGCTGCCGCGCCGCTTCCGGCTGCTCCGGCCGCGCGCCGGGCGGCCCGCGCGATCAGCCGCCGCACCGTCCTCGCGACGCGGCGGGCTCGCTGCTCGCTCGGCGCCGCTGCCTGGGGAGCCGCGAACGTCGCTCGACGCGATCACGGGAGGCGACGCGCCGCTTCACCGGCTCACGCTGGCTTCCCGCCGGCGGCATCCCACCGCCGACGACCTTCTACGGCGAGGGCACGCCCGACGTCGACCTCGCGTCCTGGCGCCTGCGCGTCGGCGGGCGCGTCGATCGGCCGCTCGAGCTCGATCTGGCCGGCGCTCGACGGCGCTCGGCACGACCGAGCGCGACGCGACGCTCGACTGCACCTCCGGCTGGGCGCTTCGCACGCCCTGGCGAGGCACGCCGATCCGCGGCGGTCCTGGACGCGGCCGGCGCCGACCCGACCGCACCGTTCGTCCGCGTCCGATCCGTCACCGGCTGGAGCGTCAACCTCGAGCGCGGCGAGCTCGACGATGCCCTCCTCGCCACGCACGTCGCGGGAGGCCGCTGCCGGCCGCCAACGGAGCGCCCGTGCGCCTCGTCGCTCCCGGGCGGCGCGGGCTCGACTGGATCAAGTGGGTCGCGTCGATCGAGGTCGCCTGAGCGAGCGACGCGCTACGAGATCGGCTCGAAGCGCGCCGTGAAGTGCCGCAGCGCCGAGGGCTGCTCGACGATCCGCATGCCCGCGCAGGTCGGCGGCGCGCTCGGCCACCCAGCGGATGACCTCGATGACGTAGTCGATGTGGGACTGGGTGTAGACCCGTCGCGGGATGGCGAGGCGGACGAGCTCCATGGCCGCCGGCACCTCGCTCCCGTCGGGGTGCAGGCCGAACATCACCGTGCCGATCTCGCATCCGCGGATGCCGCCCTCGCGATACAGCGCGCAGGCCAGCGCCTGGCCCGGATACTCGAGCGGCGGGATGTGCGGCAGGAGGGCCGCGGCGTCGAGGTAGACGGCGTGGCCGCCGATCGGCTGGACGCACGGCACGCCGGCCTCGACGAGCGCCTCACCGAGGTACGCGGTCGAGCGGATGCGGTAGCGCAGGTAGTCGTCCTGCACGACCTCCCGCAGGCCGACGGCCATCGCCTCGAGGTCGCGGCCGGCCAGGCCGCCGTACGTCGGGAAGCCCTCGGTCAGGATCAGCATGTTGCGGCAGTGCTCCGCCCAGCGGTCGTCGTTCATCGCCAGCCAGCCGCCGATGTTGGCGAGCGCGTCCTTCTTGCCGGACATCGTCATCCCATCGGCCAGGGACGCCATCTCGCGCACGATGTCGGGGACCGAGGCGTCGGCGTAGCCCTCCTCGCGCTGCTTGATGAACCAGGCGTTCTCGGCGAAGCGGCACGCGTCGAGGAAGAGCGGCAGCCCGTATCGGTCGCAGACGGCGCGGACGGCGCGCAGGTTGGCCAGGCTGACCGGCTGCCCGCCGCCGGAGTTGTTCGTGACGGTGACGAACACGACCGGGACGTTCTCGGCGCCGCGCTCGCGCGATCAGCGCGTCGAGCGCATCGGTGTCCATGTTGCCCTTGAACGGGTGGATCGCCGACGGCGATCGCGCCCTCGGGGATGACGCAGGTCGATCGCCTCGGCGCCGGTGAACTCGACGTTCGCGCGGGTCGTGTCGAAGTGCGTGTTCGACGGGACGACCTTGCCCGGGCCCGCGACGACGCTGAAGAGGATCTTCTCGGCCGCCCGGCCCTGGTGCGTCGGGATGACGTGGCGGAACGGGAAGAGCTCGGTCACGGCCTCGAGGAAGCGGAACCACGACGGCGAGCCGGCGTAGGACTCGTCGCCGCGCTGGATGCCGGCCCACTGCTCCGCGCTCATCGCGCCCGTGCCGGAGTCGGTGAGCAGGTCGATGAGCACGTCGTCGGCGTGGAGATTGAAGAGGTTGTAGCCCGCCTCGCGCAGCTGCGCCTCGCGCTCGTCGACCGTCGTCATCCGGATCGGCTCGACGCTCTTGATCCGGAACGGCTCGATGATCGTGCGCCAGCGCTCCATCGACCGATGGTACCGGCTGCGCGACTCGCTCCGGGCGTGCATCATGCGCGCCGATGTTCGGCCGCTTCCTCGCGATCTGTCGGCTGGCTGGCCATGCAGGTGCGCCGCCCGTTCGCGCGGCCCGCTGAGCTCGGCTGCGCCCGTGGGCGCCGTTCGTCTCGTCGCCGCTGCTGCTCGCTCGTCCTCGGCCGCGGTGCCGATCGTCGTGCCGATGCTCCAGGCGCAGCCACAGGACGTCACGGTCCAGCAGATCCTCGACGGCGCGTCTCCGAGCCGAGCGGGTGGGTCCGTCTCCAGGGACGGGTCGTGCCGCTGACGGAGTCCCCCACCGGCGAGCCCGGCCGCTACGGGCTCCTCGTCGACGCGGCCGATACGCTCCAGGCGATCGTCGTCCGTTCCGGCGGGCAGATCCCGCGTGCGCCTCGACCCCGATCACCGGCCACCTCGCCGGTGCGATCGTCGCCGTCGAGGAGGACCTGCCGCTCGAGGCGACGGTCTTCGGGGCTCCGCCGGCGATCGTCCCGAACCTGGTCGTCCAGCTCGACGCGGCCGCGTTGCCGGAGCGCGTCGTCCTGTGGCCGCTCTCGATCCT
The DNA here is from genome assembly GCA_963797855.1 of uncultured Chloroflexia bacterium. Lineage (GTDB taxonomy): Bacteria > Chloroflexota > Limnocylindria > QHBO01 > QHBO01 > JACDBZ01. The sequence goes on along the minus strand of CAWCQX010000004.1, from coordinate 32,779 downwards.
GCCACTGCTCCTCGCCGTCGTCCTGGTCATCGGCGCCGTGGTCGGCTATCCGGTCTTCCGTCCGACGAGCGAGGTCGACGTCGTCTCCTCGCCCGCTCGCGCCCGGCGAGCGGGTCCCGGCCGCCTTCGCGCGGCCGCCTCGGCCCGGAGGTCCGCGATCTCGCCGACCCGGGCGGCGCCGCTGATCGTCGTCCGCCCCGGACCGAAGCGGCAACGTGCTCACCGCCCAGCCGCTGTCGGACGACGAACGGCCCCGCGCCGCCGCCGGTGCCGATCGGCGGTGGCTGGGCGACGCGGCCGCATCGGCTGGGTCTACACCGTGTCCGAGGCGGTGCCGGCCCTCAGGCTGCGCGCCGAGAGCATCGACGCCACGCTCCTCTTCGCCAAGACCGGGGAACGGGATCGGGTCGCGGGCCTCATCGCCGTGGACCGCGACTGATCAGGCCAGCCGCGTCACCACGATCGTCGCGACGTAGGCGAGCAGCAGCAGCCCGCCCACGATCAGGTTGAGGTTGACGTTCTGGCCCATGACCGCCATGAGGGCGTACGGGCTGTCGTAGTACGCACCGAGCCCGGCGTGGACGCGGAAGAGGATCGGCACGGCGGCGAGGGCGATCAGCGTCGGCCAGGGCAGCAGCCCGGCGAGCACGCCCGCGACGATGATCCCGAAGGCAACCAGGCCCATGACCAGATACGCGCGGCGAATCGCCGCGGGCGAGAAGCGCGTCGGCAAGGTGCGCTTTCCCGCCTGCGCATCGCTGCGCCGATCGGGGATCTCGTTCACGAACAGGATCAGCGCGATGAGGATGCCCGGCACGAGCGAGAGCACGAGCGGCTCGAGGTCGATCCTCTGCGTCTGGACGACGTACGCGCCGAGGAGCATGACCGGCCCGAACCCGATCGCGACCGCCACCTCGCCGAGCCCGCGATAGACGAGCTTCAGCGGCGGCGCGGTGTAGGCGATCCCGAGCGCGATGCCGGCCACGCCGATCCACAGCAGGGTCGCCGACCCGGTGATGGCCACGAGCGCCAGGCCGATGACGGCCGCAGCGGCGTACAGGCCGCGCCGCCAGCAGCCCCAGCCCGCGAACCGAGACGAGGTCGTAGATCGCCACCCGCGAGCCGCCCGAGAACTGCGTCGGCGTGGGGTTCGCGTCGTCGGCCCCGGAGAGCGTGTCGAAGATGTCGTTGGTGACGTTGATCGCCAGGTGCGCGAACGACGCACCGATGAGGGTCAGCAGCGCGGTCCACCACGTGAAGGCGCCGTGGCTGGCGGCGACGGCGATGCCCAGCAGCACCGGCACGGCGGTCGCCGACAGGAACGGCAGGCGCGTCGTGCGCAGCGCCAGCCAGAAGAGGCTCAGCCGCGGCCGGATCGTCCGGCCCTTCTCGGCCGAGAGCGCGGTCAGGTAGCGGCGCGACTGTGGCACCGACCGCTCCGAGTACTCGAAGAACGGCATCTCGGTCTCGTCCCAGCCCCACGCTCGCGCGGCGCGAACTGCACGCCGTCTCTCACCCGCCCCCAGAGCTGGAGGTATCGCCGCTCGTCGTAGCCGCCACGGGTCGGATGGATGTGGCTGCCGACGACGCTCACCTCGCGGTCGGTCGGGGATCGGCATACCGGCTGGCGCGGCGATGCGCGCGACGCCGGCCTCCGGATCGGCCTCGAGGTGGTGGCGACGCTTGTCGGGAAGCCGTCGTCCTCGACCCAGCTGACGACGACGTGCGGATACTCGGCAGCCGGCGCAGGTCCTCGCCGGTCGCCTCGTGGGCGGAGCCGGTGCCCGAGCGCGTCCGGTCGGCGGCGGCGACCGCGGCCATCAGGCGGCCTCCTTCGCCGGCGCCCGGGTCTCGACGGGCGGCGCATCGGTCCGTCCGCCGGCCCAGTACAGGCAGCGCACCGGCGTGATCTCGATCACCGAGCGCTCGAAGAAGAGCGGGAGCGCGACGCGGACCTTCAGGAAGTCGTCGATCAGCGGCTCCTTGCGGCGCCACAGGTCGAGGATCAGCCGCTCCCAGTCCGAGTGCGGATCGTCCTCGATCAGCCTCGCCGTGCCCTGGATCGTGGCGCGGTCGGGGTTGCCCTTCGTGGCGATCGGATCGGTGATCGCGAGCGAGACGTGCGGGTCGCGCTTGATGTGCTCGAGCTTCTTGCTGAAGAGGGTCGACGAGTGCAGGTAGATCCGCCCGTCGTGGTGGAGCGGAATGAGCGGATGGGTGATCGGCCGTCCGTTGCGCCCAACGACGGTCAGCTCACCGACCAGCGCAACGTCGAGCAGCTGCTCGACCGGGGCCGGTAGCCATCCCATGGCGATCTCCAGCGTGCGGCGATAACGTGTTACCGCAGTATAGCGCATTTCAGATCGACGGCCCTGCCGACGGCCGATCGGGGTCTACACTCCGCTCGCCATGACCGCCGCCGCCGACTCGGTCCTCATCCTCGCCCGCCATCCCGACGGGAAGGTCGAGGAGGTCACGGTCGAGCGGATCGACGAGATCGACCGGCTGATCGCCCGAGCCCGGCACGCTGGTCTGGGTCAGCGCCACCAACCCGAGCGACGAGCGATCTCCGAGCTCCAGCGCGAGTTCGGGCTCCACGCCCTCGCCGTCGAGGACCTGCGCAAGCGGAACCAGCGGCCGAAGCTCGACACGCTACGAGGGCCAGCACGTCCTCGTCGCCTACGAGGCCGTGCCCGAGGAGCGCGCCGCGCCTGTCGGAGATGCACCTCTTCTTCGCCGAGCGGTGGCTGCTCAGCGTCCAGTTCGGGCCGATGCCGATGGTCGACGCGGCGCTGCGACGCTTCGCCGACGGGGCCGCGGCATCGCCGACTCGGTCGATGCGCTCGTCTACCTCGTGCTGGATGCGGCCGTCGACAGCTACTTCCCGGAGCTCGACCGCCTCTCGGATCGCATCGACGCGCTCGAGGACCGGGTGCTGGCAGGGCGACGCCGACCGCAGCGGCCTGGCCGAGCTGCTCGAGCTCAAGCGCCGGCTGCTCGAGCTGCGGCGGGTGCTGGCGCCGATGCGCGACATGGCCAACGCGCTCCTGCGCCGCGACCTCGAGCATCGTCAGCCGCCAAGTCGCTGCCCTACTACCAGGACCTGTACGACCACCTGGTCCGGGTGCTCGACCAGCTCGACCTGTACCGCGACCTGCTCGCCACGGTCCTCGACGCGCGGCTGACCGTGGCCAGCAACAGCCTCAACGCGATCATGAAGCGGCTGACCGCGTTCACGGTGATCCTGATGGTGCCGACGCTGATCGCCGGCATCTACGGCATGAACTTCGAGTCCATGCCGGAGCTCGACTGGCCGCTCGGCTACCCCTTCGCGCTGGCGCTCATGGCCGCCGCGGTCGTCGTTGCCGTCACGCTGGTTCCGGCGCAACGGCTGGTTCTGACCGCAGGCACGGCCGATGCATCGGCTTGCGGCCATGACGATCCAGACGCCACCGAACGACGAAACCCCGACGCTGCCCGACACCGATCCGACGCCGACCCGGCGCCGACGCCGATCGACACGCCGCAGGAGCCCGAGCAGCGAGCCCCCGGCGCCGATCAGCCGCCGCTCGGCGCCCCGCGCGACGAGCCCGACCCGGAGATCTGACGTAGCCCGCTGATTTTTTCGGACGGTTCACCCACGATTACACGTCGTTCACGTGCGGGGCCAGACCGATGCGTCGAGGTGTGCTGAGCGCCGAGTTGCATCGTTGCGCTAGGGTGTTCACAGGCCATGAATGTCGCTGGCTGCTCGGCTTTGATGCCGTAGGGAGGGGTCCCCCATCGTGTTTCCTGTTCGTCGCGCCCGCCGTTCGTTGCTCGCCGTCGCCGGCTCCCTGACCATCCTTGTCCGGGTTGCTGCCCGGTGCCGCCGCCGCACCCGCGCTGGCGGCCGGAACGGTCTCGTTGACCGCGCTCGGTACGGCCTACTCCCAGGACTTCGGCACGCTGGCCACCACGGGGATGGCGAACACGACGCTGCCTCTCGGCTGGGATCTCAACGAAACGGGAACGAACGCCCGTGTCAATGCCGCGTATGCAGCCAACACCGGCTCAGATGCCACCGGTGATGTCTATAGCTTCGGCACCTCGGGTAGCAGCGAGCGGGGCTACGGGGCCCTCTTGTCCGGGACCCTCACGCCGATCGTCGGGGCCGCGTTCGTCAACAACACCGGGGCCACTGCCGGCAGCCTGGACCTCGCATACACCGGTGAGCAGTGGCGGCTGGGAGCGACCGGTCGAACCGACCGACTCGAGTTCCAGTTCAGCCTCGACGCGACGAGCCTGACGACCGGCACCTGGGTCGACGTCGACGCGCTCGACTTCGCAGCTCCGAACGCGACCGGAACCGCCGGTGCGCTGGACGGGAATGCAGCGGGCAGAATCGGTCCGCCGTCGCCGGTTCAATCTCCGGCTTCAGCCTGCCCAACGGCGGCACCTTCTGGATTCGCTGGACCGATTTCAATGCGTCCGGGGCAGACGATGGACTCGCCGTCGATGACTTCTCGCTGACACCGCACGGCATGTCGGGCGCGGCCGAGCTCAATGTCAATGACGTCTCGGCAATGAGGGCGACGCCGGCACGACGACCTTCACCTTCACCGTCAGCCTCTCGGCGCCCGCCGGGCAGGCGGCGTGACCTTCGACATCGCGACGGCGGACGGCACGCGCAGGACGACACCGCCGAGGACAACGACTACGTCGCGAGTCGCTGACCGGCCAGACGATCCCGGCGGCAGCTCGACCTACACCTTCAACGTCACGGTCAACGGCGACACCACGGCCGAGCCCAACGAGACCTTCTTCGTCAACGTCACGAACGTCACCGGCGCCAATCGCGGCGACGGCCAGGGCCAGGGCACGATCGTCAACGACGACGTCGCCCGATCAGCTCGATCCACGACGTCCAGGGCAATGGCGCGCACCGTGGCTGCCGCGGGCACGTGTCACCGTCGAGGCGTCGTCGTCGGCGACTTCCAGGCGCAGGGCCGGCCAGCTGCAGGGCTTCTTCCTCCAGGAGGAGGATGCCGACGCCGACGCCGATCCGGCGACCTCGGAGGGCATCTTCGTCTTCTGCGACACGTGCCCGACCGCCGTGGCCGAGGGGGACGTGGTCAGGGTCACCGGGACGGTCTCGGAGTTCTTCAACATGACCGAGATGACGGCCGCAACGGCCGCCAGCGTGACCGTGCACCGAGCTCCGGCAACAACTCACCAGGCCCGCGTCCATCGACCTCCGGTGCCCGATGTCCCGAGCGGTGACGAGGCAGCTGCAATCGCCGCGATCAACGACTACTACGAGGCGCGCGAGGGGATGAAGGTCAGATTCGTCGACACCCTGTCGGTCCCGAGTACTTCGAGCTCGTCCGCTACGGCCAGATCATCTTGATCGAGGGCGGCCGGCCGCGCCGTTCACCGCAGTTAACGAGCCCTCGCAGCGGCCGGCAACGCCGCCCACGACATCACCTCGCGCGCCGGGCGTGATCCTCGACGACAGACAACCGCCAGAACCGAGCGGTCGACAGGCCGAATACGCCCTACTTCCATCCGGGCCACGGGCTTTCGGCACCGACGACTTCTTCCGCGGCGGCGACCTGGTCAACCTGACCGGAGTCCTGCACTGGTCGTTCGCCGGCCAGGCCGGCACCGACGCCTGGCGCATCCGTCCCGGACCGCGGCGTCCAGCGACGCTTCACCGTCGCCAACCCGCGGCCGGCGACGCCGCCGCCGTGGCGGCAGCGTGAAGGTGGCGAGGATGAACCTCCTCAACTACTTCACGACGATCGACACCACGGCCAGGCAGCACCGGTCCCTGCGCCCCGAGCGGGACCCTGGACTGCCGCGGCGCCGACAGCGCGCCGAGCTCAACCGCCAGCGTAGCGAGCGCGCCGCGATCTCTGCGCTCAACGCCGACGTCGTTCGGCCTCGTGGAGCTCGAGAACACGCCGGGGGGGGATCACCGACTGGCGCAACAGCGTCGCGGCGCCCGCCCGTCTACGACTTCGTCAATACCGGCGGGATCGGCACCGACGCCATCCGGGTCCGGATCATCTACCGCTCGTCCACCGTCGAGCCGGTCGGCGGCCACGCGATCCTCGACAGCAGCGTCGATCCGCGCTTCGACAGCACCCACAGCCGGCCGCCGGTCGCCCAGACCTTCGACGTGATGGCGACCGGCGCGCCGGTTCACGGTGGTCGCTCAACCACTTCAAGTCGCAAGGGCGTCTGGCCTGCGGCGCGTGGACCGGCGGACGACGCCGACGCCGGGGACGGCCAGCGCCTCGCTTCAACAGCCACGCGCCCGGCGCAGGCCAACCGGCTCCTCACCGATTGGATCAACGGCACCGTCTGCCGGCCGCCGGCGACCCCGACGTGTTGGTGCTCGGCGACCTCAACTCCTACGCCAAGGAGGATCCGATCCGACTCGCCGCGTGACTCGGCGGCGGTCTACACGAACCTGGCGAGACGCTCTCTCGGCGCCGACGCCTACTCCTATCTCTTCGACGGCCAGCTCGGCCATCTCGACTACGCCCTCTCGAGCGCCAGCCTGACGCCGCAGGTCACCGGCGTCGGCGCCTGGCACATCAACGCCGACGAGGTGCCGCTGTTCGACTACAACGACGAGGTCCGCGACGCCCGGCGAGGCCGCCTTCGAGGAGAAGCCGGACGCGCTTCCGCTGACTGAGCCGGGCATTGCCCGCACGTCGGACCACGATCCCGTCATCGTCGGTCTCGACCTGCTCGATTTCAGATTAGAACAGCTGATGATAAACGGTTTCGAATCCAGCCGCCGTCGACCGCGTCGACGCCGGGCCGACGATGCCCGTCGAGTTTCGCCTGCTGCAACGGTCTTTTTTTTTTTTTTTTTTTTTTTTTTTTTTTTTTTTTTTTTTTTTTTTTTTTTTTTTTTTTTTTTTTTTTTTTTTTTTTTTTTTTTTTTTTTTTTTTTTTTTTTTTTTTTTTTTTTTTTTTTTTTTTTTTTTTTTTTTTTTTTTTTTTTTTTTTTTTTAAAAAAAAAAAAAAAAAAAAAAAAAAAAAAAAAAAAAAAAAAAAAAAAAAAAAAAAAAAAAAAAAAAAAAAAAAAAAAAAAAAAAAAAAAAAAAAAAAAAAAAAAAAAAAAAAAAAAAAAAAAAAAAAAAAAAAAAAAAAAAAAAAAAAAAAAAAAAAAAAAAAAAAAAAAAAAAAAAAAAAAAAAAAAAAAAAAAAAAAAAAAAACGCAGCGCGCCGGAGCTCTCGACCGTGCCGCCCTCAGATGCGCGGTGACCGGCGAAGTGCCCGCCGAGTCCTCGCCGACCTCGTGGCCGATGCCGCCCAGCGCACCGACGAGCAGGCGGCCGCGGTGGAGGTCATCCAGGCGGAGGCCGTTACCTGGAACGACGGCTCGCTCGGCTGCCCGGAGCCGGGAATGATCTACACCCAGGCGCTCGTGGACGGCTACCACGTGATCCTGCGGGCCGGCGACGAGGAGCTCGACTACCGGGTCACCGCCACGGCGGCTTCCGGCTCTGCGAGGGCGGCGGGCGTCCCTCAGGCTGACGCCTCGCCCATGCCGGCGATCAGCCCGGCGAGCAGCCGAACCGCCACCAGCGCCGAGATCCCCGACTCGTCGAGCGCGGGCACGTACTCGGTGAAGGCGGCGCCGGCCAGCCGGGGGCCGATCCCGCCCAGCAGCGTCGCACGCCTCCGGATAGGCGAGGCCGCCGGGCGCATGCGCGGAGACCGCCGGGAAGACCGAGGGGTCCAGCCCGTCGCAGTCGAACGAGACGAAGACCGGTGCGTCGGACGGCAGCTCGTCGAGCACCCAGCCGACGCCGCGCTCGCGGACCTCGCGGGCGGTGACCAGGAGGTTGCCGGCGCTCGCGCAGTCCTCGACGTCGGACGGCCGCGCCGAGCCGACGCCGCGCAGCCCGACCTGCACGATCCGCGTCACGTGGTCCATCTCCGACGCGCGGCGCATCGGCGACGAGTAGCCCTCCCGGACCCCGTGCACCTCGTCACGGAAGTCGAGGTGGGCGTCGACCTGGAGGACGGTGAGCGGCCCGCGGCCGGCATACGCCCGCAGGATCGGGATCGGGACCGAGTCGTCGCCACCGATGCACGACCGGCACCGCCCCGCGCTCGAGGATCGCCGTCACGGCCGCGGTCGATGGCGGCCGAGTTGCCCGGTCCGTCGGCCGGGTCGCCGGGGACATCGCCGGCGTCCACGATCCGCGGCCGCCCGTCGAGCGGCAGCATCGGGGCGCCGAGGTCGAAGTCCCAGTGTCCGCGGAAGCCGGCGAGACGCCGCGCGCCGCGCCGGATCGCCGATGGACCGTCCGCGCAGCCCGCGGCGCTCCCCGGCTTCGGGTACGGCCATCCGTACGGGACTCCGAGGATCGCGACGTCGGCGTCGATCCGGCCCGGATCGGTCTCGACCGGAGCGCCGAGGAAGCCTTGGCTCGGCGCGTTCAGCTGCACGCCGCGCAGGCTAGCAGCGCTCAGCCGCGCGCGGCCGCAGCGCAGTGGCGGCACAGGCCGACAAGCGTGACGTGGCCGATGTCGAGCTCGAAGCCGTCGCCTGTGCGCAGCGCGCTCGCGACCGCCTCTCCGCGCCGCTCGTCGATCTCCCAGGTCTGCCCGCAGGCCGTGCAGTGAAGGTGGCCGTGCGGGCTCGCCGGGAGGACGTGGAACTCCTCCCGGCCGTCGGCACCATGGCCGTGGCGCACGAGGCCGAGGCCCTCGAGCACATCGAGCGTGCGATACACGGTCGACGGGGTCGTCCCCGCATCTCGGGCGCGGCAACGCTCGACGAGCTCCGCGCCGGTGATGTGGCCGTTCGAGGCGGCAAGGACGTCGACGACCGTCTGGCGCTGGGACGTCCAGCGCAGGCCGCGACCGCGCAGAACATCGCCGACCGTCTCCCATGATGCGCGCTGGTCCATCGCGCGTAGTGTATGGTGACGCACACGTAATTGCAACGAGTTGCAATAACCAACGGCAGGAGATCCCCGTGACCCAGTTCCTCGCGCTCGCAGGATTCGGCTTCCTGCTGGGCATGCGCCACGCGACCGATGCGGACCACGTCATCGCCGTGACCACGATCCTCAACCGCAGCCGCCGCTTCGCCCACCTGACCCTGATCGGCGCGCTGTGGGGCCTCGGCCACACGGTGACGGTCGTGGTCGTCGGCGTCGCGATCATCGCCTTCAACGTCGTGATCCCGCCGCCGGTCGGGCTGGCGATGGAGTTCGCGGTCGCCATCATGCTCATCGCGCTCGGCATCCTCAACCTCACCGGCGGCCTTCGCCAGCTCACCGAGCGCGTCACGCCGCCGGCGCCGATGCACGGCCACCCGCATGCGCACCTGCACGCGCACGACGACGACGTCCTCGAGCACCCGCATCGCCACGCGCACCTCCACGGCCACGGGTCCGATACGCGGGCTGGGCCTCCTCGAGACGTTCGGGTGGTACCAGATCGCGCGGCCGGTCGCCGTCGGGCTCGTCCACGGCCTCGCCGGGTCGGCGGCCGTCGCGCTCCTCGTCCTGGCCACGATCCAGGACACCGGCGCCGCGCTCGGCTACCTCCTGATCTTCTGCGTGGGCGTCGCCGCGGGCATGGCGGTGCTCACGACCGTCATCGGCCTCCCCTTCTGGGTCGCGAGCGCGCGATCGGAGCAGATCAACCGCTGGCTGATGATCGCGTCCGGGCTGCTGTCGCTGGCATTCGGCCTCTACCTGGCCTACCAGATCGGCGTCGTCGACGGTCTCTTCACGGGCGACTTCAATTGGGAGCCCGCGTAGGCTCCACGTCGGGGCCGGCTGATGGGCGGAGACAGCTATTCCCCGGTGATCGTCACCGCGAAGTCGTCGTTGGCTCGGCGCACCGGAGTACGGGCCGCCGAACGGGTTGGCGTTGTAGAGGAGCATGACGCCGTCTCGGACGGATTCGTGCCATCCGGGCCGAAGTCGATGACTTCGAGGTCCTCGGTGGACCCGGACGGAATCTCGCCGACCACCACGTCGCCGTCGATCACCGCCAGGTAGCGCTCGCCCAGCGGGGCGAACTCCAGGCCCTCGACCGTGTCGGTGACGTTGCCGGTGAAGTACGTGTCCACCGCCAGCAGCTCGCCGCTGATCGGCGCGAACAGGTCGTCGATCGTCATCCCGATCTGCTCCGCGCAGACCAGCAGGACGGTCGTCGCCGCGTTCGTCGCGTGCAGCGTCGGGAAGAACGCCTGTGCCGTCGCCTCCGGATCGTTCAGGTCCAGGGCGAACACGACGTTGCGACCGTCGCTCAGCGCGCCGGCCGAAGCGTCCTGGTTGAAGATGGCGAAGTCCGCCTCCCCGTCCCCGCTGGTGTCGATGTCGAATTCGAACGCCGCCGGCGCGTTCGCGTGCGTCTGCCGCTCCCAGGTGGAGACGGCCAGCGCGAGCACGAACGAGTCTTGGGTCGGATCGTCGTTACATAGTCCGGTTGCGCCCACCTCAGGAGTCGGGCACCAGGAACGCGTCTGCACGCCGACGTTCTTCAGGTCGATGATCGGGTTCTTCCGCCCAGCGATCCTTCGTTGGGATTTCCGGGCTCTGGCCGATCAGGGAGTAGCCGATGACGTTGGATGCGCCGACGCCATGTTCGTCAGCCCGACGCGCCGTCGGCTGGCATCTCGTCGGCCGCGGCCGCGACGTCGCCGGCCTGGCGTGGCAGCACCTGCCAGCCCAGGTGGACCTCGCCGTCGGCATCGGTGAGCCGGAGGTAGCCGTCGAACTCCTGGCCGGTGAGCGCGTTGCCGCTTGCACCGTTGGCGCCCGAGTCGGCAGCCAGTCGCCGAGGGCCGCACCGTCGATCGTCAGCGTCACGTCGAACGTCGCCGTTCCGTTGGCGGGCACGGTGACGCTCGCCGGCGCGGTGACCGACACCGCGCCCGTCGCCTCGTCCTCGGCGAAGCGGAACTCGTTCCCGATCGCATAGCTGCGGGCCGCACCGGTGTAGTTCTTGACAGTCACCTCGCGTACGAACTCCGTGGTCGCATCGGTCACGTCGTGGAAGCCGAAGCTCAGCACCCCCGACTCGAGCTCGGTGTCCCAGGCCGCGACCGGGGATTTGACGGCCGCATCCACGCGGACCTCCCCGGCGCCGATGCGGCTCACCGCGGCCAACTCACCGCCGAACTCGGCGGGCGAGTTCCTGATGTCGGTCTCCGCCGTGTTCATGAGCACGGCCTTCAGCTCGGCCGGAGTGCGATCGGCGAACTCGCCGAGCACGAGAGCCGCCGAGCCGGTCACCATCGGCGTCGCGCCGGACGTGCCGCCGAACACCCCGTCAGTTGGAGCGACCGGCGATCGCCGAGACCGAGGCGCCCGGCGCGCCAATCTCCGGCTTGACCAGGTTCGTGAGCATCGTCGGCCCGCGCGACGACGAGCCGACCATGTGGCCGACGAGCGGGATGCCCTCCGCGGGATCGAATCGGACGGTGACGCCCGCCTCGAGCCCGCTCTTCAAGGTCTCCGAGTCGGCCTGGCTGATCATGTAGCCGGGGATGTGATCGGCCCATCGCCGCCGTCGGCGCCTGTGAACGGCTCTCCGGGTGCGATCAGTCCGATGATCGCCACCAGGCCGCCCGCATCGCCGATGTTCGTGACCTTCAGGGTGAAGTTGCACGTGCCCCGGTCGACCAGCACGATCAGGCCCGCGAGCGATCCGGCCGGGAAGGGGCGCACCCGTCGAGGTTGCCGTCGGCCCCGTCGCCGTACTGGAGCGGCGCCTCGATGGCACCGGCCTCGTCGAGATCGACGGACCACGGCTGGTGCACGCTGGGTAGTCCCCGGCGATGCCGGGCGGCGCAAGGACCTGGAGCACGGCCTGGACGGCCGACGGCACGGCGGTCTGGGCGACCGACAGCGCGCTCGGCGTGGCCGCCGGCGTGCCGGAGACGTACGGCTTGTCGGCGCCGTTGCCGGCGGCGGCGACGGTAGGACCCCGGCCTCGGTGGCGTTCTCGACCGCCTGCGACAGGTCGTCGTCGAAGGCCTGGCCGTAGTCGCGAGCCGAGCGACATGTTGATGATGTCGACGTGGTCGGTGGTGACAGCCGTCGCCGTTCGGGTCGAGGGCGTAGTCCATGCCCAGCAGCAGCGCGACGCCGCTGCAGGCGGTGGAGACCGCGGAGCACACCTTGACGGCGTAGAGCTCGACGCCGGGTGCGACGCCGATCTGGCCGCCGATGATGTCGGCGACGTGCGTGCCGTGGCCGCCGTCGCAGTCGATCAGCCCCTGCGATATTCGGGGTTGACGTCCTTGCCGCCGCAGCCGATCGGGTCGGGATCCGGCGCACGGCCGCGAACGGCCAGACCTCGCCGACGAAGTCGAAGCCGCCGACGACGTTCGTGTGCGCGCAGATCAGCTCCCAGTCGAGGCGATGTCTTGTTCGCCGGGTCGCTGTGTCCGCACCGTAGGCGGCGTCGTAATCGCGGACCGTGGCGAGGTCGCCGAAGGCCGCATGGGTGTAGTCGACGCCGCTGTCGAGGACGGCGACCGTCACGCCGGTGCCATCGAAGCCCGGGTCGGCGTGGACGGCGGTGGCGCCGATGTACGGGACCGTCTCCTCGAGGTCGTTCGTGTAGTCGATGACCGGGAGATCGAGATGACCGCCGGGTCGGCGGCCAGTTCAGCCAGCCTGGCGGCGTCGACCTCGAGGACGACGGTGTTCACGCGCGATCTCGGTTCCGAGCCGATCACGCGTCGCCGGCGGACGTCGCGATGAACCGATCCTGCTGGGCCTTGACCTCGCCGAGCGCGCGCCGCTGGGCCGCCGCGGCCGGCCCGTCGGCAGCGACCTCGCTGACCGACTCCTCGCTTAGCCGGACGACGACCTGCCGAACGCCACGGGCGGAAAGCAGGGACGCGTCCAGGCCGATGGCCTGGGCCGTCGACGGAGACACCGGATCGGCGATCCGCCGTCCCTGAGGGCCTCGGGCAGCGGTCGTTGGCCGCGAGAGTTCGGGGTCGGCGGCGAGCACGGCGGATGCACTCCGAACATGGACAGCAGGAAGACGAGTACCAACGCTAATGCGGGTGCGCGACGCACTGGGCTCCCTCCAACAGTGCCAGCACGGCTCGGACCGGGACAAAGCAGCGATCCCGAGGGTCGTGGGACCGCGCCATGCTACGCGCCTCGTTGGCGATGTTCAAGGTTTCCACATGGATTTCGGCCGCGCCGTGACACCCGATGGATCGGTCAGCCGGACGCCCTCCGAGCCGGCTCACCGATCTCGAGCGGCTGCCCGGTCTCGAGCAGCGTCTTCAGCGACGACAGGATGTGGCTCCAGCCGCCGCTGACCTCGCGAGAGGTCGCCGAGTCCGGGGCGACGCCCTCGTGGATCATGCGCAGGCGGCACGCGGCGCCCATCGGCTCGATCTCCCAGGTGAGCCGCGACGGCGGGTCGGCCGCCACCTCCGGGCTCCACACCGCCGAGAACGTCGTGACCAGCCGTCGCGGCGGGTCGATCTCGAGGATCTCGCCGTCGAGCTGGAGCTGGTCGCCGGCATCGAAGTAGCGGAACGGACTGCCCACGGCGAGATCGCTGCGGACCTCGGTGCCGTAGTAGTACTGCTTCGTCAGCTCGCCATCGGTGAGTGCCTGCCACAGGCGCTCGGGGGTGGTGCGGATGTAGATCTCGTAGACCTGTGCGGGTGCGGTCATCGGTTTCGCGGCCTCCAGGCTGTACTTCAGGTCCGCCATCCCACTCACGAACCCTGCCGCAAACCGGCTGATCCAGCGGTCGGCGATGAGGCGGATCGGGACGGGGTTGAGGTAGTGGAGCTTTCGACGGCCATCGCGCTGCGTGGTCACGAGGTGCGCGTCCTCAAGCACGCGAAGGTGCTTCATGACCCCGAACCGGGTCATCTGCGGCAGCGCTGCCTCGAGCTCGCCAAGCGTCTGGCCGTCTCGCTCCCGGAGCCGGTCCAGCAGCAGCCGCCGATGCGCGTCCGCCAGCGCCCTGAATGCCGGTTCCAGCTCCTCCATGGCGCCGACTATATGTGACTTATCAGTCACGTGTCAAGGACGGCCACGGATTGCGCCCGCCGGGACAATGGAGGACCGCCAGAAACGCGACACCGATGACGACCATCCGCGCCGCGGAGCTTCCGCGACCCTCGCTGGCCTGGCTGGCGCTCCTCGCCCTGCCGACTGGTCGGGCTGGCGGTGCTGATCGCCCGGCCGCAGCTCGACCTCGAGTGGCGCCACCAGCCGAGCCACTTCTGGCTCGTCCTGATCGTCGCGGTGGTCTCCCTCGCCCTCGCCTACCTGACGAACGAAGCCGCCATGCGCCGCGGCGACGCGCGGCTCTTCCTCATCTCGCTCGCCTTCGGCGCGAGCGCCGGATTCCTCGGGCTGCATGCCCTCGCGACGCCGGGGGTGCTCCTGCCCAGTCCGAACCTCGGCTTCGTCATCGCCACGCCGGTGGGGTTGACGATCGCCGCGGTCCTGGCGGCCGCGGCGGCGCTGCCGCTCGGCGGGCCGCGATGGCGACCTCGTGCTCCGTCACGCCGGACTCCTGCGCGGGCGCCTCGCTGGCGGTGCTCGTGGCGTGGGGCGCCGCGTCGATCCTTGGGGTCCCGGCATTCATGGCGCAGGCCGCGCCGGCGGAGGTCGCGCCGCCGCTCCGGCTCGGCGCCGCTCCTGGCGGTCGCCCTGTACGCGTTCGCCGCGTGGCACTTCCTGCGCCTGCTCGCGCGGCGGGGTCGACCGCTCCTGCTCGCCATCGTCGTCGCCCTCGTCCTCCTCGCCGAGGCGATGGTGACCGTCGTCTTCAGCCGCGACTGGCACCTCTCGTGGTGGGAGTGGCATCTCCTGATGGCCCTCGCCTTCGCCGCGGTCGCGTTCGGAGCGCGGATCGAGTACCGACGCGAGGGCTCGCTGACCGGCGCCTTCGGTGGGCTCTACCTGGCCGGCACCCTCGAGCGGCTGGACCGATGGCATGCCGAGGCCCTCTCCGACCTCGCATCGGCGCAGGCCGAGGGCCGATCGATCGACCGCATCCTCGATCGCCTCCGCGTCGACGGCGCGACGACCGAAGAGCTCGCCCTCCTCGAGCGCGCCGGGGCCGAGCTGCGTCGCGTCGACGACCTCGTTCCGGCCGTACGTGCCCCGGCAGTTCGCCGATCGCGCCCGGGCCGATCCGGCGCAGGCTCGCCTCGGAAGCGGCGAGGAGCGCGAGGTGACCGTCCTCTTCGCCGATCTCTCGGGCTTCACCTCGTACAGCGAGCGCCACGCGCCGACCGAGGTGGTCGAGCTGCTCAACGCGGTCTGGACGGCCGCGGTGCCGGTCGTCGCGGCCGAGGACGGGCTCATCGAGAACTTCACCGGCGACGGACTGCTCGTCATCTTCAACGCGGTCGGCGACCAGCCGGATCATCCCCGGCGGGCGGCACGCGTGGCGATCGGGCTTCGCGACGCGGTCGAGGCGCTCGGCACGCAGCGCCCGAGGCGATGCCGCGCTTCCACATCGGCATCAACACCGGGCCGGCCTTCGTCGGGACGGTCGGCGCCGCGGGCCAGCGCAGCTTCGCGGCGATCGGGGACACGACGAACCTCGGGTCCCGCCTGCTCGGCGCCGCGGGTCCGGGTGAGATCGTCGTCGGCGAGGCGACCTGGGCGCAGCTCGGCGGCTTCGTGGCCGGCGTGCCCCTCGAGCCGCTGCGGCTCAAGGGCAAGCGCGAGCCGGTCCGGGCCTGGCGCCTCGAGCGCTGATGCGCGCGCTACACGAAGCGGAGGTTGTCGGCCTCGGACTCCTCGAGGGAGCGGGCGCAGGTCGGGCACCAGAGGCGGGCCTCGACCGGCGTGCCGCATGCGGCGTGGCGCATCGGCTCGGCATGGCGGAGCCGCGAGAGCCCCAGTCGGCGAGGAGGCGGAGGACGCCGGCCAGCTCGTGACCCTCGTCGGTCAGGGCATACGTGAAGCGCGGGGGCCGCTCCGAGTACGGCGTGGCGCGGACGATCCGCTCGCCCTCCATGCGACGCAGGCGATCGGCGAGGATGTTCGGCGCGATGCCGGCGACCGCCTCGGAGAGCTCGCCGAAGCGCCTCGGGCCCTGCAGCAGCGCCTCGATCAGGAGCAGGCTCCATCGGTCACCGACGCGTTCGAGGGCCGCCGCCAGGGGCGAGGTCGCTGCCACGGGCAGATCGTAGGGCATCGGTCTTGACAGGCGCTGTCGGAGGAGTAACTTGCGCATTGCAAGTCACATCCTACTACCACGAGGCACACGAAAGAACATGGCAACCCTGGCAGAGATCGGCCGGGAGATCGGCGAGATCTCGGAGCGCGTCGGACCGTCGGTCGTCGGCATCGGCAACCGATGGCGCGGCGGCTCCGGCGTGGTGATCGCCGAGAACCGGATCCTCACCAACGCCCACAACCTCCACGGCGACGAGGTGACCGTCACCTTCGCGGATGGCCGAACGGCCGATGCGACCGTCGCCGGCGTCGACACCGATGGCGACGTCGCCGTCCTCGAGGCCCCGACCGAGGGCGCGACCGCGCTCGCGCTCGGGACCGATGCGCCCGGCGTCGGCACGCCGGTCGTCGCGCTCGGCAACCCGAACGGGCACGGCCCGCGCGTCACCTTCGGCTTCGTCAGCGGCACGGGACGATCGTTCCGAGGCCCCCGCGGACGTCGCGTGGCCGGGGCGGTCGAGCACACCGCGCCGCTGATGCCCGGCTCCTCGGGCGGCCCGGTGGTCGACCTCGAAGGCAACCTGCTCGGCATCAACACGAACCGGCTCGGCAACGGCTTCTACCTCGCCATCGCGGCCGATGGAACCCTCCGCGATCGCGTCGCCGCCCTTGGCCGCGGCGAGTCGCCGAAGCGCCGCCGCCTCGGCGTCGGCCTCGCGCCGTCGCACGTCGCGAGCCAGCTGCGTCGAGCGGTCGGCCTGCCCGAGCGGGAAGGGCTCCTCGTCCGCGAGGTCGAGGACGACTCCCCCGCCGCGAAGGCCGGCATCGCCGAGGGCGACCTGCTGGTGGCGATCGGCGGCAAGGACGTCGCCGGCGCCGACGACCTCTTCGAGGCCCTCGCCGGCGAGGGGCCGCTCGAGCTGACGCTCGTCCGCGGCACGGAGGAGCGAACGGTGACGGTCACCCCGTGACCGCGGCCGTCGACGATCGGGTGCGCCGCGCGCTGGAGCGCGGCCACCGGATCGACATCACGACCACCGGGCGCAAGACCGGCCAGCCGCGACGGATCGAGCTCGTGTTCCACAACATCGACGGGCGGATCTACATCAGCGGGCGGCCGGGCTGGCCGCGCGGCTGGATCGCCAACCTGCGCGCGAACCCGGAGATGACCTTCCACCTCAAGGGCCCGACCGCCCAGGCCGACCTGCCGGCGCACGGACGGGTGATCCTCGACCGCGACGAGCGCGAGCGCGTGCTCCCGGCGATCGCCGCGAGCTGGGGCTACGACCTCGGAGCCAATGGTGGAGTCCGCGCCGCTCATCGAGGTCACGATCGACTAGGCGGTCGCGGCCGGCCGATGCCGGTCGGCCGTCCCCCGTCCGTCGTCACCGCGCGCTCCGAGCCGCGGATGACGACGACCCGGCCCGGACCCATCGCCCGCCAGCCGATCCCCGGCCGCCACACTGCCGCTGTTCGGGTGTCCAGCCCGAGCAACGTCACGTCGGGATCGGCGGCCGCGACCGGGCTCAGCTCGAAGCGATCTTCGCAGCCATCGCTCGCGCGAGACCGTCGTCGAGATCCGCGGCGACCCGGCGATAGTCGAGCGATGCGTTGGCGAGGCAATCGCGCAAGGAGCGGGCGCGACCGGCATCGGCGGCGTCGTGCGGATCATCGCCGGCGCGGACTGAGGCTCCACATCGGTCGGCGACGAGTGCCATCGCGCCGGCCGACGAGCCGCCGAGCGCGGCGCCGTTGCGCCAGGCGCTCGACGACCTGGCGCTCGACACGCCGGGGTGCCGCTCGAGGAGCTCGTGACCGTCGACGAGCCCTGCGGACGTCCTGCCGCACAGCTAGGCGGCCGGCGACTGACCGGTCGGATGATGCTGGTCCAGAGCGCGACTACGAGGGCGGGTCGCTTCCGATACGCCCTGCGGCCACCGAGCAGCCTGCAGCTCACTCGATCGTCGCGCACGGCGGTTCACCGACCCGGAGTACGGCAGCGTCGGGCTGTCGCGACTGCGCGACGTCCGGGTCCTGGCGATCGGCGGCCGGTCGCCTACGACGATCTAGACCGGGCGGTCGTCGATCGGCGCAGCGAGGGGTTCTGCAAGCTGTCGTCGATCCGTCGCGGCTCATTCTCGGGCCCACGTCGTCGGCGAGCAGGCGGTCGAGGTCGTGCAGATCGCTGCTGCCGCGATGGCTGCCGAGATGCCGGTCGAGCGCCTCGCCGAGATCGAGTTCGCCTACCCGAACTTCACTCGATCGCCGGTGAGGACCAGCAGGTCGCGATGCGCTGCGCTCGCGGCGATGCGCGCGTGGCAGGCGTGAGCGCCCGCGCCAGCCGAGCGGAGCGCGCGACCTAGACTGCGCGCCGATGTTCGAGCGCGTGCACGTCATCGGCACCGGCCGCGCCGGGAGCGCCATCCGCGGGCGCCTCCTCGAGCGCGGCCTCGCCGTGACCGACGGCCGCGTGCGCCGACCCGGCTGCCGAGCTCGTCCTGCTGTGCGTGCCGGACCAGGTGATCGGTGAGGTGGCGGCCGGCGTCGGCATCGGTCCATGGGTCGCCCACGTCAGCGGCGCGACGACGCTCGCCGCGCTGGACGCCGCACGAGCGGCGCTTCAGCACCCACCCGCTGCAGACGCTGACTCGCGAGCGCGGGCCGGAGCAGCTCGACGGCGCCTGGGGCGCGATCAGCGGAGAGACCGATGACGCCCTGGAGCGCGCGCGCTGGCTGGCCGAGACGCTCGGCCTCCGCCCGTTCGAGGTCGCCGATGCGGACCGGACCCTCTACCACGCCGCGGCCGTCATCGGCGGCAACTTCGTCGTCACCCTGTGGCGCGTCGCGACCCGGCTGCTCGACCAGGTCGGGGCGCCGCCGGAGGCGATCGTGCCGCTCATGACCCGCACGATCGAGAACGGCTTCGACCTCACCGGACCGATCGCCCGCGGCGACTGGACGACCGTCGAGGCGCACCTGGCCGCGCTCGAGGAACGCGACCCGGACCTCGTGCCGCTCTATCGCGCGCTCGCGGAGGCGACGCGGCCGTGAGGATCGTGCGCACCGTCGCCGAGGTGCGCGAGGCGCTTCGCGAGCCGCGGTCGCGCGGCGAGCGGATCGGCCTGGTGCCGACGATGGGCGCCTTCCACGCCGGGCACATCGCGCTGATGCGCGCGGCCCGGGAGGAGTCCGACCTCGTGGTCGTCAGCCTCTTCGTCAACCCGTCGCAGTTCAACGCGGCCGATGACCTCGCCCGCTACCCGCGCGACGAGGCCGCGGACGCGCGGGTCGCGGAGGCCGAGGGCGTCGATCTGCTGTTCGCGCCGTCCGCGGACGAGCTCTATCCGCCGGGCTTCGACACGTGGGTCGAGCCGGGCGAGCTGGGATCGGTGCTGGAAGGCGAGGTCCGTCCGGGACACTTCCGCGGCGTCGCGACGGTCTGCGCGAAGCTGTTCGCGATCGTCGGTCCTTCGGCCGCCTGGTTCGGGCAGAAGGACGCCCAGCAGGTCGCCGTCGTGCGGCAGGTCGTCACGGACCTGGACCTGCCGCTCGAGGTTCGGGTGCTTCCGACCGTACGCGACCCCGACGGCCTGGCGCTCTCGTCACGGAACGTCTTCCTCTCGGATGCGGAACGGTCGGTCGCGCTCGCGCTGCCGCGAGCGATCGAGGCCGGGTCGGCGGCGCATGCGGGTGGCGGCGATCCGGTTGCCGCGGCGCGTGCGCGTCCTCGAGTCCGAGCGCGGCCTGACGGTCGACTACGTCGCCGTCGCCGACTTCGACGTCCCGACGCTCGTGGCGGCGGTCCGCGTCGGTGGAACGCGCCTCATCGACAACGTGCCGCTCGTTGACAACCGGCCGATCACGACGGACGCTGCGCGCCATGGATGAGGCAGCCGCGGCCCACGCGATCACCGACTTCGCGCAGATGAAGCGCGACGGGAAGAAGATCGTGATGGTGACCGCCTACGACGCGCCGAGCGCGCGCCTGGCGGACGAGGCCGGGGTCGACATCGTGTTCGTCGGCGACTCGGCGGCGAACAACGTGCTCGGCTACTCCGACACGACGCCGATCAGCATGGACGAGATGGTCATGCTCGCTCGCGCCGCGCGGCGGACGACGAAGCGGGCGTTCTTCCTCGTCGATCTGCCCCTCGGCGCATTCCAGGAAAGCGACGAGGCCGCCGTCCACAACGCCATCCGATTCGTCAAGGAAGCCGGCGCCCAGGGCGTGAAGCTCGAGGGCGGTGGACCGATGGTGTCGCGAGCGCGCGCGATCGCCGCCGCCGGGATCCCGGTCATGGGGCACCTCGGCCTGACCCCGCAGACGGCGTCCTCGCTGGGCGGCTACAAGGCCCAGGGCCGCACCGGGGCGCAGGCGCGACAGCTCTACGTCGACGCGCTCGCGCTGCAGCAGGCCGGCTGCTTCTCGCTCGTCCTCGAGGCGGTGCCGGCGCGGGTTGCCGGCCACATCAGCGAGGCGCTGTCGATCCCGACGATCGGGATCGGTGCCGGGCCGGACTGCGACGGCCAGGTGCTCGTCTGGCACGACCTGCTCGGGATCAACGAGGGGCCGATGCCGCGCTTCGTCAAGCGCTACGCCGACGTGGCCGGCGAGATCCGGCAGGGCCTGGCAGCGTTCGCCGCGGAGGTGCGCGACGGGACGTTCCCGAGCGCGGAGCACACGTACAAGATCAGCAACGAGGAGTACGACCTCTTCGCCTCCGAGACGAGGTCCGAGGTCATCGCCGGCGACGACTGGATCTAGGCGACGCTCCGCTCGATCGCCTCGCCGACCGCGTCGACGGCCGCGACGCCGAGCGCCGTGAACGCCTCGGGGGGCAGCCGCGACCCGTCGCCGGTGCTCATCGTGAAGACGACGTCGCCGTCGAAGAGCGTGTGCGTCGGGCGGATCCCGATCGCCAGCGCGTCGTGCCCGAGCTCCGCGAGCTTGCGGCACTGGGCGCGGTCGAGGTTCGCATCGGTCCCGACCACGACGAGCGTCGTGTTGCCGGCGGCCGGCGCCTGAGGCGTGCCGGCCGGCGCGCACCAGCGGGGTCCCGTCGCGGGCATGGATGTCGCCGAGGGCGTTGTTGACGACCAGGGCGCCGACGGTCGAGCCGTCGGGCAGACGCCGCGCCGCGCTGCCGACGCCTCCGGGCTTCGCGTGCTCGGGACCCGCCATCTTCGCGACGGTCGCGCCCGTCCCGGCGCCGATCCGCCCCTCGAGCGGGCCATCGTTTCGCCTCGGCAGCCAGCGTCGCGGCGTAGCCGGCATCGGCGTCGGGAACCGCCAGCGGGTCGCCGACGCCGAGGTCGAAGAGGATCGCGGCGGGGACGATCGGCACCGGCCGAATGCCGGTCGCGAACCCGATCCCGCGCTCGGAGAGGCGGCGCATGACGCCGTCGGCGGCCGCGAGCCCGAAGGCCGAGCCACCGGCGAGGCAGATCGCGTTGATCCGCTCGACGAGGGCGGTCGGGCGGAGGAGATCGGTCTCGCGCGTGCCCGGCGCCGAGCCTCGCACGTCGACGCCCGCGACCGCGCCCGCAGTCCGGCGCGAGGACGACCGTGCAGCCGGTCAGCCCGGTCGCATCGGTCCAGTGACCGACGCGCAGGCCGGGGACGTCGCGCAGCGTGAGGTGCTCCGCCATGGGCCGATCCTAGCGGTCGGCCCGCGCTCTGCCATCATGGGCGCCGCATGACCGAGCATCCCCGATGAGCCCGCGCCGTGGGTACCGGCAGCCGCGCCGCCGCGCAAAGATCCGGCCGTCGACCGACGCCGTGCAGGCCGCCAGCTCGCAGGCCGAGCTCGCCGCCGATGCCCGGCACGAGGGGCTGGCCGTCACGCATCGGTTCGATCCCGGGAAGGACGGGGCGCCGTTCGCCGCGACGATCCGCTACCGCGGGCGCCGCGAGTCGATCGCGGGCAAGCCGCAGCCGGGCGACACGTTCACGGTCGAGGAGCGCGTCGAGCGCGTCGTGCCCGGCAGCGGGCCGTATTCGGTGACGACCCGCGTCTACGGCCTGAATCCCGGCGACTGGACGGTCACCGCCGAGCTCGTCCGCGCTCCGTCCATCCCGACGAAAGCGACGGCGGCGCGCGGCGGGCAGACGCTCCCCCGCGTCCGCTGGTCGTGGCTTCGCTGGCGGCTGCGGGACGAGGCCTTCGCCCCGGTCCACACGCGCTGGGGCCCGTTCGTCCGCCTGACCGCGATGCCGGCCGTCATCCACGGCAGCTGGACCGCGATGGTCGTCCTCGGAATCGTGGTCGGGATCCTGGCGCTGCTGTGGTTCCTCTCGTTCGAGGGCATCGCCGCCGGACCGGCGCTGATCGTGGCGGTCGTCGCGGTCATCGGCGGGACCGTCGGCGCGAAGCTCTGGTACGTCATCCTTCGGCCGAGGCAATGGCGCAAGTCCGTGAGCGAGGGCTGGTCGATCGACGGCTCGATCGTCGGCGCGCCGATCGCCGCGGTCATCGCGATGCTCGCGCTCGACCTGCCCGTGCTCGCGTTCCTGGACGCCGGGACGCCCGCGTTCTTCGTCGGCGTCGGCATCGGCCGGCTCGGCTGCTTCTTCACCGGCTGCTGCGCCGGTCGCTGCACCGCGTCGCGATGGGGCGTGTGGTCGTCGGATCGGCGCGTCGGCGCGCGGCGCATCCCGACGCAGCTCCTCGAGTCCGGGCTCGGCTTCGGCCTGGCGATCATCTTCGGCGCCCTCGACATCAGCGGGATCCTGCCGGTCGACGGCATCGTGTTCGTCGTCGGCATCGGCTCGTACCTGGCCGGCCGCCAGCTCCTCCTGCGCCTGCGGGCGGACGCCAGGAGCTCGTCGCTGGGGATGGAAGGGCGGAGGCGCGCCACCGCCGTCTGAGCGATCATTGACCGGAGATGGCCGACCTGCGCGCGTCTGAACGGGCGAAGCTGCCGGACAGCGCGTTTGCCTACATCGACGCGTCCGGGCGGCGGCGCCTGCCGATCAACGACGAGGCCCACGTCCGCAACGCGCTCGCCCGGTTCAACCGGGTGCTGTTCGACGATGACGCGGCCCGCGACCGCGCGCGGACGAAGCTCCTGAAGGCGGCCAAGCGCTACGGCATCCTGCCCGTCGGATTCATCGACGGCCAGATCCGCCCGAAGCTGCCGACCGGGCAGCTGACCCTCCTCTTCGCCGACGTCGAGGGCTCGAGCCGCCACCTTTCCGAGCTCGAGGACCGATACGGACCGATGCTGAACGCCGTGCGGCGCATCGAGCGCTCGGCCGTGCGCGCCAATGCGGGCTTCGAGGTCGACGCCCGCGCCGACGAGTTCTTCGCCGTCTTCCGGGCCGCGCCCGAGGCGATCGAGGCGGCGGTCGAGATCCAGCGCGCGATGACGAAGCACGCCTGGCCCGATGGCCGCGACGTGCGCGTCCGGATCGGCCTCCACACCGGCCGGCCGACGTCGACGCACGACCGGCTACCAGGGCATCAGCGTGAACGCCGCGGCGCGCCTGTGCGACTGCGGCCACGGCGGCCAGGTCCTGCTGTCACGTGCCGTCCATTCCGCCGTCGCCGATGCGCCGGCGTACGAGATGCGACACCTCGGCTCGTATCGGCTGCGTGGGATCCCGGACGAGCACGACATCTACCAGCTGCTGGCACCGGACCTCGTGGACGGCTTTCCGCCTCTGCGCCTGGAGGGAGCGGGCGAGGGATACCGCATCCCCCACTAGAGGCCCTCGAGGTTCAGGATCCGGGCCAGCGCTCGAGGACGACCTCCGCATCTGCGGGGTCCATGCGATACCCGCGAGCATCGGGGTCCCAGCTGATCAGGTCACGCCGCGCCACGCGTCGCATGACCTTGTTCGGGCCGGCCACGATTCCGGCGAACGCCGTCCCCGTCTTCTTTCCGTATCGCGCCGCCAGGTCGGCATCGAGCACGAGCGCCGCGTTCTGCGTCGACAGCTCGGCGACCTCGCGCAGAAAGCGCCGGCTGTCGGTGCCACGAATGGCGTTGAGCACCTCGCCCAGCTGCCGTCGCCGCAGGTCCGCCTGGTCGGCGGCCTGCTCGACGATCGCGGCACCGGGCTGGCGCGGCGGGCCCATCACCCAGCGCCACGCCAGCGCGATGAGCTCATCTTCGGTGTCCGCTTCGAACTCGACTCGTGGCACTCTGTAATGTCCTGTACATCTACGTAACGAATTCGACGCGAATATATCACAAGAGGATCTGTGCTAGACTGCGTTCAACGGTCGCAAGGCTGCGAAAGATTCCTCTGGCCCCTCGATAGACGGAGAGCCATCGCGTATCCGCTTCGTATCGACTTGGCCGCACTGGGGGCAGAGGAGTAACCAATGCGTTACACACGAATTTCGACCTACGAAATGACCAACGGCACCTTCGACGAGCTGACCGGCATCGTCGAGAAGGGCATCCTGCCGACGTTCGCGAACCTTCCCGGCTTCGAGAACTACGGACTGGTCGACATCGGCGACCACAAGGTCGTTGCGATGAGCATCTGGGAGACCCGCGAGGCGGCTGAGAAGTCAGCCCTCGTCGCCGCGAGCTGGATCAAGGAGAACATCTCCGACCGCGTTCGCCTGCTGACCGAGCAATGTCGGCGCCCTTGCGCTCTTCCATGGCGTGCCCGTCGCCGCCTAGATCCCACTCCCTGGCAGTCCTCGCGGCCGGTCGGCCTACCCGTCGACCGCAGGACGGCCCACATCGAACGCCCCGGCTCGCTGCCGGGGCGTTCCTTGTTGTGTGCCGCGGTCAGTGGCTCTGCGACACCTGCGCCGTGCAGTCGGAGCAGACCTGGTCCAGGCCCTCGAGGTCGCGCTGCTCCACCGCCGCGGAATAGTTGCGTCCGCAGTAGGTGCGGTGACCGATGAGCCCGCCGTCGCTCCAGCGCTCCGCCTTGGCGATGTGCCAGATGTTCTCGTTGGCACCCTGGAGGCCGAACGGTGACTCGGGGCGCATCTCCTCTGCCATCGCGCGAGTCTACGCGCGAATGCGGCTCTGGAAGGATGGGATGGTCGGGGCGAGAGGATTTGAACCTCCGACTTCGTCGTCCCGAACGACGCGCGCTACCAGGCTGCGCCACGCCCCGACCGAGCGGCCATCCTACCAGCCCGCCGATGAGGGGTCCAACCCGCTGAACGTCCTCCGCGCCACCTCCCTATAGTCGCGCGGATGGTCGCCCGCTTCCTGGACCGGACCGATGCGCAGCTGCTGGCCTGGACCCTCCTCACGAAGGTGGCGGTCCTCGCGATCGGCTACGTGGCGCTGTCGGCGGCGATCGGCGGGACGCCCGGATTCCTCGACCCGTGGCACCGATGGGACGCGCCGCACTACACCGACATCGCCGTCTTCGGCTACATGGCCAACGATCCGGGGAACCTGAGCGCGCCCGGCTACTCGCAGGTCTTCCCCGGCGACCTCGACCTCTACATCGTCTTCTTCCCGCTCTTCCCGTGGCTGATCGCGGCGGTGAACGCGGTGATCGGCGAGCCGATCGTCTCGGCCTTCCTCGTCGCGACCGTGGCCTCGCTGTTCGTGGCGCCGCTGCTGTACCGCCTCGTGTCCGTCGACCTCGGCCACCGCATCGGCCTCTGGACGGCGGGCTTCCTCCTCGTCTTCCCGACCGCGTACTTCCTGCACATCGGCTACACGGAGAGCCTCTTCCTGTCGCTCGCCTTCGGATCGATGTGGCTGGCGCGGACGAATCGGTGGTGGCTCGCCGGGCTGCTGGCCGCGCTGGCGGCGCTGACGCGCGTGAACGGCCTGATCCTCGCGCCGGCGCTGGCCGTCGAGGCGTTCCTGCAATGGCGCGTCGACCCCGACCGGCGGCTGCGGGTCGCGTGGCTGGCGATCGCCGGCGTCGGCATCGGCTTCGGGATCTACCTCGTCGTCAACCAGGTCGTGTACGGCGACCCGTTCGCCTTCAGCGTGATCCAGCGCGAGCACTGGTTCAAGAACGTGACCTGGCCGTGGGTGGGCCTCGAGGGCATGGTCGCCTGGTTGCGCAACGAGAATCCGGACTCCGCCTTCATGTACGGCGGGATGGAGCTGGTCTTCATCGCCCTCGGGTTCGTCGCGACGGTGGCGACCGCGCTCTGGCTGCGCCCGACGTGGGCGGTCTGGATGGCGGGCAACTGGATCCTCGCCGTGAGCACCGGATTCGTGCTCAGCGTGCCGCGCTACAGCCTTCCGATGTTCGGGATCATGGTGTTCGCGGCGATGATCGCCGACCGATGGCGGGTGGCCGGCTGGATCCTGGCGGCGGGATCGGCGGCGGCGATGGGCTACTTCACCTGGCGGTTCGGCTCCGGCCAATGGGCGTTCTGAGCCGGGCAACGAAGTGTCCCGAAGGAACCGCGGCGATCGTTGAGGTGATCTCGGACCAGCCAGCCGCCCCTTCGGGACGACCCGATGATCGCCGATGGCTGCGCGCGAAGGCAAGCCGGGTTCTCCACGAGTTGGCTAGCATCTGACCGAGTTATCCACAGTCGTTCCCAACCCGAGGTGACCCAGACCGATGACGGCCTCCACCGCCCGCCGTGGCGCCCTCGCGCTGCTGCTGGCCGGGCTCGTCCTGTTCCTCCTCGGGTCGATCGAGCTGGCCCGGGCGGCGACGCAGACGGTCACGATCTCCGACTTCGCCTTCTCCCCGGCGACCGTCACGATCACGGCCGGCGACACGGTCACCTGGACGAACACCGATCCGGTCGTGCACACCGCGACGAGCACGACGGGCGCGTTCGACTCCGGCGACCTCGCCCAGGGCGACTCGTTCAGCGTCACGTTCACCACGCCGGGCACGTACGACTACTTCTGCACCCCGCATCCGACGATGACCGGCCAGATCGTCGTGCAGGCCGCGGCGCCGGCCGCGACCGCTGCACCCTCACCCGCCGGCGGACCGCTGCCGAACGTCGCGATGCCGACGGAGTGGCCGGCGAACACCGCTGATCCTCATCGGGATGCTGCTCGTGGGCGGGGCGGGGCTGGCGGTCATCGCGAGGCGCCCACGCGGGTAGGCGTGCGGCGCTAGCGGACGAGATCTGGCGACGAGCTCGTCGAGGGCGGCTCGGCGTCGCCTCGCCGAGCGGCAGGCTCGCCGCGAGATGGCCGTCCGGCCGGACGAGCCAGGCGTTGCGCGGCGCCGTAGGGAGAGCCCTCGCCGACCTCGACCGTCTCGACCAGCCGGCCCGGCCGACGGCATGCGGGACGACGGCGACGAACCCGCGTCCGAGGCGGTCGCGCAGCCGCCCGCCGCCGGGGAGCGACGCGTCCGGCGCCACCGACCCGAGGACGCGGCACCCGGGCTCGGATCGGCCCGGCGCTCGAAACCGCGTACGTCGCCGGCTCCGCCAGGCGGCCGGAGTTCACGCGGCGCCTGAACCACGCGCTGCGTGGCGCGAGGCGAAGAACGAGATTGCGCCACGCCCGTCGCACCGGGCCGTGGGGCGCCAGGAATCGCATCGTGGCATCGGTGACGGCGAGGTTCTCGCGCGCGACCGGTTTCCGCTCGGCCTCGTACGTGTCGAGGAGCGCGGTCGCGGCCTCCCCGCGGAGGACCCAGGCCAGCTTCCAGGCCAGGTTCTCGGCATCGGCGACGCCCGAGTTCAGCCCACGGGCGCCGAACGGCGACATGACGTGCGCGGCGTCGCCCGCGAGGAAGACCCGACCGACGCGGAACGCATCGGCCAGGCGCTGGCTGAAGCGGTAGGCGGTCAGCCAGACGAGCTCGTAGGGCGTCTCGGCCCCGATCACCTCACGGATGCGCCGATCGAGGCCGCCGTTCGCGCGCTCGGCGTCGGCATCGGTCTCGGGCGGGACCTGCCAGTCGATCCGCCACACCCCGTCGGGCTGGGGATGGATGAGCACCTGGCGCCCGGGGTTCCACGGCGGGTCCAGGTGGAAGTGGCGCTCGTGCGTGAAGGGAAGCTCCGCGCGGACATCGCTGATCAGGAAGCGGTCGTCGAAGCTGTACCCGTCGAAGCCGATGCCGGCGGCGTGGCGAACGGTCGAATGGGCGCCATCGGTGCCGACGAGGTAGGCTGGACCGATGCGTCAGCGGGCCGGCATCGGTCTCGAAGGTCGCCGCGACGCCCTCGGCGTCCTGGGTCAGCGCCGTGAAGCGGTGGCCACGATGGATGCGAACGCCCAGCGAGGTCGCGCGCGCCTCGAGGAGCTCCTCGACCTCGGACTGGCTGATGTTCACGAACGGCGGGAAGTGCTCGTCGTCGCCCGGGAGATGGACCTCGAACAGCTGGCGGCCGCGGAAGTAGGTCCGCCCGACGTTCCACTGGATGCCGCGGTCGGCGACGGCCTGGCCGATCCCGAGCCGAGCCCAGATCTCGAGGGTCTCGCGCTGCATGCAGATCGCCTTCGAGCCGATGCGCTCGCGTCGCGGCTCGGCCTCGAACAGGTCGACGCTGACGCCGTGCTGGGCCAGGCGAGCGGCCAGCGTCAGGCCGACCGCACCGGCACCGACGACCGCGACGTCCGACATCGGCGAGCATGATAGGCACCGGCGTGGCGGTAACCCGCCGCGTAGAGAGTGGCGATCCTTCCCGCAATCGAGGACTGAGCTTCAGATGCGAACCGTGACCAGGACCCTGACCCTTGCCGCGGCCATCGTGCTGCTCGCGGCCTGCTCGGCCTCGGGCGGCGGTGCGGGCGAGTCTTCCTCGGACGAGGCGGCGACGATCACCGTGGCGGTCGCGGAGACCGATGCGGGACCCTCGCTGGTGGGACCGGACGGCCACACGCTCTACGTCTTCACCCAGGACACCGACGGGACGAGCACGTGCACCGATGACTGCGCGGCGACGTGGCCGCCGTTCACGGTCGAGGCCGGCGCCACGGTCGAGGCGGGCGAGGGCGTGACCGGCGAGCTCGCGATCATCGAGCGCGACGACGGCACCTCCCAGGTGACCTACGAGGGCATGCCCCTGTACTTCTACGCGCCCGATGCGGAGCCCGGTGACGCGACCGGCCAGGGGGTCGGTGACGTCTGGTTCATCGCGTCGCCCGAGGGCCAGGCCGGGGCCGAGCCGTCGGACGATGCCGAGATGAGCGACGAGGCCGAGCCCAGCCCGAGCTACGACTACGACTACTGATCGGCGCCGGACCTAGTCCTGGAGCGCGGCCCACACCTCGCGGTCGCGCTCCGCGGTCCAGATCCGCGGATGGTCGATGCCGTCCAGCTCGTCCCACGTGCGCTGGACGTTGAACGGCATGCAGTGCTCGAAGATCGGGAATCCGGCGTAGCGCGGCGCGAGCTGGGCGTGGACGAGCTCGAACGCCTCCTTCAGCGTCCCGCCACCATCCTTGATCGCGCGCGTTCCCTCGAGCGTCGTGCGCAGGAAGGCGCGCGTGTCGTCGATCGCGGTGCGCCACCGCGTCGTCGCGAACGACCGGCCCGCGGCCGCCGACGAGCTGACTGCGCACCGAGCGCGGCCACGTTGTCGAGGGTCGTCGTCGACCAGTCGGCGACGTGGGCATCGCCCATGTACGGAGCGGCCTGCGCCTCCACGAGGTCGCCCGCGAAGCAGATGCCCTCGTCGGGCAGCCACACGACCAGGTCGCCTGACGTGTGGCCGCGCCCCAGGTGACGCAGCTCGACCCTTCGGTTGCCGAGGTCGAGGGTGAGCTCGTCGTCGAACGTCACGGTCGGATGCGTGAGGCCGGGAATCGACTCGGCGCCGAGGAAGAGCCGCGGCATCCGGCCCTGCTCGCTCGCCCAGTCCTGCTCGCCGCGCTCGTCGATCAGGGCCTTCGTGTTGGCGTGGGCGACGATCCGCCGCGCGCCGAATGCCGACTGCGCCGAGCGTCCGCACGGCGTGGTAGTGGGTGAGGACGAGGTCGCCGAACGGGAGGTCGCTGACCTCGGCGCGGATGACGTCGATCCATCGCTGGGCCATCACCGGGGTGGCGCGGGCCTCGATCGCGAGGATCGCATCGGTCCCGACGATGCAACCGACGTTCGGGTCGCCCTGCGCGGTGTAGGCGAAGACGCCATCGGCCAGCTGCTCGAGCGTGGCCTCCTTCTCGGCCAGGTCGGCCGAGCTAGCGAACGGCTTCGGCATCGACCGATGATAAGCGGCTCCAACGGCCGGGTAGGATGCGCCTCGGTGAAACTGAATCCCGCCGTCGCATCCCTCCTCCTCGCTGTCGGCTCCGCCGCCCTGGCCTTCCTCGCTGCGATCCTGGCCGACGCACTGGGACTCGGCACGGTCGCCAGTTCGGTCGCTGGCCGCGATTGTCATTGGTCTGGCGTACGCCGCGCGGCCAGTCGATGGGCTCCTGGGCTTTGGCCTGATGCTCCTGCTCACGCAGACCGTGGCGTACTGGACCGGCGTCGACGTGCGCTATGGCGACGAGATCGGCGTCGTGGTCCTGGTCGTGACGGCACTCACCGTCCACCGGCATCGACTTGTCTTTCCGCGCCCCGGATGGCGAGAGGTGGGGCTCGGAACGTTCTTCGTGGCAGGCATTGTTTCAAGCCTCGTCCAGTCCGTACCGCTCCAGATCTGGCTGTTCGGTCTGGCACTGCTTGCGAAGGCGTTCGTCTTCCTCTATCTCGTGATCTCCCTGCCGGTGAGCCTCGACGAGGTGCGCCGGATGACGACCGCCGCGCTCGGTGTCGCGCTCGTCATCCTCGGCATCGGCGCGGTGGAGTTCCTGGCGCCCGACGTCGCGACCCGATTTCTCGGCGTATATCCAGTACGACGAGACGCGAGGATCGATCCAGATCGTGAACTCGTGGTTCACGGAGCCTGGCCTCTACGGCTGGCTTGCCGTTTTCGTCTCGCTGTTCCTCCTCGCCGTTTCCTCGTGATGCGGCGCGCGTGGACGCTTGTGCTTGCTCTCGTTGTCGGCGGCGCCGCCGTCCTCTCCGGACGCCGCACGCCGGTGATCGGACTCGTCGTTGGCCTCGGCGTCGGTGCCCTGCACCAGGCGTTCGGGCGCCACGTCTCGTGGCGGGCGTGGGCATCGATCGGGGCGGGTGTGCTGCTGCTGACCGCCGTGAGCATTCCCGGCGATCGGGGGTTCTCGCACGGACGATCACGGACTATTTCGGACGGCCCGCGGCGATCATGGAGGTGTTCCGCGAGAAGCCGCGAGCCGAGCCGATCCGCATGCTCCAACCCCGTGTGGCGCTGTATGCCGGATCGGTCGCCATCGCGAGCGACAAATTCCCCCTGGGCGTGGGCATCGGCCGCTTCGGAAGTCACATGAGCCGCGAGGAGTACAGCCCCGTCTACCAGGGTACCAGCTTAACCGGGTCTTTGGCCTCCGGGAGCGCCGGCCGATCGCCGTCACCGATACCTTCTGGCCGATGGTGCTGGGCGAGGCCGGCGTCATCGGCTTCATCGGGGCAGTCGGCTTTTTCGCGTTGCTCTTTCGCGACCTCTGGCGCGCGGCGCGGCCGCCGGATCCCCCGAAGCGACTGCATTCACCCTCGGCGCGCTCATGATGTTCGCTGAGGCGCTGTTCCGCTCCGCGGCCGCACCGGTCTTCGTCGCGCCCCCCATCGCGTTCTGGGCCTTTGGCGCGGCCGGCCTGGCGCTCGCGCTGCGCGCCGGTGACCGCGGGCTGCCGAGGGGTCGACGGACTAGCTCGACGGCAGCTCGACCACCGAGGCCTCGACGATCCCGTCGGCGGCGCGGAGCCATTCGAGCAGCGAGCCGCTCGATCGGGTCGTCGACCGACACGAACATCATCGCCTCCCCGTGTTCGGTGAGGCGCGACAGCTCCAGCGAGGGATGTTGTTGCCGGCGTCGGCGAGGATCGTGCCCCACCCGCGCCGACGATCCCGGGGGGTCCTCTGGCGAGTGACGAGCATGATGCCCGCGAGCTCCGCGTCGATCGCGAAGCCGTCAAGGGCTGCGAGGTGCGGGCGGCCGTGAGCCGTGGACCCCGCCAGGGTCAGGATCGGCTCGCCGTCGACGGGGCCGACGGCGAGCTCGACCAGCGATGCCCACGGCTCCGAAGACGCCGTCCGGGTCTTCGCGCACGGTCAGCCCGCGCTCATGAGCGACGAGGTCGGCATTCACCGCGTTGACGCGCTGATCTGTGACGGCTTCGAGCAGCCCCCGATGGCCGCGGTCCGGATCGGCGCGCACTCTCCTGCCGCGATCTCCCCCGCGTACGTCAGGGACAGCGTGTCAAACGCGCCGGGCGAGCTGGCGCGCAGGATGCGAGCCGTCGACCGACTCAACGTAGGGACGGAGCCGCGGCCCGGTCTCCGGTGGGACGGCCGGCGCGTTCACGCGTACGGCGGCGTGACGCCGGAGAGCGCCATGACCACCTGCTCGGCCATCTCGAGGCCGACCCGATCCTGGCTTCCGACGTCGATGCGCCGAGGTGCGGCGTCAGCACGACGTTGGGGGCTGCGCGGAGCGGATTGTCGCCGCCATCGGCTCCATGGAGTACACATCCACGGCCGCCCCGGCGAGGTGGCCCGAGTGCAGCGCATCCGCCAGCGCAGCCTCATCCACGATCCCCCCGCGCGCGACGTTGAGGACGATCGCGCCGGGCTTCGTGGCCTCGAGCTGGGCCCCGCCCATGAGCCCGCGGGTCTGTGGGGTCAACGGGGTATGGACGGTGATGACATCCGCCCGATGCAGGAGCTCCGG
>CAWCQX010000003.1:0-143343 GCA_963797855.1 uncultured Chloroflexia bacterium | reverse complement strand
CGATCCGGTCGCGCCCGCCGAACGCGGGTCGCAGCACCTCGGGGATGGCGATGCTGCCGTCGGGCTGCTGGAACGTCTCGATCAGCGCGGCGACCGTCCGCGCCATGCCGAACGCCGAGCCATTCAGGGTATGGACGAGCTCGGGCTTCGCGCCGGCCCCGGACCGATACCGAATCGCCATCCGTCGCGCCTGGTAGTCGCGGAAGTTGCTGATGCTGCTGACCTCGAGCCAGCGCTCGACGCCGGGCGCCCACACCTCGATGTCGTACTTGCGGGCCTGGACGAAGCCCATCTCGCCGGTGCTCATGAACACGACCCGGTAGGCCAGGCCCAGCCGCTGGAGGATCCCCTCGGCGCACGCCGTGAGCCATTCGAGCTCGTCGGAGGAGTGCTCGGGGAGCGTGAAGCTGACCATCTCGACCTTGTCGAACTGGTGCACGCGCAGGATCCCGCGCGTGTCGCGCCCGGCGGCGCCCGCCTCGCGTCGAAACGAGGCGGAGTACGCGGCGTAGCGGATCGGCAGCGCCTCGCCGTCGAGAATCTCGTCGCGGTGGAGGTTCGTGACCGGCACCTCGGCGGTCGGGACCAGGTAGAGGCCGTCGCGCTCGACGACGTACATCTGGTCCTCCTTGTCGGGGATCTGGCCGGTGCCGCGGGCCGAGTCGGCGTTCACGACGACCGGCGGCCAGACCTCGGTCATCCCGTGCTCGCGGGAGAGGACGTCGAGGAACCAGCCGATCAGGGCGCGCTGAAGCGTCGACCCGTCGCCGAGGTAGACCGGCCATCCGGAGCCGGTGATCTTCGCGCCGCGCGCGTTGTCGATGATCCCCAGCGCCTCGGCGAGCTCCCAGTGCGGCTTGCGCTCCCCGCGCGGGAGTGGCTCGCCCCACGTCCGGACGACGACGTTCGCCTCCTCCCCGCCCACCGGGACGTCGGGGTCCGCGGGGTTCGGGATGCGAAGCATCGCGTCCTCGAGCTCGGCCTCGACCGTCGCGAGGTCGGCGTCGAGCGCATCGATCCGCCCGGCGTTCGCGGCCGAGGCGGCCTTCAGCTCGGCAACCTCCTGCCCGTTCGGGTCCGCCCCGCCACGGATCACCTCGCCGATGCGCCGGCTCGCCTCGTTCCGCTCGGCCTTGAGCGTATCGGCCTCCGCGACGAGAGCGCGGCGACGCTCGTCGAGCTCGACGGCGCGATCGACGACCGCGGGATCCTCGCCCTTGTCGGCGGCCGCCAGCTTCAGACGATCGGCATCCTCCCGGAGGCGCTGCAGCCCGACGCTCATGCGCTCACCCCGGCGCCCGCCGCCTGGCGAAGACGGTCGAGCACGAAGGACCGATCCAGCGCGGCGAGCAGCCAGCCGGCACGTGGCCCGGACGGTCGCCCGAGGAAGGCGAGGTACAGCGCGGCGAACGCCTTCCCCGCCGGCAGGCCGCGGTCCGTGGCCGTGGCGAAGATCGCGGCCTGGACGGTCTCGCCATCCCAGGTCGCGGTTTCGAGGGCCCCGGC
Organism: uncultured Chloroflexia bacterium; assembly: GCA_963797855.1. GTDB lineage: Bacteria > Chloroflexota > Limnocylindria > QHBO01 > QHBO01 > JACDBZ01. The sequence goes on along the minus strand of CAWCQX010000003.1, from coordinate 141,837 downwards.
CAGCGCACCGAGGTACTCGCGCTGCGCGTCGTCGGCCTCCGCGGCCCGTTCCGGCAGGCCGTCGCGCTGGACCGAGAGACGCGCGGTGTCCGGTGCATACGCCTCGAGCCATGCCCGTGCGGCGGAGCGGCGCTCCTCGACGATCTCGAGCTCACGATCGGTGAGCGGCGAACCCTTTTCCGCGGTCACGCGCTCGACGACGTCGATGCCGGGGATCTGCTCGAGCAGGGCGAGGTGGCTGAACGCGGGGCGATAGGCCGCCGCCTCGGCCGCGACGTCCGCACCGGCGTCGACGAGGCTGTAGGTGAAGACGCGGTCGTGGTGCGGCGGCAGCTCGCCGCGCACCTCGCGTCCCGCCGTCGCCGCCGCGAGGCGGTCCGATTCGTCGAAGAGGCGCGGGATCGCATCGGTCCCTTCGGGGTCGAACTCGATGGCGGTGTTCGGTCGCGGCCGGAGGAAGAGGAGTCGGAGCTGCTCGGGCGGCACGACCTCCGCCATCTGCGCCGCCGATGCGCCGACGCCCTTCGACGTCGACATCTTCCGACCGCCGATGTTCAGGAACTCGTACGGCACGTTGAGCGGCGGCTCATTGCCGAACACCTCGCGGGCGATGGCGTCGGATCGGTCCCGCGAGCCACCCGCGGTCGAGAGGTCCTTGCCGGCGGGCTCGATCGTGACGCCGAAGAGGTCCCACTTCGCCGCCCAGTCGACGTTGTACGGGAGCTTCGCGCGTCCGCCGAACGGCGAGACCTCGCCGCTGTGGCCGCAACCGGCCGCCCACGTCACGAGGTCCGCGCGGCACTCGTAGCGGACGACCCCGCGCTCGGAGTCCCAGCCGGTGACGATCGTCGTGCCGATCCGCCCGCAGTTCTCGCAGACGACGAAGAGCGGATGCCACTCGTCGGGATGGTTGACGTGGGCGACGCGCCGATAGATCTCGCGGATCGTGGCGGCGGCGTCGAGGGCCAGGCGGATGTATCGGTCCATGGCGCCCGACGCATAGACCTCGCTCATCCAGTAATAGGTGTCGGGGCGGATGCCGAGCCCGTCGAACGTGTCGACGAAGACCCCGGCGAAGTGGCGGGCGTAGGACGGGTGGCAGTCCCCCGCCGGGTCCGGCACGTGCGCGAGCGGCACGCCCATCGAGCGCTCGATCGCGTCGGGAGTCAGGAGCGCCTGGGAGTCCATCGGGTCGAGGTCGTCGACGCCGTAGCGCAGCTCGACCGGGACGCTGGCGTTCCGGAGGGCGCGGGCGATCGTGTCGACGACGACCGGGCCGCGGAGGCTGCCGACGTGGACGGTGCCGGAGGGGGTCTTCGAGTCGTTGACGACCTGCGGGCCGACGGCCGACGCCGCGATCTCGTCAGCCCAGAACACGCCGTCCCCTATCCGATACGGACGAGCGTGTACTCGATCGGTCCGGCCGGGGCCTGCACGGTGAACTTGTCGCCCTTCTTCAGGCCCATGAGCGCCGAGCCGACGGGCGACTCGTTGCTGATCCGGCCATCGCGGGGCGCCGCCTCGGCGGAGCCGACGATCGTGAACGTCTCCTCGCCCTCGCCGCCCTTGATGACGACCTTCGAGCCGATCCCGACCTTGTCGCCGTTCGCCTTCGCGATGACCTCGGCGTTGCGGAGCTGGAGCTCGAGCGTCGCGATCCGGCCCTCCAGGAACGACTGCTCCTGCTTGGCGTCCTCGTACTCGGCGTTCTCGCTGAGGTCGCCGTCGAGCTTCGCCTCGTGGATCCGCGCCGCGACGCGTGGCCGGTCCACGCTGATCAGCTCATTGAGCTCGGCCTTGAGCTTGGCCAGGCCTTCGGCGGTGAGGTAGACGGTCTTCGTGTTCATGGCTGAACCCCTGATCCTCCTGCGGCGCCTCCGCGAGGCTCGCCGTGTCGTGGGGTCGACGTGGCGTCCGCGCTCGATAACAAAAAACGCTTCAGGCCCCGCACTTCATTGGCGGCGTCTCCTGAAGCTGGCCGTACCCCCAAACCCAGTGGATGCGGGCCAGGCGCGCGCCGGTGTCCCGGCGGCCGCCAGATTGTAGGCGCGCGCGACCCGCCCGTCAAAGTTGCGGAGCGTCAATGGCCGATGAAAACGAGCCAGACGATGAACGCGGCGAAGACGATCCGGTAGACGCTGAAGATCGTCACGGACCGATGACGGAGCCATGACAGCAGGAAGCCGATCGCCAGCATCCCGGAGATGGCGGCAGCCGCGAAGCCGACGCCGATGGCGAGCCACTCCACGCCGGTATGCGCCTCGGTCAGGAGGTGGCGCGAGCCGTAGATGCCGGCCCCGAGGGTGATCGGGACCGCCAGCAGGAAGCTGAATCGCGCGGCGGCCTCACGCGTCAGGCCGAGCGCGAGGCCGGTCGTCAGCGTCGCGCCGGACCGGCTGATGCCCGGGAACAGCGCCAGGGCCTGGCTGAATCCGATCGTCAGCGCCGTCGGCGCGTTCAGCGCCTCGATCTCGCGGGTGCGGCGCCCGAGCCGATCCGCGAGCCAGAGCAGGATGGCCCCGATCGACCAGGAAGCCGGCGATCGCCAGGCGAGCGGCGTCGCTGTCCCCGTGGAACGTCTCGCCGATGAAGTCCTCGAGGGCGAAGCCGATCACCGCCGCCGGGATCGTCGCCAGGACCAGCAGCCAGGCGACCTTGCGGTCCGTCTCGCCGCCGATGCTCCGCTCACGGATGCTCGCCCACCAGGCGCGGAGGTAGCGCAGCCAGTCCCGTGCGAAGTAGACGAGCAGCGCCACCAGCGTGCCGAGGTGGAGGAACACGTCGAAGGCGAGCGAGCCGATCAGCCCGCTCTCGTCCCAGCCGAAGATCCACGGCGCCAGCTCCAGGTGCGCCGACGAGCTGATCGGGATGAACTCGGTGATCCCCTGGAGCAGGCCCATGATCGCGGCCTGGAAGACGACGTCCATGCTCGAGGCGGCGCCGAGGGATCGCGGAGATCCTCCGGCGCCTGCCGATTCCTAGCGGATGAAGAGCGGGGCGAGGACGAGCGAGATCGTCGCGAGCAGCTTCACGAGCACGTGGAGCGACGGACCGGCCGTGTCCTTGAACGGATCGCCCACCGTGTCGCCGACGACGGCCGCGGCGTGGGCATCGGAGCCCTTGCCGAGCACGTTGCCGTCGTCGTCCTTGAGCTGACCCGATTCGATGTACTTCTTCGCGTTGTCCCATGCCCCGCCGCCGTTGTTGAGGACCGTCGCGAGCAGCACGCCCGAGATGGTCCCCACCATCAGCATGCCGGCCACGGCTTCGAAGCCGAGCAGCAGGCCGATGGCGATCGGCGTGGCGACGGCGACGAGGCCGGGGGCGACCATCTGGCGCAGGGCGGCCCGTGTCGTGATGTCCACGACGCGGGCGTAGTCCGGTCGCTGCGTGTAGTCCATGATCCCGGGCATCTCGCGGAACTGACGGCGGACCTCGACGATGATCGACTGGGCGGTCGTGCCGACGGCCCGGATCGCGAGCGAGCTGAAGAAGTAGACGAGCATCGCGGCCAGCAGGGCGGCGATGAACACGTTGACGTTGGCCAGGTTGACCGAGTCCAGCAGCTGCGCGCCGGGCACGTTGGCCTCAATGCGCCGGCCCTGGATCACGTTGATCTTGTCGATGTAGGCGGAGAACAACAGGAACGCGGCAAGCGATGCCGACGCGATCGCGTAGCCCTTGGTCAGGGCCTTGGTCGTGTTGCCGACCGCGTCGAGCCGATCGGTGATCTCGCGCGCGCTCTTGTCGGCTCGGCTGAACTCGGCGATGCCGCCGGCGTTGTCCGTGATCGGGCCGAACGTGTCCATCGCCAGGATGTAGGCGGTGGTCATGAGCATGCCCATCGTCGCGACGGCGGTGCCGAAGATGCCGCCGACGTTGACGCCGGTCTCGGACAGCAGGTTGGCCTGGTTGCCGAGCCAGTAGCTCGCGAACAGGGCGATGCTGATGGTCACGGCCGTCACCAGCGTGGTCTCGAAGCCAACCGCGGTGCCGCTGATGATGTTCGTGGCCGGGCCGGTCTTGGACGCCTCGGCGATCTCGCGAACCGGGCGGAACGAGCCGGCGGTGTAGAACTGCGTGATGTAGACGAACGCGACGCTCGTCGCGAGGCCCACGACCCCGGCCGCGAAGAAGTAGGTCCAGGTGGGGAACCCGCCGACGCCCGTGCTCGCCGATGCGTGTTCATCATCACGTACGTCACGAACGCCAGCGCCGCGACGGACAGCAGGGTGGTGACCCAATACCCGCGGTTGAGCATGTTCATCGGGTCTTCGGTTTCCTTGCCGCGGACGAAGAAGATCGCGACGATCGTGGCCAGCAACCCGAAGGCGCGGACGACCAGCGGGAAGAAGATCCAGGCCTCGGGGTTTGGCCAGCCGGACGCGAGCGCGATCGAATAGACCGCGACGCCCAGGATCATCGCGCCGATGTTCTCGGCGGCGGTCGACTCGAACAGGTCGGCGCCGCGGCCGGCGCAGTCGCCGACGTTGTCGCCAACGAGGTCCGCCACCACGCCGGCGTTGCGCGGGTCGTCCTCGGGGATGCCCTTCTCGACCTTTCCGACGAGGTCCGAACCGACGTCGGCGGCCTTCGTGTAGATCCCGCCGCCGAGCTGGGCGAAGAGGGCGACGAACGACGCTCCAAACCCGAACCCGACGATCAGGAACGGCGCCTCCTTCACCGTCACGTCCGCGACGAACGTGTCGTAGAGCGTGAAGATGCCCCACACGCCGAGCAGCGAGAGGGCGACGACGAGGAACCCGGAGACCGCCCCGCCGCGCATCGCGACCTGGACCGCCTCGACGAGGCTGCGCTGGGCCGCGGACGCGGTCCGCACGTTGGCCCTGACGGCGACGAACATGCCGATGATGCCGGAGGCCATCGAGCACAGTGCGCCGACGAAGAAGGCGATCGCGGTCATGATCCCGATCGGGAGGCCGGCGAGAGCCGGCACGTCCGCGACCTCGGGCGTCTCGACGAGCGTGATGAGCACGCCGATGAGGACCGCGCCCACGACGGCGAAGATGAAGATCGTCGTGTACTGGCGCCGAATGAAGGCGACGGCACCCTCGAAGATCGTGCCGGCGACGTCCTGCATCGCCTCCGTCCCCTGGTCACGCGACAGCACGTCGCGAGCGAGATAGATGGCGAAGAGGATCGCCGCGATTCCGGCGATCGGGATCACCCAGGTGATCTGCTCCATGAGACCTCCGAGCGCGGCCGGCGGCCACGGTAGGGCACGCTCAAAGCCGGGGGTTGATGAACACGAAACGCCGGCGGGAGGACCGCGTCACGTACCCCGCCAGCGAAGGCGCGGGAATGTTAGCACGGAGCGCCGGCGACCGATCAGGGCTGCCAGCGGGGGTCGGCGCCGCTCGGCGCGAGCGACGTCGTCGCTCCATTGTCGAGGTCGAGCGACCTCGACGAAACCGACATCCCCGTCGTCGGCGAACGACGACGACCACCGCCGGCTCGCTTGGCGCAAACGCGGCCGCGGCGACCGGCTGCTCGGTCAACGCGGGGCCGACCGGCGCCTCGTTCGGGCTGTCGGCGATCCGCAACCCCCCGCCGCGATCGGCGTACAGGATCCTGCCGTCGGCGGCGACGCCGAACGCCTCCGACCCGACGCCGAAGCGGAGCTCGACGACCGAGGTACCCGAGCGCGAGAGCCGGTGGACCGCGTCCGACGGGCCGCTGGCGAGGGGCGTGACCGGCGCGTCGAACGTCGGGTCCGGGTTCGTCGTCCGAGGCGCCGGAGCCCGGTGATGAGCACGCCGGACGAGTCCGGCATCCAGATCGGCGCGCCGGCGGCGGCGAAGGGGACGAGGGTCAGTCGCTCGGCTGGGAGCTCGAGGATGCCGATCGATCCGGAGAGGTCGACGAAGGCGAGCGCCTGCCCATCCGGCGCGTAGCGCGGCGCGCGCAACGCCAGCTCGTCCGACGCTCCGGGCGACGGCGATGGGCCCGCGCCGATCGCCTCGGGGAGCTCGATCGCGGTCGCGTCGCCGCCGCCGACCTGCCACTCCCACAGTCCGAGCCCGGCTCCCGACTCCGCATCGGCGCGACCGAACGCGACGAGCTGGCCGTCGGGGGAGTAGGTCGGGTCGAACTCGAGGTGCTCGTCGTCGGTCAGGATCCGCCGATCGGTGCCGTCGGCGAGCTGATAGATGAGTCGCCGGCCGTCGGAGACGATCAACGAGCTGCCGTCCGGCGCGACCGCGTAGTCGAGCACGGGCTCGAGCTCGACGCTGACCTGGCGCTGCCCACTGCCGTCGGCGTTCATGAACCACACGTTCGCGACTCCGCCGCGGTCGGTGATGAAGGCGATCCCGTTCGAGACCGCGGCGGTCGGAGGACCGGTCGTGAAGGTCCATGTCAACGGCTCGCCCATCGTCTCGCCCGTCGTCGTCGCCGGCCCGGTCGCGAGCTCGACCTCGAACGTCGTGTTCGGTGGCATCGGCCCGGACGGGGTGAAGCGAAGGAGGCTCCCGGCGCCGTCGTCGTCGGGTGGATCGCTCGGGAGCGCGACGACCTCGAGGGTCCCGGCGACGTCGGGGCTGATCGTCAGCTGATCGCCGGAGACCGAGGACGGATCGATCGGCCGATCGAAGATGACCGCGATTGGCGCGGTCGGCGCGATCCCGTCCACTCCGTCGGCCGGAACGATCGTCTCGGCCGCGAGTCCCGGAGAGACGGTGCGGAAGGCGAGGCTGACCGGTTCATCGAGCGTGACGCCGGCGGCATCGGCGGCATCGGCGCCGATCGAGACCTCGTAGTCCCGGCCAGGCTCGAGCGGCTGCGTGGGGACGATCTCCAGCAGCTCGCCGCTCCAGCGCAGCTCATGCTCGAAGGCCGGGCTCAGGGTTAGCTGGTCGTCGACCGATGCCGTGTCCATCAGCGTCGAGAAGGTCAGCGCGATCGGCCCGTCGAGCGGGACCTCGTCCGCGCCGTCCTCCGGGACCGACTCGACGAGGCTCGGGCGCCCCGCCGTCACGAACTCGAACGGCGGCGGCGGCTCCGTCATCCGGTTGCCCGCGAGGTCGCGGATCCCCGCCGCGATCGTGACGGCGTATGCGGTCTCCAGCTCCAGCGGGTCGGCGGGCGTGATGCGCATCGTGCTGCCGCTCCAGCTCACCGCCCCCGCGACCGCCGGCTCGATCCGCACCGCCTCCTCGGCCGACTCGGGATCCACCGGCTCGCTGAACGCGACCTCGATGCTGGTATTGATCAGCGCGACGCGCTCGTCATCGGCGACCGGTGCGGTCAGCCGCACCTCGAGCACGCTCGGTGGCCGGCCGTCGAACGTGGTGGCGACGTACAGCACGCCGGCGAGGACGATCCCGCCGACGCCGATCACGGCGAGGCTGCGGAGGAGGACGGCCCGCATCGGTGCGCGCTGCCGTCGGTCAGCGATGCCTGAGGCGCGCGGGGAGGATCTGCAGCTCGTCGCGATACTTCGCGACCGTGCGGCGTGCGAGCGCCACGCCGTCGGCGGCCAGTGCGTCAGCGATCTCCTGATCGCTGAGCGGGTGGCTCGTGGTCCTCCGCCTCGATCATCCGCCGGATCTGGTCCTTCACCCCCAGGGACGCGGTGAAGAAGTGGCTGAACGGGACGACCTCACCGGAGGGGACCATCACGTACTTCTCCGCGGTCGCGCGGCTGACGGTCGACTCGTGCATCCCGATCAGCTCCCCCACCTCGGCGCGCGTCAGCGGCACGAGGTGCTGGACGCCGTGGACGAGGTAGTCGCGCTGCCGATCGACGAGGGCCTCGGCGATGCGCTGGATCGTCGCGCGGCGGCGATTGATGTTGTCGATGAAGAACTTCGCGCGGCCGACGTATTGGCGCACGTGCTCCTTCTCGTCTTCCGTCGTCTCGTTGCTGCGCAGCTTCGAGCTCAGGGCCGAGTAGATCGGAGCCACGCGCAGGCTGAAGCGCCGGGACTCGACGACCTCGACGGTCAGCTCGTCGTCGATCATCCGGATCAGGACGTCGGGCCTGACGAGCGTGCGCGAGCTGTCGCCGCTCACCGCCGCGGTGAAGGCCGCGGTGGGATACGGATTGAGATTGGCCTTCACGAACTGCCAGATGTCGGTCACCTCGCGCTGGGTGATGCCGACGGCGGCCGCGGCCTCGCGGAAGCGACGCTCGCCCAGGTCGGCGAGGTGCTCCCCGACGACCTCCTCGGCGTGATCGGGGACCGCCAGCTCGCCCAGCTCGCGCAGGAACTCGATCTGCGCGAGCAGCGACTCGGTGATCGATCGCGAGCCGATGCCGATCGGCTCGAGGCCCTTCATCGCGGCCAGGACCTGCTCGACGTCGTCGAGCGAGACGCCGGTCGCGGCGGCGATCTCCGCATCGGTCTCGGTCAGGAAGCCGTTCGAGTCGAGCGCGCCGATGACGTGGTCGGCCACCGGGTGCAGGCGCGAGGGAAGGAGCGCGTGGAGGTTCCAGGTGAGATGGTCCTCCAGGGTGAAGTCGGCCTCCGCGCGGGCGATCGGGTCGAACTCGTCCGCCTCGTCGCGAAGCCGGGCCGAGCCGTCCCCGGCGAGGTCGTCGGCGCTCAGCAGGCGGCCGCTCTCGTCCCCGTCCTCGCCCTTGCGCGGCATGCACTCGGTGCAGTAGTTGCCGGCAACCGAGCTGCCGCAGATCGGGCAGGTCGGCAGCTCGCTCATCTCGAGCGCGGGGTTCTCGTCCAGCTCCTGGCTGATCGCTTCCTGCAGCTCCACCGAGCTCATCTGCAGGATGTAGTTCGCCGCGATCTGCTTCGGGGTCACCTTGACCTGCATCACCGGCTGGAGCTGCTGGCTGACCTCGATCGACATCTGACCTCGTGGGATTGCGGGCCCCGATTATAGGGTCGGGTCCGGATCGGACCGGTCGGGAGCTCAGGGCTCGGGCTCGGCCGTCCCTACGCACGGACCGTGCCGCATCCTCAGGCCGGCGCCGCGTTGACGCGACGGACGACGGGCGTCTCGCCACCGAGCCCGACGATGCTGTACCCCGCCGGTTCCTGCGACAGCCGGTCGCGGTACTCGCGCATCGGCCAGCCGAACAGCGCGCAGAGTCGCAGGCGGTTGACGTGGTTGTGGGCGATCACGATCGCGCAACGCGCCCGGTCCTCCGCGAGCCACGCCTCGATCGGATCGAGGACGGCGGAGAGCCGTCGCAGCACGTCCTGCCCGCTCTCGCCCTCGGGACAGCGCGTCGTGAAGGGATCGGCCTCCCAGGCCGTGCGCTGCTCGGGATCGCGAGCGCGACACTCGTCCGCGGTCAACCCGTCCCAGGCGCCGTAGTCGAGCTCCAGCAGCCCTGAGTGGACCTCGACCTCGAGGTCTCCGCCGACCGCATCGACGACCGCCGTGGCGGTCTGGCGGCAGCGCAGCGCCGGGCTGGAGAGCAGCCGCAGGTCGTCGTGGGGCAGCTCGTCGAGCTCGGCGCGAAGGGTGTCGCCGAGCCGGGCGGCGAGGGCCGTGCCTTCGGCGGCCAGCGGCGGGTCGCTGCGCTGGCCGAGGTTGCGGCCGGCGGCGGACGCCTCGGTGATCGAATGCCGCGCGAGAATGAGCGTGCCCATCGGTGCGGCAGAGTCTAGGGCAGCCCTTGCGCTATCCTGTCGCTCCGCGCCTCGCATGCCCAGGGCCATGACCTACGTTTCCGAAGAGACCGATCCCTCCGGCGCGCCCGCCTCCGGCGAGCGCGCCTCTTCGCGTCGTGCGCTGGGATGCGCCTTCGAGATCGTCGAGACCCTGGTCCTGACGCTGCTGATCTACCTCGTCATCCACAACTTCGTGGCGCAGCCCTTCGAGGTCCAGCAGAGCTCGATGGTGCCGACGATCGTCGACGGGGAGTACATCCTCATCGACAAGCTGTCGGTCCGCTTCGACGGGTACCAGTACGGCGACGTGATCGTCTTCAACCCGCCGACGGGATCGGGCCTGGCGGCCGACGGGATCCCGTTCATCAAGCGGATCATCGGGATGCCGGGTGACACGATCAGCCTCGAGAACGGGCGCGTCTTCGTGACGCGTCCCGGCGAGAGCCCGGTGCGCATCGAGGAACCGTACGTCGTGAAGCAGGCGGACGGCACGACCGCCCCGACGGACTGCCCGCGGCCGGACTGCCCGTTGAGCTGGATCGTCGGCGAGAACGAGTACTTCGTGATGGGCGACAACCGCCCGATGAGCCAGGACTCGCGCGTCTTCGGCCCGATCGACGAGGACCTGATCCTGGGCCGGGCCTGGCTGCGCTACTTCCCCCTCGAGCGGATCGGGCTCATCGAGCGGCCCGAGTATCCGCCGCTCGCCGCCAGCGACAACTGAGCCTCAGGCTCGGGCCGGCTCCTCCGCGACGATCCAGGCATCGACCTCGCGCCGATAGTCGACGAGCGCATCGGTCTCGAACCAGAGCGCCAGCTCCTCCTCCGCGGTCTCGGGGGCGTCCGAGGCATGGATCAGGTTGCGGAGCCCGCTGACCCCGAGATCGCCGCGGATCGTTCCCGGATCCGCCTCGTTCGGCATCGTCTTGCCGACCATCAGGCGCACGACGGCGATGGCATCGGGACCCTCCAGGGCGATCGCCGCGACGGGCCCGGAGGTGATGAACTCGACGAGGCCGTCGTAGAAATGCTTGCCGGCATGGACCGCGTAATGGCGCTCGGCCATCTCCCGCGGGACGGTGAGCAGCCGCAGGCCGACGACCTTCAGGCCCTTGCGCTCGAAGCGGCCGATGATCTCCCCGATGAGCCCGCGCTGGACCGCATCGGGCTTGGCGAGGACGAGCGTGCGCTGCATGGCGAAGAAGGGCTCCTAGGTGCTGGTCCCGCCCCGACGTTCCGCGGCGAGGTCGTAGGCGCGGGTGGCCTCCGCGTCGCGACCGGCGGCATTGAGCAGGTCGCCGTAGAGTAGCAGACGCTCCGGCGAGGGCTGGCTGCCGAGCGTTGGCTCGATCAGCCCCACGCCATCGGCCGCCAGCGCCGGGTCGAGACGGACCGCGATCGACATCTCACTGTCGCCCCGCGCCAGGTCCCCCGCCACGTACGCGACCCGCGACTCCTCGAGCCGGCCACGCCCGGCGGCCACGCGCTCGTCGTCGAGTGGCTCGCCCTCCGGAGCGACCTCGTCCGGCCGCGAGGTCCACGGCGGGCGCGCGACCCGACCCGACCCGGGCTGCATCGACTCCGGCAGCGGCCACGTCAGGCGATCGGCCGTGCCTCCGGCCAGCTCGAAGGCGGCGTCGGCCCCGATCGCGGCCAGCAGTCGCTCCTGTGCGCCCGCGGCCCGATCGCCCTCACCGGCTGCGGCCAGCGTCTCCGCCTCGATGAGCAGCGCGATCGGCAGCCGCCGCTGAGGGCTGGCCGGCCGGATCGCCTCGACCGCGCGGCGCGCGCCGATCGGGCGCCCCTGGCGCCAGAGCGTCTCGGCAAGGAGCAGGCGGAGCGCATCGGTCTCCTCGTCCGAGGTCACGCCGTCTGCCTCCAGCACGGCGAGGCGCCGTCGAACCGTGCCCTCCGCCAGGCCCAGCAGCCCGGCATCGATCTGCGCGCGGGCAAGTCCCAGTTCATCGGCGATGAAGTCGATGATCTGGAGCTCGTCGGCCTCGCTCTCCGGCTCCGGGGTCGCCGCGGCTTCGGGGATCGATCCTGAATCCGGCTCGGGCTCCGAAGCGTCGCGACGGCCTGCGCGCCTGCGGGTCACGAGCGCAGGGCGCGCTCGAACCGTGCCCGGCTGCGGAAGGGCCCGAGGACCGCGAGGCGCGCCTCGGACGGAGCCAGGAAGCGCCGCGCGACGCGGAGCAGGTCGTCCACGGTGACCGCCTCGAGGTGCTCGATCACCTCGTCGACCGTGAGGATCCGCGGCAGGAGGGTCTCGCCCGTCCCGATCCATCCGGCCACCGCGCCGGAGTCCTCCATGCGCAGCTCGAGGCGGCCGCGGGTGTAGGCGCGAGCACGGTCGAGCTCCTCGGGTGACACGGGATCGGTGCTGATCCGGTCGAGCTCCTGCAGGATGGCCGTCACGACCCGCTCCGCGTCCTCGGGATCGAAGCCGGCATGGACGCCGAAGGTGCCGGCATCGGCGTACATCGCGCTGAACGTCGAGACGTCGTACACGAGGGAGCGCCGTTCGCGCAGCTCGAGGAAGAGCCGGCTGCCCATCCCGTCTCCGAGGATCGCGCCGAGGAGGTCGAGCGCCCAGCGGTCCGGATCGTCGCGGGCGACGCCCGGCATGCCGAGGCACAGGTTTCCCTGGCTCAACCGCCGGCGGGAGACGCGGAGCGTGCCGCGCGGCGCGGGCCTCGGCGCCGGAGCCGCCACGGGCAGACGCCGGGCGGGCTGGCCGTTCTCCGGCGGGCCGGCGGCATCCCACTCGGCGGCGGGGCGCAGCACCTGCTCGTGGTCGATCGCGCCGGCGACGGCCAGGACGACCCGAGCGGGCCGGTAGGCCGCGCGCCAGTGATCCACGACGCCGCGATGTGTCGCACGACGCACCGAGCCGATCGTCCCGGCGATCTCGCGGCCGAGCGGATGGCGCCCATAGAGGAGCTCGTCGAACAGCGTGAAGACGTGGTCGGACGGCGAGTCGACGTACATCCGGATCTCGTCGACGATGACCGGCTTCTCGGCCGACAGGTCGGTGCGACGCAGGACCGGGTGGAGGGCGAGCTCGCTGACGGCATGGAGCGCGACGCCCAGCTGCTCAGCCGGCACCTTGGAGCTGTAGACCGTCAGCTCGCGATCGGTGCTGGCATTGATCGATCCGCCGACGCCCTCGACGACCTGCGACAGCGCGCCGGGCTCCGGGTGGTCGCGCGTGCCCTTGAACACCAGGTGCTCGAGCAGGTGCGACAGCCCCGCGTGCGCCTCGTCCTCGTGGCGCGAGCCGACGGGCACGAAGATCGCGACGCTCGCCGACCGGGCGCCGGGCATCGACTGGGTCACGACGCGAAGCCCGCTGGGCAGCACCGAGCGGACGTGGGGAACGGCGGCTCCGCGCGGTCGCGTCCGCGCGGGCGCCGGCGTGGCGGTCACGCCCCGTCCTCGTCCTCGTCCGAGCGATCGCCGTCGGCCGCGTCCGCATCGGCCGACATCAGCAGCTCCATCTGGATGAAGCGCAGGTCGCGCGCGAGCTCCTCGGCGTTGCGTGGCAGCGGGCGGGAGCCCGAGGGCACGGCCGCATCGGCGTCCGTCAGCTCGGCCAGTCGCTGGGCGCCGCCCGCCGAGAACTCGAGCACGACCCGCTCGTTGCCGATCGTGAGGGTGTAGACGAGCAGCTGGTCGCTGGTCGTGTCGAACTGGAGGTAGTCGAAGGAGTCGAGGTTCAGGCAGATCGCGAGCGGCGTGAAGTACGAGGCGATGTCCGGGTGATCGACGACGATCCGCTCGACCCAGCCCGTCCCGCTCGACTCGACCCGCGAGCCGCGGTAGTAGGTGTACGAGACCGTCTGCTTCAGGAGCGGACGGAGGATGTTGTAGATGTCGCTCCTGGCCGTCACGACGCCGGTGTTGATGTAGAGCTTGGCGCGTGCCTCGGACATCGGGCTCACGGTAGCGGATCGTCGGCGAGTCTAGCACCGGCTTCCGGCGTGCCGGAGCGGCGCGGATCGGCTGCTAGGATACGGCCGGTGAAGCTGCTGGCGGCCGACATCGGCAACACGAACGTCACCATCGGCCTCTTCGAGGACGACCGATTGGCCCGCTCCTGGCGGGCCATCACGCGGGCGAACGCGACCGCGGACGAGGTGGCCGCGATGCTCACGTCGCTCCTCGCGCTCGACGGCCACCGCCTCGACGAGCTCGATGCCGTGGCCCTCGCCAGCGTCGTGCCGCCGCTCACCGAGACCTGGGAGCGCCTCGTCACCGAGCGCATCGGCGTGACGCCGGCACTCGTCGACGCGTCGACGCTCGAGGGCGTCCTCGACGTGCGGATCGACCGCCCAACCGAGGCCGGCGCCGACCGCCTCGCCAACGCGCTGGCCGCCCGAATCGAGTTCGGCGGGCCGGCCATCGTCATCGACCTCGGCACGAGCACGAACTTCGACCTCGTGGACGCCGATGGCGCCTACATCGGTGGCGCGATCGCGCCGGGCCTCGGGCTCAGCCTCGAGGCGCTGGTCGGCCGGGCCAGCAAGCTGCCGCGCATCGAGCTGCGCCGGCCGCCGTCGGCGATCGGCGCGAACACCGTGCACGCCATGCAGTCGGGCACGGTGCTCGGGTACATCGGCCTCGTCAGCGGCCTGCTGACCGCGCTGCGCGGGGAGCTGCTCGAGCGCTCGCCCGCGGGCAGCCGCGTCACGGTCGTCGCGACCGGCGGCTACACCCATCAGCCGTGGCTTCGCGAGGTCCCCGGGATCGACGCCGTCGAGCCCGACCTCACGCTGCGCGGCATTCGCTACGCGTGGCAGGCCCTGCGCGACCGCCAGCGAGCCGCGACGCGGACAGGCGGCACGGCATGAAGGAAGGAATCGGGCCCCTCGCCGGGCGCCGCATCGTCGTCGGGGTCGCGGGCAGCATCGCGGCCTACAAGGCGGTCACGCTCGTCCGGATGCTCGGCGAGCGCGGAGCGGTGGTGGACGTCGCGATGACCACCGCGGCGACGCGATTCGTCGGCCCCCTGACCTTCGAGTCCCTCACCCATCGGCCGGTCGTCGCCGACGTCATGGAGCTGGACGGCGAGCAGCAGATCGCGCACATCGAGCTGGCCGAGGCGGCCGATGCCATCGTGTTCGCCCCCGCGACGGCGAACCTCATCGGCGAGCTTGCGGCCGGCCTGGTGGACGACGCTCTGACCGCCATCGCCTGTGCGAGCCGCGCGCCCGTGATCGTGGCGCCGGCGATGGACGCCGGCATGTGGACCCATCCGGCGACCCAGCGCAACGTCGCGACGCTCCGCGACTTCGGCTACATGATCGTCGAGCCGGAGGTCGGCGAGCTCGCCTCGGGGCTGACCGGCATCGGTCGTCTCGCCGAGCCGCCGACGATCGTCGAGGCGATCGAGCGCCTCTTCGTCCGCTCCGGAGACCTCGAGGGCCTCCACGTCGTCGTCAGCGCCGGCGGCACGCGAGAGCCGCTCGACCCGGTGCGGTTCATCGGCAATCGGTCGTCCGGAAAGATGGGCACCGCAATCGCGGAGTCGGCACGCGACCGGGGCGCATCGGTCACCCTGATCGCGGGCGCGATGAGCGTCACCCCGCCGCGCGGCGTCACCGTCGTCGACGCGACGACCGCCCAGGCGATGCGCGAGGCGGTCCTCCGCGCGGCGCCCGGGCGCCGACATCCTCGTCATGGCCGCCGCGGTCGCCGACTTCGCGCCGGCGCGCGCGAGCCAGCGCAAGATCAAGCGCTCCGGCGAGAACCTCCAGATCGAGCTCGTGCCGAACCCCGACATCGTGGCCGAGGTCGGCGAGATGCCGGACGACGTCCGGCCGTTCCTCATCGGCTTCGCGGCGGAGTCGAACGACCTCGAGGCGAATGCCGCGGCGAAGCTGCGCGACAAGGGACTCGACCTGATCGTCGGCAACGTCGTCGGCGGCCCGTTCGACGCGATCGGCTCCGACGAGAACAAGGTCACCGTCTTCGGTGCCGAGGGCGCCCTGACCGACTGGCCGATGCTTCCGAAGCGCCAGGTCGCCGAGCGCCTGTGGGACCTGATCGCGGACCGATACCGCAGCGCCGCCAGCACCGCGGAAGGCGACGCCTCCCGCCGACGCCCCCGTTCGTGATCGTCGTCCATCACGCGGACGAGCTCCGAGACACGATCCTCCAGCGCCGCGTCGCCGGCGACAGCGTCGGCTTCGTGCCGACGATGGGGATGCTTCACGACGGCCAGCTCTCGCTCATGCGCCGCGCGCGAGCCGAGACCGGCTGCGTCGTCGTCTCGAGCTTCGTCAACCCGCACGCGTTCACCAGCCTCGACGAGGGCGATCCCGGAGAGCGCGACCACGCGCGGGACCTCGCGCTCATGGAGGACGCGGAGGTGGACATCGCCTTCCTGCCCGAGGTCGGGACCCTCTACCCGCCCGACGACACGACCCGCGTGACGGTCGAGGGCCTCACCCGCCAGCTCGAGGGTGCGTCCCGGCCCGGGCACCTGGACGGCCTGACGACCGTGATGCTGAAGCTCATCCATCTCGTCGGCCCGGCGCGGCTGTACATGGGCCAGCGCCACGCCCAGCAGGTCGTGATCGTCCGCCACATGCTGCGCGACCTGTTCCTCAACCTCGAGCTCGTGCTCTGCCCGACGATTCGCGAGGACGACGGCCTGGCCGTCTCTTCCGCCAATGCGCTTGCTCGGCATCGAGGAACGCCACGCCGCCACGTGCCTCTACAACGCGTTGAACGCGGCGACGGCCTCGTATGACGCGGGCGAACGCTCCGCCGAGGTCCTGCGCTGGCGGATGACCGACGTGCTCGCCGGCGAGTCGAAGGCGCGGATCGACTACGTCAGCGTCGCCGACGCCGGCTCGCTCGCCGAGCTCCAGCGGTTGAGCGGCCCCGCGATCGCGCTCGTGGCCGTCTGGATCGGGCGCGCTCGCCTCACCGACAACATGCCGCTCGGGTGGGACGTCACCTAGGAGCCGCGCACCGCCGCGACGTCGCCATCGAAAGTACTAGTGCCGGGCGCCATCCGGTTCGTATGATGCGGCTGCCACCGAGGCGCGGGCCCTTCGGCCATGAGCGCCACCGGTGCATGGGAGGCCGGCGGGTGCCCACGTCCGGCCTCCCTTCGTGTTTCCCTCGCGCGAAGTCGCCCTACAGCCGCGCCAGGAGCGCGTCGACGTCGAGCGCCCCGTCCACCAGCTCGATGATCGTCGAGATCTTCTCGGTGTCCGACGAGTGCGTCTTCACGAGGATCTCGTCCACGGCCTGGGCGGTGCGGTAGGTATCGGTCCGCACCAGGTAGGCGAAGATCCCGGCGTCGCGAAGGGCATCGAGCACCCGGTCGGGCGGGCGGAAGCCACCGGTGAGCACGATGCCGATGACTCGCGGAACGGCGGCCGCCCGGTTCGCCTCGATCGCGGCGAGCACGAGATCCTCCCGGTCGCCGGGCGTGATCAGGAGCGTCCGGTCGCGCAGGAGCTCGACCGCGTGGGTCGCCTGCATCGCACCGATCGCGACCCAGCCGATCGTCTGGCCCGGCGTCGCCTCGCCGGTGAGCTGCTCGCCCGTCGAGGTGGGTGGCGACCAGCTCGAGCGACGGGTTGGCGAGGAACTGGGAGTACGGGATGCAGGCCAGGAGCTCGACGCCGTGCTGGCCGAGACCGCGCTCGATGACCTCCGGCAGGTCCGGATGCGACTCGACGTCGACCTTGTTGACGACCGCACCGATCACCCGGACGCCGTGCGCCGCGAAGAGCGCGCCGTTGAGCACGATCTCGTCGATCGGGCGGCCGATGCCGCCCTCGCTGACGATGATGACCGGCGCGTCGAGCATCGCGGCGACGCGCGCGTTCGAGAGCCCGACGACCGCGCCGACTCCCGCGTGCCCGGTGCCCTCGACGACGACCACGTCCTTGTCCGCGGCGATCCGCTCGTACGCGGCCGCGACCTGGGCGCCGAGATCGTCGTCGACGCGGCCCATCACGTAGTCGGTCGTGAAGTGGCGCGGCAGGGTGACCGGCGACATGTCGTCGAGCGCATCGGGAAGCCCGAAGGCCTCGCTCATCAGCACGGCGTCCTCGTCGGCGCGCGTCCCGTCGACGACGAGGTAGCGCTGCCCGACCGGCTTCAGGAAGCCCAACCGCAGGCCGCGCTCGCGGATCGCGGCCAGCAGGCCGATGCTCGTGGTCGTCTTGCCGCGGTTCTGGCCGGTCGCGGCCAGGAAGACGCGCTTGGCGGGCATGCGCCGAACTCTACGTGCGCGCCTTCGTGCGACGCTCGACGAGGTCGACGCCCTCGCGCAGCCGGGTCACGAGCTCGGCGTCGATCATCTCCGGCTCGAGGTGATCGCCGAGTCGCTCGAGCATGTCGGCCGCGACGCTGAGGAGCACGTCCGCATCGGCGATGAAGAACTGGGGCTCGTTGTTGTAGCGCACGAGCGTCAGGCGGCCCTGGAGGGTGAGCCCGGCCTCGGTATGCGAGACCTGCGTGCCGAAGTTGTGGCCCTGGATGCCGTCGGGGTTGTTCAGGAAGTTCAGCGCGTTGTCGATGACCAGCCCGAAGCGGGCGCGCCACGAGACGAGTCGCTCCTGGACCTCGAGCGGCAGCCCGATCTCGCCGAGCTCCTCGAAGACGCCCCGGTCGACGGTGAGGAGCCCGACCAGGGTCGAGCCGGCACGCGCGCCGAGCATCACCTGCAGGGAGCGCTCGAGGGTGAAGACGTCGGCGTCGAATCGAGGGCTCGTCGTGACCTCGGCGAGCAGATCCTCGACGTTGTCGAGCTGCCCCGGGTCGCCGAGCGCGTTGGCGAGGTTGTGGATCTCCTCCCGAAACAGGAAGCGCTCTTCGTGGTCGAGCATGTTCGCTCCTTGAGGCCGATGCGTCACGGGCGCCTCGCCGCGGCGTGCCCGCAATCGGCCGGTGGCCGGACTAGGGGTAGAGCCCGCGCAGCGTGGTCGCCTCCGCCACGCGGGCGACGGCAACCATGTAGGCGGCGGTGCGCATGTCGACCTCGCGACGCTCGCTCATGGCGTGGACCGACTCGAATGCGCGGTCCATGATGCCCTTCAGGCTGTCGTTGATGCGCTCCTCGGTCCAGAAGAAGCTCTGCATGTCCTGGACCCACTCGAAGTAGCTGACGGTCACGCCGCCCGCGTTGCAGAGGATGTCGGGGATCACGAAGATCCCGCGGTCGTGGAGGATCTCGTCGGCCTCCGGCGTCGTCGGGCCGTTGGCGGCCTCGGCGACGACCTTGGCCTGGATGCGCGGGGCGTTGTGCTTCGTGATCTGGTTCTCGAGCGCGGCCGGGACGAGGATGTCGCAGTCGAGCTCGAGGATCTCCTGGTTCGTCACCTCGTCGGTCCCCGGGAAGCCGACGACGGTCCCGTGCTCCTGCTTCCAGGCGCTGACCTTGGCCGGATCGAGACCCGCGGGATTGTGGATGCCGCCGGTCGAGTCGCTCACCGCGACGATCGTGGCGCCCTCCGCCGCGAGCAGGGTCGCGGCGATGCTGCCGGCGTTGCCGTAGCCCTGGATGCTGACGCGCTGCCCGGGCAGCGGCCGGTTCGCGACCTCCGCCCACTGGAGCAGCGTGTAGACCGCGCCGCGGGCGGTGGCCTCGTTGCGGCCGAGCGAGCCGCCGATGGCGATCGGCTTGCCGGTCACGACGCCGGCGATCGTGTAGCCGTGGTGCATGGAGTACGTGTCCATGATCCAGGCCATCGTCTGGGCGTTCGTGTTGACGTCCGGCGCGGGGATGTCGCGCTCGGGACCGATGAGGAGGCTGATCTCGGTCGTGAAGCGCCGGGTCAGCCCCTCGACCTCGCGCAGGCTGAGCTTCTTCGGGTCGACGATCACGCCACCCTTGGCGCCACCGTAGGGGATGTTCACGCAGGCGCACTTCCAGGTCATCCACATCGCCAGCGCCCGCACCTCATCGAGGCTCACGTCCTGGTGGTAGCGGATCCCGCCCTTGCCCGGGCCGCGGCTGACGTTGTGCTGGACGCGATGCCCGGTGAAGACCCGGACGTCGCCGTTGTCGAGGGTGACCGGGAAGTTGACGGTCAGCTCGCGCTGCGGGACGCGAAGGACGCGCCGCATGCCGTCATCGAGGTCGAGCTTGTCGGCGGCGTGGTCGAACTGCGACTGGGCGACGGCCCAGATGTTCGGAGCCTCCGCCACCGGGTTGGTGCTGGCCATCAGGTGCGCTGAGTGCCTCCATGCTGATCGCGTCGCCGGCGCCTCTACGCGCCATGTCTCTCGAGGCGGAAGCAGGCCGGTTCGCGGGTGACGGGGGCTGATTCTAGCGCACGTCGCGCGCGGGTCTCCGGTACCAAACTGCCCCGCCCCTCGGGTTACGATCGGGGCCGATGGCAACCGCCGACGTTCTCGACGCTCCCCCGCCCACGCTCGGCACCGATGATGCCGAGGAGATCGCCCGCGAGCGGTACGGCCTGCGGGCGACGGCCGAGCTCCTCGTCAGCGAGCGCGACCGCAACTTCCGCCTCACCGATGCGTCGGGGGCCGGATGGGTCCTCAAGGTCTCGAATGCCGTCGAGGACCCGCTGGTCGTCGAGATGGAGGTCGCCGCGGTCGAGCGGATCGCGCTGATCGATCCCGCCCTCCCCGTGCCGGTGGCTCGTGCCGCGCTGGATGGGTCGCCGATCGCCACCGCCGAGGTCGGCGGGGCCGCGCATCTCGTGCGGCTCCTTCCGCTCCTGCCTGGCCGGACCGCCGAGCCCGCGGACCTCGACGCGGAGGCGATCGCGCACCTCGGCGAGGTCGTCGCCCGGATCGGCCGTGCGCTGCGGGGCCTCTTCCATCCCGCCGCCGGCCGCACGATCTGGTGGGACCAGCAGCACCTGCCGGAGCTGGCGCGCCGGGTGGTGCTCGAGGAGGAGCCCGGTCGCCGAGAGCTCATCGATCGGGTCCTCGCCCGGTTCGCCGCCAACGTTGTCCCGGCGTTCCCATGCGCTCCGCGCCCAGCTCATCCACAACGACGTCACGCTCGACAACCTGCTTCTCGATGAGCGGAACCGGGTCAGCGGGATCATCGACTTCGGCGACATGGCGCACACCGCGCTCGTGCTCGACGTCCCCGCCACGCTCCAGTCGCTCGTTCGCGGCCGGACCGACCTGTTCGAGGTGGCCGAGGCGTTCCTGGCGGGGTACACCTCCGTCCTGCCGCTGGAAGACGCCGAGGCGGCCCTGTTGGGCGACCTGCTGGCCGGGCGCATGGCGCAGACGATCCTCATCTCGGCCTGGCGCATGCCTCGGCACCCGGACAACGACTACATCCGCGGCTGGGCCGAGCCCGCGTGGGAGCTGCTCGAGCAGATGGAGACGATCGGCTTCGACGAGGTCGCTCGACGCATGGCGGTCATCGCCCGAGCTCCGATCGCGCGACGGGCGCCGTCCGACGATCTGCTGGCCCGTCGCCACCGCGTCCTCGGCAGCGCGCTCGAGTCACTGTCGTATCGGACGCCGCTCCACCTCGTCCGCGGCGACGGCGCCTGGATGGAGGCGGCGGATGGGCGTCGATACCTCGACGCGTACAACAACGTCCCGGTCGTCGGTCACGCCCATCCGCGGGTCGTGGATGCGATCGCTCGCCAGGCGGCGACCCTG
Source organism: uncultured Chloroflexia bacterium (assembly GCA_963797855.1). Taxonomy (GTDB): domain Bacteria; phylum Chloroflexota; class Limnocylindria; order QHBO01; family QHBO01; genus JACDBZ01. Next base: position 120,616 of record CAWCQX010000003.1, on the reverse strand, counting down.
AACACGAACACCCGCTACCTCCACGAGCACGTCGTCGAGCTGGCCGAGCGCCTGGTCGCGACGATGCCCGACGGCCTCGACACGGTCCTCTTCGTCAACTCCGGTTCGGAGGCGAACGATCTCGCCTGGCGCCTGGCCACGACGGTCACCGGAGCCGATGCGGGCATCGCCACCAGCTGGAGCTACCACGGCGTCACCGATGCCGTCGCCGACTTCTCCACCTCCGAATGGCCCCGCGGCGAGCAGCCCGCTCGCGTCGAGGCCTACCCCGCTCCGGACACCTACCGCGGCCGCTACGCCGATGCGTCCGACCCGGCCTCCGTGGGACGGGCCGAGATCTCCGAGGCGGTCGCGCGCCTGGCCGAGCGCGGTCGACGTCCGGCGGCGCTCTTCGTCGACTCGACCTTCACCTCGGACGGCATCTTCGTGCCCGAGCCCGCCGTGGTGAGCGAGATCGTCGCCGCCGCGCACGACGCCGGGGCACTGTTCGTCGCCGACGAGGTGCAGTCCGGCTATGGCCGGACGGGCGAGCTGTGGGGCTTCACGCGCTGGGGCGTGACCCCCGACATCGTCACCCTCGGAAAGCCGATGGGCAACGGCCATCCGATCGCCGCGGTCATCACCCGGTCCGAGATCGTGGACCGATTCGGCGCGCAGACGACGTTCTTCTCGACCTTCGGCGGCAACCCGGTCGCGTGCGCCGCGGCGCTGGCGGTCCTCGACGTGCTCGAGGACGAGCACCTCGTCGCAAACGCGGCGACGGTCGGCGAGTCGCTGCGCTCGCAGCTTCGCGCGCTGGCCGAGCGCCACGAAGCGATCGGCGACGTGCGCGGCCGGGGCCTGATGACGGGCGTCGAGCTCGTCCACGATCGCGTGACCCGTGAGCCTGCCGGCGAGCTGGCGACGCGCGTGAAGGACGAGATGGCCGAGCGTGGCGTCCTCATCGGCACGACCGGCCGCCACGGAAACGTCCTGAAGATCCGTCCGCCGCTGTGCATCACGCGATGACGAGGCGCGACTGATCGTGACGACGCTCGACGAGTGCTGGAGCTGCGCTCGAGCGGCTCAGACCGTCTCGACCGCCATCGCCACCGCTCCCCCGCCACCGAGGCAGAGGGTCGCGAGGCCCTTGCCACCGCCGCGGCGACGGAGCTCGTACAGCAGCGTGGTCAGCACGCGGGCTCCCGACGCGCCGATCGGGTGTCCGAGGGCAATCGCGCCGCCGTTGACGTTCACGCGGTCCCAGTCGAACCCGAGCTCGTTGCCGTCGGCCAGCACCTGCGCGGCGAAGGCCTCGTTGATCTCGATCAGGTCGAAGTCGTCCAGGCTGCCGCCGACGCGCTCGATGAGCCGCCGCACGCCGTGGATCGGCGCCTCGAAGAGCCATTCCGGGGCGACGTCGGCCTGGGCGTAGCCGGTGATGCGAGCCATCGGCTGGGCGCCGTTCAGGGCCTCTTCGGAGCCGATGACCAGCGCGGCCGCGCCATCGGTGATTCCCGGCGCATTGCCGGCGGTGACGGAGCCGCCGTCCGGCTGGAAGGCCGGGTTCAGCTTCGCCAGCGCCTCGAGGGAGGTGTCGGAACGCGGGCCCTCGTCGGCGGTGACGACCGTGTCGCCCTTCCGGCCGGGCACGGTGACCGGCACGATCTCGTCGTCGAAGCGCCCGGCCTCCTGGGCCGCGATCGCGCGCTGGTGGGAGCGCAGCGCGAACTCGTCCTGGGCCTCGCGGCTCACGTCGTGCTTGGCCGCGACGCGCTCGGCGTGGACGCCCATGTGGACGTCGCACGTCGCGCACCACAGGCCGTCGTGCACGGTCGCGTCGACGAGCGTCCCATTTCCGAGCCGATAGCCCGTCCGCGCCTGCGGCAGCAGGTACGGCGCCATGTTCATGCTCTCCATGCCGCCCGCGACGATCAGCTCGGCATCGCCGGCCCGGATGGCCGACGCGCCGATCATCACGGCCTTCAGTCCGGAGCCGCACACCTTGTTGATCGTCGTGGCGCTGACGCCTTCGGGCAGACCGGCCTTCAGGGCCGCCTGGCGCGCGGGTGCCTGGCCGGCGCCCGCCTGCAGCACCTGGCCGATGATCGCCTCGTCGATCCGCTCCGGTGCGACGCCGGCGCGCTCCACCGCGGCGCGAATGGCAACCGCCCCGAGATCCGTGGCGGGAGTCGTCGAGAGGGCGCCACCGAACTTGCCGATCGGCGTCCGAGCGGCCGACAGGATGTACACGTCACGCATGACGTGATGGTACCCGTCCGCCGCTCGTCGGTCCGGCTTGACATATGCCGATATCGGTATATGATGCGCGTCACATGGCACGAGCGGCGACGACGACAGATGCGTTCAACGCGGTGGCGGAGCCCCGACGCCGGCAGATCCTCGACCTGCTGGCCGGCGGCGAAGCCCCGGTGAACGATCTCGTCGCGCGGCTCGGGCTGGCACAGCCGCAGGTCTCGAAGCACCTGCGGGTCCTCCGCGAGGTCGGCCTCGTGGACGTGCGAGACGAGGGGAGGCAGCGGATGTACCGGCTGAACGGCCAGACATTGAAGCCGATCCACGATTGGGTCACGGCCTACCGGCGCTCGTGGGAAGAGCGCTTCGAGGCCCTGGACGAGGTCCTCGACGACCTCAAGGAGAAGGAGCAGACCGATGGCGACAGCGACGACTAGCGGCACGGCGAAGGTCACCCTGCAGGGCGACCGGCAGTTCCTCATCACGCGCGAGTTCAACGCGCCGAAGCATCTCGTCTATCGCGCGGTGACGGAGCCGGAGCTCGTCAAGCGCTGGTGGAACGCGAAGCGTGGCGAGGTGACCGTCGCCGAGATCGACCTCCGGGTCGGCGGCACCTGGCGCTACGCGATGGTCACGCCGGACGGATCCGAGGTCGCGTTCCACGGTGAGTACCGCGAGATCGTCCCGAACGAGCGCATCGTCTCGACCGAGATCTTCGAGATGCCCGGGCTGACCGACGATGACGCGTCGACGAACACGATGACGCTCGAGGAGCACGACGGCAGGACGACGATGACCGTGCTCGTCGACCACGTCGCGCCCGAGCACCGTGACATGCAGATCGGATCGGGCATGGAGGCCGGGATGCAGGACGCCTACGACCTGCTGGAGGAGGTCGCCGTCTCGCTCGCCTGACGGATCACCCTCGCGACCGATGCCGCCGGGAGCCGCGCTCCCGGCGGCTTTCAGCTCGCCGGCTTCTCGTCGAAGAGATAGGCGATCTTGTCCGGCCAGTTGGCGAGGACGACGCGGTTCTTCGTCTTCAGCGATGGCGTCAGCTCCCCCGCCTCCTCGGTCAGCAGGCGCGGCAGGAGCGCGACCCGGCGCGGACGCTCGTAGACGGCGAAGCCATCGAGCGTGCGCTTGACCTCCGCGTCGAAGAGACGATCGACCTCCTTCTGCTCGATCAGCTGCTCCGGCGGCATCTCGGCCAGGCCGTGCTGCGCGGCCCACGTCCCGAGCTCGTCGAAGTCGGGCGCGATGAGGGCGCCGGTGTAGGCCTGCCGGTCGCCGAGGATCACGGCCTGTGCCACGTACCGGGACGTCGACAGCGCGGCCTCCATCGGTGCCGGCGACACGTTCTTGCCGTTGCCGAGAATGATGAGGTTCTTGAGCCGATCGGTGATCTTGATGCGGCCGACGTCGTCGAGCTCGCCGATGTCGCCGGTGTGGAACCAGCCATCGGCGTCGATCGCGAGCGCCGTCTCCTCGGGCGCGTTCAGGTAGCCCTGCATGACCTGCGGGCCGCGGACGAGGATCTCCCCCGACTCCGCGTCGATCTTCACCTCCGAGCCGGGGGCCGGGCGACCGACGGTGCCGAACACGAAGTCGCTCGGGCGGTTGATCGACACGAACGGCGAGGTCTCGGTCAGGCCGTACCCCTCGAGCACGAGCATCCCCATCCCGTAGAAGAACTCGCCGATCTCCCGCGCCAGTGGAGCCGAGCCGGAGACGAAGTACCGAACGCGCCCGCCGGTCCGCGCGCGGATCTTGCCGAACACGAGCGCATCGGCCAGGCGCAGCTGGAGGGTCAGCCAGGGCGAGTCGGACTTGCCGGCGAGGTGGTTGGCGTACTTCTCGCGTCCCAGGCCCGCCGCCCAGTGGAAGATCCGCTGGCGCGTCGGTGACCCCGACTCGACCGTGGCCAGGACGCGCGCATAGACCCGCTCGTAGAGGCGCGGAACCGAGCCCATGACCGTCGGCTCGACCTCGACCATGTTCGCCGGCAGCCGCTCGATGAGCGCCTCGGCGAAGACGACCGCCGCGCCGCGCCCGAGCGCGACCATCTCGTCGACGATCCGTCCGTAGATGTGGCTCAGCGGCAGGAAGGCGAGGAAGACATCGGTCTCGTAGAAGTCGATGACCTGCATCGCCGCTTCGAAGTTGTAGAGCAGGTTGCCGTGGCTGAGGATCGCGCCCTTCGGGTTGGCGGTCGTGCCCGACGTGTGGATCACGGTCGCGTGGTGGTCGCGGTCGACCTTCTTCATCGCGTCCTGCCAGGCGATGCGGTTGGCGGCGTCGAGGTCGGCGCGGGCCATGACGTCGTCGAGGGTCAGCGTCCCGGGAGGCAGCTTGCCGCTCGCCTCGATGCTGATGACGTGCTCGAGGGTCGGGCATTCGGACCGGATCGACTCGATCTTGTGGGCCTGCTGGGTGTTCTCGACGAAGATCACCTTCGCGCCGACGTTGTTGATGACGAAGGCCGCCTGGCCCGCCTCCGACTGCGGGTAGATCGGGCAGGTCACCGCGCCGAGCGCGAGCGAGGCAAGGTCGGCGACCGTCCACTCGGGCCGGGTCCGGGCGATGATCGCGACGCTGTCGCCGTCCGCGACGCCGAGGTCTCGCAACCCGAGCGAGACGGCGGTGACCCAGTCCCACAGCTGCCGGTACGTCCGGCTCGTCCACGCCGACGCGTCGTCGCCCTCGGGGCGGTCGGCCTTCCGCAGCTTCCAGCGCATCGCCTCGCGAGCGGGGTAGCGCTCGACGGACCGATGGATGAGGTCGACGACGTTCCGCGCCTGCTCCTCGGGCCGGATCGTCAGCGGCTCGATCTCGGGCGTCTGCATCAGCCGGCCGCCGGTGCTGGTCGTCATCGGTCCCTCCGTGTGGTCCCTGGTGCGATCAGGCCTCGTGGCGGACGCTGTCGAGCAGCCCCTGCGCCACGATGAGCCGATGGATCTGGTTCGTCCCCTCGTAGATCTGGGCGCCCTTCGCGTCGCGCATCAGGCGCTCGACCGGGTTGTCGCGCGAGTACCCGGCGCCGCCGTAGATCTGGACGGCGTCGGTCGCGACGGCCATCGCCGTGTCGGACGCGTACCACTTCGCCATGCTCGAGGCGGTGTTGATCGGCTGCCCGGCGTCGCGCATGCGAGCCGCGCGCCAGGTCAGCAGGCGCGCCGCGTCGACGCGCACCGCCATCTCGGCCAGCATCGCCTGGATCATCTCCTGCTCGGCGATCGCGCGACCGAACTGGCGCCGCTGGAGCGCGTAGCGCGCGGCGAGCTCGAGCGCGTTGCGAGCAAGGCCGACGCACACCGCCGCGATCCCGATCCGCCCGGCCCCGAGCGAGCCGAGCGCCACCTTCAGGCCCTCGCCCTCCTGGCCGAGGCGGTTCTCGGCCGGGACGCGCGCGTCCTCGAACACCAGCTCGTATCCGGTCGTGCCCCGGATGCCCATCTTGCGTTCCTTGCTGCCGAGCCGGAATCCGGGCGTGTCGGCCTCGACGACGAACGCGGTGATGCCGTTCTTGCCGAGGGACTTGTCGACGGTGGCGAAGACGATGTAGCGGGCCGCCTCGCCGGCGTTCGTGATCCAGATCTTCGTGCCGTTGAGCAGATACGCGTCGCCGTCGCGGCGCGCCGACAGCGACAGCGCGGCCGCGTCCGAGCCGGCGCCCGGCTCGGTGAGCGCGAACGCCCCGAGCTCCCGGCCGGCGGTCATCGGTGGGAGGTAGCGCTCCCTCTGCTCGTCGGATCCGCTCGAGAAGATGCACAGCTGGGTGAGGATGTGGACCGAGAGGCTCACTCCGAGCGCCATCTCCGCCGCGGCGACCTCCTCGGCCGCCAGCGCCCAGGCGAACGTCCCGAGGCCGGCCCCGCCGTAGCGTTCCGGGTACGGAAGGCCGGTGATCCCGAGCTCGCCGGCCCGGTGGAAGAGGGAGACGTCGTAGCGCTCCTGCTCGTCGCGCTCCGCCGCGCCCGGCGCGACCTCGCGCTGCGCCCACTCGCGGACGGTGTCGCGGACGCTGCGCTCCTCCTCGCTGAGGGCGAGCGGGTCCCGGGCCGGCGCCGCCTCGAGCGTCATCCGTCGATCTTCTTGCCCGTCTCGTCGTAGCGGTAGAACCCGCGTCCCGTCTTCCGTCCGAGGTGCCCGGCGGTGACCATCTGGCGCAGCAGCGGGGCGGCGCGGAACTTCGGGTCGCCGAAGCCGCGGTGGAGGACGTCCATGACGTTGAGCATCACGTCGTTGCCGATGAAGTCGCTCAGCTCGAGCGGGCCCATCGGGTGATTCAGGCCGAGCTTCGCGCCGGTGTCGATGTCCTCGGCGGTGCCGGTCGACTCCATCAGCGCGAAGACCGCCTCGTTGATGAACGGCCCGAGCATCCGGTTCACGAGGAAGCCGGGGTAGTCGCGCGACTCGATGACCGTCTTGCCCAGCTCCTCGGCGAATGCGCGGCACGCCTGGTACGTGGCGTCATCGGTCTCGAGGCCGCGGATGATCTCGATCAGCCCCATGACCGGGACCGGCGAGAAGAAGTGGAGGCCGATGAACCTCGGCGGGCGGTCGGTCGCCGTCGCGAGGCTGGTGATGCTGATGCTGCTCGTGTTCGACGCGAAGATCGCGTCGGCGTCTGCCGCGCTCGTGAGCGCCTGCCACGTCTCGCGCTTCACCGATTCGTCCTCGAAGACCGCCTCGATGACGATGTCGTGGCCCGCGGCGCCATCGGTCCCCTCGGCGGTGCCGATGCGGCCGAGGATCTCGTCGGCGGCCGGCTGCTCGAGCTTGCCCTTCTCGACCTGGCGGGCGAGGTTGGCGGCGATCCGGGCCTTGCCCTTCTCCGCGAGCTCGGCGGTGCGGTCGGAGAGCGTCACCGACTTGCCGGCGGCCGCGCTGACCTGTGCGATCCCGTGGCCCATCAGGCCTGCGCCGATGACGAAGACGCGGTCGATGCTCATGGAGCCCGCAGGGTACCAGCCGCGTTGACGAAGTTCAGTGCTCGAAGTCCGTGACCGAGCCCGGCAGCCGAACGTGGCCGAAGGCGTCCGCGGCCTCCGTGACCGCATCCACCAGCGCTTCCCGGCCCGCATCGGCCATGCCCTGCGGCAACCCGTAGACGACCGCTTCCAGCCGGCCGTACGCGCGGAACACGAGGCGGACGAGCCGATGCGCCTCGGGCGGCGTCCGATCGAGCATGACGAGCGTCTTGTCGACCTGGACCGTGTGCTCCTGGAGGTGCGAGGACATGCGGCCGAGCCGGAAGCCGACATCGACGGCATAGCCCGCCCAGCGCGCCGGCGTCGCCAGCTGGGCCTCGTCGAGGCTCGCCATCCGCTCCGCCGCGCCGTCCATCGCGCCATCGAGTCGAGCGCGGATCTCGGCAAGCGAACCGGTGCCCTCGGACTCCTCTTCCGGGAAGCCCTCGTCGACGCCGTCCGGGATGCTTGCCGGCAGCTCCGGCGTCTGCTCGCGCGACAGCCACCACGACGGCGAAGGACGGGTAGGCGCGCTGCACGTGCACGATGTGCGCGAGGGTCTGCCGGATCGTCCACTCCCCGCCCCCCGGATCGGCGTCCAGGTCGGCGTCGACCAGCGGTGCCAGCACCCCATGCAGATCCCAGCGCGCGGCGGTGGCGAGCCCGAACGCTGCGGCGCCTGCCGGGCGCGCGCCGACGACGGTGTCGGAGCGCGGCAGCGGCCCGCTCCAGCGCCTCGATCGACCGGTAGAACGCGTAGCGGACCTCGGTCTCGCCGTCACGGTCCTCGCGCCACCACCATCGGCGGTTGAGCTCGCGCTCGTCGAGGCCGATGCAGGCGTCGGTCGCGGCCGTCAACGTCTCTGCGCGCGTCCGTCATCCACGCCGGGATCGGCGTCGTCGGTGGCGGACCGTAGCGCTCGAGAACCGGGTCGACATTCATGCCAGCCATCATCGCGGGTCCATCAACCTCTCTGCGGCGGTCAGCGGGTCGATCTCCCGCTGAGCGACCGCGCTCACCGTCGCGTCCCAGTCGTGATTCGCCTCCGCCCGCTCCGTCGCGAGGGTCGCGAGTGCCCGCCGGACCTGGTGGGCGGCGCGGTCGCGGGCGGCGAGTGGCTCGCGCGCGGTCGCCCGATGCGCGTCGACGGCATCGGCCAGTGCCGCGACGCCGTCACCGGTCGTCGCGGTCGTCAGCATCACCGACGGCGGCTTGCGCTCGATGCGCCCGCCGGCCGTCGAGAGCATCGCGCGGAGCTGGCGCGCGGCGCGATCGGCTCCGGGGCGGTCGGCCTTGTTGACGACGATGAGGTCCGCGATCTCGAGCAGTCCGGCCTTGATCGCCTGCACCTCGTCCCCCATCTCGGGCACCTCGACGACGACCGTGGTCTCGGCGAGGCGCGCGACCTCGACCTCCGACTGCCCGGCACCGACCGTCTCGATGAGGACGGGGTCGTAGCCGGCGGCGTCGAGCGCCGCCGCGGCGATCCAGGTCGTTGCCGCGAGCCCACCGAGCTCTCCGCGAGAGGCCATCGAGCGCATGAAGACGTCGGGGTCCGCGGCGTGGTCCATCATCCGGATCCGGTCACCGAGGATCGCGCCGCGGGTGTACGGCGACGACGGGTCGACGGCGAGGATGCCGACCCGGCGTCCGCGCTTCCGCCACTCCCCGATCAGCGCGCTGACGAGCGTCGACTTGCCACTGCCCGGCGGCCCGGTGATGCCGACGACGTGCGCCCCCTTGCCCGCCGCGAACAGCTGCGGCAGCAGCTCGCGGACGGTTGGGTCGCCGCTCTCGATCCGCGTCAGCAGCCTGGCGAGCGGACGGCGACCGCCCGTGGCCAGCTCATCGACCATCGGGCGCTCGCGTGTGCCCGCATCGACGCGCGGGCCTCATGACCGTCGGACGTTCTCGCGGAAGTAGCGAGCGATCTGCCCGATCGACGTGCCGGGACCGAAGATCTCCGCGATCCCGGCCTCCTTCAGCGTCGCGATATCGGCGTCCGGGATGATCCCGCCGGCCGCCACGAGCACGTCGGTCATGCCGCGCTCGCGGAGCAGCTGCACGGTTCGCGGCAGGAGCGCCATGTGCGCGCCCGACAGGATCGAGAGGCCGACGACGTCGACGTCCTCCTGCTCGGCGGCATCGGCGATCATCTCCGGCGTCTGGCGGAGCCCGGTGTAGATCACCTCGAAGCCCTCGTCGCGGAGGCCGCGGGCGAGGACCTTGGCGCCGCGGTCGTGCCCGTCGAGGCCGGGCTTGGCGATCAGGACCCGGATCGGCGTCTCGTCGGTCATGCGGCGCCGATTCTAGCGGCGAGGCGGTCGATCTCCGCCGCCAGCTCGATATCCCTGGCGGTGATCGCGTTTGCGGCGTGCGTGGACAGCGTGAACGTCACCCGCCGATAGCGGCGCACCTCGATGTCGGGATGGTGGTTCGCCGCCTCGGCCGCATCGGCGACGGCGTCCACGAGCGCGATCGCCCCGCGGAAGTCGGCGCAGACGATCGTCCGGCGGATCGCATCGGCCTCGCGCGTCCAGCCATCGAGGCTCGCGAGCGCGCGGTCGACCTCGTCGTCAGTCAGCGGATCCGCGTACGGCATGGTCGGAGTCTACCGATGCCGCCGCCGACCAGGCGCGCCACAGCAGGTAGCCGACGAGCACGCCGGAGGTGTTGAGCAGCACGTCGTCGATGTCGGCCACGCGGACCGGGAAGCCGTACGCCGTCGCAACGGCAAGCTGCCCGAGCTCGATGAGGCTCGAGGCGCCGGCACCGACGAGCACGATGGCCGGCAGGGACCGCAGGCGGGGCCACAGGATCGGTCCATAGATGCCGAGCGGCAGGAGCAGCAGGAAATTGCCGACGATCTGGCGCAGCTCGAACGGCGTGACCCCACCGTCCAGCTGGAAGCGCAGCGTGGCGAGCAGCACGGCGTTGTGGTCGTTGGTGGCCGCCGCCCTGGCCGCCGCGATCGCCTCGGCCCCGATCGGCAATGGCAGGAATGTCAGCAGCAGCACGACCGCCACGTGCGCGGCAGCCAGCCACCGGATCAGCGGGTGCCGCCCTTCCCGATCAGGCCCATGAACTCGGCACGGGTCCTGGCGTCGCGGCGGAACGTTCCGGTCATGCTCGAGGTGACCATCGTCGCCTCCTGCTTCTTCACGCCGCGCATCATCGTGCACAGATGCGTTGCCTCTACGACGCACGCGACGCCCTTCGGCTCGAGCCGCTCCATGAGGAACTCGGCCACCTGGACCGTGAGCCGTTCCTGGATCTGCAGCCGCTTCGCGAACATGTCGACGATCCGGGGGATCTTCGACAGGCCGACGACGCGGCCGCGCGGCAGGTAGCCGACGTGCGCGTGCCCGATGAATGGCAGCAGGTGATGCTCGCAGAGGCTGAAGAACTCGATGTCGCGGACGACGACCATCTCGTCGTAGTCGACGTTGAAACACGCGCCATTGAGCAGAGCGTCTGGGTCGACGTGGTAGCCCGCCGTCAGCTCGTCGTACATCCGTCGCACGCGTTCCGGGGTGCCCGCCAGCCCCTCCCGGGACGGGTCCTCCCCGATCTCCGCCAGGAGCGCGTGGACGGCATCGGTGAGCGAGGTCCGCGTCTCGACCATGGCCCGCATCATACGGCCTTGACCTTCCGGGCCTTTCCCGCGAACACGGCCCCGCGCTACACTCGGAGCCGCCCATCCGACGCCCCCGACCGCGAGCGCAGCTGGCAGCCATGATCCTTCATCCAACCTCGAGATCGCGCCGACTGGGCATCCCCGGGCTGCCCCACGGCGACCGCTTCGCGAACGGCCTCGGCCGCCGGCTCGACGACGGGTACCACTGGTTCCGGTCGGTCGCGCCCGGCGGAATGGAGGCGATCGACGCCATCCTCGTCGGCCCCGGAGGGACGTTCGCGATCACCACCACCGGCGAGCGCGGCCGGCACGCGCGCCGAAACGGGCACTGGTACCGATGGAACCGTTCGACCGAGTCGTGGGTGCCGTGGGACGCGGCGCCGGTCACGGGCGCGCGGCTGGCGGGTCGTCGTCTGAGCCTCTACCTCGAGCGCGCGGGGCTCCCCGCGGACGTGTCGGCGGTGCTCGTGCCGCCGGCCGAGATGGAGGTGGAGGTCCCGCGCGACGAGCAGATCGGCATCGTCGTCGAGGCCGATGCGGAGCGCCTGGCAGCGCTGGCAAGCGCCGAGGAGGTCCTCAGCCAGCAGCAGGTCGATCGGATCGTCGCGCTGCTGGATCCGCGTCAGCCGCTCCCTCGGCTGGCTCAGGCGGCGCCGGGAGGGTGAGCGCGGCGTAGGTCAGCACGATCGCGCCGCCGAGGAGCCACCCGGCAAGGACGTCGGTCGGATAGTGAACCCCGAGCCACACCCGCGACAGGCCGACGCCGAAGACGATCGCGCCGAGAACGACATCGATCGCCACGCGGATGGCGGTCGGCCACGGCAGCCGCGCGACGAGGACCCCGAGCACTCCGTAGGCAACGGTCGCGTTCGTGGTATGGCCCGAAGGGAAGCTGTAGCCCACCGCCTGGATGACCGGGTCCAGGAAGTCCGGCCTCATGCGCTCGGTCAATCGCTTGGTGACCTCGACGATCAGTGAGCCGATGGCGATCGTCAGCGCGCCGGCCGCCCCATCGCGTGGCCGGCCGCTCAGCCATCCCAGCACCAGGACGAGCGCGCCGACGGCGATGACGGCCCAGGTCGAGCCGAGCTCGGTGATGCGGGCAAGCGGACTCAGCGCGTCGTGAAGCTCCGGCGCCCGCACGACCGAGATGATCGCGGCGTCGATCGGGTCGGAGATCCCGGAGGCCACGACGAGCGCAACGAGAATGAAGCCGGCGGCGCATGCCGCGGCGCCCAGCCAGATTGGTCGCGCCCGCTCGCTCACCCGCGACATCGGCGGCCAGTCTAGGGTCCCCGTCGTATGATCCGCAGCCGATGAGCCCGCCTGCCGGCCGTGCCCTCCTTGCCAGCGTGGCGCTTGCGGCGGCGCTGTCGCTCGCCTGGCTCGTGCCACCGGTGGCCGTCGTGGTCGTGTGGCCGATCCTCCTGTTCGCGCCGGGCTGGGTCCTGATCGCCGGCCTGCGCTCGCGGATCGACGCCGCCGGTCGCCTCGGGCTCGCGGTCGTCCTGACCGTCGCCATCTCGACCCACCTCGTGCACTGGCTCAGCCACCTCTCCGGTGGGTACAGCCGCGGCGTGGTGTTCGCCGTCGCCGGGCTCCTCGCGCTCTCGGTGCCGATCGCCCTGCTGCGCGGCATCCACGGACCGACCTTCCGGACGCTGCGCTCGGCGGTCCCCGCGCTGGCCGTGGCGGCCCTGGCGGCCGCGGTCGTGGCGGTGGTCCTCGGGGTGGGGATGTGGCGCATGACGCCCGATGGCGTCAGCTCGGGTGGCTCGAACTGGAGCGATCTCGGCGTCCATCTGTCGATCGCGGAGACCCTGAACTCGGGGGGCAACTTCCCGCCCGACGTGCCCTACTTCTCCGGCGTCCCGCTCGTCTATCACTGGTTCGCCGACTTCCACGCCGCGATCCTGGCCGAGGCGGCCGGCATCTTCTCGGTCCCCGCGATGGTCGTCCAGTCGGCGGCGCTGGCCGCCGCCCTGGCCCTGCTCGTGTTCTCGCTGGCCCGCCGGCTCTTGCGTGGCCGATCGGCGCGACGGGCGGCGGTCATCGCCGCGGTGATCGTCGTCTTCGCCGGCGGCCTCGGCTGGATCCGGCTGATCGGAGACGTGATGATCGACCCGCTCGCGGCCGACGCGCCGCAGGGCGCCGGCGACATCGCGTACCTCGTCAGCCACAACAGCTACGACAACCAGTGGCTGACGGGCTGGCCATACTTCCGCATCCCGTCGGTGATGGGGACGGGGCTCCTCGCCCATCGCGCCACGACGGCGGGGCTGCCGATCCTGGTGGCCGCCGTCCTCCTGCTCGTGGCCGGCCTTCCGACGAAGCGCCAGCGCGCCGCCGGCTGGCGCGACCAGCCGTGGCTGATCGGGCTGTCCGGCCTGCTCGGCGCGCTCCTGGCGCCGTTCCACTTCTTCCTCTTCCCCGTCGTGCCGCTGCTCGCGCTCGCCTGGGTCGTCGCCGGGGGCCGGCTGCTGGACCGGGACGCCCCACGGAACGCGCTGGCGTTCCTCGCCCCCTACCTCCTGGCCGCCCCGTTCGTCGTCGCGCCGGCGCTCCAGGCCACGGGGTCGGGATGGCTGCGGATCGTCAGTGGGTGGCCATCCGCGCCGATCGCCGACGGCCCGGGCGCCGTCGCCTTCTTCTACCTCACCAATCTCGGCCTCCCGCTCGTGCTGGCGCTCGCCGCGCTGTTCGTGCCGCGGGTGCCGCATCGCGGCTTCCTGGCGGCGTGGCTGATCGGCCTCTTCGTCATCCCGAACGTCGTGCAGGTCAGCGTCATCGACTTCGACATGAACAAGTACTTCCAGGCGATGTGGATCGCGGTCGGGCTCCTCGCCGCCTGGCTGGTGCGGCGCTGGCCGCTGCCCGCGGTCGCGTGGGTGCTGCTCCTCAGCCTTCCCTCGCCGCTGCTCGTCGCGACCTGGACGGCGACGTCGAACCTCCAGGTGCTGTCGACCTCGGAGCTGGCGGCGGCGCAGTGGGTGTCGTCGAACACGCCGCCCGAGGCGGTCTTCGTCACCGACGGCTGGGTGAACTCGCTGACCGATGCGGGCGGGCGCCGGCGGCTGACGACCTTCGGCGCCGTACATCGCCAATCTCGGCTATCCCCCCGACGAGCGAATCGCCGACGTCGCCGAGATCTACTGCGGCGGCGACGCGGAACGCTCGGCGGACCTCATGCGGCAGTACGGGGCGACGTACGTCGTCGACGGCGGACGACCGCAGCCGTGCGATGAGTCGGTCGACTTCGGCACGTCGGCCGCGTTCGAGCTCGCGTACGACGGCAGCCCGCGCATCTGGCGCCTGCACGACCCGGAGGCCGGTCGCCCCTAGAATTGGCCGATGCAGGAAGGCGCCGGCGCGGTCGTTGCGTTCGAGCACGTCACGAAGCGCTACGGCGGACCGGACGCCCCGTCGGCGGTCACCGACCTGACCCTGACCGTGCCCGCCGGGGAGATCTGCGTGCTCGTCGGCCCCTCGGGCTGCGGAAAGACGACGAGCATGAAGATGGTCAACCGGCTCATCGAGCCGACGAGTGGCCGGATCACGATCGGCGGGCAGGACGTCGCGAGCCTGCCGGCCGTCGAGCTGCGGCGGCGCATCGGCTACGTGATCCAGCAGGTCGGCCTCTTCCCGCACCTGACCGTCGGCGAGAACGTCGCCGTCGTCCCTCGGCTGCTGGGCTGGACGCCGGAGCGCGTCCGGGCGCGGACCGACGAGCTCCTCGACCTCATCGGCCTCGAGCCTGCGGCTACCGCGACCGGTACCCGACCGAGCTGTCCGGAGGCGAGCGGCAGCGCGTCGGCGTCGCGCGCGCGCTGGCCGCGGACCCGCCGGTGATGCTGATGGACGAGCCGTTCGGCGCGGTCGACCCGATCCGGCGGGACGGCCTTCAGAACGAGTTCCTGCGCCTCCAGGAGCAGGTCCGCAAGACCGTCATCTTCGTCACCCATGACGTCGACGAGGCGATCAAGATGGCCGACCGCATCGCGATCCTCCAGCGCGGCGGAATCCTGGCCCAGTACGACACCCCGGCAGCCATCCTCGCCAACCCGGCATCCGAGTTCGTCGAGCGCTTCGTCGGCGCCGATCGAGGCCTGAAGCGCCTCTCGCTGCTGCGGGTCCGCGACCTCGAGCAGATCGAGCCCGTGATCGTCCATGCCGGCGAGGAGCGGTCCGAGGTCCGCCGCCGGCTCGAGCGGATCGAGGAGCTCGAGTACGCGCTGCTCGTCGACGACGAGGGCCGCCCGCTGGGGTGGATCGACCAGCACGACCTCGCCGGCAGCGGGCCGATCGATCCCGGTGCCGCCACGCCGGGCGCGCCGACGGTCGAGCCGGAGACGACGCTCCGCGACGCGCTCTCGACCCTGCTCAGCTCGAGCGTGCAGCTCGGCGTCGTCGTCGATGCGCGACAGCGCGTCATCGGCCTCGTCAGCGTCGATGCGATCGGCGAGCGGCTCCGCGAGCCGGTTCGATCGGCCGATGGGACCCTTCGCGTCGTCGGCGAGGGCGAGGCCGCCGCGTCATGAGACCGGGCGAGCCGTTCATCCGCTTCGACTGGATCGTCGACAACCTCGACGAGATCGCCCAGCGGCTCGGCGAGCACCTGGTCATGGTCGTCGCGGCGGTCGTCATCGGCTTCGTCGTCAGCTTCGCCCTGGCGATGATCGCCCGCCGCTGGCGCGCGCTGTACGGCCCGATCCTGGCGGTCACCGGAACGCTCTACGCGATCCCGTCGCTGGCGCTGTTCGTCCTCCTCATCCCGATCACCGGCCTCACGCTCACGACCGGGATCGTCGCGCTCGTCCTCTACACCCTGCTCATCCTCGTCCGCAACATCGTCGTCGCGCTCGACGGCGTGCCGGCCGACGTCACCGAGGCCGCGACCGGCATGGGCTACAGCTCCCGGCAGCGCTTCTGGCGCATCGAGCTGCCGATCGCCGTGCCGGTGATCATCGCCGGGCTGCGGATCGCGACCGTCACGACGATCGGCCTCGTCACGATCACGACGTTCATCGGCCTGGGCGGGCTCGGCTACCTGATCATCAACAGCGGCACGCAGCGGTTCTTCCCGACCTCGATCTACGTCGGCGTCGCGCTGTGCGTGATCGCTCGCCGTGATCGCCGACGTCAGCCTGAGCTGGATCCAGCGCCGGCTGACGCCGTGGGCGCAGTCGCGAACGGGGACCGCCTAGACCGATGGACCTGTTCGGCGACGCGATCACCTGGTTGACCCAGGGCGAGAACTGGACCGACCCGCGCAACGGGATCCTCCTGCGCCTGTGGGAGCACGTGACGCTCTCGATCGTGGCGATCGTCGCGGCGACGCTCATCGCCCTTCCGATCGGGCTGTGGATCGGGCACACCGGGCGCGGTGCCGGCCCGGTGATCGGCGTCGCCAACGTCGGGCGCGCGGTGCCGTCGGTCGGGTGGCTCGGGATCGTGTTCCCGATCGCCCTGGTCCTGCTCGGCCGCGGCGGGATCGGCTTCGTCCCGGCGGTCATCGCCCTGACGGCGCTCGGGATCCCGCCGATCGTCACGAACACCTACGCGGGCATGCGCGGGGTCGATGCCGACCTCGTCGAGGCCGGCCGCGGGATGGGGATGCGGGAATCGGAGCTCGTCCGACGGGTCGAGGTGCCGGTCGCGCTGCCCGTCATCCTGGCGGGCATCCGGATCTCGGCGGTGCAGATCGTCGCGACCGCCACGCTCGCGGCGATCGTCGGCGGTGGGACCCTCGGCCACTTCATCGTCCAGGGCATCTTCACGCGCGACCTCGATCGGGTCGTCGGCGCCGCGATCCTCGTGGCGGGTCTGGCGATCGGAACCGAGCTGATCTTCACGGCCATCGAGCGGCGCGCCGTCTCGCCCGGGCTGCGCGGACGCGCCACGACCGACGCCGACGATGCCGGGCGAGGTCGCGCTTCCGGGGTCCGGCATCGGCTGATCCAATCCGCGACATCGGCCGTATAGGTGACAGGGACTGTCAACAGCCCTGCGGTAGACTTGCCGCTCATTGGGCGCCGCCGAGCCTGCGCTCGCCCATCACTTGTGGAGGAGATACCCAATGCGGATGCACCGCACGCTCGCCCTCGGGGCGGCGTCGCTGGCGCTGATCGTCAGTGCCTGCACGCCGGGAGAGGGCGGGAGCCCGTCCAGCGAAGCCAGCCAGGCCGCCAACCTGCCGACCATCTCGGTCGGATCGGCCGGATTCCCGGAGGCGGCGCTCGTTGGCGAGATCTACGCCCAGGCCCTCGAGGCGCAGGGCTTCACCGTCGAGCGCAACCTCGAGCTCGGCGAACGCGACGCCGTCCGAGCCGCCATCGATGGTGGCGACATCAACCTCTATCCCGACTACCTTGGCGGCCTTGCCGGGTTCCTCGAGCTCGAGCCGACCTCCGACGCGGATGCGACCCAGGCCGCCATCGCCGAGGCGCTCGAGCCGCTCGGCCAGACGATCCTCGACTACTCGCCGGGGACCGATGCCGACGGCTTCGCGGTCCGCCAGGAGACGGCCGACGAGCTGGGCCTCGCCACGATGAGCGACCTGGCCGGAGCGGCCGGCGACCTCGTCTGGGGCCTGGCGCCGGGCTGCCCGGACAACCCGCCTGCGGACCCGGCCTGAACGACGTGTACGGGATCGACATCAGCACGCTCGAGACCGAGTCGCTGACGCCGTGCAGCGCGGAGATGGCCGAGGCCCTCAACAGCGCCGCCATCGACGTCGCCCAGGTCTGCACGACCCAGGCGGAGATCGCGAGCTTCAACTTCGTCCTCCTCGAGGACGACCAGGGCCTGGCCCCGGCGCAGAACCTCGCGCCGGTCCTGACCCAGGAGCTGGCGGATGCCGGCGGCGACACCCTGGCGACGACCCTCAACGCGGTGAGCGAGCTGCTCACGACCGAGGAGCTCACGAACCTCAACCTGCTGATCGCGGAGCAGCAGAGCTTCGAGGACATCGCCGACCAGTGGCTGAGCGATAACGGCCTGAAGTAGGCGACCGCTCTCCCAGACACCCGCACGGGCGGGCCGGTTCGCCGGCCCGCCCGTTCTCGTGCATGATCGTCGAGCCGATGGCGACACCCGCTTCCGAGCACCTGGCCCTGGCCGATTGGCGCCGCCGCGTGGCCGAGCTGTACGCCGCGCTCCGCGCCGACGAGCGCGCGCCGGCGATGCGCGCCGTGGCGTTCCGTGCCGCCCGCGACCGCCTCTTCGCCGAGCATCCGTCGTCCCCGGTCCCGGAGGCGCAGCGGCGCGACTTCCGCGGGGTCGCGTACTTCCGCTATGCGCCCGAGCTGGCGCTGAGCGCCCGCCTCGAGCCCGATCCCGACGCGCCACCGCTCCACGTTCCACGCTCCGGCACGGGCGAGCAGATCCCCTTCCATCGGATCGGGTGGGTGAGCTTCACCGTCGACGGGACGCCCTGCCGGCTCGGCGTCTTCTGGCTCGACGAGTACGCCGGCGGCATCTTCATCCCCTTCCGAGACGCGACCGGCGGCCGCCAGACCTACGGCGGCGGGCGGTACCTGTGGGACTCGGCCAAGGGCGCCGACCTGGGCTCGGCCGGCGACGAGCTCGTGCTCGACTTCAACTTCGCCTACCACCCCTCCTGCGTCTACGACCCGATCTGGTCCTGCCCGCTCGCGCCACAGGAGAACTGGCTCCAGGTCCCGATCAACGCCGGAGAGCGGCTCCCCGACGGTCACCGATGACCGCGTCAGCGCGAGCCCGGCCGGTGCATCAAGTGCGGCCGCGAGATCGACCCGGACGAGTCGCTGTGCGCGATCTGCAACCGCGCCGGCATGACGACGCCGTCGGCGTCGCAGTACCACGGCACCGTCGCCGCGGCGATCGTGCTGGCGGTCATCGGCCTCGCCGTGGCGGCGAGCCTCTCGCTGCGCGGCGTCGGCCCGTATGCGGCGGAGGTCCGCGCCGTCGCCCCGGCCGAGCCGGTCGGCTACGCGATCACGTACGCCGTCACGAACGAGGGCACGCGGCCCGGACGCGCGAAGTGCCAGCTGATCGCGCTCGGCCCTTCGGGCGAGCGCCTGCGAACCCGATCCACGCTCACCGCACCGCATCGACGGTGGGGCCACGACCGAGGAGACCGAGACGATCCCCGGCCTCGAGGACGAGCCGGCCGAGGTGACGGTCAGCTGCTCCTGAGCGGCCTCAGCGCTCGAGGACGAGGCGGACGTCGATGAGGCCGGCGTCCAGCGGCCGATCGCTGACGAGCGCCCAGGCCGCGTGCGACAGGTCGACCACGCGCTCGTCGGCCGAGCCCCAGTAGCACTGGCACCAATCGACGACCGGGAGGCGAGCGCATCGGTCGGCGCAGACGGTGACGAAGCCATTCACCTCGCCGGTGTATCGGCCGCCGAGGTCGCCGGGCAGCGCCACCGTCGCCTGCCCCATCCAGCCGGACGTGCCGGCATAGTTGCTGGCGATCCCGACGACGTCCGGAGCGGGCTCGTGCGCGGGCGTCGCGGCCGGCGTTCCCGGACAGGACCTCGCCGCGCACGGTGGTTCCGCCGCGATCCGGCGGCAGGTCCTCGACGCGCGGCGCGGGACCGAGGAGCGGAGCTTCAGGTTTGACGGCCGGCGGGCGGACCGAGACGGCGGCCACGCCGGCGGTCGCCACGATCGCGGCGATCGCAGCGACGATCAGGGCCACGGCGGCCCCGGTTCGAATCTTCACGTGTGGATCTCCAGGGAGGGTCGCGCACCAGCCGTGAGAGGTGGCCGGTGTGGCGGCGTGCGGGACGGTCGTCCGCGCGTGGGCACTGCGCCGCCGGTTGACATCGGCGTTGAAGCAAGCCGAGTGCCAACCAGTATGCTGCATCGGATGCATCGATGGGCTCGCGCGCTCCCGGGCGCGCTCGCGCTCCTCGCCCTGACGCCGCTGCTGGCGCTCGCCGCCGGGCCACCCTTCCCCGATCCGGTGGAGGACCAGGCCGTCTACGACACGGCCGGAATGCTCAGCCCCGCGACGATCGAGCAGATCGAGGCCCTGATCGACGACATGGAGGCCGAGGTCGGCGCCGAGATGGTCGTCTACACGCAGGACGTCTCGGACATCAGCGAGGACCAGAACCTCGAGAACGCGCGGGCGCTCGTCGACCAGTGGGGCATCGGCCGCGCGGGCTTCGACGACGGCGTCGTGCTGATGATCGGGCTCGATCCCGATCCGGGCGAGAGCCGCGTGAGCCTCTTCGGCGGCTCCGGGTTCATCAACTCGTACGCGAGCGAGAGCGACCTCCAGGCGATCATCGACGACACGTTCGTGCCGCTCGCCGTCGGCGGCCACCGCGAGCGAGCCGATCATCGAGACGGTCGAGGCGGTCACCTCGCGCGCCTCGCCCGAGGTCCAGGCGCGAGCTCGAGGCGCTCGCGGCAGATCAACGCGGCGCTCGGGCTGATCGGCGCGCCGCTCGCCCTGCTCGGAACGCTCGGCTGGGCGTGGTGGAAGTGGCGCCGCGAGGGCGACGACCCCGAGCTCGTCGACTCGCCGTCGATCCTGATGGCCGGCCCGCCCGCGGAGATGACGCCCGCCCTGGCGACGGTCATTCGCAATGGCCGCGCCGATCAGCACACGATCAACACGACCCTCGTCGAGCTCGCCGGCAGCGGCCGGATCAGCTTCGAGAACCTCGACCGCGTCTCGGAGGTCAAGTCCGATGACGACCCCGATCCGCTGACCGACCCGGCGATCGTCGTCCACCCCGATGGCGAGCGGCCTCCGCTGGGCGCCCCGCAGGAGGAGGCCTGGGAGACGGTCCAGCGGCTCGGCGGCTCGGACGACCGGCTCAGCCGGAGCTCGCTGTGGCGCCTGAACGATGCGCTTCGCCCGGTCAAGAAGGCGCTCGAACAGCAGGCGGTGAAGATCGGCTGGCTGGAGCGGATGCCGGGGCCGTCGATCGGCCGCATGGTCGGCATCGGCGTCGGCATCGCGCTCATCGGCGGCGGGATCCTGTTCGCCGGGCATCGCGATCCCGATGAGCGGGCTGGTCCTCGTCGGCGCGGCGCTGGTCCTCGGCGGGATCGGGACGATCGGCTTCGGGACGGCGATGAGCCAGCGCACCGATGCCGGCGCCTATGTCGACGCGATGCTCATCGCCTACCGGCGCACGCTGCGCAAGACGATGGAGCAGGCGCGGGACATCGGCGAGGTCGTCGAGGACCCCGACATCGCGAAGCTGGCGGACACCCCCGACAAGGCGGTCGTGTGGGGCATTGCCCTCGGCCTCCGCGACGAGGTCTCGGCGCTGCTTGCCCGCGGCCTCGCGGAGCACCGCACGTCCACGGGCTCGACCGCCGGCGCCTACTACCCGATCTGGCTCGGCTCCTCCTCCAGCGACGGCTGGTCGGCGGCATCGGTCGGTGCGGGCGGCGTCAGCCTGGGGTCGGGCTCGGCGTTCAGCGACTCGGCGATCCCCGACATCGGGGGCATGTTCAGCGCCCTCGGCAGCGTCGGCTCCAGCCCACCGTCGAGCTCCTCGTCGTCATCGAGCGGTGGCGGCGGGTTCAGCGGCGGTGGTGGCGGTGGCGGTGGAGGCGGCTCGGGCTCCTTCTAGGACTCAGCCCGCCAGTTGAAACCGCCAAAAGCGCGCGGTTGACGTTTGAAGTACCGTTGAAACCGATGAGTTTCAACCGCCGCGGCCCCGACCGCCGCCCAGATCGCCGTCCCGACCGACCCTACGATCGCCCGCCTCGCCCCGGCGGCCCTCCGCGGAGCGGGCAGGGCGGGGGTGGCGATTACCAGCGCGACCGGCCGCGAGGGGATCGGCCGCCCTATCCGCCGCGCGGTCCGAGGCCGGACCGCAACTTCGACGAGGGTGCGATGTCGATTCGTCTCGACCCTCGCCGCGTCGGGACGCTCAAGCAGCTCGCCGCCGAGGCCGACATGCGCCCGGGCGACCTCGTCCGTCAGTGGGTCGAGGAGCGGATCGATGCGGCGCGCGGAGGCGCGCGTCCGGCCGCCCCCGGCAGCGACCGGGTGCTCGGGCTGATCGCGGCGATCGAGGCGCGGCTGGCCGCCCTGGAGGCAGCTGCCGGAACGACCGCGGCTCCGCCGGCACCCGAACCCGTACCAGCCAAGCGCCGCGAGGCAGCGCCAGCGACGCACGGCAGAGCCGGCGCCCGCGCCGAAGACGCAGCAACCCGCGAAGCGGAAGCGGGCGAGCGCCGCCCCGTCGGGCGAGCACGTCGCCCTCCACGACGAGATGATCGCCGTGATCCGCGAGCGCGGTCCCCTCTCGGCCGCCGACCTTGCGGCCGCCGTCGTCGAGCGCGGCCGCTACGCGCCACCGCGCAGCAAGAAGCCGCTGGACGCGGCGATGGTCAGCCAGCGGGTGAGCAACCCGACGTATCGGAAGCTGTTCACGCGCGCCGGAGGGACGCATCGGCCTGGCGGAGTGATCGGCCGGCGATCAGCCGCCGGCCGCATCGGTCCCTAGTCCTCGAGGACGAAGGTCACGAGGATGTTGGCCTGGAACTCGATCGCGCCGTCGCGACCGACGTTCACGCGCTGCTCCTTGACCCACGCCCCACGGACGCCCCGGAGCGTCTTCGTGGCGCGATCGATCCCCTCGCGAACGGCGTCCTCGAAGCTGTCCGTCGAGGTGCATGAGAGCTCGGTAACCCTGGCAACAGGCATGGGATTCCTCCAGTGCTTGATGGGCGCGAAAGTATGCGCCCGCACCTGACCGATGCAGGTCTCGCGCCAGCCGGCTAGCCGCGGTGCGAGGCCGTCCAGGCCAGCAGGTCATCGGCCGCGAGCGCGTTGACGACCATCTCCGGCGTCACGCCGCACAGAAACGCGCGCTCGCAGCCGTTCCGGAGCCACGAGAGCTGACCGAGGGTGTGGGCATCCGAGTCGATCGAGACGCGGCATCCGGCCTCGACCGCCAGGCGCAGCAGCCGCTTCGGCGGGTCGAGGCGCTCCGGTCGCGAGTTCACCTCGATCGCCTTGTCGAAGCGCGCCGCGGCGGCGAAGACGATCTCCGCATCGAAGGTCGAGGGCGGCCGGTTGCGTCGCCCCGCCTTCATCCGCCCGGTGCAGTGCCCGAGGACGTCGAGGTTCGGGTCGGCGAGCGCCGTCACCATGCGGCGAGTCATCGGCCGTTCGGGCATCCGCAGCTCGGAGTGGACGCTTCCGACGACGACGTCGAGGCGGTCGAGGACCTCCGGGGACTGGTCGAGCGAGCCGTCCTCGTTGATGTCGACCTCGATCCCGGTGAGGATGCGGAACGGCGCGAGCTCCGCGTTGAGCGCCGCGATCTCGTCGAGCTGGGCCATGAGCCGCTCGGTGCTCAGGCCGTTCGCGACGGTCAGGCGCGGCGAGTGGTCGGTGATGACGAGGTATTCGCGGCCGATCTCGATCGCGGTCTCGGCCATCTCGCGGATCGTCGCGCCGCCATCCGACGCGAGGGTGTGCGCGTGGAGGTCGCCGCGCAGCGCCTGGCAGAGGGCCGCCGCGCCCTCGTCGAGCGGCTGTTCCTCCGGGAGTGACTCGAGCCGGCGCAGGTAGACGGGCTCCTCGCCGCGCAGGCTCTCGAGGATCGTGCGCTCGGTGACCTCGCCGATCCCGCTCACGCCGCGCAGGCCGCCGGTGGCAGCGAGGCGCGCGACCTCGTCGGGGCCCAGCTCCGTCAGCGTGGCCGCCGCGCCGCGAAAGGCGCGGATGCGATACGCCGGCTCCTGCATCGCCTCGAGCAGGTAGGCGATCCGCTTCAGGTCGGCGACCGGGTCGCGTGGGGCGGACACGGTCCGCTAGGGGATCGTCAGGATGCGGGCCGGGTTGTCGATCGTCATCGTCTTGATCTCGCCCTCCCCCACCGCGGCGGTGCGCAGCGTCGGCAGGAAGTGCTGGTGGAGATAGACGTAGCCGAAGCCGCCGTGGGCCTTGAGCTGCCGGTTGTGGCAGACGTCCTGGGAGAGGAGCAGCTGCGGCGCGTATCCACGCTCGAGCAGCTCGACGACGATCTCGACCAGCCGCGGCTCGAGCGACTCCTCGACCCCGAACCGATGGCCGAGGAAGTCGAACTGGAGGTTCGCGCCGGCATCGAGGACGGCGAGGTAGAAGTCGAGGTCGGGATGCGAGTCGGCGTGACCGATGACGACGCGCGACGGGTCGACGCCCTCCTCGGTGAAGATCCTCAGCTGTGCGAGGCCGACCGGCGACTGGACGCCGTGCGTCGTGATCGCCATGCCGGTCCGGACCGATGCGCGCGCCGCCGCGCGATGCACGCGCTCCTCGAGCGCGCTGACCCACGGCTTGTCGGTGCCGATCTCGCCGATGATCCCGGGACGGATCCCGGTTCCGCCCACGCCATCGGCGAACTCGCCGACGATCACCCCCGCCAGGTCGTCGACGGAACGGCGGTCGATCACGGCCTCGGCCGGGTAGTGCGCGCCGCGGTACCAGCCGGTCCCCATCACGATGTTCAGGCCGGTGACGCCGGCGAGGCGTCGCAGCCGGTACGGATCGCGGCCGACGCCGTCGAGCGTCAGGTCGACGAGCGTGCCGCCGCCGCGGCGGCGAAAGTCGCGCAGCTCATCGGCGATGAGGTCCTCGTCGGGGGTGAGCTCCCAGTAGTCCCAGCGCCGGTCGACGTGCCAGAGATAGATGCCGGTGTGCTCGTGCGGGAGCGTGAAGCCGAGCTTGTCGGGCGGGATCGGTCCGGAGACGGTCATGACGCGCGGCGCCATCGGCGGTCCTCCTGCTCGTGCGTCGGTCCGGCGCATGCGGGCCGCCGGCGCATCGGTCAACAAATGGGTGGGCGCCCATGTTGCCATCGGTCGGGCGCGAGCGATACTCCCCGTTGCCCCGACGCGGTATCCTCGGACGCCCGAGCCGCGGACGCGCGGCGCCTCAACGTCGTACGGAGCGTGCCCCGAAGCGATGGCAACTTCGAAGCCGGATGCGGTGAAGACGAACGGGATCTGGGCCACCGCCCAGGGAGAGGTCGACGCAGCCGCCGAGCGGCTTCACCTCGACGAGGGCATGCACCGCGTGCTGCGCATGCCGAAGCGCGAGCTGACCGTCCACTTCCCGCTCACCCATGACGACGGACACGTGGAGGTCTACACCGGCTACCGCGTCCACCACAACGTGAACCGCGGCCCGACGAGCGGAGGGATCCGCTACGTGCCGAACCTCGACCTCGACGAGGTCCGCGCGCTGGCGATGCTCAACACCTGGAAGGCCGCGCTCGTGAAGATCCCGTTCGGCGGGGCGGCCGGCGGGGTGCGAGTCAACCCGCGGCGCCTGAGCGAGAGCGAGCGCCAGGGCCTGACCCGCCGCTACGCCACCGAGATCGGGCCGCTGATCGGTCCCGACAGCGACATCCCCGCCCCCGACGTCAACACCGGCTCGCAGACGATGTCCTGGATCATGGACACCCTGTCGATGCACCGCGGCCACACGATCGCGGCCTCGGTGATCGGCAAGCCAATGGCGGTCGGCGGCACGCGTGGCCGGCGCAGCGCGACCGCCCGAGGGGCGCATCGGTGCATCACGGCCGTGGCTCGCGCGAAGGGACTCGACCTCTCGACGGCGCGCGTCGCGATCCAGGGGTTCGGGCGCGTCGGGATGACGGTCGCCGAGGAGCTCGCGGAGGCGGGGGCGCGGATCATCGGCATCGCGGACGACCGCGACGCGGTCGCCAATCCCGCCGGCATTCGCGGTCGCGCGGGCCGTGGAGTGGATGCAGGAGCACGACGCGATCGGCGGGCTGCCCGAGACCGACGCCCTGACGAAGGCCGACATCTTCGGCCTCGACTGCGACATCCTCGTGCTGGCCGGCCTCCAGGGCGAGGTGACCGATGCGAACGCGGGATCGGTTCGGGCCCCGCTGGTCGCCGAGGTGGCAAGCGGTGGGACGACGCCCGCCGCCGACGCGATCCTCGACGACCGCGGCGTGACCGTGATCCCCGACATCATCGCCGCGGCCGGCGGCACGGTCCTCGGCTACTTCGAGTGGGTGCAGGACATGCAGGCCTTCTTCTGGACCGAGACGGAGATCACCGCCCAGCTCGATCGGATCGTCGACGAGTCGATGGCCGAGATCCAGGCGATGGCCGACCTCGAGCGGGTCGACCTGCGCAGTGCCGGGATGATGGTCGCGGTCTCGCGCGTTGCCGAGGCGACGACGCTGCGCGGCCTCTACCCCTGAGCGATCGGTCGGCCACGGGGCGATCGGTCTGCCGCCGTTTCGGCGAGCCGGCTGGATTCGTGCGACCATCGTCACGTAGACAATCAGAGGCGCGTCGGTCCAAGGTGACGGTGCGCGACCGAGCAGCCGAGAGAGAGCACCAATGACGACGTCCCTGAACGGGCCACGGCCCACATTCGCGCCAGCGCGCGATCTTCTTGTCCAGCTCGAGCCCGCGGCCGGGCGCTTCCTGGAGCGCCACCTGTCGATGGCCCGGGAGTGGTTCCCCCATGACTTTGTCCCCTACTCGGTCGGTCGCGACTTCGAGCGGGAGCCGTGGACGCCGGACCAGCCGCGGATCACCGGCGTGGCGCAGGTCGCCTTCGAGGTCAACCTCCTGACCGAGGACAACCTGCCGAGCTACCACCGCGAGATCCATCGCATGTTCGGGCGCGGCGACGGGGCCTGGATCAACTGGGTGAACCGCTGGACCGCGGAGGAGGGGCGCCACGGCATCGTCCTTCGCGACTACCTCGTGGTCACCCGCAACATCGACCCGGTCTCGCTCGAGCGCTCGCGGATGAACATGATCCAGGCGGCCTACAACCACGACGACGACGGGAACGTCCTGCGCGGGCTGGCGTACGTGGCCTTCCAGGAGCTCGCGACCAGGATCAGCCACCGGAACACCGGCCGCTACTCGGAGGACCCGGTGGCCGACCGGATCATGGCCCGCATCGCGGCGGACGAGAACCTGCACATGGTCTTCTATCGCGACATGCTGTCCGAGGCGATCGAGCTCGATCCATCGGCGGCGGTGCACGCGGTCGCGGATGAGGTGATCGGCTTCGAGATGCCCGGCTCGGGCATGGAGAACTTCACGCGCAAGGCCGCGCAGATGGCGAAGGCCGGCATCTACGACCTGCGCGTCCACCACGACGACGTGCTGTGGCCGCTGCTGAACCACTGGCGCATCTTCGAGCTCACCGGGCTCGACGCATCGGCCGAGCTGCGGCGCGATGAGCTCCGCACCTTCCTGACCGCGCTCGACGCGCAGGCGCGCCGCTACGAGGAGAAGCGCGCGCGATCCCTCGAGCGGGAAGCGAGCCGGGCCGAGTAGCGCGACGTGCCGCCTTGCGACGGCATCGGTCTTGCCCGCACACTGCGGCCATGAGCGACCCGAACCGCTGGCGCGACCACCAGGACCGATGGGCGCGCGAGCGCCTCGAACCCGCGCAGGAGCGCTCCCCGGAGCGTCGCCAGCGGTTCATCACCCAGTCGGGCGTCGACATCGGCCGCGTCTACACGCCGGCCGACCTTGCCGATCCGGCCAATGACCCGGACGCCGATCGGCCCCGGTATCGGTTCAGCCCGCCGACGGACGAACGCGAGGGCTGGGACGAGATCGACGACCTCGGCCTGCCGGGCGAGCCACCGTTCACCCGCGGCATCCACCCGACCGGTCATCGCGGGCGCCTGTGGACGATGCGGATGTTCGCCGGCTACGGCACCGCCGAGGACACGAACGCGCGCTTCAAGACGCTGATCCGCGAGGGCGGCACCGGGCTGAGCATCGCGTACGACATGCCGACGCTCTACGGCTACGACCACGACGAGCCGGAGGCCGAGGGCGAGTTCGGCACGTGCGGGGTCGCGGTCAGCAGCCTGGCCGACATGGAGATCCTGCTCGACGGCCTGCCGGTCGGCGAGATCAGCACCTCGATGACGATCAACTCCCCCGCCGCGATGATCTGGGCGATGTACATCGTGGCCGCCGAGAAGGCCGGCGTGCCGCGGGCGCAGCTGTCGGGCACCCTCCAGAACGACATCCTCAAGGAGTTCATCGCCCAGAAGGAGTACATCTTCCCGCCGGCGCCATCGCTGAAGCTCGTGACCGACACGGTCGAGTGGGGCACTCGCGAGCTCCCGAAGTGGAACACGATCTCGATCAGCGGCTATCACATCCGCGAGGCGGGATCGACGGCCGTCCAGGAGCTGGCGTTCACGATCGCCGACGGCATCGCCTACGTCGAGGATGCCCTCGCCCGCGGGCTCCGCTTCGACGACTTCGCCCCGCGCCTGTCGTTCTTCTTCAACTCGCACAACGACTTCTTCGAGGAGATCGCGAAGTTCCGTGCCGCGCGGCGGATCTGGTACAAGCTCGCCCGCGAGCGATTCGGCGCCGAGAACGAGCGCTCGACGTGGATGCGCTTCCACACCCAGACCGCGGGCGTGTCGCTGACCGCCCAGCAGCCGCTGAACAACCTGACCCGGGTCGCGATCCAGGCGCTCGCCGGCGTGCTCGGCGGGACCCAGTCGCTCCATACCGATGCGTACGACGAGGCGTGGGCGGTTCCCTCCGAGGAGGCCGCGCTGCTCGCCCTGCGGCAGCAGCAGATCCTCGCCGAGGAGTCCGGCGTCGCGAACACGGTCGACCCGCTGGCCGGCTCGTACTTCGTCGAGACGCTGACGAACCAGACCGAGCAGGCGGCGTGGCGCTACATCGCCCGCATCGACGAGATGGGCGGGATGGTGAAGGCACTCGAGGCCGGCTACCCCCAGGCCGAGATCGCCGATGCCGCCTACGAGCAGCTGCGCGAGCTCGAGGTGCACGAGCGCGAGATCGTCGGTGTCACCCGGTTCGCCGACGCCAACGAGGAGCTGCGAATCCCGCTGCTCGAGGTGACCGACGAGCAGGAGCGCCGCCATCTCGATCGGCTCGCGCGCGTTCGCGCCGAGCGGGACGCCGATGCGCACGAAGCCGCGCTCCGACGGCTGGCCGACGAGGCCCGCCGGGGTGACGTGAACCTCATGCCCGCGATCGTGGCCGCCGTCGAGGCGTACGCGACGATCGGCGAGATGTGCGGCGCCCTGCGCGCCGTCTACGGCGAGTACCGGGAGCCCCTGGCGGTCTGACCGGAGGCTCCCGTCTCCCTTACTTGTCGATCCGTGTCACCCAGAACTCCGTGGCCGGGGGAGCACCGGGTGGGCGGAAGGCCGCGTTGACGACGTACAGCGACGACCCATGGCGCGCCACGGTCGTCGGGACGTCGAAGTCGCCCGTGAGCTGGTCGACGATCGTGCCGCTCGACAGATCGGGCGCGAGGTCGATGACCGCCACGTGGTCCTGGTTCCGGACGGCGAACAGGGTGTGGCCCGCCAGCAGGATGCCGTCGCCGGCAACGCTCGCGCCGCCCATGTCGATCACGGTCGCCTCCTCGGTCGAGGCGTCGATGCGGTAGAGCTCGCCGTCGGTCGAATTCACCGCGATGAGCGTCTTTCCATTCGGCGTGGCATCGATGCCGTTCAGCCGGAAGACGTTCGGCTCGGCCGGTGCCAGCGCGGTGAGGTCGACCTCGGTGACCTGGCTGGTCCCAAGATCGACGCGGTAGATGACGCCGCGGAACGAATCGGTGAACCACGCCGCCTCGCCGGTCACGACGACGTCGTTGACGAAGCTTGCCTCCCCCACCGGCGCCAGCTGGAAGACCTCCAATGGAGCGCCGCCGATCCGGGCGTCGAACACGTAGCCGTTGCCCGCCGGCCCGCCCGCGACCCACAGGTGGTTGGCCGCGTCGACCTTCATGCCGACGAACGGGCCGCCGCCCTCGACCAGGAGCGCACCGTCGCCGGTTCGCAGGTCACCGCGCCAGATGCCCTGGCCGCTCAGCGAACCCGCTGTAGAACGTCGTGCCGCGGCCGATCGCGATGCCCTCGGGGGAGAAGCCGTTGGGCAGGTCGATCCGATCCGGAAAGGCCGCCGCGGCGGCCGCCGCGGGGACGGCGAGGGCGAACAGCAGCGCCAGGAGCAGAGTGAGTCGTCGCATCAGGTACCTCTCGTGTTCGATGGACGCTCGGGCCTCTCTCTTCTGTCCGCCCGCAGTTACAGTGCCAGCGCGAGGGGATGCCGCCCCTGGCTTCGGTCAGGCCGGCGGGGCCACCGCGGCGGTCGTCGCGGGCGGCTCGGGCAGCACGTACGGCCGCTCCCGGGTTCGCCACGAGTAGACGACGAATGCGCCGAGTCCGAGAACCCAGACGATGAGGAAGACGAGGCCGCCGAGAGCGGGAACGTATCCCGACGCGACGACGACGAGCGCGAGGATTGCGGCGCCCGCCAGGTACTCGAGGTACGGCGAACGATCGCCCGGCAGCACGAGGCGGCCGATCGTCATCGCGATCGGGACGACCGAGAAGATGATCGCCAGGATGATCAGCAGCAGGACGACGACGCAGACCGCCACGACGGCACCGCCGAGCGGGCCGGCGATGATCGCGAGCAGCACGCCGACGAGGGCGAGGAGCGCGATCAGCACGAACTGCCCGATCAGCGCGGCGAGGCCGATGCCGAGCGAGGGCAGCGGCGCCGTCCGCAGCGCGTCCGCGCTGCCGAGCGTCAGCCGCGGTCGAACGAGCGAGGAGGCCCCATCCGAGGAGGAGCATCCCGAGCAGCACCCCGAGGTACGCGACGATCGGGTTGTCGGGAATGACGGATGGTTGCGTCCCACCACCAGCGGCCGGCTCCTCCTGCGTGACTTCGCCGCCGATCTGGGAGCCATCCTCGATCACCGCCTCATTCGCGGACGTGTACGTCACGTCACCGCCGACGACCGCGCCGGACTCGATCGTGAGCTGACCGACGGTCGCCTCGATCGCCCCGTCCACCGTGCCCGCGACCGTGATCGTGCCCGCGCCGGCGAGCAGGTCCCCGGCGACGGTGCCGTCCACGACCAGCGTTCCGACTCCCCCGGCCACGTCTCCCGCCACCTCCGCGGACGACCCGATCGTGACGGTTCCTCCGAAGGCGACGACGTCCCGTCCCACCGACCCGTCGATCTGCACCGTGCCGGCGCTCACGCGAACGGCTCCGGTGACCTCGCCCAGCACCTCGACGGTGCCGGCTCCGACGTTCAGGGAACCGTTCACCGTCCCGTTCACCTTGACCGTGCCGCCGGCGACCGTCGCGTCGCCGTTCACGGTCCCGTCGATGACGATCTGCCCCGCGGCGACGTACAGATCGCCGTCGATCGTCTCCCCTTCGCCGACGGTGACGGACCGATCGGATCGGAAGTCGCCGGCGAGGGCCGGCGAGATCAGCGCAAACGTGGCAAAGACGGCAAGCAGCGTGGCTCGCGCGCGCGAACGTCGAAACATGAGCATCCTCCTGGGTCGCTCCATCGTCGGCCCGGGCCGATGAGCATGTCAAGGCGGGGTCGCGGCCGCGCTATCCTCGCCGTGACCGATGAAGCTCCACCTCGTCGACGCCACCTTCGAGCTCTTCCGCGCCTTCTACTCGCGTCCAGCCCGACAGGCACCGGACGGGCGGCCGGTGAACGCGGTCCAGGGCCTGATCGACTCGATGCTGTCCCTGCTGCGCGAGGACGACCTGACCCACGTCGGCGCCGCGACGGACTACGTCATCGAGTCGTGGCGCAACGACGTCTTCCCCGGATACAAGTCGAGCGCGGGCATCGACCGCGCGCTGCTCGCGCAATTCCGCGATGCGGAGCGCGCGCTCGAGGCGCTCGGGATCCCCGTCTGGGCCATGGTCGAGGACGAGGCCGACGACGGGATCGCCACCGCCGTCGCTCGCTTCGCCGACGACCCGCGCCTCGAGCAGGTGATCGTCTGCTCCGTCGACAAGGACCTGGCTCAGCTCGTCGAGGGCGAGCGGATCGTCCTCAGGGACCGGATGCGGCGTGTCACGTACGACGAGGCCGGCGTCATCGCGAAGTTCGGCGTGAAGCCGGCCTCGATCCCCGACTACCTCGCGCTCGTCGGCGACAGCAGCGACGGCTATCCCGGCCTGCCGGGCTGGGGCTCGAAGAGTGCGGCCGCCGTGCTCGCGAAGTTCGAGCATCTCGAGGCGATCCCGCCATCGGTCCTGGACTGGCAGCTCGACATCCGCAACGCCAGCCGTCTCGCGGCCACCCTGGCCGAGCAGCACGAAGCGGCCCTCCTCTACCGCACGCTCGCGATCCTGAAGCGCGACTCGGCCATCGGCACGGCCTCGCTCGACGAGCTCGAGTGGCGTGGAGTGCCGCGCGCGACGTTCCTCGCGCTGTGCGAGGAGCTCGGTCTCGACACCGTTCGCGAGCGCGTCCACCGCTGGGCCGACTGAGGCGGAGTCCGGGACCCCACCGGTACGTTCGGTGGGGTGCGGTGCGGTAGGGGCACCGATACGGTGCGGGCTCCATGCACCACCTGCAGCGCATCGGCGCGGCGAGCGTCGTCGTCGTGCTCCTCGTCCTCGCCCTCGCCGCACCGATGGCGACACCGCGTCCCGCATCGGCCGCGGGGTCGTGCGGGACGTATCGGTCCGAGACCGTCCCCCCGCCGACGATCCGCGTCTTCCGCACGGCGACCGGCGCGGTCGAGACCGTCGACTTTCGGACGTACGTGAAGAACGTGCTGAGCCGTGAGTGGATCAGCACGTGGACGACCGAGTCGCTCCGATCGGGCGCGCTGGCGGTGAAGAACTACGCCTGGTACCAGGTGCTGCACTGGCGCGGCTACGTGAACGAGGACGCCGAGTGCTTCGACGTCTTCGACTCGACCCGCGACCAGCACTACGACCCGACCCGGCCGACGTACGCGAGCATGGCGACCGCGGTCGACGCCACCTGGTCGACCCTCGCGCAGAAGAGCGGCCGGATCTTCGCGACCTACTACAACGCCGGCGCCGCGGGCGAGGCGTGCGGCGCCAATGCGAACGGCTGGCAGATGTTCCAGTGGGGCACCCAGGCGTGCGGCCTGGCCGGCAAGACCGCCGCGCAGATCCTCGCCACCTACTACGCCGGTGTCGTCGTCACGGCGGCACCGCCGGCATCCACGCCGCCTCCTTCGCCGACGCCGCTCCCGACCGTCGCGCCGACGCCGACGAAGCCCACGCCGGTCCCGACCGCGACGCCCACCCCGTCACCGGGCTCGACGCCCGGCGCGACGCCGGCACCAACGCCAACTCCGGCACCCACGCCGACACCCGCTCCGACCGCCGCGCCGACGCCGACCCCCAACCGCCGGCGCAGCCGTCGCCCGGCGGCGGCCAGGTCGGGCTGGTGAGGCCGCCTCCTCCGCCCCCGCCAAACCCGGAGCCGATCGTCGTCACCACCACGGGCACAGGCGGATCGCTGGCTCCGTCGCGGAGGGCGCCAATCGGAGCGACGCGCACGCACGTGCGGCCGCTGCTCGATACCGACCGTCTCCCCCCGGCGCTGAGCCACTCGCCTCGGGCGATGGTCCCGATCGGCATCGGTCGGCTTTCGGTCGACGCGTTCCTGGAGCTCTACCTCGGCGGCCTGCTGGATCGGTGGTCAATCACGCTGGCCCAGGAGCCGGTCGGTGATCAGCTCGGCCGCGGCGACGTCCTGGATGGCCAGCCCGACCGACTTGAAGACGGTGATCGCGTCGGCCGGACGGGTGGCCGCCCAGTCCGGGCCGATGCTGCCGATCTCTACGAGGCCGTCTTCCGCCACTAGCCCGCGCTCGATCGCGGCGACCACGTCGCCCGCTTCCGCCATCGCGGCCGCTCGCGAGTCGATGGCCACGACGGACGCCAGCCCGAAGAGCTCGGGCGGGATCTCGACCATCCCGAGCCGATAGGCGCCGATCCCGTTCACGTGCGTGCCGGCAGAGACCCATGAGGCCTCGAAGACCGGCTCCACCGACGTCGTGGCGCAGCAGATGACGTCGGACTCGCGAACCGCGGCCTCGGCCGTGTCCGCCGCCTCGACCGCGATGCCGGTGAGCTCGGCCATCCGCTCCGCGAAGGCCTGCCGAGCGCTCGCGTCCCGGGCGAAGACGAGCGCGCGGCGGATCGGCCGGGCGGCGAGCACCGCGCGCAGCTGCCACTCGGCCTGGGCGCCGGCACCGATGAGCGCAACCGTCGAGGCATCGGGCCGGGCCAGCAGCCGGGTGGCGACGCCGGACGCGGCGCCGGTGCGCATCGCGGTCAGCGTCTCGCCGTCGATCAGCGCCAGCGGCCTCCCGGTCTCGGCATCGAGCCAGACGACGAGGGCGTGAATGGTGGGAAGGCCGCGCCCCGCGTTGGCCGGCGTCACCGTGACGAGCTTCACGCTCGCACCGCTGGAGCTCCGCGCGGACCCCGGGCATGAGCAGGAGGTCGCCGTTCGGCAGCTCGACGCGCGAGCGAATCGGTGATCGGTCGCGCCCGGCCGCCACGTCGCGGTAGGCGGCCTCGACGGCGTCGAGCATGTCGGCGATCGGCACGCCCGCGCGGATCGCGTCGGCGTCGAGGTACGGAACCGGGCCCATCTGGCTCGGCATCATGCCATGCGGCACACTGCTTGCGATCAGCATCGGCCAAGGAGGACTCATGAAAGACGTTCGTGGCGACATCTCCCAGAAGGCCGGGACGTTCCGCACTGAGCTCGGCGCGTTCGGCTGGCTGCTCCGCACGGCCGCGATGGCCGCCATCGCCGGGGCGATCTACACCGAGCTGCGCAAGCCGCCGGAGGAGCGCACCTGGAACGGGAAGGTCGCCGGCGTCGTGCCATACGACTTCCGCCTGCCGACGTTGGATCGGCTGAAGCAGGCGTACTGGAACCCGCGCTCGCCGAAGGTCTTCACGGGGAGACCACTCGGCGTCGGCTGGGCCATCAACTTCCCGACGGCACTGCGGCGGCTCGGCGTTCACCGGGAGTTCACGAAGGGCCGCTGACCCCGGGCTGCGCTAGGATCGGAGCCGATGAACTGGTTCCCGATCGTCCTCGTGATCCATATCGCGCTGGCCGTGGCGCTGCTCCTGCCGAGCGTGATCCTGCCGTTCGTGCTGCGTCGGAGCGACCGCGATCCCGGTCCGGTGACGCGCGCGCTGATGGCGATGCAGGGCACGGGGACGCTCGTGATCGCTGCCGGCCTGGCCATCACCGGCGGGGCGCTGCTGTGGATCCTCGGCCCGGAGCTCCTCACCGAGCCGTGGCTCCTGGCGGCTCTCGCGCTGTACGCGATCAACCTCGTGATCGCCCTCGTCGTCAGCCGCCCGAACCTCCGACGCCTCGTCGGGCTCGGTGCGAGCGGGACCGATGACGCCACCTGGCAGCGCCGGGCGCGCCAGCAGCGATACGTCGCCTACGGGATGGCCGGCATCATCGGCGTCATCGGCTTCCTGATGAGCACGAAGCCGGAGCTGTGGTGATCGGCTAGAAGTGCGGGATCGGCAGCGGCTTGCCGAGGACGAAGAAGATCCCGGCGACGATCAGGAACATCGCGATCGCGAAGAACAACAGCCAGCGCAGGACTTCCATGATCGGCTCCGTTTCCGAGGACTGCGGCAGCGGCAACCCCCACCCGATCGCCGATTCTATCGGCCGCGTCCAGTCCCGCGACGGCACTCTCGCCGCACCCGCTTTAGAATCCGCAGCGTGACCCTGCGCCTGTACGACACCCGCCGTGGCGGTCTCCACCCCTTCGAACCGATTCCGGGACGTGATCGCGTCGGCCTCTACGTGTGCGGCGTGACGCCGTACGACACCGGCCACCTCGGCCACGCGTTCACGTACGTCAGCTTCGACGTCCTGCATCGGTACCTGGAGTACCTCGGCCACGACGTCGTCTACGTGCAGAACCTGACCGATGTCGACGACGACATGCTGCGGAAGGCGCGCGAGACCGGCGAGGACTACCTCGCCCTCGGCAACCGCTGGGTGACGACCTTCCTGACCGAGATGGCCGGCCTCAACTGGCTGCCGCCCGACCACCTGCCGCGCGCGACCCAGCACGTGCCGCAGATGATCGCGCTCATCGAGAAGCTGCTGGACGCCGGGCTCGCGTACGCGGCCGACGGCCAGGTCTACTTCAGCGTCTCGGCCGATCCGGCCTTCGGCGAGGTCTCGCACGTGCCGCGGGACGAGATGCTCGCGATCGCCAACGAGCGCGGCAACGTGCCGGACATGGCCGGGAAGCGCGATCCGCTCGACTTCGTGCTCTGGCAGCGCTCGCTGCCCGACGAGCCCTCGTGGGAGTCGCCGTGGGGTCCGGGGCGTCCCGGATGGCACATCGAGTGTTCCGCGATGTCGATGACCTACCTCGGCAACCGATTCGAGATCCACGGAGGCGGCGGCGATCTCGCCTTCCCCCACCACGAGGCGGAGCGGGCGCAGTCCGAGGGAGCCACCGGCGAGCGGCCGTTCGTCTCCTGGTGGATGCACACCGGCATGCTCCACGAGGGCGGGGCGAAGATGAGCAAGTCGCTTGGCAACCTCGTCCTCGTGCGCGATCTGCTTCGGGATCACTCCGGCGACGCCATCCGCCACTACCTCGTCTCGAGCCACTACCGCACCGAGGTCCACTACGACGCCGATGCCCTCGAGCGCTCGGCGACGGCGGCCGCGCTCCTGCGCGCCGCCTCCGCACGCGCTGGCGAGCCCGGACTCGGCGACCTGGCGCCTGCGCTCGTCGAGGCCCGCGACCGGTTCCTGGCGGCCCTGGACGATGACCTCGACACCCCATCGGCGATGGTCGAGCTCGAGTCGGTCGCGCGCCTGGCCCTCGACACCGACGACGATGCGGTCGCCGGGCAGGCCGGCGCGCTGGTCCGAGAGCTCGGTGGCCGGATCCTCGGGCTGAGGCTGGCGACGGTCCCGGAACGGAGCACCGTCGCGGCGTGACGACCGAGCCGGACGACGACCTCGTCCCGGTCAGCGTCCGCCTCGGCGCGGTCGTCCCGCCGGAGGACCCGGAGGACTGGACCCGACCGCTGACCTGGGTTGCGGCGCTCGGCATGCTCGCCGGCCCGATCGTCACGTTCGGCTGGTTCGTCTTCGCTCGCCCGACCTCGGCCGAGGCGGTCCCGGCCACGTTCCTCGTCGCCGCCGCGATCGCCGCCGGTGCCGCGCTGACCGGCGCGACCCAGCAGGGCGTTGCGCGGGCGTGGACGGCGACGCTCGGCGCCGGCCTCTTCAGCGCCCTCGTCGTCGTCGTCCTCGGCGTCGTGATGGCCGGCGAACGAGCCGTCGGGTCCGCGCCACCGACCGTTGCCCAATCCGTGGCGGCGGCGCTCGCCGGGTTGGGCGGCACGGTCGCCGCCTCGATCGCCGCCGCCGCGCTGGCATCGTCCCGATCCCGTGCGGCACGCGTCGCGGTTCCGACGTCCGTGGGCGTCCTCGTCGCGATCGGGGTGGGCTGGCTCCTGGCCTAGGCCGTCAGGGCTCGACGAGCAGGCAGGCCGCCTGGTGGTCGGCGCCGACCTCGAAGAGCGGCGGGTCGACCGTCGAGCATCGGTCGAAGGCGACCGGACATCGAGGATGGAAGCGGCAGCCCGACGGGATCCGCGAGGGATCCGGCGTCTCCCCGCCGAGGATGACCGGCCGCCGGCGCATCGCCGGATCGGGGATCGGCACGACCGAGAGGAGGGCCTGGGCGTATGGGTGCCGCGGGTTCGCGAGCACCTCGCGCGTCGGCCCGTACTCGACGATCCGCCCGAGATACATGACGGCGATCCGATCGGCATACGCCGCCACCGTCGACAGGTCGTGGGTGATCATCACGACGGCGATCCCGCGCTCGCGGGCCAGCATCCCGAGCAGGTTGAGGATGTCGGCGCGGATGCTGACGTCGAGCATGCTGACCGGCTCGTCGGCGATGAGCAGCGTCGGCTCCAGCGCCAGGCCGGCGGCGATCACGACGCGCTGGCGCTGTCCGCCGGACAGCTCGAATGGGAAGCGGCGGAGGTAGGCGCCGACGGGCGTCAGCCCCGCCGAGGTCAGTGCCACCTCCACGCGCCGGCGGAGCTCCTCTCCGGACGCGACCTTGTGGACCCGCAGCGGCTCGGCCACGATGTCGCCGACCCGCATCCGCGGGTTCAGCGACTCGTACGGATCCTGGAACACCATCTGGACCCGGCGTCGGAGGCGCATCAGGCCGCGTCTCGAGAGCTGGCCGACCTCCTCACCGTCGAGGACGACGCGGCCCGAGCTCGGCGGGATGAGGCCCATCAGCAGGTTTCCCGTCGTCGTCTTGCCGCAGCCGGACTCGCCGACGAGGGCGATGATCTCGCCGGGCCGCAGCTCGAAGCTGATGCCGTCGACGGCGCGCACCGGACGGGCCGGCCGGCGCGCGACCCAGTCGACGAACGACTGCGTGCCCGGGAACTCCTTGACCAGCTCCTGGACGCTGAGGAGCGCATCGGTCATGAGGATGCCTCCGCCAGCGGCTGCACCTCTTCCGGGTCGAGCAGGAAGCAGGATGCCCGCCCTCCGGCCGCCGGATACTCGGGCGGAAGCTCGATGTGGCAGCGCTCGAATGCCAGCGGGCAGCGCGGCGCGAAGCGGCACCCGGCCGGCATGGCGTCGAGCCGGGGCGGCGCACCGGGAATGCCACGCAGGGCCCGATCGGGATGGGCCACGTCCGGGAACGAGCCGAGCAGCTGCTGCGTGTACGGATGCTGCGGGTCGCGGAAGAGCGTGGCTGCGTCGTTCTCCTCCGCCACGACCCCGCCGTACATCACGACGACGCGATCGCAGACCTGGGCCACCACGCCGAGGTCGTGCGTGACGAGGATGATCCCCATCCCGAAGTCGCGAGCGATCCCGCCGAGGAGCTCGAGGATCTGGGCCTGGATCATCACGTCGAGCGCGGTCGTCGGCTCGTCGGCGACGATGACGTCGGGGTCGCAGGCGAGCGCGAGGGCGATCATCGCGCGCTGGCGCATGCCGCCGGAGTAGGTATGCGGATACTCGCCGGCTCGCCGGCGCGAGATGCCCACTCGCTCCAGGAGCTCGCCGGTCCGGCCGGCGGCCTCGGCCTTCGTCGTGTCCGGGGAGTGGAGCCGGATCGCCTCGGAAATCTGGTCCCCGACGGTCCGCACCGGGTTCAGCGCGTTCATCGCGCCCTGGAAGACGAGCGACAGGCGGGTCCAGCGGAAGGATCGGAGCGCGCCACCGTCCAGGCCAACGAGGTCCTCGCCGTCGAACCACACCGAGCCGTCGACGATCATGCCGCCGGGCGGCAGCAGCCGAAGCAGGCCAAGGACCGTCGTCGTCTTGCCGCACCCCGACTCCCCCACCAGGCCAAGGGTCTCGCCGCGCCGCAGGTCGAAGCTGACGTGGTCGACCGCGCGCAGTGGCCCCTGCTCGCTGGCGAACTCGATGGTGAGGTCGCGAACGCGCAGGATCGGCGCGTCGGGCCCGCGCTCGAAGGGGGGCGGCTCCGCGGTCGGGCGGTCGGCGGCGACGTCGCTCCCCGGCGACTCGAGGTGATGGCGCTTGAGACGAGGGTTCACGGCGTCCTCGAGAGCCGTCCCGAGCAGCGTCGTGCCGAGCACGACCCACACGATCGCGAATCCAGGGGCGAGCAGCGCCCACCACGCTCCGGCGCTGATGGCGCCGCGCTCGAAGGCGTAGTTCAGCATCTGGCCCCAGCTGATGACGGTCGGGTCGCCGAGGCCCAGGAACGCGAGCGAGGACTCGTCCAGGATCGCGACGCTCACGACGAGGACCATGTTCGCGAGCATGAGCGGCAGAACCGCCGGCAGGATGTGGCGTCGCAGGATGTGGATGTCACCGGCGCCGACGGCCTTCGCGCGCATGACGTACTTCCGTTCACGCACGGAGAGCGTCTGCGACCGGATGAGCCGAGCGCTCCCGGTCCAGCCCAGGAGGCCGATGACGAGGATGATCGTCGTGAGCGAGGGGCCGATGATCGCGACGAGCACGATCATCAGCGCCAGGTCCGGGATCACGAGGAAGAAGTCCGTGATCCGCATCAGGAGCGAGCCGATCCAGCCGCGCCGATAGCCCGCAACGATTCCGACGACCGCGCCGATGAGGATCGCGATCGCGGCGGCCGTGAACCCGACCGTCAGCGAGACGCGCGCCCCGTAGAGGAGCGACGAGTAGACGTCCTTGCCGCCGTCGTCGGTCCCGAGGATGTGGGCCGGGGAAGGGGGCTGGTAGATGTCGAAGATCGTCACGTTCACCGGCGCGTACGGATCGTACGGCGCGATGAACGGCGCGAAGACGGCGACGAACACGGCGACGGCGAGCATGCCGAAGCCGACGACGCCGACCCGGTGCTGGAGGAACCTCCGCCAGGTTCGACGCGGAACGTCCGCGACCGGCGCCTGGGGAGCTGTCTCGATGATGACGGCCATCGGCTAGTCCTCGACGACTCGTGGGTCGAGCCACCCGTAGACCAGCTCGGCCCCGAGATTGGCGACGACGACCGCGACGGCGAGCAGCAGGAAGGCGCCCTGGAGGACCGCGTAGTCGCGGTCGCCCACCGCGGCGACGGTCAGTGCGCCGAGGCCGGGCCAGCTGAAGACGGCCTCCACCTGGATGGCCCCGCCCACCGTGAAGCCGAGCGTCAGTGCGATCAGGGTCACCATCGGCAGCATCGCGTTGCGGAGCGCGTGGTGCCGGATGATGGAATACGTCGAGAGTCCCTTGGCGCGCGCGGTGAGGATGTAGTCCTCACCGAACACGTCGAGGACGCTGCTTCGCATGATCAGCATGTACTCGCCGAGCAGCGCCAGGGCGAGCGTCAGCGTCGGCAGGAGCAGGTGGCGGCCGACGTCCCAGGCGAGATCGGTGAACGAGGCGTAGTCGCCGCCGATCGTGATCCTCCCGCCGGTGGGCAGCCCGAACCAGTTCGCTCCGGCGACGAGCATGATGATGCCGAGGAAGAAGATCGGCAGCGCCCACATGAAGAGGCTGAACGTGACGGCGGCGACGTCCGCCGCCTTCCCTCTCCTCCAGGCCGCGAACAGGCCCAGCGTCACCCCGAACAGGATCGCGAGCGCTTCCGCGGGCAGGATGAGCCAGAGCGTGTTGACGAGCGCCTGGCCGAGCATGTCCGCGACCTGCTTGTCGCGGAAGGCGTAGCTCGTCCCCAGATCGCCGCGCGTCAGGGCGGCGAGGTACGCCGTGAACTGCGTGTCGAGCGGGTTGCCGCCCTCCGTGTTGATGAACAGCGGCTTGTCGAGGCCGAAGCGCTCGCGGAGCGCCTCGACGGCCGCCGGATTGAGGCGGGGGTCGTGCATCCCGGACTTCGCCGGGTCGCCGGGCAGGATGCGGAAGAGGAAGAAGTTGAAGGTGACGACGACCAGGATCGTCACGAACGCCCAGACGACCTTCCGGACGAGGAACCCGCCGCGGCCGCTCATCGTGCTACCTCTCCGCTCGGCCCGGGCCGGGCGCCGGAACGACGCCCAGCCCGCTTCGGCCTACTCGGTAGGTCGGATCACCGTGAGGCTCGACGGGTCCTCGAGTCCGAGGGTCGGATCGTCGTCGAGCCAGCCCGTGAACTTGTCCGTCCGCCACACCTCGATCGTCGGGTAGTAGTACGGGATGATGTACGGGAGATCGTCCATCAGCATCTGCTGCATCTGGTGGATGAGGTCCACGCGCGCATCCCGATCGAGCTCGACGGCCTGGGCGTCGTACAACGCGTCGTAGTCCGAGTTGCAGTAGCCCGACTCGCTGAACCCGGACGGGATCTCCGAGCAGAGCGCGACCCCGAGCAGGAACGCCGGGTCCGGATCGGAGCCCCAGCCCCACATGATCACGTCGTAGTCGAACGCCGGGCAGCACACGGACGTCAGCGCATCGGCGTCGAGCACCTGGACGGTGATCGCCACGCCGATCTGCTGCCACGTCTCCTGGATCACCTCCGACTCGCGGGCGCCGGTCGTCGCGTCTGCCGGGTAGTTGAACCGGAAGGTCAGGTCGTCGCAGTCCTGGTCGGGCAGGCATTCGCGAATGCCGTCACCGTCGGTGTCCTCGTAGCCCGCCGCGTCGAGGATCGAGTTCGCCTCGTCGATGTCGAACGCGTAGTCCTCGATCTCCGACGCGTAGAACTCGCCGAGCCCCGGCGGAACCAGCGAGAGGCCCGGCGAGCCGGTCCCAGCCGTCGCGACGGTGAGCAGCTGCTGCTTGTCCGTGGCATGGGCCAGCGCCTTGCGCACCTCGAGGTCCTTGAGTGCGGGGTGCCCCGAGCAGACGCCATCCTCCGGCGGGCAGTCCTCCTCCGCCGTGATGTTGAAGATGATGTCCGTCAGGCTGCCGCCGGCGGCGACGTCGGCGATGTGGACGAACACGTTGTCGGCGTTCCCGAGCGTCGGGATCGCGGTCTCGGGAACGTCGAGCATCGCGTCGATCTGGCCGGTGGTCAGCGCCGTGACGCGCGCGTCATCGGCCTCGAACGTCTGGAAGATCACGCCGTCGATGTTCGGAGGCGCTGCCCAGTACTCCGTGTTTGCCGCCAGCTCGACCGAGATGCCCTGGTCCGCCTGGACGAGCGAGAACGGACCGGACCCGATCATCTCCTCGTTGCCGAACTCGACCGGATCCTCGACGTCCGCCCAGATGTGCTCGGGGAGGACGTAGATGAACGCCATCGACGGCTCGAAGTTCGCGATCGGGTCCTCCGTCGTGAGCACCACGGTCGTCTCGTCCGTGGCCTCGATGCTCGTGAACGGCTCGACGTACGAGGGCAGGAACGGGAAGGCTTCCGTTTCCTTGTAGAGGTTCATCGAGAACGCCACGTCCTCCGCGGTCAGCGGCTCGCCGTCCTGGAAGACCGCGTCGTCGCGAATCGTCATCGTCCAGGTCAGGCCGTCCTCGGAGCTGGACCACTCGGTGGCGAGCTCGGGCACGTATTCGCCCGCGGAGTTGACCGAGATCGGCGTGTCGTAGACGAGCTCGTAGAGCGTGTACGCCTCCGAGAGCACGCCGTTGCCGGGATTCAGGCTGTCCGGATACCCGGCCCAGCCGATGCGGACCGTGCCGCCCGTGGCGGTGCCTCCGCCGCTTGCCGCCGGGCCGTCGCTCTCGCCGGCGCTCGGCGACGATGCGGGTGTCGTGCAGGCCGCCACGAGCAGCGTGAGGCTGGCGAGGATCGGGAAGAGAACGGGTGCGTCGCATCGGTATCGGTGCCTCCAGGCTCGAGCCGGCGCGGCGAAGCCCGGGGCGGGACAGCCGCTAGACGCGCGGAGAATGGCACATCGCCCGGAATCGGGTCAACGATGCACGGCGTGAGCAGGAGCGATCCGTGCATACTCGGACCCCATGACCGATGCAATCCCGAGGGCGCTCGTCCGCGCCCAGGTCGCCCTCGAGGCCTTCCGCCTCCTGCCCGATGGATCGGGCGTCGTCTACGT
Source organism: uncultured Chloroflexia bacterium (assembly GCA_963797855.1). GTDB lineage: Bacteria > Chloroflexota > Limnocylindria > QHBO01 > QHBO01 > JACDBZ01. The sequence goes on along the minus strand of CAWCQX010000003.1, from coordinate 77,493 downwards.
CCTGCGGCGCGTGCGTCGCGAGGACTACGAGTCACACCTGTGGATGCGCCCGCTTCGCGGCGGCCGGCCGCGGCAGCTCACCCGGGGCCGGGTGCGCGACGTCGGGCCGGCGATCTCTCCCGATGGGCGGCACGTCGCCTTCCTCCGGACCCCGGTCGGCGACGATGACGCCGTCGCGCAGGCCTGGGTTCTGCCGCTCGACGGCGGCGAGCCGTGGCAGCTGACCTCGCTGAAGCACGGCGTCGGAGCCGTCCACTGGTCGCCCGACGGCTCGCGCCTCGCGCTCGAGGCCCAGGCGGGCGACCACCGCTTCGTCGTCGGCGAGGAGCGCAAGGGCCGATCGCCGATCGCGCGCCGCATCACGCGGCTCGACTTCCGCGACGACGAGTCCGGCCACGTCGTGCGCCGCTCGCACCTGTGGCTGATGCCCTTCCGCGCCGGCGCCGCGCCTCGACAGCTGACGAGCGGCGACTTCGACGTCCTCCATCCGGCGTGGTCGCCCGACGGTCGGCGGATCGCCTTCGCCGCCGACCGCGGCCCGGACTCGACGATCAACCCCCGGCTCCAGATCTGGTCGGTCGGAACCGATGCGGCGAAGCCACGCGTCCGCGAGCTCGCCAGCCTCGCCGGCGATGCCGACCGGCCGTCGTTCTCGCCCGATGGCCGCCGGCTGGCGTTCATCGGCACCGATGTCGACGATCCCCCCGACGATCTGCCGCCCTCGCTGTGGGTGATGGACCTTCGGTCGGGCACCTCGAGCGAGCTGACCGCCGAGCTGGACCGGCCGATCGGCGAGTGGGCGTGGTGCGACCTGCTGATGGCCGAGGAGGCACCGGGTCCGACGTGGCTCTCGAGCGAGGAGCTCGCGGTCATCGTCGGCGACCGGGGCCGCGACCTTCCCTACCGCGTGACGCTCGACGGGACGGCGACACCGATGATCGACCCGGACCTGCGGATCGCCGCCTGCGGCCTGGACGTCGCCGGCGATCGCATCGCGATCTCGGCCGCGCTCGACGGCCTGGCCGGGGAGGTCTGGACGGTCGAGGACGGCGGGCTGCGCCAGGTGACCCGCGAGGGGTCGGCCTGGCAGCGCCGGTTCGAGGGCGTCGATCTCGAGGAGCTCAGCCTGCCCGGTCCGGCCGGACCGATCCAGGCCTGGCTCGCCTCGCCGCGCGGCGCCGGCCGGAAGCGCCTGCCGACGATCCTCCACATCCACGGCGGCCCGACGGGAGCCTGGGGCCCGGGTGGCACGCTCGACGAGATGGCGCTGTGCGCGGCCGGCTATCGGGTCCTGATGCCGAACATCCGCGGATCGACCACGTTCGGCGGCCCCTGGGTGCGCGGCCTGTCCGCCAGCTGGGGCGACACCGATGCCGCGGACGCGCTCGCATCCGTCGACGGCCTCGTGAAGCAGGGCCTCGCCGACCCGAAGCGGCTCGGGGTCATGGGCCTGAGCTACGGCGGCTTCCTGACCCAGTGGCTCATCGGCGTGAGCGACCGCTTCGGCGCCGCAGCCAGCGAGAACGGGGTCGCCAACCAGGCATCGGCCTGGGCGAACTCGTACTTCGGCGTGCACTACAACCGCCGCGCCGGCCTCGGCGATCCGCTGAGCGACGAGGGCCACGCCGCGCTCTGGCGTTCCTCGCCGCTCCGCAACGCCCCGAACGTGCGCACGCCGCTGCTGATGCTCCAGTCCGAGGAGGACCGGATCTGTCCGCCGGCCGACAACGAGCAGTTCTTCACCGCGCTCAAGGTGCTCGGGCGCGAGGTCGAATACGTCCTCTACCCCGAGGAACACCACGAGATGAAGTCCTACGGCCGCCCGGATCGGCGGATCGACCGCCTCGAGCGGATCGTCGCCTGGTTCGACCGCTACCTCTAGGCGGGGCGCAGGAAGAGCCGGTCGACGCGCGACGCGTCGACGGACGCGCGTGACCAGGCGATCGGCACGCCCTCGCCACGCTGCCAGTGCCCGAAGAGATCGGCGTAGTGCGGCGAGAGTGGATTGCCGGACTGCCCGCCCGCCAGGACGAAGCGGCTGCGCTCCGGGTCGCCGAGATCGATGACCGTTCGCTGGTTCGCGATCGCCGCCGGGTTGGCGAGCGGTGAGAGCGGAAGCACCCCGGCCTGCGCCGGGGTGTTCGCGTCCCCGCCGATCGACACCGGGCCGACGTTGAAGAGGCGGTCGAGCGGCCGCCGGACTCCAAGCGGATGGAGGAGGCGCAGCGGGCGGACGCGGCCCCACTCCCACCCGACGGGATCCGGCCCGTGGTGCTCCCGCAGGGTCGCCGCCGCAACCGCGAGGGCGTCGGGGATCCGCTCGATTCCCCGGCCCGCGCGCAGACGGTCCACGAGGCGGCTGAGGGTCCGCGCCCCGAATGACGTCCGCGGCACGGACCGGCCGAAGCCGCCGCCGACCGCCCATCGCCATCCGTTCGGAGCCTCGTCCCGGGCCAGGGCGCACGCGAGCTCCGAGACGAGCAGCTCATAGACCGATGCCGCCGTCGGAGTCCGCGGCTGACGTTCCCATCCCAGTCGCGCAGCAGCTCCACGAGCGGATCGTCCGGCGCGGCCGCCAGGACGAGGTCGCGCAGCTCACGCCAGGGGACGCTGAAGCTGTCGACCTGGAGGTCCATCGAGCCGTCGACGTCCCAGCCGGTACGGTCCGCCAGCACCTCGGTGATCCGCGCCGCTCGATAGCCGTCGAGCCAGTCGGCGCCGAGGAATGGCGCACTCGCGTCGTCCACGCGCGGCGCGTTGTTCGCCGAGACGACGAAGCCGGCCGGCGGGTCGAGGACCCAGGGCAGGTCGTCGAACGGAAGATGCTCGTCCTCCCAACCGCCCTCCCACGCCGGCACCGGCAGCATCCCGCTCCCCGACCGCCGCCGCGGCAGCGTCCCGACCAGCTGCCAGCCGACGTGGCCCTCGACGTCGGCGTAGACGACATTCAGCGACGGACCCGGCCACGACCGGAACGCGCCCCGGAAGCGTCTCGAAGTCGCGCGCCAGCTGCGCGCCAAGGAAGCCGCGCACCGGCCGTGGCTCGAGCCACGTTGCCTTGATCGAGAGCGCCCGGCTGAGGCCGCTGCCCGAGGACTGCGGTCACGATCGGGCCGCGCCGGGTGACGAGGACCTCCTCGACGACCGCGGTCGCGCCCCGCACCGGGATCGACTCGACGATCCGCTCCACCGGCTCCGGGCCATCGGGACCGCGCGCGGTCCGCCCGTCGGCGGAGAGCTCCTCCCAGAAGAGGTCGGACGAGTCCGTGCAGCCGGCCGTGATGCCCCACGCCACGTGGCCGTTGAAGCCGGTCGGGAACGCCGGCCCGCCGACGAACGAGGCGCCGGCGATCTCCCACCCCGGCGTCCGCAGGTGCGCGAGGTACCACGGCGGCGGGATCGCCGGGCCGAGGTGCGGGTCGTTGGCCAGGATCGGGGCGCCCGATGCGGTCCGTGGTCCGGCGACGGCCCAGGCATTCGAGCCGCCGGACGCGCCGACCAGGTCGCGGAGCCGCGACAGGTCATCGGCGAGCCGAGCGAGCGGCTCGCCGGCCCGCCCGCCGGTCGGCGTCACGGCCGGCTGCCACGCGGCGTATGGCGGCTCGACGGCCGCCAGCGCCTCGGGGCCATCGGCGTCGAGGATCGCGAGCCGCGCCAGGTCGCTATCCCAGCTGCCGCCGAGCGCGAGCGACTGGAGGCCGTCGAATGCCAGCACGTCCTCGACGGTCCAGGCACTGGGCTGCGCCCGGAGCAGCACGAGCTCGTGCGGCCGTCGCGCGCTCGTCCGCGCGGCGTTGATGCCCGCGACGTAGGCGGTGATCGTGGCGAGGACGTCGGCGTCGAGCGTCCGCACCTGGGCCAGCGCCAATCGGCGGAACCCGAGCGTCCGCGAGAGCCGGTCGATCGGCAGCGCCCCCGGCCCGAGCAGCTCGGCCAGGCGGCCGCGGCCGGCGCGCGCGATCAGCTCGAGCTGGAACGAGCGATCCTGTCCGTGGCAGAAGCCAAGCGCGAACCAGGCGTCGGCGTCGTCGCCGGCCTCGATGTGCGGGATCCCCCATCGGTCACGATCGACGACGACCTCGTGGCCGAGTCCCGCCACCGCCATTGCCCCTCGCGTCCGGGGCAGCCGCCGGCCGAGGGCGTGGAGCAGCGTTCGCGTGCCGGGCCGGGCGGGCATCCGCGGCATGATGCCACCGTATACTCGGCCTCGTGAGTCGCACGATCGAGCTCCTGGCGGGGCTGCTGCTGCTCATCGTCGGCGTCCTGTTGCTCGCCAGCGAGCCCCTCGCCGACTTCATCGGTGGGCTCGGCATCGACGAGGACGTGCTGCGATGGTGGCCGGTCCTCATCATCGGCCTGTCGCTGTTCTTCCTCGTGCCCGCCCTGGTCGGGGGCCCGAACCGGCGGCTGCGGGCGGGGATGGTGATCCCCGGAGCGCTCCTCGCCGGCGTCGGTTGTGCGCTGCTCTACACGAGCCTCACGGACCGCTGGAACGCGTGGGCCTACCTCTGGAGCGTCTTCCCCTTCAGCCTCGGCCTCGGGATGTACGCCGCCGGATGGATCGCCGATGCGCCGGCCTTCAAGTGGATCGGCTCCGGCCTGGCCATCGGAGGCGTCGTCGCGTACCTCGTCTTCGCCACCGCCTTCGGCGGCGAGGCCTTCCGGGTGGTGGCCGCCATCGGCATCCTCGCGCTCGGCGTGGCGTTGACCGTCGGCGGCCTGGCCGATCGGCTCAGCCGCAAGTCACCGGCCTGACGCGGCGACCTACATCTCCCCTTCGAACGCCGGCTGCGGCATCCGCGACGGCTTGTCCTTGCGGTAGCCGAGCAGGTAATCGGCCTGCATGATCGTGTGGATCTGCGACGTCCCCTCGTAGATGACCGATCCCTTGCTGTTGCGCAGGTAGCGCTCGACCGGGTACTCGTTCGAGTAGCCGTAGGCGCCGTGGACCTGGATGGCGTCCATGGCGGACTGCACCGCATGGTCGGTCGTGAACCACTTCGCGAGCGACGTCTCGCGGGTGTTGCGCTCGCCGCGGTTCTTCTTCCAGCCCGCCTTCCAGACGAGCAGGCGCCCGGCCTCGATCCCCTGCTCCATCTTCGCCAGCATCTGCTTCACGAGCTGGTGCTCGCCGATCTCGCTGCCGAACGTCTTGCGCTCGTGCGCGTAGCGGACCGATGCGTCGAGGCACGCCCGTGCCAGCCCGACCGATCCCGCCGCGACGGTGTAGCGGCCCTGGTCCAGCGCGCTCATCGCGATCGCGAAGCCCTCGCCCTCCTCCCCGACCCGGTTCGCGGCGGGCACCTCGCAGTCGTCGAAGGTGAGGATCCCCGTATTCCCCGCGCGAACGCCGAGCTTGCCGTGGAGCGACTCGCTGCTGAACCCGGGGAACGAGCGCTCGACGATGAAGGCCGTGATCCCCCGGTGGCCCTTGCTGCGGTCGACGCTGGCGAAGACGAGAACGTGGTCGGCCGTGTCGGCCAGGCTGATCCAGATCTTGGACCCGTTGAGGATGTAGCGGTCGCCGTCCCGCCGCGCCGTGCTGGCGAGGTTCGCCGCATCGGAGCCGACGCCGGGCTCCGTCAGGCCGAAGGTCGCCAGCTTCTCGCCGCGCGCCTGCGGGACGAGGTACTTCTCCTTCTGCTCCTCGACTGCCCCATTGGAGGAGCGTGAGCGAGTTCAGGCCGGTGTGGACGCTGAGGATGACCCGGAAGGCGGTGTCCGCTCGCTCCATCTCCTCGCACAGCAGGGCGAAGGCGATGTAGTCCATTCCGGCGCCGCCGTAGCGCTCCGGGACCGGGTAGGCCGAGAAGGCCCTCCGAGCCCATCTTCTCGTAGAGCGTGCGGTCGTAGGTCGCCGTCTCGTCGAGCTCGCGGATGCGCGGCAGGATCTCGCGCTCGGCGAAGGCGCGCGCGGTGCGCTGCACCTCCCGCTGCGCATCGGTCAGCGAAAAGTCGATCATCGGTACTCCGTGGGGCGGGCGGGACGCTGATTCTAGAGCGTGAGCCGGGACCGGATCGAATCCTGACCGCGGCGTCGGTGATTCGGTTTGACGAACACTGGACGTAAGGCTAGCCTTACTCCCCGTTGACCAGCCCGCTCCGGGCCCACGGAGCGCCACGCACCAGGGGAGTTCACGTTGGACTTCGGATTCTTCATCTCAGGCCTGCTGACCGGCCTGCGCGAGGGCGTCGAGGCGGCCCTCATCGTCAGCATCGTCATGGCGTACCTCGCGAAGACCGGGAATCAGCGGTACTTCGGGCAGATCTGGCTCGGGGCCGGCGCGGCCGTCGCGCTCAGCGTCGTCATCGGGCTCGTGCTCTTCAACACCATCGGTGGGCTGGAGGAGCCGGCGGAGCAGATCTTCGAGGGCATCGCGATGCTCGTCGCCGCCGAGCGTCGTCACGTGGATGCTGTTCTGGATGCGGCGCACCGCGATGAACATCAAGGGTGAGCTGCACGCCGGCGTCGACCGCGCCCTCATGAACGGCGGCATCCTCGGTCTCTCGGTCCTCGCCTTCATGGCGGTGATCCGAGAGGGCATCGAGACGGCGCTCTTCCTCATGGGCCAGGCGACGGCCGCCGGCGCGGAGGCGTCGAGCACGCTCGTCGGCGCGATCGTCGGCCTGGCGCTCGCCGCCGCCATCGGCTACGGCCTCTACGTTGGCGCGCGGGTGCTGAACCTGCGCACGTTCTTCCTCTGGACCGGCGTCGCGCTGATCTTCATCGCGGCCGGGCTCCTCGCCCACGCGGTCCACGAGTTCGTCGAGATCGGCTGGATCACGATCGGGACGGGCACGGCGTTCGACATCAGCGCGATCCTGCCTCACGAGGCCGCGGACGGCGGGCTCGGGGTCGTGGGCTCGATCCTGCGGGCGATGTTCGGCTACACGAGCACCCCCGAGTGGATCACCCTCGCGGTGTGGCTGGTCTACGTGGTCGTCGTGCTGTACCTCTACACCCGGCCCGTCCGACGGAGCGACGCGCCCGTGGCGAGCCCGGAGCAGAAGCCAGTCGGCGCCTGACGTCCCGTTGCAGTGACGCCCGTCGCGGCCGGTCGCCGCGGCGGGCGTTCTCGCGTCCGGGCCTAGGCCGAGACGCCCATGAAGCGCAGGACCTCGTCCCAGGAGGCGGCGTTGGCCTCGGCGAACTCGGACTTGCGATCGAAGAAGGAGTGCGGCGCACCCTCGTAGACGATCGTGTGGTGCTCCACGCCGCCCGCTTCGAGCGCGCGATCGAACTCCTCCCGCGCCTCGGCCGGGATGCCCGCGTCGGCCCCGCCGTAGATCGTGAGCACCGGGCATCCGAAGCGCGACGCCTCGTCGGCGGGGGCGGGCAGGCCGCTGCGATGCGCTCCGACCGGCCAGGGGTAGAAGCCGATGACGCCGCTCAGGTCGAGGCCTGACCGCGCCTGGAGCAGGCTGATCCGGCCCCCGATGCAGAAGCCGACGGTGTAGAGGCGCTCGGCCTCGCCGCCCTCGCCCGAGCGCAGGAAGTCGACGGCGGCGGCCACGTCGCCGTCGATCGCCGCGGGATCCAGCTGGAGGACGTGCGGCTCGTACTCGAAGCCCGCAGCCCGCTTCTCCCCGCCGGCGGAGCGGGCGTAGAAGTCGATCGACACGGCGTGCACGCCGGCCTCGGCGAACCGCAGCGTCAGCTCCTCGTAGTACGGGTGGAGGCCGCGGACGTCCGGGATGATCACGATCCCGGCGCCGGTCGGCGCGTCGGCGCGGGCCGCGTAGGCCGCGAACTCGGTCCCGTCGGCGCTCGTCAGGCGAACGTCTCGGGCATCGATGGCCCCGCCGCGGATCGGCGGGAGGGGTGGTCGGGCGTCATCGTCGAAGCACATGCCGTCAGGATCGCATGACGCGTGCCCGGCCGGGCGGACGGATCAGCCGATCAGGCGATCGACCGCGACGAACGACCCGACCGCGAGCACCAAGGCGACACCGGCGTAGACGGCCAGCCGAAGCGCGACCGGCATCGACCCGTGCAGACGCTCCCCGCTCGGCGTGCGCCACATCCCGCTCATCGTGGCCACGCCGGTCGGTGGCAGGAAGAAGCCGAGCACCGCGCCGACGATCAGGCCGCCGACGTGGCCGGTCCAGCTGATCCCGGGAAACACGAAGGTGAACACGAGGAGGTAGATGACGAATCCGCCGATGCCCGCGACCATCGTCCGCGCCTCGCGCCCGAGCACCGCGTGATGGCGTCGCGAGACGACGAACAGCAGGCCGACGAGGCCGAAGATCGCGCCGGACGCCCCCGCGGCCGACTGGGTGGGGTCGACGAGGATCGTGAGGACGCTGCCGCCCGCCGCGCAGAGCAGGTAGATCAGCGCGTATTCGACGTGTCCGTACATCCGCTCGACGAGCGAGCCGTACTGGTAGAGGACGAACATGTTGAAGGCGAGGTGGAGGGGGCTGAGGTGGATGAAGGCGCTCGTGAAGATCACCCACCACTCGCCGTCGGCAACGGCGAAGGCGTTGATGAGGTTCGCCTCGCCGATCGGGCCGAGGGCGCCACCGCCGAAGAGCCCACCGCCGAGCGTCGAGCCGTTCGCGAGGATCGCATCGGCGACGAAGACCGCCACGCAGATCGCGATGATCGCGTACGTGACGTACGGGGTGTGGGTCGCGTAGGCGCCACGGGCCCGGTTGAACTGGCGCCGGGCGGCGAAGTCGTGGCCGGTCTCCTTGAGCAGCCACGCGATGCGGTTGGCGATCGCGCCTCGCTCCGCCGGAGGAGCGCGGCGATCGGCCTCGCGGTACGCGGTGACGGCGCCCTCGAGGTCGCCGTCACGGACGAGCTGTTCCGCGACGCTCCGCCATCCGAGCCACGCGCTTCGGCCGCCGGACTCTGCTGCGGACCGCCACGCCATCAGGGCGCCCGGCTCGTCATCGGTCCGATAGCGAGCCATGCCGATGATCAGCCAGGCCTCGCCGGCGACGTCGGGATCGGGATGCCGGCTGATGGGCTCCGCGATCGCGGTGGCCGCATCGGGCTCGCCGCTGTCGAGGAGCCTGCGAGCCTCATCCAGGCGTTGGGTCGGGTCGTCGGCCATCGCCGCGGATTATGCGGGACAAGAGGCGACCGCCGAGAGATTGGCACCTCGGCGGTCGTGGCTCAGCCCCTGGCAGGGGCGCCGCCCGGCGTTGGCCGGGAGCATGAAATGCGGGCTACTTGGCCCGGTGCAGGAAGTCGATCACGTCGTCGTAGCGGAATCGACGATCACCGCGCTTGCAGACCCGGAAGAAGGGCAGCTCGCCGCGATCGCCAAGCCGCTTGACCGTGTTCACGTGCAGGTGCAGCATCTCGGCGACTTCGGCCGCCGTGAGCAGCTTGCCGACCTCATTCGTCATCATGGCTTGCTGTTCGTCCTCGTCATGGGCACTGACAGAGCGTGCCGTCCGCACGGGCTTGGTGCGGTAGGAGCGGCTCGTGGCCGGATAGTAAGGTTGCGGTGCTCTCCGGCCGCCCGGTACGTTCAGGTCAGTGCCAGGAGTACTTCCGTTCATGCCCCCCAATTCCCTCCCCGACGACGTCCGCCGGCTGCTCGAAGAACGGGCCGAGGCGCGGTCGCAACGCGACTGGGCGCGGGCGGACGCGATCCGCGACCGAATCGCGGCGCTCGGGTGGGAGGTGCAGGACACCGAAGGGGCAACCACGGCCCGGCCGATCCTCGTGCGCGAGGCCGAGGCCCCGGATCCGATCGACCGACCGGCGGAGGTCGACGCGTCCGTGCAGGTCACGGCCGAGGATCACCCCGACGACCTGGGTCGGTTCCTGCGCGGCCTCGCCGCCCACCCGCCGTCCGCGAGGTGGGAGCTGGTGATCGTGGCCAACGCGCCGGCCGAGCCCGTCGCGACGACGCTCGGAGCGGTCGCGCTGCCGGTCGAGCCCATCGTCCTCGAGAGCGACGGCCGCCTCGGATGGGCCGACTCGCGGACGCTCGGCCTGCGTCACTCCCGCGGCGAGGTGACGATCCTGCTCGATACGTCGCTGGAGCCGACCGGCGACTTCGTTCGCCCGCTCCTGGCGGCCTTCGACGACCCAGCCGTTGGGATCGCCGGCGGCTGGGGCGTCACGAGCGCCGACGCTCGAGAGTTCGACGAGGCGCCGCCGGGACCGGTGGATGCCGTCGAGGCCTACTGTCTTGCGATCCGGCGCGAGGCACTGCGCGCGGTTGGCGGCTTCGATCGCCGCTTCCGCTACTACCGCAATGCCGACCTCGACTTCTCGTTCTCGGTCCGCGACGCCGGCTGGACCGCGGTACGGACCGATCCGCTGCCGCTGGAGCACCACGAGCATCGGGGCTGGACGGCGCTTCCCGACGCCGAACGCGATCGGCTCAGCAAGCGCAACTTCTACCGCTTCCTGGACCGATGGGGCGACCGTCCCGACCTCCTGCTCCACCCCGACCCCGACCGATGACGCGCCATCGCGTCGTGACCTGGCCCTGGTTGCGTGGCGTTGGCGGGCTCGTCCTTCGAGACTGGCTGGCCATCACGATCGGGCGCACGGTCTTCGCCTGGCGCGCGCTGACCGATGACGAGCTCGAGCATGAGCTCGAGCACGTCCGCCAGTGGGGCCGCCTCGGCGTGCGCTATCCGCTCGCCTACTTCGCGGAGTCGCTGCGCGCGCGACGCGCCGGCGGGCGGTGGTACCACGACAACCGGTTCGAGGCCGAAGCCAGGGCGGCGGCGAGGCGGAAGCGCGCCTAGCGGCGATGACCCTCGACGCACGTGCAGCCCGCCGGGCCGACGATGGCGGCGTGCGTCGTGTGGGGTGGAAGCTCGAAGCCGTCGCCGGCCGACAGCTCGACGGGCTCCTCGTCCGCACCGATGAGGAACGTGATCGAGCCCTCCGCGCAGACGAGCAGCTTCGTGAAGCCGTGCTCGTGCGCCGCGTAGCGATCGCCCGGCCCGTTGCTCCACGCCTGGGGCTCGACACCGGCGGCGCGCAGGTGTGCCGATGCGGCCGCGACGCCCGTCGCGATCGGCGAGCCGCCCGGCAACGGCCGGAGCGGAGCCGGCAGCCTCAATCGACGAGCAGGACCGCGTCGGTGCGGAGGATGTCACCGTCGACGTGCACGACCGACACGAATCGGTCGAGGGGCTCGAGCCACGGGACGATCTCCGTCTCGTACATCTCCATCCCCGATGGGTCCATCTCGGCGAAGGTGGGCTCGAGCGCGAGCCGCAGGCCGCGCAGGTCGATCCAGGTCACGCCGGCGTTGCTCGACCCACCCAGGTCGGCGACCGCGTCGCTGTAGCCGGCGGTCTCGGCCAGCGAACCCGCCGCGTCCTGGCCGAGCGCGCGCTCGACGAACTGGTCGCCGACGCCGAGCAGGACGCGGTCGTCGGTGACGGCCCACTCGACGACGACCTCGGTCGGTGCGAACGCCATCGCCGGATCGGGCTCGGTTGCGGCGTTCGGATCGTGCCAGGTCAGGCTCGTGATCTCGACGCCCTCGACGTCCCGCTGGTCGACGGTGATCCCGATCGAGGGATCGAGCGTCGCGAGACCGGCGAAGGTTTCGAGCCGGTCCATCGTGCGACGCGCCTGCCTCCATGTCGGTCGGCACGATGATCGCGCCGCCCCATGGCTGCTCGCCGTCGAAGCCGCCGACGGTCGCGACGTCGCCGATCCATTCAACGAGCTCCTCGAGGTTCCCTCCGAGGGCGCCCTCGGCCATGTCGAGCTGCCCGGCCCCATCGGGCATCGTGCCCATCATCTCCTTGAACGTTCGGACGAAGCTGCTCAACGACTCCCCGACGTTCCCGCCTTCGGCGTAGTACAGGGCATCGCCGGGCACCTCGTCGGCGAGGCCGCGGTCGGCGTTCGTGACCGTGAACGGGCCGGTCGGGGCATCGCTCACCATCGGCAGGCTGACGCGGTCGCCGTCGACCGTCAGCGCCATCGCTCCGCGCAGCGACTGGTTCGCCATCAGGTCGCGCATGATGTCCGCGCCGGGAGAGGCCGCCGCCGGACCGCTCGAAGGCACTCGCCAGCGCATCGGTGAAGTCGTAGATGCCGAAGACGAGCCACTCGTCGGGGAGCGCATCGGTCAGGGCCGTGATCGAGTCCGCCTCCGACAGCGTGGTCGAGCTGTTGGCGTGGGCGTCCAGCGCGGCAACGATGTCGTCCGCGGACGTCGCGACGAGGAGCTGGTCATCGGTGAGCGCGTAGGCGGCCGACGACTGCTCGTCCACGTGGATCGTCACGCCGGCGTGCTCCTGGTCGGTGAACGTGACCGGGGCCTCGGACTCCGCGAAGATTCGCTCGAGCGACGTTTGCGCCGCGACCGGATCGGTGATCGCGACGAGGACGACCGCGGACGTGCTGCCGAAGACCTCCGTCTCGGGCATGGCCGGGTCCAGCGCCTCGTCCGGGAACTCGAGCAGGGCCACCCCGACGCGGCCGTCGAACCATGGCTCGACATCCGCCGACCAGCTGAGGTCGGTGCCGGTGGCGGCGACCATCTCGTCCAGCATCGCGGTGAGCTGGCCGTAGAGCGGCTGACTCAGGTCGACGCCCTCGATCTCCGGGAAGCGGCCGAGGAACTCTCGGAGGGCGGCGTCCTGCGCCTCGGAGGGCTCGAGGCGCACCTCGAAGTAGATCGGCGCCGTGGCGGGAACATAGCTCGCTCCGCTGCCGATGGCTGCGTCGCGCGCGCCCATGAGGAATGCGCCGACGGCGATTCCGATGCCGACGGCGAGGACGGCGACGATGCCGATGACGGCGGCCCGCCACGCGGGCGTGGAAGTCGTGGTCTGGGTGGCGGTCAACGCGGTCTCCCCTGTGCTCGGGTCCGGCAGGCACGGGCCGGAAGCGCGCCTAGGGTACGACGGACGCCCAGGCGGCGCACCGGACGATCGGATCAGTACCGGCCGCCACCCTCAGCGGCGCTGCCGATGCGCTGGGCGAGGTAGACCGGGATCGTCGACACGAGGATCAGCACGAGCGCGACGACGTTGACCACGGGCAGCTCCCGCGGGCGCTGGATCGCGGAGAAGATCCACATCGGAATCGTCTGCGTCCCCGGGCCGGCGGTGAAGTTCGTGACGATGATCTCGTCGAACGAGAGCGCGAACGCGAGCAGCGCACCCGAGAGGAGCGCGGTTCCCAGGCCGGGCAACGTGATGCGCCGGAACGTCGTCCACGTGTCGGCTCCGAGGTCCGCGGATGCCTCCTCCGGCGAGCGCGGGAGGCGACGCAGCCGGGCGACCACGTTGTTGAAGGCGACGACCACGCAGAACGTGGCGTGCCCGATGACGATCGTCATCAGCCCGAAGTCGATGCCGGCCGTCTGGAAGGTCGTGCGCAGCGCGATCCCCGTCACGACGCCCGGCAGCGCGATCGGCAGGATGAACAGGAATGAGATCGTGTCGCGCCCGAAGAACTTGAACCGCTGGACAGCCAGCGCGGCCAGCGATCCGAGCACGAGCGCGATCGCCGTCGCCGCGGTCGCCGCGATCAGCGAGTTCACGAGCGCCCGTCGCACGGCCGCGTTGGCGGCGGCATCGATGAACCAGTCGAGTGAGAACGAGGTCGGCGGCCAGGCCTGCGACCGGCTTTCGTTGAACGCGTAGATCCCGAGGATCACCAGCGGCAGGTAGAGGAAGCCGAGCACGAGGATCGTCGCGACTCGGAGGCCGATGCGGACCCACGCGCGATTCGGTCATCGCATCCGCCTACAACGACTCGAACGCGCCAAGCCGGCGCGCGACGAGGAGGTACACGACCATGATCGCGATCGGGATGAAGGAATAGGCAGCCGCCAGCGGCAGGTTGCCAAGGCTCGAATTGTCGTAGATCACGTTGCCGATGAACTTCGCGTCGGCAACGAGGTCCGGGGTGATGTAGTCACCGAGGGTCAGCGAGAACGTGAAGATCGATCCCGCCACGAGCGCGGGGAAGACGAGCGGCAGGACGACGCGGCGGAACGTCGTGAAGTTCCGGCCACCGAGGTCCGCCGAGGCCTCGAGCAGCGAGCTCGGAATCCGCTCGAGGCCCGCGTAGATCGGCAGGACCATGTAGGGCAGCCAGAGGTAGCTGAAGACGAGCCACGCGTTCAGGATCTGCCCGAGGCCCGGCGCATCGATCCCGAATGGCGTGAGGATCCACTCGAGGAATCCGTTCTCCTGGAGGATCACCCGCCAGGCGTACACCTTGACGAGGTAGGCCGCCCACAGCGGCATGAGAACCGCGACGACCATCGCCCGTCGCGTGCGGGGCGAGGCCACCCGCGCCATGTAGTAGGCGATCGGGAACGCGAGCAGCGCGTCGGTCAACGTGACGGCCGCGGCGACGGCCACGGTCCGCACCGCAATCGTGCGGTAGACCGGGTTCGTCGCGAGCTCCTCGAACGCGTCGAGGGTCCAGCTGAACGGCTGGACCTGGCCGGTGAAGCTGTCGGTGTCCCAGAACGCGCTGACGAGCAGGACGGCCAGCGAGCCGAGGTAGACGAGGACCATCCACGCCAACGGGGCGGCGAGGAGCAGGCGCCACTGCGTCCCCGGCCTGGCGTGCAGCCAGCCCGCGACGCGCCGCATCCGACCGGGCGCGGCCGGCGTCGCGACTGGCGCGGTCGGGCTGGTCATCGGGTCACCGAGCGGTCGAGTCGCATCCGATGGCGATGATGCTCCCCGAGGACGAAGGCCCCGGGGAGCATCGGATCAGCACGCGGAGGGTCCGATCATCCGCCGCGCAGCGTGGTCCAGGCCCCGACCCAATCCTCCTGCGTCACGCACGTGGTCGCATCGTCGTCATCGGCGCAATCCTCCTGCGGAGTGCTCCAGTACCAGACGCGATCGAAGTACGCCTCGTCGGTGGCGTGGAACGTGTCGCAGTGGCCGGGCGAGATCTCCTCGGCCGCTGCGCATGCCGCGTCGCTCGTCGGCGCCTCGCCGAACCAGACCGTGGCCTGGGCGTTCGCCTCGGCCGACATCATGTGGTCCATCCACATGAGCATGCAGTTCGGGTGCGCGGCCTCGGAGTACATCATCCACGTGTCGGACCAGCCGGTGGAGCCCTCATCGGGGAGGGTCGCCTCGATGGGCGCCGTCGTCACGCTGTTCACCTGGTACTGCCAGGTCGTCCCGACCGTGACGTCGCCGGAGTCGAGTGACGCGATCTGATCGGCCGCGGCCCCCCAGTAGAGCGGATCGTTCGCGTTGAGGTCCTCGAGGAGGGCGATCGACGCGTCGAACTGCTCCTGGTTCAGCTGGTACGGGTTCTCGATCCCCAGATCGGGCTGCGTGGACATCAGATGAAGGGCCGCATCGGCGATGAAGATCGACGAGTCGTAGATGCTGATGTCACCCGCGTAGTCGGCGCCCTGCTCCCAGATGATGTCCCACGACGTCGGGGCCTCGGTGACCACGTCCGTGTTCCAGGCGAGGACGTTCGCGCCTCGGCCATGGGGAACGCCGTAGTTGACGCCATCGACGGTGTTGTGCGGGAGGTCCTTCAGGCTGTCGTAGACCGCGTCGTAGTTCTCGAACACGCTCGTGTCGATCGGCGCGGCGAGGCCGCTGGCGATCAGACGGGTCGTCGCGTCGCCGGATGCCGAGATGCCGTCGTACTCGCCCGACTGAATCAGCGAGACGCCGTTGTTGGAGTCCGACATGTCGATCGTGTTGACGATGCAGCCGGTCTCATCCTCGAACGGCGTGACCCAGTCATAGGCGGCATCGGCCTCGCCGCGTTCGGCATATCCGGTCCAGATGACCAGGTTGAGCTCGCCCTCACCCTCACCGATCTCCGAGATCGGCGTGGCGCTGGCGTCGTCACCCCCGCTGCTACATGCGGCGAGGAGCATGGCGACCGCCGTCACCAGCACAGGTACGCGCAACTGCCTCATGGATTCGTCTCTTCCTCCGCGTCCCCCATTGGGTCCTCGCTCGTGGCGAGGCTCAGCACATGGCGACGCTTCCAGAGCAGCCGGACCCGCTGGCCCTGCGCCGCAAGCGCCTCCATCGACAGGGTTTCCTGGTTCTGGCGCATGACGACGAGCTCCCCACCCGTGTCCAGCGCCACGAAGAATCTCGTGTCCGGTCCGATGTAGACGACCTCTCGAATCGTGCCGAGGGCAGAGCCCTCGTCCGGTGCTGGCTCCACGTCCGGTTGGGCGATCCGGATCTTCTCCGGACGGACGGTGAAGACTCCGTCCTCGCCAATGACCGCTCGTGCGGAGTCTCCCGTGAGGAGGTTCGACGTCCCGACGAACCCCGCCACGAAGGTCGTGGCGGGATGCTCGTAGACATCTGCGGGCGTCCCGATCTGCTCGATGGATCCGAGGTTGAAGACCGCCAGGCGGTTGCTCATCGTGAGCGCCTCCTCCTGGTCGTGGGTCACGTAGATGAACGTGATGCCCACCTGCGCCTGGATCGCCTTGAGCTCGATCTGCATCTCCTCGCGCAGCTTCAGGTCGAGGGCGCCGAGCGGCTCGTCCAGCAGCAGCACGCGCGGGCGGTTCACCAGCGCGCGCGCCAACGCGACCCGCTGCCGCTGACCGCCTGACAGCTGGCCCGGGCGGCGCGCCTCGTATCCCTCGAGACGCACCATGCGCATCGCCTCGGTGACCCGCGTGTTGCGCTCCGACTTCGGCGACCCCACGCACCACCAGGCCGTAGGCGACGTTGTCGCCGACGGTCATGTGCGGGAAGAGGGCGTAGTCCTGGAAGACGGTGTTGATGTCACGGTCGAACGGCGGCACGCCGGTCACGTCACGTCCGTGGAGCTGGATCGAGCCCTCGGTCGGGACCTCGAATCCGGCGATCATCCGAAGGGTCGTCGTCTTTCCGGACCCTGACGGCCCGAGCATGCTGAAGAACTCGCCGTCGGCGATCTCGAGATCGATGCCCGCGACGGCGGCGACGTCACCGAAGCGCTTCGTGACCCCCTCGAGGCGCACGGCTGGCGGCGCTTCCTCGACTCCCAGCGTCGCCCTCCCCGGCTGGTTGGATTCGACCGCCACGCATACCTCGTTGGGCCGCGGCCATGCGCGCTCGCTCGCTGCGACGCTCGGGATGACCGCTGTCGGTTCCGCGCACTATCCGTGGCGACCGGCGCAGTGTCAAGACATCGCACGCATTCCGCGATCTCCGGGGCCCGCCGGTCCGGGATCGGTGCTCCAAGCCTGCCGAGAGCAATGATTCCGGCGTTCCGCAGGGTCGCGGACACGGCGCGTGCCCATGCGCTACAGTCGCGCCGCCCATGCTCTCGACCGGCGTCGTCTCCGGCCTCCTCGGCGCGCTCTCCTTCGGTGGCGGCGATTTCGCCGGTGCATCGGCAGCTCGGCGCGCCGGGGCGCTGCTGGCCGTCGCCGGCGCACACGGCATCGGTCTCGTCGCGCTCCTCGTGGCCCTGGCCGTCGTCCGGCCGCCGGTGCCGGGGGCCGATGCGATCGCCATCGCGACGGCGGCGGGTGTCGCCGGCATGGTCGGCCTCGCCGCCCTGTATCGCGGCATGGCCGTCGGCAGCATGGGGATCGTGACCGCGGTCGCCGGCGCCGGCTCCCTCGTCCTGCCGCTGGCGGTCGGCGCCCTGCGCGGCCAGCCCGTTGGTCCCCTCCAGCTCGTCGGCGTCGCGTGCGCGGCCGCGGCGGCCGCTGCAGCCAGCGGGGCATCGCGGGATGAGCTCGGGCGCCGAGCGCTGGCCCTCGCCGGGCTGGCGGCCCTCGCGTTCGGCGCGTGGTACGTCCTGATCGACCTCGCCGCGTCCGCGGGCGACTCCCTCTGGGCCCTTGTCTTCAGCCGTGCGGCTTCCGCCGGCATCGCGACGGTCGTCGTGGTCGCGCGCGGCATCGATCGGTCTGCGATTCCCTGGGCGCTCCTCGTCGCCGCCGGGCTTCTCGATGTCGGCGGCAACATCTTCTTCGTGCTCGCGCGGGACGCGATCCCGATCGGGCTGGCCGCCGCGATCGTCGGCCTCTACCCCGTCGTCACGATGCTCCTCGCCCGGTTCGTGATCGGTGAGCGACTACCGGCCGTCGGGTTGGTCGGGGTGGCCCTCGCGCTCCTCGGGATTGTCCTCATCTCCGTCGGCGGGTGAGCGGGCCGGTAAGCCGCGCGTAAGCGGCTGGTAAGCGGTGACGGAGTCCCATGCGGCGATGCGCCAGGACGCGGGCGCGGCCCGGCGACGGCGCACCGTACGAGGTTCCGCCCGTGCATCCGCGTCGACTCCGCATCTGGCTCATCTGGTCGCCGATCGCGGCGCTCGCGGCCCAGCTGCTGCTGGCCGCCGCCACCGCCGCGTCCACCGGCGGCGGAGACTTCCCGCGACTTCGGGCCCTCCTGACGTTCCTGTGACCCGCGGCGCTATCATGAGCGCGCCCCCGAGCCCCACGCCACCCAAGCCGGACCTGTCCAATGACCTGGGATCGCGTCGCGATCGTCGAAAACCGTCTCGATACGTACCTCGCCGGCGCGGAGCCGGCCGGGAGTCCCCTTGCCCCGCACGCGGCCCTCCACCCCGGGACCACCCTCACGGCCGCCGCCGCGGTGGCGCTGTTCGAGGACCAGCTCGCCTCGAGGCAGATCGACGTCGCTGCCCGCGAGCTGAAGAAGACCGCCCGCAGCTTCTACACGATCAGCTCGGCCGGGCACGAGGACAACGCGATCATCGGCGCACAGCTGCGCACGGACGACCCGGCGTTCCTGCACTACCGCTCGGGCGGGTTCGTCATGGCCCGTTCCCGCCAGCGCGCCGGCACCACGCCGACGCTCGATACGCTGCTCGGGATCGTCGCCTCGAGCGAGGACCCGATCGCCCAGGGCCGCCACAAGGTGTGGGGCAGCCGGCCGCTGTGGATCCCGCCCCAGACGAGCACGATCGCGAGCCACCTGCCGAAGGCGATGGGCCTCGCCTTCAGCCTGGCCCGCGCGAAGCGCATCGGCGTCGGGATCGACCTGCCGGAGGACGCCGTCGTCGTCTGCTCGTTCGGCGACGCGAGCGCGAACCACGCCACCGCCCTCGCCGCGATCAACACGGCGCGCTACGCCGTGCGCATGGGGTTGCCGATGCCCCTGCTGCTCGTCTGCGAGGACAACGGCACCGGCATCAGCGTGCCGACGCCAGAGGGCTGGATCGAGTCCACGTTCGGTGGCATGCCCCACCTCCGCTACATCGCGGCCGACGGTGAGCTCGACGAAACGTGGACCGCCGTCGAGACGGCGATCGCCCACGTCCGCGGCGCGCGCCAGCCCGTCTTCCTCCACCTGCGGACGGTGCGGCTGTGGGGGCACGCCGGCAGCGATGCCGAGCCGACCTATCGGTCGATCCCGCAGATCGAGGAGGTCGAGGCACGCGACCCGCTCGTGCGCAACGCGCGGCGCCTGGTCGAGCTCGGCGCGGCAACGCCGGACGAGCTGCGGGACCTCGTCCGTGAGACGCGGGAGCGAGTCATGGCCGTCGCCGAAGAGGCGGCGCGGCGTCCGCAGCTCCAGACGACCGAGGAGGTCGTCGCACCGATGGCTCCCTACCACGCCGATCGGGTCCGGGAGCGCGCGGGAGCGCCCGTGGCGACGCCCGAGGAGCGGTCCGCGTCGTTCGGCGGCGCGCTGCCGGAGACGGCCGGAACCCCGAACGCCCGCACGCTGGCGGGGGCGATCAACGCCGCCCTGGCCGACGAGCTCCTCCGGCGGCCGGAGCTGCTCGTCTTCGGCGAGGACGTCGGGCGAAAGGGCGGCGTCTACAACGTCACGAACGGGCTGCAGCGGCGATTCGGCCCGGCGCGCGTCTTCGACACGCTCCTCGACGAGACGAGCATCCTCGGGATCGCCGAGGGCGCGGCCCACATCGGCCTGCTCCCCGTGCCCGAGATCCAGTACCTCGCCTACGTCCACAACGCGATCGACCAGCTTCGCGGCGAGGCCGCCACGCTCCAGTTCTTCAGCTCCGGCCAGTTCCGCAACCCGATGGTCGTGCGCGTGCCCGGTCTCGCGTACCAGAAGGGGTTCGGCGGCCACTTCCACAACGACAACAGCGTCGGGGCGCTGCGGGACATTCCCGGCCTGGTGCTGGCCGCGCCGGCGCGCGGCGACGATGCCGCCCGCATGCTCCGCGGCGCGATCGCCATGGCGGCCGAGGACGGCCGCGTCGTCGTCTTCCTCGAGCCGATCGCCCTCTACCACGAGAAGGACCTCCACGCCGACGGCGACGAGGGATGGCTCACGACCTACCCCGCTCCGCCCGAGGTGCTGCTTCCCGGCGAGATCGGCCTCCACAACGAGACCGATGCGGACGATCTGCTGCTGATCAGCTACGCCAACGGCCTTCGGCTCAGCCTCCAGGCGGCGAAACGCCTCGCCGACGAGCACGACCTGCGGGCTCGCGTCATCGATGT
Organism: uncultured Chloroflexia bacterium; assembly: GCA_963797855.1. Taxonomy (GTDB): domain Bacteria; phylum Chloroflexota; class Limnocylindria; order QHBO01; family QHBO01; genus JACDBZ01. The sequence goes on along the minus strand of CAWCQX010000003.1, from coordinate 57,139 downwards.
CCGATGGCTCAACCCGCTGCCGACGGAGGCGATTCGGGCGCAGGCCAAGGGCATCGGCACCGTGGTCGTCGTCGACGAGTGTCGCGCGACCGGCGGCGGGGTGGCCGACGCGATCATCGCGGACCTCGCCGAGCACAAGATCGCGAAGCGTCTCGCCTCGGTCCGGGCGGTCGACTCGTTCGTGCCGCTCGGTCCCGCGACGGCGGCCGTGCTCGTTGGCGTCGACCAGGTCGTCGCGGCCGCGGTTGCCGCGGTGGGCAGGCGCAAGCACGCGGCGTCGCGAACGTGATGCGCGCAGCGGTCGCCTTTCCCGGCCGGGGCTCGTACGGGCCGCCCTCCCTGGGCTCGCTGCCGTCCGGCCATCCGTGGGTGCGCCGCGCAGACGAGCTGCGTGCGGCCGCCGGCCTTCAGCCGCTCGCGGAGATCGACGGCGCCGAACGCTTCGACCCGAGCGTGCACCTGCGGCCGTCGAATGCCTGGCCGCTCGTCTTCCTGTGCAGCCTCCTCGACGCGGAGCGCATCGCCGATGACCACGAGGTGGTCGTCGTGGTCGCGAACTCGACGGGCTGGTATACCGCGCTCGCCGCCTCGGGCGCCCTCGGATTCGACGACGCCTTCCGGCTCGTGCAGGAGATGGCGGCCGCCGCCGAGGCACCGCTCCAGGGCGATTCGGCGCCGGCGGAGCTCATCTACCCGCTCACCGATGAGGCCTGGCAGCCGGCCCAGGCGCGCATCGAGGGTCTGAGCGACGCGCTCGGCGAGACCAACGGAGGCACCGCCGTCGCGATCGATCTCGGCCCGTTCGCGGTGATCGCCGGGACCTCGGACGGCATCGACTCGCTCGCGGGACGCCTGCAACCCGTGCAGATCGCGGATCGGGACTATCCACTTCGCCTCGCCAGCGCGGACGCGTGGCATACCCCCCTTCGCGCGGCGGCCGCGGAGGAGGCGGCGAGCCGGCTCGGCGACCTGCGCTGGGATCGGCCGAACGTGACCCTCATCGACGGGCGAGGGGTCCGGTTCACGCCGTGGTCGACCGATCCGGACGAGCTGGCCGAGCTCTCGCTGCGCGGGCAGGGCGGCACCACGTACGACTTCGCGACCAGCCTGCGGCTCGCGCTCCGCGAATACGCGCCCGACGTCGTGCTCCTTCCCGGGCCGGGCGGCTCGCTGGGGACGGCCTGCGCGCAGATCGCCGTCGCCGAGGGATACCGGGGCCTGCGCAGCCGATCCGAGTTCGAGGCCGCCCAGGCCGGCCCGACTCCGCTCCTCCTCTCGATGCGCCGGTGATCGAGCGCGGGCTCGACCTGCGCGGCCCGCTCGACCTCCCGGCCACGCTCGGGCCGCTGGCCCACGGTCGCGGCGATCGCACGATCCGTCTCGCCCGCGGCGAGGCGTGGCTCGCCTTCCGCACGCCGGACGGACCGGCCACGCTCCGCCTGCGGCACTCGTCGCCGATGCGGCTCGATGCGTCCGCCTGGGGTCCGGGCGCCGAGCACGCCCTCGACGGAGCGCCGCTCCTCGTCGGCGAGGAGGATCGGCCCGAGGCGTTCACCGCCGTCCACCCGATCCTCCGCCGTCTCCAGCGCGAGAACCCCGGGCTGCGCCTGCCGCAGACCCGCCGGGTCTTCCACGCGCTGCTGCCATCGGTCCTCGAGCAGAAGGTGACCGGCACCGAGGCGTTCCGCGCGTATGCGGCTCTGCTGCGCCACCACGGCGAGCCCGCCCCCGGACCCGGCGACCTGCACCTCCCGCCGGCTCCGGCCACGCTGGCCGGCCTGCCGTATCACGCCTTCCACCCGTTCGGCGTCGAGCGGCGGCGCGCCGAGGTCATCCGCCGCGCAGCGGCGCGGGCCGCGTGGCTGGATGCGGCGGGCTCCGCGGCCGAAGCGACGGCCCGGCTGCGGTCGCTTCCCGGCATCGGTGCGTGGACCGCCGCGGAGGTCGTTCGCTGCGCCTTCGGCGACCCCGACGCCGTGAGCGTCGGCGACTTCCACATCCCGAACACGGTCGCCTGGGCGCTCGCGGGCGAGCCGCGCGCCGACGACGCTCGCATGCTCGAGCTGCTCGAGCCATACCGCGGCCAGCGCGGCCGCGTGCAGCGGCTGCTGGAGGTCGGAGGGATCGTCGCGCCGCGGTACGGCCCGCGCCTGGCGCCGCGCAGCATCGCCGCCATCTGACCGATGCGGATCGCGCTGGCGACGGTCGGCACCACCGGGGACGTTGCGCCGTTCGTGCTGCTCGCCCGGCGGCTCGTCGCCCGCGGCCACGAGGTGACGGCGATCAGCTGGCCGGTCCATCGCGCCGCGCTCTCGGAGGCGGGCGTGCGGGTCGAGGTCGCCGGCCCGCATGCAGACGCCGGTCGGATCGCCGCCGTCGCGGCGGACGTCGCCGGGCGGCCACCGCTCCAGCAGGTCGCCATCCTTCGCGACTTCCACATCGCGGACGGCGAGGACCACTATCGGCGGCTGAGGACGCTGCTGCCGGGTCACGACGTCGTCGTCGTCCATGGCATTCACGTCCTCGCGCACGCCGCGGTCCTCGACGCCGGGCTGGCGTTCGCCACGGCGGTGTTCGACCCGGTCCTGCTGCCGACGCGCAGCGCGCCTCCACCGGGCCTGCCCCCGCTCGGTCCGCTGAACCGGCCCGCGTGGTGGATGCTCGACCGGATCCTCGCGCGGGTCGGGCGCCCCGTCGACGGCGTCCTGGCGCGCGCCGGGAGTGCGCAGCGTGGCCTGCCGCTCTTCCGCGCTCGCTCGCCGCGGCTCCATCTCCTCGCGTGCTCTCCGGCGATCATCCGGGTGCCTCCCGACCTGCCGGCGGGCACGCTCGTCACGGGCGCCTGGCTCGACGACCGTCCCGTGTCTCCGCTGCCATCGGAGCTGGAGGCCTTTCTTGCCGATGGTGCCGCCCCGATCGTCATCGGCTTCGGCTCGATGGCCGGCGCGTCGGAGGCGGCGATTGACGGCGCCGTGCGAGCGATCCTCGAGAGCGGTCGTCGGGTCGTCGTCCAGGGATCGATCGCCGCGGGCGTCACCTCGCCCGGCCTGATCCGCATCGGTGCGGTCGACCACCGCGCGCTCTTCCCGCGCGCGGCGCTCGTCGTGCATCACGGCGGCTCGGGAACGACCCACGCCGTCGTCGCGGCCGGCGTTCCGTCGCTCGTGATTCCGCATGTCGGTGACCAGCCCTACTGGGCCGATCGGCTTCGGCGGCTCGGAGTCGCGCCGGAGCCCCAGCCCGTGCGCGGTCTGCAGGCCGAGCGCCTGGCCTCGGCGGCCCTCGCCAGCGCCGCCGATCCGGCCATGCGCCAGCGTGCTGGCGCCCTGGCGAGCGAGCTCGAGAAGGAGCGCGGTCTCGACGAGGCCGCCGATGCGATCGAGAGGCTCGGAGGCTGAGCGCGGGGAGGTGGCGTCCCCGGCAGGATTCGAACCTGCGACCGGCCGCTTAGAAGGCGGCTGCTCTGATCCACTGAGCTACGGGGACCGTCGAGAGGATAGCGCTCGCCTATACTCGTCACCCATCGCAGGAGCGCCCGATGCCCGAGCGACGACCGCGCATCAGCGTGGTGAACGACAACGCCGAGTTCCTCGACCTCATGGCCGCGATCCTCGACGAGGACGCGGGCTACGACGTCAGCCTCTTCAAGGGCGAGGTCGTCGAGATCTCCGAGCTGGCCGCATCGGATCCCGACCTGATCATCGTCGACCTGCTCCTCGGAGGAGCATCCGGGTGGGAGATCGTCACGCTCGCGCGTTCCGACGAGCGCCTGGCGACGGTGCCGATCATCGTCTGCTCGGCTGACGTCACCGCCCTGCGAGATCGGGAGTCCGACCTCGAACGGATCGGCAACGTGCGCGTTCTCGCCAAGCCGTTCGCGATCGACGAGATCACCGAGCTCGTCGAGAGGCTGATCGGGCGAGCCGTGCCGGCGTCGGGCTAGACTGGCGTCGCCGATGGCCGACGAAACGCTCATCACCCCGGTCCAGCTCCAGCGCACCCAGCTGGATGCCGATCGCGAGCTGCTCCGCGACGAGGACCTCCTCAACGAGGAGCATCTCCGCCGCATGGACCAGGTCCTCCTGCGTCGCAATCTCGACCACGCCCGCATGTTCAGCCGCAAGCTCAGCCTCGAGCTCCAGCAGTACGTCCATCTCTACACGCCCGAGGCGAACGAGCTCCGGCGACGGATCGAGAAGTACATGGTCATGGAGCGGATGATCGAGCGCGAGATGGCCCGCCGCCACACGTACTGACCCAAGAAGAAGCCCCGACCCGCCGAGCTCGGGTCGGGGCTCCGGGGAGTGGACTCATTCCCCTGCGCAGGAGCGACGCTCAGGCGACCGCGGCCTGCGCCTCGAGACGTGGTGTCGTTGGTCCGCGATGATCGTCGATCTCGCGCTGCTCCGCCATCCCGGCGAGGACGGCGCGCGCCCAGCCGGCGAGCTGAGGCATCTCGAGCAGCGTGAAGGTCACTCCGCGGGCCGCGAGCTGCGCGTGGTCCCAGCCGTTGAACTCTCGGCGCGCGGCGACCGCGCACATCTCGTCGTAGAGCTCAGGCCAGGACGCTCCTCTCCTCCCGTGGCAGTAGCGGATGAAGGCGATGATGTCGGGAGTGGGCAACTCCCCTTCTCCGGGTCGTGGGACGGCGACTCCGGACGCCAGCGACCGCTGCGTCATGCGATGGCACCCTCCGTATGCGGTTGAGTGGAAATGGATGATGACGGTGGCACTGCGCCTCGGTTGAGTGTGCAGGGCCGGGGCGGATCGTAGGCGCGTCGGGTCGCCATCGGGAAGGGGAATGTCCACCAACTTGTCCACATCTTGTTCAACACTGGACCCGGCCCCGTACGAATGGCCCCCGAGCGGCCGCGATTACGCGACGTGCTCCGGATGCCCGGCTGTCGGCAGGCCGGCGGCGAATCGGTCGAGCCCGAAGAGGCCGATGTCGTGGCGGGTGACGCCGTCGACGGCGAGGTCCGCGAGGATCTCGCCGACGACCGATGCGAACTTGTAGCCGTGGCCCGACTCGCCGGCAAAGAGTGAGACCTGGGGCGCGTCGGGCATCGTCCCGAGCAGGAAGTGCTCGTCGGGCGAGTTCGTGAACATGCACGCCTTGAGCATCACGGTCGGGCCGGCTCCGTCGGGGAAGTAGCGCTCGGCGAACGCGCGCAGCACCGCCTCGTCCCCGGGTCGGACCGAGCGGTCCGGATCCGACGGATCGATCGGCTCGCCGAGGTGGTGGTAGCGGCCGAACTTGAAGCCGGGCACGTCGTGCACCGGGAAGCCGTAGTGGCTGCCCTCCTCGACGTCGATGAGGAACACCGGGAACCGATCGGGCTCGAAGAGCTCCACGCGCGTCGGCTGCAGCCAGGCGAGGACCTGGCGCTCCGGCACCGCGAGGCGCTCCAGGTCGGGGACGAGGGTTCGGGCCCACGCGCCGGCGCAGACGACGAGGCGGTCGGCATCGTGGCTCCCGCGCTCGGTCACGACGCGGACGCCGTCGCCGATCGGCTCCCAGGCCAGCACCGGCTCGCGGAAGCGCAGCTCGGCGCCGGCCGCCAGCGCACCGTTGACGTGCGCCAGGATCGTGCGCTCGGCGAGGAGGAAGCCGCCGTCGGGCTGGAAGACGACCCGCGTCGTCGAGTCGAATCCGGCATACGCGGGATACCGACGTCGCATCTCGGACGCGTCGAGCACCTCGTGTGGCAGGTCGTGAAGCTCGGCCGCCTCGAGCGCGCCACGGAACGTGCTCCCGTCCTCCGGCCCGCCCTCGAGCGAGCCGGTGGTGATGAGCAGCCGCTCGCCGGCATCGGCCTCGAGGTCGTGCCACAGCTCGTACGCCCGCCGGAGCAGCGGCACGTACGACGGATCCTCGTGGTACGCGAGGCGGATGATCCGGGTGACGCCGTGCGACGAGCCGAGCTCGTGGAGGAGGTCGAACTGCTCCAGCCCGAGCACGCGCTTGCCGCGTCGCGCGAGGTGATACGCCGCCGCCGACCCCATCCCCCCGAGGCCGATGACGATTGCGTCGTACCGATCCGCCACTGGAGCGCATCCTCCACGATGAGTTTCGGGCCAGACGGCCATCCTATGGGCATCGGCAAGGCACCCGCATCGAGGGACGACCCAATGACACAGGCGATCCGTGGCTTCGGCGGCACGCTGATCGGTCCGGATGACGCCGAGTACGACGCGCATCGAGAGGTCTGGAACGCGATGGTCGACCGCCGGCCCGCGCTCATCGCCCGCTGCGCGAGTCCCGACGACGTCGCGGCGGCCATTCGCCACGCCCGCGCGGAGGGCCTCGAGATCGCGGTGAAGTGCGGCGGCCACAGCGTCCTGGGCCACTCGGTGCCCGAGGGCGGCCTGATGATCGACCTCTCGCCGATGTCCACGGTCACCGTCGACCCCGACGCCCGACGCGCCGTCGTCGAGGGCGGCGCGCTCCTCCGCTACCTCGATCGCGCGTCGCAGGCACACGGGCTCGCGACCACGGCGGGCAACGTCTCGCACACCGGGGTCGGTGGCCTCACGCTCGGTGGCGGCATGGGCTGGCTCGCCCGCCAGGCGGGCCTCGCGTGCGACAACGTCGAGCGCTACACGCTCGTCACCGCCGACGGCGAGCTCGTCCGCGCGACCGCTTCGGAGGAGCCGGAGCTGTACTGGGGCCTGCGCGGGGGCGGCGGCAACTTCGGGGTCGTGACGGAGTTCACGTTCCGCCTGCACCCCGTCGCCGGGCGTGCGGTCGTCGTCGAGCTCGCCTTCCCGGCTGCCGACGCCCTCGAGCCGATGCGCCGCTGGCGCGACCTCCTTCCCGACGCGCCGCGGCAGGCGACCCTGACGGCGGACGCCGTGACCGTGGATGGCCGGCCCGTCGTCCTCATCGGCTACGCCTGGGTCGGCGATCCCGACGACGCGCGTGCGTACCTGCCGACGATGCGGAGCATCGGCCAGGCCGCCGACGAGAGCGTCGTCGAGATGAGCTATCTCGAGCTCCAGAGCATCGGCGACGCACAACCACCACCATGGCCTGCGGCGATACGCCAACGGCCACTACTTCACCGAGCTGACCGATCCCGCGATCGAGGCCTTCCTGACCCGCGGCGTCTCGGCGGCCGGCGAAGCCGACTGGTCACGCGTGGCGCCCGGCGGCCTCCAGGGCTACGGCGGCGCGATCGCCGACGTGGCGAACGAGGACTCGGCATTCAGCCACCGCGACACGCTCGTGGAGTTCTTCGGTGGCCACACGTGGGCCGATCCCGCCGAGGACGCGGATCGCATCGACTCGGCACGCGCCTTCGGCGATGCGCTCGAGCCCTTCGCCAGCGGCGTCTACGTCAACGCGCTCGTCGAAGACGACGAGGCGGCCGTTCGTCGCGCCTACGGCGACGCGAAGCTGCGAGCGGCTGTCGGCGCTGAAGCGCCGGTGGGATCCCGACAACGTCTTCCACCTGAACCAGAACATCGCGCCGGCCGCCCCATGAGACGGATCGTCGTCGTCATGCAGACGACGCTGAACAACCGGATCGGCTCGAGCGAGTTCGGGGTGTTCTGGGAGCCCTTTCCGTGGGGCGAGCCGGAGCAGGCATGGATCAACGAGGTCTTCCGTCGGGCCGATACCTGGGCGATGAGCCGGCGGATGTTCGACGCGATCGTGCCGTGGTGGGAGGAGATCGCGGCCGGCCGGCTGCCGGACGATGCGGTCGAGCTCCATCCGGCGGACCTCGAGTTCGCGACGATCCAGCACGGCCTCCTCAAGCTCGTCTTCTCGACGTCGCTCGAGCCCTCGGCGGATCGTCGGGTGATCCACGGCGACCTGGCGGCACAGCTTGCGGCCTTGAAGGCCGATGACGGCGCCGACATCATCCTGTCGTGCGGCCCTCGCACGCTCGCCCCGCTGGCGGCGACGCCGGGCCTGATCGACGAGTACGTCGTCGCGATCCACCCAGCCGTGCTCGCGGAAGGCCCGGGCCTGTTCGACGGCCTCGAGGCCGATCTGGCCCTCGATCTCGTCGAGAGCCGGACCTTCGAGGGCGGAGCCGTCGTCCTTCGCTATCGCGTGGTCGAGGTCAAGGCGCGAGCGTCTGCCGAAGCCCGATAGGGCCGCCTCATCCCGGGTCTCCCGCCCGCGCGGATGCATGGCGGGCACACGCGGCGAGCCACGACGAGCGCCAGACCGCGTCCGGGTCGGCGACGATGTCGGCGACCCACTGCTCCCGGCTGCGCCCGATCTCCGCGGCTCGCAGCGAGGCACCCTTCCTGATCTCGCGCCGGACGAGCGGGAGGACGACCTCGGCCTCCTCGCGGGAGAGGATCACCTCGAGCGCCTCGACTCCGAGCGCGCGGCGTTGTCCGTCCGCGAAATCCGCGACCCGAACGGCCTCACGGACCCGATCGCCGTGCCGCAGCGCGAGCACGGCGATGACGAGCCTTCGCGCAAGCTCGAGCTCGTCGTCCAGTGCTCGATGGAGCGGGTCATCGGTTGGTTCGATGGCGGCTCGCGCCGCCTGCGCGCGCGCCGCATGCGCTGCCGCGTCGCGGAAGATGTCGTCGAGGATCACCGGAAGGACGACGTCGGCGCCGCCGGCCGCGTCCAATGCCTCGAGGGCGATGAGGACGACGTCCCGATCCGGGTCGCGGAGCGCCGGCGCGATGATCGTCACGCCGTGCGTGGCCGCGGCTCCGGCCGCGGCCCGGACGAGGCACGGCCGCCTTGGCCCGTGCTCGCCGGCGAGCGCAGCGACCAGGAACGGGATGGCCGGCTCGCCCAGCCGCTTCAGCGCGTCGGCCGCCGGTCCGGCGGTGCGTGGCTCTCCCATCGCTGCGACCACGTGACGGATCACCCGTTCGTCCGCGCCATCCTCGGGCGCCACGGCATCGAGCGCGGCGGCGCGCACCGTCCGGTCCGGATCTCCCAGGAGGCCGATGAGGACGGTCCGATCGTCGGCGACGACGCCTCGAGCGCCCATCGCCACGGCGGCGGCGCGCCGGTCCGAGGGTTCGGCCGAGCCGGCGAGGCTGGCGACGAGCGGCGCGACCTCCGCGGCCGCCCCCGCGTCTCCGCGGGACGGCGAGCTCGACGAGTGCCCTGCACGCGGACCTCGGGATCGGCATGGTCGGCCAGCTGCTGGAGGTCGGCTCCGGATGTCTCGGACTCGACGCCGGCAAGCAGGTCGAGGCCGAGGCGAACGTCTCGAACGTCGGTTGACCGGAGGAGCTCGCGAAGCGAGGCCTCGTCCTCGGCGAATCCAACCGCACCCGCGAGGAGCGAGCGCCGGCGCATCTGGGCGGCGAGCGTTCGCCGGTACGACCGATACACCCCGACGGCGATTCCCGTCCAGATGACCGAGAGCACGAGGCCGAACACGATCACCGCACCGATCCCGAGATCGAGGATGTTCAGCCCGAGGAGGATGACCCCGGTCACGCCGATCGCGACGGGCACGCCGACACCCTCGACGACCGCCTGCACCGCGAGGCGCTCGCCGATCGGAACGACCTGGAACGCCGCATTGATCGACGTGCGGGTCGTTCCATCGGTCGCCGCGATGTCGGCGATGCGAAGCGCGCCGGCCAGCACGAAGAGCCCGAACGCTGCCGAGCTACCCCCCGTGGCGATCACGGTCATCACGGCGAGCACGACGCTGACGACGGCGGGATTGAAGACGAGGCCGAGACGCAGTCCGAATCGCCGCATCAGCGGACCGGCGAGGATCGCGAGGAAGAGGATGTCGACGAGGTTGAGCACCGCGGTATAGGCGGAGAGGAACTTGGTGAGCTCATCCCCGCTGTACTGCGTTGCGGCGCGGTCGAAGAGGAGGAAGTCGAACACCTGCGACCCCATCGCGGACAGGATCTGGTAGATGAGCAGGAGCAGGACGATGCCCGGAGCGAAGAGCGTCCGCAACGGCGGCCGCGCGACCGCCGGCCCCTCGCCGGCCGGGGCTTCGCGGATCTCCGGGAACCGGCGCTCCGTGGCGATCAGGAGGCCGAGGAACGCGATGTCGGCGGCGGTCGTGGCGAGCATCAGCTGCTCGGTCGAGCCAAGCAGCGAGAGGAGCGGGATCCCCAGCAGGCCGCCGAGGAAGAACCCGACCGCGAACCCCGACACGATGCGCGGGAAGCGCTCCTTCATCTGCCGCACGTCGAGGAGCCGGCCTGCCTGGCCACCGATGAACACGAAGCCAAGCTGGAGCGCGATCGGAAACGCGACGAGCAGGACCGCCGAGACCCAGACGCCACCGGCGACGAGGATCACCCACGACGCGGCGTACACGGCGGCGAGCGCGCCGAGCGTGACCGTCGCCAGGCGAACGAGTCGGGTATGGCGGGCCGCTCGGGCGATGAAGATCGACGCGAGGCTGCCGACGACGGCGGTGGCGATGTACGTCGCGGGCAGCCACTCCGACCCGTACGCGTCGAGGAACAGCGCGTTGGCGGGGATGACCAGGAGCGCGAGGGTGACCCCGAAGGCGAGCGCCTGGGCGGTCAGCAGGCCGACGACGCCGCGCGGGGGCGCGCTGGTCACTGGCCTCGGTCGGCCCGTTCCGCGATCTCGGTCAACCGCCCGACGAGCACGGCGATCACGCCGTGGGCGAGCTCCGGCCAGTCGGCGAGAAGATCGTCGAGCACCGCCTTGTCGAGGCGCAGGAGGAGCGTCGGCTCCAGCGCCGTCACCGATGCCGTCCGCGGCTGGGGAACCAGGGCGGCCAGCTCACCCACGGTGACCCCCGGACCGAGCTCGACGACCGTCTCGCCGCCGCGATGGACCCGGACGCGACCGTCCACGATGGCGTAGAGGTGCGCGTCGACCGCACCCTCGGTGATCAGCACGTCGCCGGGAGCGGCGCGGACTTCGGTCGTGGCTTCCGCGACGGCGGCGAGCACTCGCCCGGGGACACCCGCGAAGAGATCGGTGCGGTGCAGCGCGGCGACGCGCTCGACGAGGCCGAGTGAGGCGTCCGTGGGGATCGGCGGGGAGTCGGCCATCAGCGCGCGAACGATACCGCAGGCCGAACGTTCCACATGGCGCCACCCGGCCCTAGACTCGGTCCGTGCCGATCTGCCGGGTCTGCGGCGAGGAGAATCCCGAGCGAGCCAGGTTCTGCCTGGCCTGCGGGGAGGCGTTGCCCGAACAGCCCGCCGAGCGCTTCCGCCGAGTGGTGACGATCCTCTTCTCCGACGTCGTCGACTCCACGGGGCTCGGGGAGCGGCTCGACCCGGAGACGCTGGACCAGGTCATGACCGCCTTCTTCGAGGGGGTCGGGCCCGTCGTCGAGCGGCATGGAGGGAAGCTCGCGAAGTTCATCGGCGACGCGGTGATGGCGGTCTTCGGCCTGACCGAGCTTCACGAGGACGATGCGCTGCGCGCCGTGCGCGCAGCGGTCGAGATGCGGCACACGCTCGCCCGGCTGAACGACGACTTCCAGCGACGGTATGGCGTCACCCTCGCGACGCGCACGGGCCTGAACACGGGGACGGTCGCCGGAAAGGGCCTCGTTCCCGATCGCAACTTCGTTGCCGGCGACGCGGCCAACGCGGCGGCCCGCCTCCAGCAGCACGCGGAGGCGGGCGAGATCCTCCTCGCCGAGTCGACGTACCGGCTCGTGCGCGATGCCGTCGACGCCGAGCGGCTGGCACCCCTCGAGCTGAAGGGCAAGCGCGACGCGATCGGTGCCTACCGCCTGCTTGCCCTCCGCGAGGGACCCGATGCGGCCTCTCGACTCGACGCTCCGCTCGTCGGCCGCCGGGATGCCCTGGCCCAGCTCGAATGGGTGCTGGAGCGAGCGGAGGCCGAGCGCGACTGCCGCCTCGTCACGGTCGTCGGAGGTCCGGGCATCGGCAAGTCGCGACTGACGCACGAGTTCGTGGAGTCCCTCGACGGACGCGCGACGGTGCTCCGCGGCAGGTGCCTCCCGTACGGCGAGGGCATCACGTTCTGGCCGCTGGCCCAGATGGTCAGGCAGGCGGCGGGGATCCAGGAGGACGAAGGACCGGGCGAGAGCGTGGCGCGGATCGAGGCGCTGCTCCCGCCCGATGACGACGCTCACTCGATCGCCGAGACGATCGCCCATATCACCGGCCTGAAGGAGACGACCGGCGTCGTCGCGGAGGGCTTCTGGGCGGTCCGAAGGCTGTTCGCGACCCTCGCCGCCGAGCGTCCCCTCGTCGTCCTCCTCGACGATGCGCACTGGGCCGAGGCGACGCTGCTCGAGCTGATCGAGAACCTCGCGCGCCATTCCGAGTCGGTCCCGATCGTCCTGCTCTGCGCCAGCCGCCCCGAGCTGCTCGAGCGGCTCCCGGAATGGGGGCACAGCGCGGGCGCCGGCCCCAGCACGGTCGTGCGGCTCGAGCCGCTGGACGATGCCGCCTGCGACCGCCTGATCGCGGAGCTGCTCGGCGAGACGCAGAGCCTCCCGGAGGTTCGGGATCACGTCGCGGGTCGCGCCGAGGGCAACCCGCTCTTCATCGAGCAGCTGATCTCGATGCTCATCGACGATGGCAAGCTGGAGTCGCTCGACGGTCGCTGGGTGGCCGTGGGCGACCTCGACAACGTCACCGTCCCGCCCGGGATCCACGCGCTGCTCGCGGCGCGCCTCGAGCTCCTCGGCCCGGACGAGCGTGCCGTTCTCGGCCGCGCGGCGGTCATGGGCCAGACCTTCTATGTCGGCGCGGTCGCGGATCTGTCGAGCCCGGACCTCGCGATGCGGATCCCGTCCCTCCTGCTCGAGCTGGTTCGCAAGGAGCTCATTCGCCCGAGCCGGTCGGACTTCCGCGACGAGGAAGCGTTCGAATTTCGCCATCTCCTGATCCGGGACGCCGCCTACGACGCGGTGACCAAGGAGTCCCGCGCCGACCTCCACGCCCGCTTTGCCGACTGGCTCGAGAGAACCGCCGGCGAGCGCCTGGCCGAGTACGCCGAGATCGTCGGCTGGCACCTCGAGCAGGCGCATCGGTACCTGGCGGAGCTGGGCCCGATCGACGAGCGCGGAGCGGAGCTGGCGCGACGCGCGGCCGATCGCCTCGCCGGCGCCGGATGGACCGCCTCCTCGCGCGGGGACACGAGCGCCGGGGTCAAGCTCCGATCCCGAGCACTGGCGCTGATGGCGCCCGACGATCCACGACGCCCGCAGCTCCTCGGCGACCTCGGCGACGCGCTGCTGTGGGCCGGGCAATTCGAGGACGCCGACCGCGCCCTGGCCGAGGCGATCGAGCTGGCGGATCGAGCTGGTGACGAGCGAACGCGCATCCGTTCGTACCTCTCGCAGCTGCGGCTTCGCTTCCAGGTCGACCCGGACGTGGACTACGCGGAGCTCGAGGCCGAAGGGCTGGCGATGGCGGCACGATGCGAGGCGAACGGCGACGACTTCAGCGCCGCGCGCGCCTGGCGCCTCGTGAGCTGGGCTCGGTACGGCCTCTGCCAGCTCGAGGGCATGCGCGAGCCCGCTGAGCGCGCCTACGAGTTCGACTCGCGGGCGAAGGATCCGCACTATCCGCACGACGACCTGGTCGGCATCATCGTCGCGCTCTCGTTCGGCCCGACCCCCGCCTCACGCGCATTGGTGGAGGGATCGGAGGTCCTCGAGCGGGTTCGCGGCCATCGCGGCGCCGAGGCGTACGCGCTGTGCTTCCTCGGCCAGCTGCGAGGGATGCTCGGAGAGCGCGATGCGGCCCGCGAGATGATCCTCAAGGGCGTCGCCGACCGGCAGGTCCTCGGCGACCTCCCCGGAGCGGCGATGTCCCGCGGCGAGGGCCTCGGGTACTACATCGAGATGGTCCGCGGAGATTGGCACGCGGCCGAGCTCGAGCTGCGACGAGCCTACGAGGAGCTGTCGTCGATGGGCGACAAGAGCTACCTCTCCCTCACCGCCGGTTGGCTCGCGCGCTGCCTGTATGCGCTGGGCCGATACGAGGAGGCCGATGAGCTCGCGACGATCTCCGAGCAGGCCGCAGCCAGGAGCTGGATCGCCGCGCAGGTGACCTGGCGAGGGGTGCGAGCGCTGCTGCTCGCGCAGCGTGGCGAGGTCGAGGCGGGAGAGGCGCTCGCCAGGGAAGCGGTCGAGCTCGCGCTGCGGACCGATCGGGTCGATACGCAGACCGCGGCGCTCATGGACCTCGTCGAGGTGCTGCTGGTGGCCGGCCGCCGGGAGGAGGCCATCCCGGTCGTCATCGATGCGCTCGAGCGCTACGAGCGCAAGGAGGTCCTTCCCGCCGCCGCGCGCGCCCGTGCGCTCCTCGACGAGCTGACGGCGGCCACCGCAGCGAACGTCGGGAGCTAGCCCTGCCCGTCGGCTCTCGAGTACATTCAGCCGGGCACGGGAGATGGCGGCGGACACGGCCGCCCCAGTTGGAGGACCGCCTGATGACCGTCGTACGTCGCGCCCTGACCCTGTTCGCGTCGGCCGCCCTGTCCCTCTCGCTGGCCGGCCCGGCCACGGCGTCGCCCGCGGGGAATGGCGCGCCCGCCTGGGCGTGCTCTCCGGATGAGATCGCCGCTGCCGCGGGCGCGAGCGCCGAAGCCCGAGGCGGGTCGGTCGACAGCCACGGTCTTGTCCGCGACAAGGACACAGCCCAGGTCGTTCACGACCTCCCGAAGGCGGCCAAGGGCCGCGCGCCGAGCAATTTCTCGGTCACCGTCCCGGTGTACTGGCACGTCGTGACGGACGGTGCCGCGGGCGCCGTCACGAATGCGCAGATCCACAGCCAGATCAGCGCGATCAACCGTGGCTTCAGCGGCGGCGAGGGTGGGGCGGCCACCGGCTTCACGTTCTCGCTCTCCGGCGTCACCCGCACGAACAACGCCGTCTGGTATCAGGTCCCAGTCAGCCGGCGCCGAGCACGACATGAAGCGAGCGCTGAAGCAGGGTGGCGATAACGCCCTCAACGTCTACTCGACGAGCGGCGGAGCCCTTCTCGGCTACGCGTATCTGCCCGAGATCACCGACACCGCCCAGGCCTACCTCGACGGCATCGTGATCGACTGGCGGACGATGCCCGGCGTCTCGACCGAATACGCAGGCGTCTCCGATGAGGGCGACACGCTCACCCATGAGGCCGGCCACTGGCTGAACCTCGAGCACACCTTCTTCGGGCAGTGCAACAAGAACGGCGACTTCGTCAGCGACACGCCGCCCCAGAAGTCCGCGACGTCCGGCTGCCCGAGGGCAAGGACACCTGCCCGGCTCCGGGTCTCGACCCGATCCACAACTACATGGACTACTCGGACGACTCGTGCATCACGCAGTTCACCCCGGGCCAGGTCCAGCGGATGCGCGACGCCTGGCTGTTCTGGCGCGCAACCTGACGCCCTCGACGGGCGGCGAATCAGCCGATCCGAGACCAACAGGAAGCCCCGATTCGAGCTCGAATCGGGGCTCTCTTGCAATGAGTGCTGGTACCGCATACCGGATTCGAACCGGTGATCTCCGCCTTGAGAGGGCGGTGTCCTAGGCCTCTAGACGAATGCGGCACGACGTCCTCTGGACGGGCCCGAGTCTAGCAAGGGCCGCGAGCGAGCTGGCAAACCGATCGAACCGCTAGCGGCGCGCTCCGACCGGGACGCCGGAGGCCGCCGCGGCGGCGGCCATGGCGGGTCGTCGCTCCTCGAGCCAGCCGAGGACGCTCTGTGCCACCGCCGGCCAGGTGTGCTCCCCCATCACCAGCCCGAAGTGCGAGGCGGACGGGAAGTACTCGTACGAGGCGCCGAGGAGATCGGCCGTCTGGCGCGCCTCGTTGGGGTGGATGACGTCGTCCATCCCGGCGCCGATGACGAGGCTCGGGGTATCGACCAGCCCGGAGGTGTCGACGGCCACGCCCTCCATCCGTTCGCGTCGCGCGAGCCCGGACTCCCGGGCGCCGTCGAGGAGCTCGCTCATCTTCGTCAGGTCGTGCTCGTCCATGTCCGGCATCCGCTCCCGAAGCTCCTCGAGCGTGCCGGTCCAGCCCCACCACTCGGCGTCGTACACGGCGGGGACGGCGCGGAGCTCGTGCTCCTCGGGCCGGCGGGGCAGTGCCGCGGCCGGGGGTGACGGAGCCAGCAGGACGAGGCCGAGCACCGGGGAGCGCTCGGCGTACATCAGCGCGGCCAGCGCACCGATTCCCCAACCGAGGATGACGGCCGGCCGGCCGAGCTGGCGCATCGCCACGCCGATGTCGTTGGCGTAGTCGCGCATCGTCGTCGTCTCGAGATCGGCGACGTCGGAGGTGAAGTGGCCGCGGAGGTTCATCGCGTGGGCCTCCCAGCCGCGCTCGGCGAGGTAGGCCGCGAGCTCGGTCCACAGCCACGAGCCGGTGAGGGCGCCGTGCACGAGCAGCAGCGGAGGCTTCCGCGAGCGGCGCTCGGGCTGGTGCGTCTCGATGTGGATCCCCTCGGGCTCGATGAACACCTCGTCGCGCTTGATCGCCTGCACCATGTGGGCTCGTCAGTCCTCCAGGGGGTTGAAGACCATGCCGGTCAGCAGCTTCGGGTAGAAGTACGTCGACTTCTGCGGCATCACGTCGCCGGCTGCGGCCACGGCGGCCAGCTGATCGAGGCGCGTGGGCCGCACCAGGATGGCGGCGGTCGCCTCGCCGCGTGCCACGCGCTCGCGCGCATCGGACTCGCTCCTAGTGTAGGCCAGGCGGGTGCCGGCGGCGACCTCGTCGGGGCCGATGCCGAGCCGGTCATCGAGGACCGACACGTGGAGCGCGGAGAGGTCGAGGGCACGAACCTCGCGGCCCATCCCCTCGCGACGCAGGCGATCGTCCAGGCCGTCGGGATCGCCGACCAGCAGGTACCCGTCGTCATCGGGCAGGACGAGGCCGAAGGTCGGTTCCTCGTCGCCGGCGCGCTCCTCGAGGACCTCGCCGAGCTGCGCCGGCGCGATCGGGATCGCCTGCCACAGCGGATCCTCGCCGGCCACCAGCTCGCGAAGCGGATCGGTGTCGACGCCCAGCAGGAGCCGATGCGTCGGCCGGATCTCGAGCTCGACGAGCTCCGCGTTGACGAGCAGCATCATGATCCAGTCGGCGCCGAGCGAGCCCGGGGGCGCATCGGCCCAGCGCGCGTCGTCGCGGACCTCGGCCTGGTACGCGAGGGCCGTCTCGTACCGATGATGGCCGTCGGCCACGAACAGGGTCTGACGACCGAGGTAGCCGATGAGCCGATCGTCCGCCTCGGTCGCGGCCACCTGGTGGAGGAGCCCGTCGCCGTCGCGCGCCCGCCACTCGTCGCTCCAGGCCCGGCTCATGATGTGGTGGTAGCGCTCGGAGCGGTCGAAGTAGAGGCCGATGATCGGGCTGAGCTGCGCGTTCGTGGAGCGAAGCAGCGCCAGTCGGTCGGCCTTCGGACCCGGCATCGTGTGCTCGTGGCGGCGGACGCCATCGCCCCACGGCTCGAGCAGCACGCGCGCGACCACGCCCTCGACCGTCGGCGTGTTCGGGTCGCCGGCGGTCGCGTGCCGGTAGTAGTAGACGGCCGGCTCCGCCCGCCGCTCGAGGATTCCATCGGCGGTCCACGATGCCAGCGCCTCCGCGGCGGCGGCGTGCGGATCGGTCTCCGCGCTGAGCTCGAGCCGAACGGCGTTGTGCGGATCGCGAGCCAGGAGCGCGCGGCGCATCTCCTCGTCGATGACGTCGTACGGCGGGCAGACGACGTCGGTGATGTCGGCGAGCCGGGTCGGCGCGGCGTCGTCGTCGTCGGCCAGCCGCACGCGATCGGGCACGGCCGTCCCGCCGAATCGTTCGATGGAGTAGTGCAGCCCGCGGAAGGGCGCGACGCGCGGCATTCGCGCGCAAGGATAGTGGCGATTCCGCCCGTCAGGCCGTCGCGGCCGCCAGGACGCCCGCGGCCTGTGCCCGGACTTCTTCCCGCCGGTCGCGCGCAGCCCGCTCCAGGAGCGCACGCCCGTCATCGGTCAGCGGACCGGCATTCCCGAGCGCCGCGATCGCATTCCGCAGGAGGCGATGGCGGCCCGCCCGCGTGAGCGCCGTCGCGGCGAACGCGCGCTCGAAGGCGCGCGTGCCGATCGGGAGGAGCCACTCGATGAGCGGCAGCAGCGGGACGCGGAGCGGGCCGGAGTCGTCGGCGTCGGCATTGACCGGGCAGACCTCCTGGCACACGTCGCAGCCGAAGATCCAGTCGCCGATCGCTCCCGCCTCCCACGCGTCGAGGACCCCGGGATGCTCGATCGTGAGATAGCTGATGCAGCGCCGGGCGTCGATCGTCCGCGGCGCGACGAGCGCACCCGTCGGGCAGCCGGTGAGGCACCGCGTGCACGAGCCGCATGACGTGCGCACCGGTGCGTCGGCCGGCAGCTCGGCGGAGGTGAGGATCGCGCCGAGGAAGACCCAGGAGCCGGCGCGCTCGTGGGTGAGCAGGTTCGTGTTCTTGCCGATCCAGCCGAGACCGCCGCGCGCGGCGAGCGCGCGCTCGGCCAGCGGCCGGTCGTCGACGTAGGCGGTTTCGCCCGCCGCGATCCCCGACGCCCGCAGGTCGGCGGCAAGGCCCTTCGAGGCGCCCGCGGAGGGCGCCGTGGTAGTCGCTGCCGATCGCGTAGCGGGCGATCCGCCCGGCGGGCTCGCGCCGGCGCACCGGCGAGGACCGGCGCGAGCGCCTCGTGGAGTGCCCCGGGCCGGTCGTCCCACGCGGCGCGCTCGGCCCCGACGTACGGCGCGGCAACGGTGATGACCGACCGCGCCTCCGGGTCATGCCGGCGAGGATCGGTTGCCTGCGCCGGCCGCGAGCCGCCCATCCAGCCCATCCGACCCATCCGGCCGGCGGCGACGCTCTCCTCCATCCGATCGCGGTCGGCAGGCATCGGCTCGGCGCTCGTGACGCCGACGAGGTGCAGCCCGTGTCGGGCGGCCAGCTCGTCCAGCCGCCGGCGCGTCCTCGAGACGCTCACCTCACTCCTCTCTGCGGCGGAGGACGAATGCCGGCGCCTCGCCGGTCGGGGCGATCTCCGATCTCGCGAGCGGCATCGCCACGCGCGGGATCCGGAAGCCGAAGACCGAGCCCGACCCGGCCTCGACGTTCTCGGCCGCCCAGATCCGCCCGCTGTGCGCGTCGATGATCGCCCGGCTGATGTAGAGGCCGAGGCCGAGGCCGCCGAATCGGCGCCGCCCGGCATCCCCATCGGCCTGGTAGAAGCGCTCGAACACGTTCTCTCGGTGCTCGGCGGGAATCCCGACGCCGGTGTCGGAGACGCGGACCTCGACCTCGCCCCCGCGGCGCTCGGCGACGACATCGATCGTCCCGCCGTCCGGCGAGTACT
Organism: uncultured Chloroflexia bacterium; assembly: GCA_963797855.1. Lineage (GTDB taxonomy): Bacteria > Chloroflexota > Limnocylindria > QHBO01 > QHBO01 > JACDBZ01. The sequence goes on along the minus strand of CAWCQX010000003.1, from coordinate 37,883 downwards.
TCACCGCGTTCTCGAGCAGGTTGCTGATCACCTGGCCCAGCCGGTCGCGATCGGCGTGGATCGGCAGGCTGTCCGGCGCGCTGATCGCGATCGTCCGGTCGGTGTGCTCGCGGCGGACGCGGCCGACCGCCTCGTGGATCTCGTCCGCAAGGTCGAAGTCGATCGGCTCGATGCTCACGCCGCCGCGCCGGTCGATGCGGCTCACGTCGAGCAGGTCGTCGACGAGCCGGCGCATGCGCCCGACCTGCGAGCGGATGACGCGGAGGTGCGCCATCTCCTTGCTCTCGCCGTCGTGCTCGCTGCGCAGGCGACCCTCGAGCAGCTGGGAGTAGCCCTGGATGCTGGTCAGCGGCGTCCGCAGCTCGTGGCTGACGATCGAGAGGAAGTCGTCCTTGATCCGCGTCGCCGCCTGCTCGCGCGCCATCCGCTCCTGGAGGTCGGACCACAGCTGCGCGTTCTGGAGCGCCGGGCCCGGCCCGCTCGGCGACCGCCTCGGCCATGCGCGGGATCCGCTCCTCGAGCGGCCGATCGCTTCGGCCGGCGGTGGCGAGCACGCCCTGGAGGCGGCCGCCGGCCAGGATCGGCACCGCCACGAGCCAGTCGACGCCGAGCGCGCGCATCCCGTCGGGATCGCCGGTCGGGATATCCGTGGCGGTGGCCTGGCGCGTCGCGGCGGTCGCGCCGACGGCGCCGATCAGCCCGTCGCCGAGCCGCGGGTGGCGTCCATCGGCGAACGCGCGCCACGCCTCGACCAGCTCGCCGTCGGGACCGGCGGCCGCCGCCGGCTCGAGGCACTGCTCGACGTCGTCGATCGTGAAGACGAGGGTCGCGCCGCCGAGCACCGGTGCCGAACCGACGGCGATCGCCTCGAGCGTCGCCGCCCGCTCGAGCGAGGCGCCGAAGTCGCGGCCGAGCCGGCTGAGCAGCTCGCGCTCCCGCGTCTGCTCGCGCTCGCGCTCCTCCTCGACGAGCTGTGCCTGGAGCTTCGCGTTCTCCTCCGCGCGGCCGATGACGATCCGGCTGAAGAGGCCGGCCACGACGCCGAAGCCGATGAGGTAGGCGATCCGAACGGGCAGCGCGTCGAGGCTCGCCTCGTCCAGCCGGTCGCCCGGGAGCACGACCGCGAGGTACATGCCGGTCATGACGATCGAGGACCACACCGCGGCGCCGAGGCCGAACCGCAGCGCGGCACCGAGGATGACGAGCCCGTACAGGAGATAGAGGTCGGGCGCGTCCACCGCGACGTAGACCGCGATCGTGACCGCGGCCATCTCGACGACCGTGCTGATGATCCCGACCTCGCGCGCCGGGAAGCGGCGCAGGAGCCAGAAGACGAGGACGCTCCAGGCGGCGACCACGCCGAGGACGGCGAGAAGGATCTCGATGCCCGGCATCGTCGGCGCGACGATGAGCAGGACGGCGGCCGCCAGCGCCACCATCCCCAGCCGAACCCAGGCGAGCTGGCGCTCCTGGGCGCGCATCCGTCGCTCGAGCTGGCGCTCGAGCTCATGCGGACGATCGGACCGGGATTCCATGACCAGCATTGCACTCTAGCATCGGGTGTCCGGCTTCCCTACACTCGCCGCGCACCCGAGCGCCAGCGTGCAACTCGACGCTGTCCGGGGGCGTCTACCGGGGGACCCGGGGCCCGGGCCATTCACCCAACCCGAGAGGACGATGACGAGCCGGACCCTCCTGACCCGTGCCATTCGCGCCGCCGTGCTCGGCGCTGCGATGGTCGTGCTGCTCGCTCCCCTCCCCGCTCACGCGGCCAGCGCGGTGCAGATCGAGGCGCGCGCGCTCGTCGCGCGGCCGGTACGAGGTCGGCGGCTGGCTCGCGCTCTCGGTGTCGCTCGCGAACGAGGGCGAGCCGACGAGCGGCTACCTCGTCGCCGAGACCTCGATCGGGACGGTGCGCCGCTTCGTCGAGATGCCCGCGGGCGCCCGCAAGGTCGTGATGCTCTACGTCCAGCCGGAGGCCTTCCAGCGCGAGGTCGACCGTGACGTACGACGAGCCGAACGGCGCGGTCAACGCGAAGGTCGACGTCCGAGTCCTCGAGCAGTCCAACGACCAGGTCGTGGTCGTCGGCGACGGGACGGGAGCCCTCCGGCCGCAGCTGATCGGCGATGGCGAGCTCTCCGGACCCGAGCCGATCGCCCTCGGCCCGAGCGACATCCCCGAACGACCCGAGCCGCTCGGCGGCCTCGCCGCGATCGTGTGGGCCGGTGACAGCAGCGAGCTGAACGAGGCGCAGCGACGCGCCGTCGAGCGCTGGGTCGGCGAAGGCGGGCAGCTGGTCGTGATCGGCGGGGGCGACTGGCAGGCTCGAACCGCGGGCTTCGCCGACCTCCTGCCGCTCGAGAACCTCGCCGCCGTCGACGGCGTCTCGCAGGACGCGTTCGCGGCATTCTCCGGCGAGGCGGAGGCTCCCGTTGCGACGGCAACCGTCTCGACCGGCGACCTGCGCGACGGCGCGGCGGAGCTGATCGCGGCCGATGATGGCGAGGTCCTCGTCTCGATGCGCCCGATCGGCGCCGGTCGCGTCATCTTCGTCGGGACCGACCTGGCGACGGACGAGTTCCGCGGCTGGCCGGGCGCGACTCGCCTCTGGTCGCGGCTGCTCCCGACGAACGCCGCCCTCGAGCAGTTCTTCGGCGGTCAATTCCCGGTTCGGCAGGAGATGGAGAACGCGATGAGCGGCGCCTTGAGCACGCTCCCCGCGCTCGACGTGCCGCCGGCCGAGCTGCTCCTCGTGGTGATCGTCGCGTACATCCTGCTCATCGGCCCGATCAGCTACTTCGTCCTGCGACGAATCGACCGCCGCGAGCTGGCCTGGGTCACGGCTCCGATCCTCGTCGTCCTCTTCACGGCCTGCTCGTATGGGATCGGCCGGACGATGAAGGGCGGTGACGTCGTCGTGAACGAGATCTCCGTCATCCGCACGACATCCGAGGGCGGCTCCGCGACCGTCGACACGTTCTCCGGGATCGTCTCGCCCGATCGAAGCACCTACGACCTGACCGTCGAGGCCGATGCGCTGATCGGCCAGCTGCAACGCCAGGACGGCCTGCCGCGCCAGGCGAGCGACGTGGAGATCGACCAGGGCGAGCCCGCCCACCTCCGTGGCCTGACGATCCCGGTCTTCGGCTTCGAGGCCGTCCGCGCCACCGGCATCGTCGAGCACGAGGCCGCCCTGTCCGTCGAGTGGAGCACGAACGACGGGAAGGTCGTCGGGACCGTCACGAACACCTCCGACGCCGCGATCGAGGACGTCGCGTACATCAGCATGGTCGGCGGCGAGCGGATCGGCGACCTCGCGCCGGGCGCCAGCGCCGAGTTCCAGCTGCCGGGCACGAACTTCAACGGCTCGTCGGCGGCCGACCAGGTCTATGGATTCGGCGGCTTCGAGGCCGGCGATGAGCAGCAGCGACTCGTCACGCTGCGCCGCCAGGTGATCGACTCGCTCGTCGGCTACGCCTCGTTCGGGCCGGTGAGCGTGGACGTCGGCCGGCGCGGGCCGTACGTCATCGGCTGGCGCGACGAGGCCGGACCGATGCCGGTGGCGATCGACAACCTGCAGGCGCAGGTCTATCGCGCGTCGGTGGAGGTGCTCAGCGTCCGGCCCGCGCTGGCCACCGGGCAGGTCACGATCCTCCCGCACCAGATGGGCGTCGACGTGATCGAGACCGAGGGCGATGCGAACCCGGCCGGCGGCGGGATGATGACCCTCGGCGAGGGCTCGGCGACGTGGAGCATCGCCCTGCCGCTCGAGGCGGCCGGGATCGTCCCGACCGAAGTCGAGATCATCGTCGGGCCGGATCCGAGCTTCGTCTTCAGCGACCCGGGCGGGTTCGGCGGCTTCTGGCCGCAGGGATTCACGGTCGAGGTCCAGCACCCGACGACCGGAGCCTGGACCGAGCTCGGCGACCTGGGCCAGCAGAGCGAGTTCGTGATCGACGATCCATCCACCGTGCTGAGCTCAACCGGGCGTATCGTCGTCCGCGTGACGGGCGTCCCGAACAATCCGGACTTCGGCCAGGGCGGCGTCTACCCGAGCGCACAGGTTGCCGGGGTGCTGGACCGATGATCGACGTTCCCGTCGTCGAGACCCGTGGCCTCGTGAAGCGCTACGACGACCAGCTCGCCGTCGCCGGCCTCGACCTCGTCATCGGCCATGGCGAGATCTTCGGGCTGGTCGGCCCGAACGGGGCCGGCAAGACGACGACGATGAAGATCCTCGCCACCCTGCTCGCTCCGTCCTCGGGCGAGGCGTACATCACCGGGATCCCGGTGGCCGCCGACCCGATCGAGGTCCGGCGCCGCATCGGCTACATGCCCGACTTCTACGGCGTCTACGACGACCTGCGCGTCTGGGAGTACCTCGACTTCTTCGCTCGCTGCTATGGCATCGCCGCCAACCGCCGACCGACGATGGTCGGCGAGCTGCTCGAGATCGTCGGGCTGGCCGACAAGCGCCAGGCGTACGTCGAGACGCTGTCGCGAGGCATGCGCCAGCGCCTGTGCCTCGCCCACACGCTCGTCCACGACCCGACGCTGCTGATCCTCGACGAGCCGGCATCGGGCCTCGATCCGCGGGCGCGAGTCGAGATGCGCGAGATCCTCCGCGAGCTGCGGGCGATGGGCAAGACGATCCTCGTCAGCAGCCACATCCTCCCCGAGCTCGGCGAGATGTGCACCGGCGTCGCGATCGTCGACCACGGCCGCGTCCTGCGCTCGGGAAGCATCAGCGAGATCGAGCGCTCCCTCCGCGCGACCGCGCTCCTGCGCATCGACATCCTCGGCGACCCGGAGGCAATCCAGGCGGCGGCCGACTGGCTCGGAACCGATCCGCGTGTGGGCGACGTCCTGCCGGCGCAGAGCCCGGACGGGTCGACGCGGCTGGAGGTCGCGTTCGACGGCACCGGCGACGACCAGGCCGTGCTGCTGCGATCGATGATCGAGGCCGGTCACCGCGTGGTCGGCTTCGCGCAGGCCACCAGCGATCTCGAGGAGATCTTCCTCAAGGTCACCGGGCAGGACGGGAGCGAGGCGGCGGCATGACGGCGACGGCAGAGGCGATCCGTCCGGCGCGCCGGTCCGCGTTCCGCGAGTTCCTCGCCGGCGTCGGCACGATCATGGTCAAGGAGCTGCGCTCGCGGATGCGCGGGCGTCGGGCGTTCATCGTGCTGACGATCTATCTGGGCCTGCTGGCGCTGATCACCTACGGCTCGTACCTGGTCGTCGCGCCGACTGCCCGCGACAACTTCGGCGGCGGCGGCTTCGTGAACCAGGCCAATACCTCGGCGATCGTGGGCCAGACGATCTTCACGCTTCTCTCGATCTTCCAGCTCATCCTCATCTGCTTCATCGCACCCGGCTTCACGGCCGGGCAGATCAGCCTCGAGCGCGAGAAGCAGACGCTCGACCTGCTCGTGAGCACGCCGATGCGCCCCGGAGCGATCGTCCTCGGCAAGCTCCTGGCCGCGCTCGCCTTCGTCGTGCTGATGATCGTGGCGGCCGTGCCGATCACGGCGATCGTGCTGATGTACGGCGGCGCGTCGGTCGAGGACATCGTGCGCCAGCAGCTGGTCCTGCTCGCGACGGCGGTCGCGCTGGGCGCCATCGGCCTCTTCTTCTCCGCGCTCCTCAAGCGCACGCAGGCCGCGACCGTCCTGAGCTACATCACGATGCTGGCGCTGACGGTCGGGACGGTCATGCTCTTCGGCTTCTGGACCCTCCTGATCAACCAGGAGAATGGCTTCGGCATCGGTCCACCCCGGCGTGCGCCGGAGCAGCTGCTGTACGTCAACCCGGGCATCGCGATGCTCGACGTCGTCGGCAACACCGAGCCGGGCGGCTTCGGCGGCATCAACGGCCTGCTGGCTCAGCTTCGCGGTGAGACGCCGAACTTCGGCGGCGGGGTCGACTGCGTCGGCGACGTGTGCCAGCCGGTGGACCAGTTCGGCAATCCGGTCAATCAGGCGGTCGAGAGCGGGTCGGGCTACTGGTGGCCGCGCATCGCGATCACGTTCGTCGCCCTCGCCGCGCTGCTGACCTTCCTCTCGACCCGGCTCGTCGTGCCCGCGGGCATGCGCTGGGCATTCCGACGTCGCCGGCCCGCCGTCGCTGCCGGACCGATCGCGGTGGGAGTGGACGACGATCCCGGGCAGGCCACGGTCGAGGACCTGGGCGAGGTCGAGCGGTGAGCGACCGAACCGTCAGCGAGGCGGTCGCGCGTCGCCTCGGCCCCGATGCCATCGGCCGGCTGCGCAGCCTCCGTCGCCGGCTGTGGTGGCGTCGCGCCGTCCGCGCCGGGATCCTGGTGCTCGCCGCGACCGTCCTCTGCGTCGCGCTCGTCCAGCTGCTGTCCCGCGCGCTTTCCATTCGAGTTCGCGCCGTACGTCCAGATCGGCGTCGTCGGGGTCGGGGCGCTGGCATGGGCGGTCATGGTCATTCGCTCGCGCCCGTCGCTCGTCGAGGCCGCCAGACGGGCGGACGAGGAGCTCGCCCTTCGCCAGCGGCTGGGAACGGCCCTCGAGTTGGCCGGCCACGAGGCCGATGATCCGCTCGAGGTCCGTCAGCTCGACGACGCTCGCGCCCGCCTGAACGCGGTCGATCTGCGTCGGGCGTTCCGGCCGCGGCTGGCCCGGCGGCCGCTCGCGGTCGTCGGCATCGGACTGGCGATGACCCTGCTCCTCGTCGCGTGGCCGAACCCGCAGGACGACGTGGTCGCCCAGCGCCGCGCCGCACGCGAGGCGGCGGAACGGGTCGCCGAGCGCGTCGAGGACGTCGCCGACGAGGTCGGCGAGAAGAACGTCGAGAACCCGGACCCGCGGCGCGAGGAGCTCGAGCGCCAGCTCCGCGAGCTCGCCCGGCAGCTGCGCGAGCAGGGCGCCGACCGCGAGGCGACGCTGGCGCGCATCGGATCGGTGCAGGAGGAGCTGTCCCGGATGACCGATCCCCAGGCCGCCGAGCGAGACGCCGGCCTCACCCAGCTGGCGCGCTCGACGTCCCGGGCCGCGACCGGCGACGAGGAGGCCAACGACGAGGGCGACCCGGAGCAGGCCGCCAACGACCTCGACGAGCTCGCCGATCGGACTCCCGAGCTCGACCGCGAGGATGCGCTCGCGCGCGCCGCCGAGCTGCGCCAGGCGGCCCAGGCCGGGGCCGCGTCTCAGCCGCAGGTCGCCCAGGCGCTGGCCGAGGCGGCCGACGCGCTCGACGCGGCCGCGCGGTCCGGCTCCGAGGAGGATCAGCGGGCGGCGCAGGAGGCCCTGGAGCGCGCCGCCGACGCCTTCCGCCAGTCCGAGCGCGACCGCCAGCTCCAGCGAGACGTCGCTCAGGCGCAGTCGGCCCTGCAGGAGGGCGCGCGCCAGGTCGCTCGTGCCGGGCAGCCGACCGCCGGACAGCCGAGTGCGTCCGGCCAGCCGGGCGCTTCGGGCCAGCCAGGCGCGTCCGGACAGCCCGGCGCTTCGGGGCAGCCCGGCGCTTCGGGCCAGCCCGGAGCATCCGGACAGCCGGGTCGCCGGGTCAGCCGGGGCTTCGGGTCAGCCCGGCGCATCCGGTCAACCCGGGAGCCAGCCGGGCAATCAGCCGGGCAACCAGCCCGGCAACCAGCCCGGGAACCAGCCGGGGAACCAGCCCGGGAACCAGCCCGGCAACCAGCCCGGGCAGGGCAATCAGCTCGGTGGCGGCGGCGGAACGAACGTGCGGCGGATTCCGGGCGGCGGCCTCCGCACCGGCAGCTTCGACGGCCCGACCCGCGGCAACCAGGGCTTCCAGACCGATGACCAGGGCAGCATCCTCACCGACTTCGACCGCTTCGGGCGGCCCGGCGATCCGGACTTCATCGCCGGCCAGGGCGGCAACGGCGGCACCGACCAGACCGGGTCCGGATCGGGGGTCGGCTTCGACAACGACAGCGTCGTGCCGTACGCATCGGTCTTCAATCTCTTCTACGACTACGCGCAGACGGCGCTCGATCGCCAGCAGGTGCCGATCACGCTGAAGGACTTCGTCCGCGACTACTTCTCGCGCCTGGAACCCACGGAGTGAGCGAGGGACCGATGACCGAGCCGACCACGAGCGCCCCCTCAACCCCCACCCAGCTCGAGCCGGAGCGCTTCGCGGAGCTCGCGACCGCCATCGAGCGCGCGGTCGGGACGTTCATCGTCGGCCAGGAGCAGCTCGTGCGGCAGACGCTGATCAGCCTGCTCGCGGGATCGCACGCGCTCCTGGAGGGCGTGCCCGGGCTCGGCAAGACGATGCTCGTGCGCACGATGTCCGAGGCGCTGGATCTCGGCTTCAGCCGCATCCAGTTCACGCCCGACCTGATGCCGGCCGACATCGTCGGCACGAACATCATCGTGGAGGAGGGCGGCGAGCGCCGGTTCCGCTTCCAGCCAGGGCCGATCTTCTCGAACCTCGTCCTCGCCGACGAGATCAACCGCGCCACCCCGAAGACGCAGAGCGCCCTGCTCGAGGCGATGCAGGAGCACCGCGTCACCGTCGCCAAGCAGCAGTACACGCTCACCGAGCCGTTCTTCGTGCTCGCGACCCAGAACCCGCTCGAGATGGAGGGCACCTACCCGCTGCCTGAGGCGCAGCTCGATCGGTTCTTCTTCAAGATCGACGTGCCGTTTCCCTCGGAGGAGGACCTCGTCCGGATCATGGAGCGCACGACCGGCGTCGAGCAGCCGACCGTGAGCAAGGCCGCGACCGGTGCCGAGGTGGTGGCGATGCAGCAGCTCGCCCGCGACGTGCCGATCGCCTCGCACGTGATGGCCTACGCGATCCGGATCCTGCGCGCGACGCATCCGGACACCGAGCGGGTCCCGGAGATCGTCCGGACGTACGTCCGCTACGGCGGATCCCCGCGCGGGGCGCAGGCGATCGTGCTCGGCGCCAAGATCAGCGCGCTCCTCGACGGCCGATTCAACGTCTCGTATGCGGACGTGCAGGCCGTCGCCGCCCCGGCGCTGCGCCACCGGGTGATCCTGAACTTCGAGGGCGAGGCCGAGGGCATCAGCACCGATTCGATCGTGCGCGCGATCATCGCCGAGACGCCAACCGAACCGGCCGAGTAGCGTGGCGGCCCTCGCGTATATACGTATATACGCGTGAGCGACCCCGACCGATGACCGCCACCGAGCGCGCACCGTTCTTCGACGAGGCCTTCCTCCGCCGGCTCGAGCAGCTCGAGCTGGCCTCGCGCCGCCTCACCGCCGGGCGGATGAAGGGCGAGCGGCGCAGCGTGCGGCGCGGCCAGAGCGTCGAGTTCGCCGACTACCGCAACTACACCGCCGGCGACGACCTGCGCCAGCTCGACTGGAACGCGTACGCGAGGCTCGAGCGCCTCTTCGTGAAGCTCTTCGTCGAGGAGGAGGACGTCACCGTCCACATCCTCGTCGACGCGAGCCGGAGCATGGACTACGGCGAGCCGAACAAGCTCGATGCCGCCACGGCGGGCGGCGGCCGCGCTTGGATACCTCGGGCTCGCGAGCATGGATCGCGTCAGCGTCGCGTTCCTCGGTGACGGCGCCTCCAGCGGGATGCGGCCGCTCCGCGGCAAGCGGCGGGCGCTCGAGCTGTTCCGATTCCTCTCCGAGCCGCGCACCGAGCGGCTCACGGGGCTGGCGTCGGCGGCGCGCGCCTACGCGTCGCGGATGCGCGGCAGCGGCCCGCTCATCCTGATCAGCGACCTCATGGACCCCGGCTACCTCGACGCGCTGCGCGACCTGGCCGGCACCCGATCCCAGCTCTCCGTGCTGCACCTGCTCGCGCCGGACGAGATCGAGCCGGAGGTGCCGCCCGACGCGCGCCTGGTCGACAACGAGACCGGCCACGCCGTCGAGGTCTCCGGCGACGACGACCTCGTCGAGCGCTACCGCACGCGACTCGCCGAGTGGCAGGCCGAGATCTCTTCGTTCGTGAGCAAGCGCGGCGGGGCGTACGTCCAGGTCCCCGCGGACATCGAGCTCGCCGATCTCCTCTTCGACGTCCTGCGGCGTCGGAGGGTCGTGGAATGATCCTGCCGCTCGCGCTCATCGGCCTCGTGAGCCTGCCGGTGATCGTGGCGTTCTACATGCTGCGGCTGCGCCGGCGCGACTACCCCGTCGGCTCGACGTTCCTGTGGCAGCAGCTCATCCGCGACGTCGAGGCCAACGCGCCGTGGCAGCGGCTGCGATTCAGCTGGCTGCTGCTCGTGCAGCTGCTCATCGCGACGCTCATCGTGCTCGCCGCGGCGCGCCCGTTCAGCGCGACGACGTCGGACCTCGCCGCGAACGTCGTCCTGATCGTCGACACCAGCGCGTCGATGGCGACCCGTACCGACGGCGAGGATCGGATGGCGCTGGCGCGCGAGCGAGCCGCGGACGTCGTCGGCCGGCTGCCGGAGGGCGGGCGCGTGACGGTCATCGCGGCGGCCGACACCGCCAACGTCCTCGTCAGCGAGACCGATGACCGCGAGGCCGCGCTCGAGGCGATCGACGGGATCACGGCCACCCAGCTCCCGGGCGACCTGACCGATGCGTTCGCGCTCGCGTCGGCGCTCGCGGCGCGAGACTCCGACTCGACGATCGTCGTCGTCAGCGACGCGTCCGACGACGAGCTGCCGGAGGTGGGCGTCGGGGCGCCCGTGCTCGTCGAGCGCGTCGGCGAGACCGATGCGAACCAGTCGGTCGCCGCGCTGTCGGCCCTGCGCCGATCGGGCGGCGCGCAGCTGGACGTCTTCGTGGCCGTCGCCAACCCGTCGACCGTCGAGGCGACGCGACGGCTCGAGATCTACGCCGATGGCGCGCTCGTCGACGCGCGCGAGCTGACGATTCCGCCCGGCCAGCGTTCGGAGGCGCTGGTCAGCACGGTTCCGCCGAGCGCGGCGACGATCGAGGCTCGACTCGCCGGTTCCGATGCGCTCGCGACGGACGATCGGGCGTTCGCGATCGTGCCGGCCCAGGGCCGCACGCGCGCCCTCCTCGTCGGCGAGGGCAACGCGTACCTCGAGAACGCGATGGCCCTCCTCCCCCGCCTCGAGCTCTACGCCGTCGGCGACGAAGGCTATGCGGACGCGCTCGCCGAGGCCGAGGACGCCGGGACCCCCTACGGGCTCTTCGTCTTCGACGGCCTCGTCCCCGACGAGCCCCCGCCCGGTGCCGCGCTGTACATCGACCCGCCCTCGGACGGCGAGTTCGGGACGGTCGAGGGCAGGATCGAGGGTCCGCTCATCGATCGCACCGATCCGGACGAGCCGATCCTGCGATTCGTCGACCTGACGACCGTCCACATCGGTCGTGCGCGTGAGGTCGCCCTCGCCGAGGGAGTGCGATCGGTCGTCGACACCGGAGCCGGTCGTCCGCTGGTGGCGGTCGGCGAGCGGGACGGGCGGCAGCTCGGGCTCATCGGCTTCGATCTCGGCGAGTCCGATCTGCCGCTGCAGGTCGCCTTCCCGCTGCTGATGAGCAACCTCGTCGACCACCTCCTGCCGGTGGCGGAGGGCATCCTGCCATCGTCGATGCCGCTGGGCACGTCGGTGACCGCAGCCGTCGATCCAGGCATCGAGCGCGTCAGCGTCGTGACCACCGGCGCCGACGGGGCGGGCACCGCGGTCGAGGTGCCGGTCGTCGGCGGACAGCTCACCCTGGCCGGCGCCGACGCCGTGGGCGTCCGCGAGGTGCGCGCCGTCAGCGACGACGCCGGCGATCGGGAACCAGGTCCTCGGACGGACCGCGGTGAACCTGTTCAGCACCGACGAGTCCGACGTCGCGCCCGGCGATCCACAGCGCATCGTCGACATGGGCCGCGTGCCGGCCGACGACGACGGCCCCGGGCCAGCCGGCTCGCGCGGAGTGGTGGTGGCCGCTCGCCCTCGCCGCGCTCGCGCTGCTCGCGGTCGAGTGGATCCTCTACCACCGCCCGACGCGTCGGACCCTGGCGCGGGCGTTCGGACGCCGGCCGCAGCCGCTCGGCGGGCGGGCGCGATGACCCTGCCGCTGAACTTCGCCGACCCGATCTGGCTGTGGCTGGCCGTGCCGGTCGGGGCGATCGTGCTCGTCGGCTGGCTGGCGGCGTCTCGGACCCTGCCGCGCGGACGCCGGATCGCCTCGCTCGTCATTCGCCTCGCGCTCGCGGCCTGCCTGGTCCTCTCGCTGGCGGGGATGCGCCTCGCGCTCCCGTCGGATCGGCTGAGCGTCGTCTTCCTGCTCGACGCATCGGCATCGATGCTCGACGCGACCCGCGAGGACCTCGTCGACTGGGCACGGGCGGCGATTCGCGACATGCCCGAGGGCGACACCGCCGGCGTCGTCGTCTTCGGGGCCAACGCGCTGGTCGATCGCCTGCCGTCGGAGCTCGACGAGCTGTCCGAACCCGCGTCGGCCCCGGTGGCCGGTGCGACCGACGTCGGGGCGGCGGTGCGCCTGGCGGCCGCGATCTTCCCAGCCGGCACGCAGCAGCGGATCGTGCTGCTCTCCGACGGGAACGACACCTCCGGCGAGGCCGAGGACGCGATCGCCGCCGCGGCCGCCCGGGGCATCCGGCTCGACGCCGTCACGCCCGCCGACGAGTCGGCCGCCGAGGTGCTGGTCGACGCGCTCGACGCGCCACCCGGCGCGCGGGTCGGCGAGACGATCGATCTCACCGTCCGGCTGCGGTCGACGATCACGACCGGAGCCACCCTTCGCCTGCTGGCCGATGGCGCGACCGTGGCCACCCGCGAGCTCGACCTCGAGCCGGGCGTCACCGCGATCCCGTTCAGCGTCACCGCCGACGAACCCGGCTTCCACGTCTTCCGGGCGGTCATCGAGCCGGAGACCGATCGGTTCGCCGAGAACAACGCCGCCGATGCCTACGTGCTCGTCACCGGCCCACCGCAGGTCCTCGTCGCCACCGACGATGCCGAGCGCGCCGCCGACCTCGTCGCGTCCCTCGAGGACGGCGAGCTGGAGGTGACGGTCGTCCCGTCGGACGGCGTCCCGTCGTCGCTCACGGGCCTGGCCAGCTACGACAGCGTCGTCCTCGACAACGTGCCCGCCGACGCCCTCGGAACCTCGACGATGGCCGCGATCCAGTCCTACGTTCGCGATCTCGGGCGAGGGCCTGGTCATGCTCGGCGGGCGCGAGAGCTACGGCGCCGGCGGCTACCTCGACACGCCGCTCGAGGAGGCGCTGCCGGTGTACATGACGGTCCGCGACCGTGAGCGCTCCCCGGACGTGGCGATGGTGGCGGTCGTGGACAAGTCCGGGAGCATGGCCGACTGCCACTGCACCGGCGACAACCGGGACTCGGCCAACCCATCGGGACAGCGAGGCTTCGAGAAGGTCGACATCGCCAAGGAGGCGATCCTTCGTGCGGCCGAGGCGCTCGCGCCGACCGACCAGCTCGGCGTCGTCGCCTTCGACGGCAATGCCCATTGGGCGGTCCGAACCGCGCCGATCGACTTCGGCGCCATCGGCAACGGGCTCGGCTTCCGTGCGGACGGCAACACGAACATCTACGCCGGCCTGAAGGCGGCCTACGACGACCTCGTCAACAACCCGGCCACCCTTCGGCACATCGTCCTCATCACCGACGGCTGGTCGTCATCCGGCGCCTACGACGCGCTGCTGGACGACATGCGGGCGGCCGGGATCACGCTCTCGACGATCGGCACGGGCGGCGGGTCGGCTCGGGTTCTCCGCCAGCTGGCCGAGGAGTCGGGTGGTCGCTACTACGACGCGGCGGACGCGACGACGATCCCGGACATCTTCCTGCGCGAGACGATCCGCACCGCCGGCGAGCAGATCGTCGAGGAGACGTTCCAGCCGATCCCATCGGCGAGCTCCGAGGTCCTCGACGGGCTCGATGCCGGCCGGCTGCCGCAGCTCCTCGGCTACAACGCCACGACGGCCAAGGGCAGCGCGACGGTCTCGCTGCTGACCGGCCGCGAGGACCCGCTCCTCGCGCAGTGGCAGTACGGCCTCGGACGCGCGGTCGCGTGGACGAGCGATGCGCGCCAGCAGTGGGCGACGCCCTGGATCGGGACGCCCGAGTTCGGGACCCTGACCGCGCAGCTCGTGGCGTGGACGCTTCCCCCGCAGGACGCCGAGGGCATCGACGTGCGCTTCAGCCCCGGCGATCGAGGCGAGCTGAACGTCGAGGTGACCTCGTTCGACGACGAGGGCGGCCCGCGCAACTTCTACCGCACGGTCATGCGCCTCATCTCGCCCGACCTCGAGCCGACGGAGGCGGTCCTCGAGCAGGTCGGCCCGGGTCGCTATGCCGGCACCGTCCTCGCCGAGGATCCCGGCGCCTACCTCGTGCGCGTGGCACAGACGCTGGAGAGCCCGGAGGGGACCGATTCGGCAAGCCGCACGCTCGGCATCGTCTCCCCGACCGCCGACGAGTTCCGGCGTCTCGGCATCGACACCGATGCGCTCGCCGCCTACGCCGATGCCGGGAACGGACGCCGCCTGCCACTCGAGGCCGATGAGCCGGGGGCGGAGGTCTGGCGGCATGACATCACGGCCGGGGCCTTCCCGACGCCGATCTGGCCGTGGCTCCTGCTGCTGGCGATCGTCCTCGTCCCGCTCGACGTCGGCGTCCGCCGCGTGGCGCTCACCCGAGCCGATCTCCGGCGAGCGCGGGGCTGGGTGGGTCGCCGTGTCGGCCTCGGGCGGCCCGAGCCGGAGGCCGTGCCCGGGCTCGCCGAGCTGCGCGCGGCGAAGGCTCGCAGCGACCGCCGCACCGAGCGCGCGGAGCGACCGCCCGCCCCCGAGCCGGTGCCGGATGCACGGCCGGCGACCGCGGCAGCGGCCACGCCGCCGAAGCCGGCCCCGCGTCCGGCCATCCAGGCCGCGACCGACGCCGGCCCCGCGCGCCGATCCGGCCCCCGCCGTCGAACCGCCGGCGGATCCCGGCGAGACGCTGGCCGAGCGCCTGGCGCGGCGTCGACGCGGCGGCTAGGGCGGGTCGGCCGGATCGATCTCCTCGAGGACCGCGTCGTCCCCGATCGAGCGCGGCGCCGAGCGTGGCTTCGGGACACGCAGGATCAGCGCGACGGCGACGCCACCAAGGAGGACGAGCGCGATCGGCAGCCAGGGAAGCCCTCGGTAGTCGAGGATCCCGATGCCGCTGACGATGAGGCTCGCCTCGTGCCCGATCGGGTCCCGGGCGCTGACCGTGACCGCGGTCGGCCACGGAGGCAGGTCGACGCTCGTCGAGAACCGACCCTGCTCGTCGACGGCCACGACCTTCCCGGCGACCTCGACCTCCGCGTACGGGGGTGCGCGGCCCGCGACGATCACTCGTGACGAGCCGAGCGTCGTCTCGGCCGTGGCGCGGATGTCCGGGGGCCCGTCCACCAGCCGCAGGTCCCACGAGCTGGTATAGGCGTGGCCGGCTGGGGTGACGACGGTCATCGTCGCCGCCCCGTCCGCGTCGGCCGTGACGCCGGCGGGCACCTCGATCCTGACGTCGAGCGCGCCGTCATCGCCGACCACGAGCACCTCGGGTCTCTCGGGCTCGTCTCGGCCCGGCAGGTAGACGCGCGAGCCGGGCGGCGCGACGACATCGGCCACGAGGCCGTCCCGGTCGACACCGATCACGCCGTCGGCCAGCGCGACGCCGCCCTGGATCGCGGGATCGTAGGCACCACCGTTTCCCTCCGGTCTCGTCGCCACGTCGATCGGGACGATCGCCACGGCCGACGCCGGCTCGGATGGCGGGCGGGTCGAGGCGCCCACCCGTTGGGTCGAGCGGAGGCAGGCCGATGGCACCCTGCTGGATCGCCAGCCACGCGCGGTCACGACCGACGAGGCCGATCGGCCGGGCGGCCGCCAGCGCACCGATCGGGGCAGCCGGGTCGTCGAGGACCTGCGCCGGGATGAGGCTGCCGGCGACGATTGCCGAGAACGCGCCGTGGGGTCCGCCTCCGGGCAGCGGACCGACATACGGGAAGAGCGGTCCGCGGCCGAGGGTGGCGGCCGATTGGCTCGGGGCGATCGGCCCGCGCGGAAGAGTCGGAGTCAGGTCGGGCAGGGCGCGAATCTCGAGCTCGTCCGGATCGGTGCGGTGCACGAGCAGCCGTGGGGCGCCGCCGATGTCGACGACGCCGAGGAGTCGCGCGCTGTGGATCGGCTGCGCGGCAATCGGGTCGCTGGGTTGACCGCCAGGTGGCCACGAGAGGACGGCGAGGCCGAACCTCGGGGCGAGCACGGCGAGTCCGCGGCTCGTGGCGCTCAGCGGCACCGCCAGCGCGTCGTCGACGATGAGGCCGGAGTCCTCGGTGATCAGCGTGTCGTGATCGAGGCGGATCCGGAACAGCACGTCGAGAGCGGAGCTGCTGATGAAGGCCGCTTCGTCGCCCGGAACGCCATCGCTGTCGCCGAGGACGAAGGGGGAGCTGCCCGAGCCGACGGGCAGCCGGCCGGTCGTCAGCAACGCGAAGTGGTCGCCGGCCCAGCGGAAGACCCGCGCCTCGGTCAGGCTGCTGGCATCGTTGAGCGGGGCGAGGAAGTACGAGGCGAGCAGCTCGTCGGTCCCGTCGCCGTCGAGATCGATGACGTGCACCGCGTCGGCGACGGGATCGGACGGATCGGCGACGGTCTCGAGGCGGAGCGTATTGCGATCGACGACGAGGTCATCGATGAGGAGGCAGCACTCGCGCTCATCCTCCGGCCCGGAGAACAACGGCTGGCGCACGAGCGTGACCCGATCTCGCCCGCCGATCTGCCGGACGAGCAGTCGCGCCGGGCGTCGAGCGTAGGCGGCCTCGCCCTGCCCGGCTGGTCCCGGCACGGCCAGCGCCGGAGCCGCCATCAGCACCCAGCCCTCGCCGCCTTGCACCCAGGCCTCGATCCAGACCGTTCCGTTGTCTCCGGCCACGAGGCGCACGACCTCCGGCGCGCCATCCGCGTCGAGGTCGGCGGCCACCGCCTGGAGCGTGGGCGCGCCATCGGGCAGGACGATCGCCCCCGGCTCGTCGGGCACGTGGACGACGGCGAGCGGGCCCGGAGGCGGCAGCGCGGCGCCCCCGGCGACCAGCGCAGAGAACAAGGCGGGCAGCGCCCACGTGAGCATCGGTCCGAGCATACGCTCGGCCTTCTGGCATGATCGAACGGATGCCAGTGCCCCCGATCCTCTGGACGCCCGACCCCGACGTGCGGGCCACGACCCGCATCGGCGCCTACCTCGACTGGCTCTGGCGCGAGCGCGGGCTCCGCTTCGCCGGCTATGACGATCTCCTGCGCTGGTCGACCAGCGACCTCGACGCCTTCTGGGGCTCGATCTGGGATCACTTCGAGGTTTCCTCGGAGACCCACTCGGGGCCGGCGCTGGCCGACGAGACGATGCCCGGCGCGCGCTGGTTCCCGACCGCGCACCTGAACTGGGCCGAGCACTGCCTGCGCCTGGCGGGCCGTCTCGGGTCGGACACGGTGGTCGTCGCGCGCTCGCAGACGCGGGATCGGATGACCCTGACCGCCGACGAGCTGCGCGCCGAGGTCGGTCGCGTGCGCGCCGGGCTCGAGGGCCTCGGGGTCGGCCGTGGCGACCGCGTCGCCGGCTACCTGCCGAACGTCCCCGAGGCCGTCGTCGCGCTGCTCGCCACGGCTTCGCTGGGGGCGACCTGGACCAGCTGCGCGCCCGAGTTCGGCGTGCGATCGGTCGTCGACCGATTCAGCCAGGTCGAGCCGAAGGTGCTCCTCGCGGTCGACGGCTACCGATACGGGGAGCGCGAGGTGGACCGCGGCGCCGAGGTGGCCGCCATCCGCGCTGCGCTCCCGAGCCTCGCCGCGACCGTGATCCTCCCCTACCTCCGGACCGATGCGTCCGGCGTCGACGACGCGATGACCTGGGACGAGCTGGCCGCGGACGAGGGCGACCTGCGCTTCGAGCCGGTGCCGTTCGATCACCCGCTCTTCGTCCTCTACTCGTCGGGAACGACCGGGCTGCCGAAGCCGATCGTCCACGGGCACGGCGGCATCCTGCTCGAGCACCTGAAGATCCATGCGCTGCATCACGATCTCGGGCCGGCGGATCGGTTCTTCTGGTTCAGCACGACCGGCTGGATGATGTGGAACTACCTCGTCTCGGGGCTCGCCGTCGACGCGAGCATCGTCCTGTACGACGGGTCGCCGGCCCATCCGGACCTCGGGGCGCTCTGGCAGCTGGCCGCCGAGGAGGGCGTCACCTACTTCGGGGCATCGGCGCCGTACCTGATGGCCTGCCGCAAGGAGGGCCTGCAGCCGGGCGAGCTCGTCGACCTGTCGCGGCTCCGAGGGATCGGCTCGACCGGCGCGCCGCTGCCGGCGGAGGGGTTCCGCTACGTCTACGAGGCGGTCAGCCCATCGGTCCATCTCCAGTCGGTCTCCGGCGGCACCGACGTGTGCACGGCGTTCGTCGGTGCGTCTCCGCTCGTCCCGGTCTGGGAGGGCGAGATCAGCTGTCGCCACCTCGGCTGTGCCGTCGAGGCGTTCGATCCAGAGGGCCGCCCGATCGTCGGCGAGCAGGGAGAGCTCGTCATCACCCGGCCGATGCCGTCGATGCCCGTCGGGTTCTGGAACGACCCCGACGGCTCGCGCTACCGCGCGGCCTACTTCGACGACTTCCCCGGCGTGTGGCGCCACGGCGACTGGATCACCTTCACCGAGCGCGGTTCATGCGTCATCAGCGGGCGGTCCGACGCGACGCTCAACCGCGGTGGGGTGCGGGTCGGGACGGCCGAGTTCTACGCCGTCGTCGAGGGCCTGCCCGAGATCGCCGACTCGCTCGTCGTCCATCTCGACGCCGGCGACCGGCTGCTCCTGTTCGTCGCCCTGCGTGACGGGGGTGCATTGACCGATGCGCTGCGCGCGCGCATCGGCGACGAGCTGCGATGCGGCGCTGTCCCCGCGCCACGTGCCGGACGAGATCCTCGCCGTGCCCGCGATCCCGCGCACGCTGTCCGGCAAGAAGCTCGAAGTGCCGGTGAAGCGGATCCTCACCGGAACGCCGGCCGACGAGGCCGCCTCGCGCGGCTCGCTCGCCGATCCGACCTCGCTCGATCCGTTCGTGGAGCTCGCCGGTCGGGCGTCTGATCGGACGCGCAGCGTAGGATTGCCGGATGGCCTACGACGAGCTGCACACCTGGGAGCTGTGGTACCCCGGAGCGGGTGCGACGGGCCTCCCACTGGCACGCGCCCGCATCGATCCGCACGACGTCGTGTGGGCACACTCGGTCCCGCGCAAGGTCGCGGTGACCGTGCGCCAGGGCGACGACCGCGTCGTCGCGCGCGGGGAGGGACTGGCACGCAAGGCCAAGTACCTCCCGATGACCCGATTCGCCCTGGACGGCGAAGAGATCACGCGCGAGGATCGCTGGCCGACCCAGGCGGACCTCGGCGCCATCGTGATCCTCCCCGGCGGCGAGGCCGGGATCCTCACCCATTGGTGGAATGCCGAGGACGGAAGCGCCTGGCGCTGGTCGGTCGAGTTCAGCAACCGCCGCGGCTGAGCGGCGCCGGTCAGTCGGTGTAGTAGACCCCGTCCAGGGCACCCCACGCCGCCGCGCTGAAGATCGCGCAGGCCGTCTTCGCCCGAGCGAACTCGCCGTCGGTCAGGCGCGTCGATCCGCGCGGCGAGCATCGCCGGCTCATCGGTCTCGACCGCATGCTCGACGAAGTACTGCTGCGCGTCGGCGTCGACCGTCCCGGCGTAGTGCTCGCGGAGACCGGCGAGCTTCGAGCTCGCGGTGGCCGGCTGCTGGACCTCGAAGCTGTACAGCGCTCCGAGCGCCTCAGGGACCGATGCGAACGCGTTCTCGCCCACGGCCAGCAAGCGTGCGCGACTGCGGGCGTCGCATCTCGCCGGTCGCGCCGAGCGCGCCGCGGAAGCGGCTCCAGAGCTCGTCGTGCTCGCGCTCCTCGGCGGCGTAGGCGGGGTACCCGATCCGCTCCCAGCCCGCGTCGACCGCGCCGATGAAGGGCGCCCATTCGTCCGCGTACTCGGCAAGGCGCTCGACCGGCAGCGTGCCGGCGCGCCACTCGGTGTAGAAGGGATGATCGTTCAGGTCGAACCGGCGGACGATGGCGTCCAGCTCGTCGATGCGGCTGCTCATGGTCTGGAGATACCTCGTGGGCGGGTGTGTGGGGTGTCGGGAGCGTAGCAGGATCGGCGCGCTACATCGCTCGCAGGCCGAGCAGGTTTCGAGCGATCACCATCCGCTGGATCTCACTCGTGCCCTCCCCGATCTCGGTGAGCTTCGCGTCGCGGAGATAGCGCTCGACGCGATACTCGGTGATGTAGCCGTAGCCGCCGTGCACCTGGATCGCGTCGTTCGTGACGTCGCGGGCGACCTCGGAGGCGAAGAGCTTGGCCATGGCCGCCTCGGTCGAGTACGGCTTGCCGGCATCCTTCAGCCACGCCGCGCGATAGGTCATCAGCCGAGCGGCGTCGATCCGCGTCGCCATGTCGGCGATCATGAAGGCGACGCCCTGGAACTCGCCGATCGGCCGCCCGAACTGGCGTCGCTCCTTCGCGTAGGCCGATGCCGCCTCGTAGGCCGCCTGGGCCAGCCCGAGCGCCATCGACGCGATGCCGATGCGCCCGCCGTCGAGCGTCTTCAGGAACAGCTTGTCGCCCTGGCCCTCTTCTCCGAGGAGGTTCTCGAGGGGGATCCGAGCGTCCTCGAAGATCAGCTCGCCGGTGTTGCTGGCATGGAGGCCCATCTTCTCCTCCATGCGGCCGATGCTGAAGCCCGGCGTATCGGCCTCCAGGATGAAGGCGCTGATCTTCCCGCTCTCGTGCTCCCGCTCGGTCACCGCGGTGACGATGTACGTGCCGGCCACGCCCGCGTTGGTGATGAAGCGCTTGCTGCCGTTGAGAATCCACTCGTCGCCATCGCGACGAGCACGCGTCTTCGTTCCGCGTGAGTCGCTGCCCGCACCGGGTTCGGTGAGGCCGTAGGCGCCGATCACCTGGCCGGATGCCATCGGTCGCAGGTAGCGCTCCTTCTGCGCATCGGTCCCGGCCAGCCAGATCGGGTTGCAGCCGAGGCTCGTGTGGGCGCTGACGATGATCCCGACGCTTCCGCTCGCGCGGCTGAGCTCCTCGACGGTGATCGCGTAGGCCAGCGAGTCGAGCCCGGTGCCGCCGATCTCCTCGGGGTACGGCACGCCGAGGAAGCCCAGGCCAGCCGCCTCGCGGATGATCTCGTGGGGGAACTCGCCCTTGCGCTCGAGCTCGTCGGCGACCGGCACGATCCGCCGCTCGGCGAACTCGCGCACCGTGCGCTGGATTTCGGCGTGCTGGGGAGAGAGGGCGAAGTCCATCGGCGGGCAGGCTCCGTGGGGCGTGGTCGGTGCCCGGAGTCTAGCAACGAAAAGGACCCGATCGGAGGTGGATCGATCGGGTCCGGAGGGGTGGCGGTCGGGCGCTACGTCGACTTGCGCCAGCGCTCGAGGTTGCGGCGGCTCCGCTGATCCTCTGCGCGCTGAAGGCTGGATCGACGTCGCCGCGACGCGGTCGGGCGCGGGCGGTGCCGCTTCTGGTGGTTGAGCTTTGCCATCGGTCTCGGTCCTCTCCCCCGCAGTGCACGGTATGTGCGCTAAAGACGCGTGGCGACGTCGTCAAGTTGCAGAAATTGGGAAGGACGTTGACACCCGAGTCCAGCCGAAACCTATACTCGCCCGATCCTGCCGCAACGAGACAAGGTTTCGCGAGTGCTCGAGCGTGCCTGAGGCCGACGTCCGTCTGGAAAGCGTCACGAAGCGCTTTGGTGACTTCGTCGCCGTGGACGACATGTCACTGGAGATTCCCCCGGGCGAATTCTTCTCCCTGCTGGGCCCCTCAGGCTGCGGAAAGACGACCACCCTGCGCATGATCGGCGGCTTCGAGGAGGTCACCGAGGGCAAGATCTTCCTCGGCGACACCGAGGTCACCGACCTCCCCCCGTTCAAGCGGGCGACGAACACCGTCTTCCAGAGCTACGCCCTCTTCCCGCACCTCAGCGTCTTCGAGAACATCGCCTTCGGCCTGCGCCGGCGTGGGACGCCCACGAAGGAGATTCGCCACCAGGTGGCGTTCATGCTCAAGCTCGTCGAGCTGCCCGGATACGAGGAGCGCCGTCCCTCGCAGCTGTCGGGCGGCCAGCAGCAGCGCGTCGCGCTGGCTCGGGCCCTCGTCAACAATCCGCAGGTCCTGCTGCTCGACGAGCCGCTCGGCGCCCTCGACCTCAAGCTGCGCAAGCAGATGCAGATCGAGCTGAAGCGCATCCAGAGCGAGATCGGCATCACCTTCATCTTCGTCACCCACGACCAGGAAGAGGCGATGACGATGTCCGATCGCATCGCCGTCATGCGGCAGGGCCGGATCGAGCAGCTCGGGGCACCGGAGGAGCTGTACGAGCGCCCCGCGACCGAGTTCGTCGCGGGCTTCCTCGGCGTCAGCAACCTGCTCGACGGTGAGGTCGCCAGCCGCGACGGTCGCTATGCCGACGTGCGCCTGGCGGACGGGACGATGCTGCGCGCACCGGCCTCGGCGCTGAACGGCGAGACGAAGGTCCGGCTCGGCGTCCGCCCCGAGAAGCTGCGCGTCATCGCCATCGGCGACGATTCCGCGCCGGGGTTCGACGGCGAGTCGAACGTCATCGAGGGGAACGTGCTCGACGCGTCATACATCGGGGTGAGCACGCAGTACCTGGTCAAGACCGCGGATGGGCACACGCTCACCGTCTACGCACAGAATCTCGAGACGGGTGGCGCGAGCGAGGTGCTGGCCGACGGCCAGCGGGTTCGCCTCACCTGGAAGCCACAGCACACGTTCGTGATCGGTCCCGCTGCCGGACCGGAGACCTCGGGGGACGCGGAGTTGGAGGAAGCCCAGACCGATGAGTGAGCGTACCGACCTCGAACGAGCCATTGCCCGAGCGTTCCGACCGGACAAGCGGGTGAGCCGGCGAAGCTTCCTGCGGCAGACCGGGCGGGGCGCTCTCGTTGCCGGGTCGACGTTGTCGATCGCGTCGATCCTCGCGGCGTGCGGGATCCGGCCCGGAAGCTCCGCGGCGGGCTCCGCGAGCGCATCGGACGCCGCCGGCGCGCTCGAGTGGGCGAACTGGCCCCTCTACATCGACATCGACGACGACGGCAACTATCCGAGCATCGTCGCCTTCACCGAAGAGAGCGGCCTCGAGGTCAACTACACCGAGGCGATCCAGGACAACGCCGACTTCATGGGCGTGATCCTCCCCGACCTCCAGGCCGGCAACGCCACCGGCTGGGACATCATCACGCCCGGTGGCTGGGTGGTCGAACGCCTGGCTCGGCTCGAGGTGCTCGAGGAGCTCGACCACAGCCAGCTGCCGAACTGGACGGCGAACGCGGCCGACTACGCCAAGGGCCTCTGGTTCGACCCGGACAACAAGTACAGCCTCTGGTGGCAGGGCGGCATCACCGGGATCGCGTACGATCCCGAGCTCACCGGCCGCGAGATCACGACGTTCGACGACCTGCTCGACCCGGCCTTTGCCGGGGTCGCGGGCGCGTTCAGCGACATGCGCGACACGTTCGGGCTCACGCTGCTGTCCCTCGGCGTGGAGCCGGCAAACGCGACGGTCGACGACGTCACTCGTGCGCGCGACAAGCTGCTCGAGGCCAATGGCCGCAACCAGTTCCGGGGCTACTACGGCAACGAGTACTACGACGCACTGGCCGCGGGCGATCTCGCGATCTCGATCGCCTGGTCGGGCGACATCACGCAGATGCAGCTGAACGACAACGACAAGGTCCAGTTCGTCATCCCGCAGGACGGGGCGATGCGCTGGAACGACAACTTCGCGATCCCGAAGGGCACCTCCCACATCCATGGCGCCCACAAGCTCATGAACTACTACTACGGCGTCCCGGGCGCGACGCTGATTTCGGAGTACATCGGCTACTTCACCGGGGTGAACGGCGTCCAGGAGCAGATCGTCGCCGACGCCGAGGCGTATCGCGCCGATGGCGACACGGAGAATGCCGACTACTACGACGCCGTGGCGCCGACGGTCGTGCCGACCGAGGACCAGCTCGCGAACACGTACACCGACAAGGAGCTCACCGAAGACGAGGAGGCCGAGTGGAACGACCTCTGGCTCGAGGTGAGCAGCTGAGCGCAGGCAGAGCTCGACCGCCATGGGCCGCGGCCGCCTGACGCCCTACCTCCTGCTCTTGCCGGGAGGGCTCTGGCTGATCGTCTTCTTCGCCATCCCCATGGCGATCATGCTGAGCGTCTCGCTGCAGGAAGGGTCGCTCGACACCGGCTACACGCTGACCTGGAACTTCGGGATCTATCCGCAGGTCATCGGCCAGTTCGGTGACCTCTTCCTTCGCTCGGCCATCTATGCGCTGCTGACCACGGCGATCACGCTGCTGATCGGGTACCCGATGGCGTACACGATCGCGTTCCACGGAGGGCGCTTCAAGACGGCCCTGCTCTTCGTCGTCATCCTGCCGTTCTTCGTCAGCTTCGTCATCCGCACCCTGAACTGGCGGATGCTGCTATCGGACAACGGCCTCGTCTTCGGCACGCTGAAGGACCTCGGCGTCCTCGACCAGGCGTTCCACTTCCTGGCGACCCCCGCCTCGGTCGTGTTCGGGCTGACCTACAACTTCCTGCCGTTCATGATCCTGCCGCTCTACGTCGCCCTCGAGAAGCTCGACAAGCGCCTGATCGAGGCCGCGACCGACCTGTACGCCAGCCGCTGGCAGGCGTTCTGGCGGGTGACGTTCACCCTCTCGCTCCCCGGCGTCGTCGCAGGCTCGTTGCTGACGTTCATCCCGGCCATCGGCGACTTCATCAACGCCGAGATCATCGGTGCCGGCAACCCCGAGGTGCAGATGATCGGGAACGTCATCCAGTTCAAGTACATCAACGCGAACGACTACCCCTCGGCCGCGGCGCTCTCGTTCGTCCTCGTCATCGGGGTGACGATCCTCGTCGCGGGGTACAGCCGCGCGGTCGGCACCGATCGGCTGACGACCTGATGGGCGATTCAAAGACCTCCCGCGCCCTGCTGCGGGTCTTCACGGCCCTCGTCGTGGTGTTCCTGTTCGCGCCGATCGTCGTGATGATCGTCTTCAGCTTCAACGACCCGGCCGGGCGGCAGAACATCACCTGGCAGGGCTTCACGTTCGAGAACTACCTCGACATCTGGAGCCGGCCGCAGATCACGGGACCGATGGTCACGAGCCTTGCCATCGCCGCGATCTCAACCGTCCTGGCGACGACGTTCGGGACGATGATCGCCCTCGCCCTCTCGCGATACGAGTTCCGTGGCCGCGGCGCGCTCAACCTGCTGATCTTCATCCCGATGGCGGCACCCGAGATCATCCTGGGCGCCTCGCTGCTGACGATGTGGATCTCGATCGGCGTTCCCCGCGGCTTCCTCACGATCCTGATCGCCCACGTGATGTTCAACATCAGCTACGTGATCGTCACCCTGAGGCCGCGCCTCGTCGGCTTCAACCGCCAGCTCGAGGAGGCCGGCATGGACCTCTACGCCAACGAACGCCAGACGTTCTGGCGCGTGACCTTCCCGATCATCTTCCCGGGCATCCTCGCGGCCGGGCTGCTGGCGTTCGCGCTGTCGATCGACGACTACGTCATCACGCTGTTCAGCGCCGGGCGCACCGTCACCTTCCCGCTGTGGGTCTTCGGTGCCAGCCGCGTCGGCATCCCGCCGGAGGTCAACGTGCTGGGCACGTTGATCTTCCTCGTCGCGATCGCCTTCATCGCCGTCCAGCTCTGGAGCCAGCGGCAGGCGGCTGACGAGCGAAAGATGGTCGCCGCTGCCACCGCGCCCTCGATGCCATGACATCCCGCGACGTCCTGACCGACTGGGCGGCCCTTCGCGACGGCGTCCCGCCCGTCTGGGCTCGCTACACCGATCTCATCGTGGAGCGCGCATCGGGCTGCTGGATCGAGACGGTCGACGGCACGCGCTACCTCGACTACACGAGCGGCATCGGCGTCGTGAACACCGGACACGCCCATCCGCGCGTCGTGGCCGCGATCTCCGAGCAGGCCGCGCGCGGCATCCACCTCCAGCAGAACATCGTCTATCACCAACCCGGCCTCGAGCTGCACCGCCGGCTGCCGGAGCGCTTCCCGAATCCCCGGACCGATACGGCCTACGGCCTCTTCCTCTCGAACTCCGGGGCCGAGGCGGTCGAGGCGGCCGTGAAGCTGGCCAAGGTCGCGACGGGCCGCCCGCTGGTGATCGCGTTCCGCGGCGGCTTCCACGGCCGCACCCACGGAGCGATGGCGCTCACCTCGTCCACCGTGAAGTACCGCGCCCACTTCGAGCCGCTCATGGGCGGCGTGCAGCACGTTCCGTATCCGTATCCATTGAGGATGGGCGGGCCCGATGCGGCCCTGGCCACCACGCTCGCGGCGATCGACGAGGTCTTCGCCACGACCGCCGCGCCCGACGACGTGGCCGCGTTCGTCGTCGAGCCCGTGCTCGGCGAGGGTGGCTACGTGGTCCCGCCGGACGGATTCCTGCCCGCCCTGCGCGAGGTGGCCGACCGACACGGGATCCTGCTGGCCGTCGACGAGGTCCAGTCCGGCTACGCCCGCACGGGGCGCTTCTTCGCCACCGAGTGGACCGATGCGACGCCCGACATCGTGATCATGGCCAAGGGCATCGCCTCCGGCCTGCCGCTGTCCGGCATCCTCGCCGCGCGCTCGCTGCTCGATCGGCTCGAGCCGGGCACGCACGGCGGGACCTACGGCGGCAACGCGGTCGCCTGCGCCGCCGCGCTCGCGACGCTCGACGTCATCGATGACGAGGGCCTCGCCGAGCGCGCGCATCGGCTCGGAGGGCGCCTGCTCGACGGCCTGCGCGACCGTGTCGGAGCGCACGAATCGGTCCGGGAGGTGCGCGGTCGCGGCCTGATGGTCGCCGTCGAGCTCGACTCCGGGGCACGGGCCAAGCGGGTCCTGGCCGAGTCGCTGGCGAGGAACTTGCTGCTGCTGACGTGCGGCACGTCCGGGCAGGTGGTGCGGATCATCCCGCCGCTCGTGACGACCGAGGAGGAAGTCGACCTCGCGATCGGGGTCATCGGTGACGCGCTCGCCGCGAGCGCAGCCTGAACGGAGGTCGACATGGGGCAACGCGTCTGGGTCGTCGACGACGAGCCATTCATCCGCACCGCGATGATGGCCGTCCTGGCCGAGGTCGGGCACGAGACGCGCGGCTTCGCCGACGCCGAGGAGCTCTACACCGCCCTCGTCGAGGAGGGCGCGATCCCCGACCTGCTCGTCCTCGACCAGCGCCTGCCGGACGAGTTCGGCTCACAGATCGTCCACTCCCTGCGTGAGCGGCCGCAGTACCGCGACATCCCGGTCGTCTTCGTCACCGCCATCGACGACGAGGAGGCCGACGCGCCTCGAGGCCCTCGCCCCCGTCGTGCGGAAGCCGTTCGACTTCACCGACTTCGTCGAGGCCGTCCAGCAGGGCCTCGAGACCGCCCCGGGTCAGTAGCCGGCGAACCGAACGATCCGGGCGGGCCATCGGCGTCGGTGGACGCAGCCGGTATGCTCTCGCCCGATGATCCGCACCACGCCGTTCCACGAGCGGACCAGCGCGCTGAACGACACCGGCCTGTGGCAGCACTGGTCCGGGCACGTGGTCGTGACGCGCTACCAGGCGTCGGACAAGTTCGAGTACTTCGCGGTCCGGAACAGCGTCGGCATCTTCGACACCTCGCCGCTGTACAAGTACCGCATCGCGGGGCGGGACGCCGAGCGGTTCCTCTCGGGCATGCTGGCGCGCGACATCCGCCGTTGCCCGCCCTGGAACGCCCACTACACGACGTGGCTCGACGAACGCGGGTTCGTCCTCGAAGACGGCGTCATCCAGCACCGCGCATCGGACGAATTCCTGCTGACCTCGGCGGAGCCGAACTTCGCCTGGTTCGCCGACCGGGTCGGGCCGGCTGGCCGTGACGGTCGAGGAGGTCAGCCTGGACATCGGCACGCTGGCCGTGCAGGGACCGCGCTCGCGCGACCTGCTGACGCGCCTCGTGCCGTCGGTGGGTGAGCTGCCGTTCTTCGGCATCACGACGGGCTCCATCGGCGGGCGGCGCCGTGACCGTGAGCCGCACGGGCTACACCGGCGACCTCGGATACGAGATCTGGGTCGACGCGCCGGACGCGATCACCGTCTGGGACACCGTCTGGGACGCGGCCGAGGGCTACGGCATGCTGCCGTACGGGATGGGCGCGCTGTACATGCTGCGGATCGAGGCCGGACTGCTGCTCCTGGGCGCCGACTTCGGCTCCAGCCGGTTCGCCTTCAACGACGCCCATCGGTCCACGCCGCTGGAGCTCGGCTGGGCCTGGATGTTCAAGGGACTGGAGGAGGACGACCGCCCGTTCATCGGGCGGCGGGCGCTGGAGCGCGAGCGCGCGGAGAAGAGCTCACGCTGGCGGATGGTGGGCCTGGTCGTCGACTGGCAGGACTACGACCGCGCGTACAGCGAGGCCGGCCTCATTCCGCCGAAGGACCACCGGCCCGTCCACGAGGACTGGATGGTGTACGACGCGGATCGGACACGCGTCGGCTACGCGACCAGCATCATGTACTCGCCGGTGCTGCAGCAGCACATCGCGTTGGCCCGCGTGCGACCCGACCTGGCCAAGGCCGGCAGCTCGCGTCTTCCTGGAGTTCACGGTGGACCACCATTACGAGCAGGTGGCGGCGCACGTCGCGCGGCTGCCCCTCTACAACCCGGAGCGCAAGACCGCCTGATGGACCGATGAGCACGGACCGATACGACGCGATCGTCGTCGGCGGCGGCCACAACGGGTTGGTCAACGGCGCCTACCTGGCCAAGGCCGGGCTCAAGACGCTGATCCTGGAACGCCGGCACCTGGTCGGCGGCGCCGCGATCACCGAGGAGCTGCGGCCGGGCTACTGGTTCACGACCTTCAGCTACGCGCTCTCGCTGCTGCGGCCGCAGATCATCCAGGAGCTGGAGCTGACCAGGCACGGCTTCCTGCCGCTGCTGATGGCGACCCGCTTCGCACCCGGCGAGGACGGCGAGTACCTCCTCTTCAACCGCGACCACGACGAGACCCTGCGCGAGATCGCCCGCATCTCCCCGCACGACGCCGACGCGTACGAGCAGTACAGCCATGACCTCGACCGCGTCTGCCAGGCGATCAAGCCGCTGCTCGACACCGTGCCGCCCGACCTCTTCAGCGACGACCCGGAGGAGCTGGTCGCCCTGGCGGCCCTCGGCTCGCGCCTGCGCGGCCTGGACAAGCGGACGCTGCACAACGCGGTCCGGCTGCTCACCGGCAGCGCCGCCGACTTCCTCGACGACTACTTCGAATCGGCACTGCTGAAGGGCTACCTCGCCTCCTCGTCGATCATCGGCTCGAAGGTCGGACCGCGGTCGCAGGGCTCGGGGCTCGTGCTGCTGTTCCACTCCCTGGGCGAGCACGACGGCGAGTTCGGTTCGTGGGCCTTCCACAAGGGCGGCAACGGCGGATTCACCCAGGTGCTGGCGCGGGCGGCGGAGTCGTTCGGCGCCGAGATCCGGACCGAGGCGCCGGTGGAGCGCGTCCTCACCCGCGACGGCGAGGCGACCGGCGTGGCGCTCGCCGACGGCACCGAGATCGCTGCCGACCTCGTGGTCAGCGCGCTCGACCCGCGGCGCACCTTCCTGGAGCTGGTCGACCCGCGCGAGCTGCCCGACGACCTGGTCGAGGACATCCGCCGCCTGAAGTTCCAGGGCGTGAGCTCGAAGGTGAACTTCGCCCTCGACGCGCTGCCGACGCACCCGGTCCTCGGCTCACGGCCGGACCTGTACCGCGGCTTCATGAACATCGGCCCGTCGATCGACTACCTCGAGCACGCCTTCGACGACGCCAAGTACGGCTGGTACAGCGAGCAGCCCTACATCGACTGCGCCATCCAGTCGACGATCGACCCGGACATGGCGCCGCCCGGCAAGCACGTCCTCTCCTGCTTCGTCCAGTACACCCCGTACAAGCTGCGCGAGAGCGACTGGGACGCGGAGCGGGAGCGCATGGCCGATCGGGCCCAGGCGGCGCTGGAGCGATTCTTCCCCGGCTTCGGCGACCTGGTCCTGCAGCGCGAGGTGCAGACGCCGCTCGACATCGAGCGCACCGTCGGCCTGTCGGAGGGGAACATCTTCGCCGGCGAGTTCCTCGCGCCGCAGATGTTCTTCTTCCGCCCCGCGCCGGGCTGGTCCCAGTACCGAACCCCGATCGAGGGGTATTACCAGTGCGGCTCCGGGACCCACCCGGGCGGCTGCGTGATGGGAGCGCCCGGCCGCCTGGCGGCGAGCCAGATCCTCAGCGATCGGCGACGCGCCGCCGGCGACTGAGCGGAACGCCGGGCCGTCAGCGCGCCGTCGCCAGCTCCCGATAGCCCGAGGCGTACCACAGCAGCGGCTCGGCATCCTCGCGGTAGCCGGCGGCCACGATCTCGCCGATGAAGATCTCGTGATCGCCGCCATCGTGCCGCGCGGTGAGGCGGCAGTCGAAGTAGGCGAGGGCGCCCTCGAGGATCGGTGAGCCGGTCTCCGCCTCGTGCCACGCCGCGTCGCAGAAGCGCTTCAGCTTGTCGGCGGTCGTCGGCTGGGCGAAGCAGTCGGCGAGGTCGCGCTGCTCGCGGCTGAGGACGCTGACCGCGAACGCGTGCGACCCGACGATCGCGACGTGGGTCTCGGCCTTGCGCGCGATGCTCGCCATCATCAGCGGCGGATCGATGCTGATGCTCGCGATCGCATTCGCGGTCATCCCCGCCAGGAGCGGGCCGTGGCGGGCCCCGACGACGGTCACGCCGGTCGCGAAGTGCCCCATCATCGCTCGAAGCTGGAGACGCTCCTCGTCGTCCATCGGTCTGTCAGGCGGCCGGAACGCCGGCGAGGCGCGTCAGGGCCAGGAAGAGGCGGTAGAAGGCATCGCCGTCGGGCGCGCCGAAGCCGACGGTCCGCGGCCCGACGCGCTCCGTCCCGGGCACGATCGCCGCGTAGTCGGCCATCACCGGCAGGCGGAAGTCGATCTCGCCACGCAGCGGCAGCTCGGGCTGGTAGACCTCCATCTCGTCGAGCCGTCCGATGGCCCGAACCATTCCATCCCGGATCGCGCCCTGCGCGACGGCCGGCGACAGCGAGTCTGCCGCGCTGTATCCGAGCGCCCGCTTCACGACGACGCGTTCGGCCCATGGCAGGAGCTCGGCGATCTCGGCGGCCAGGGCGTCGTCGCCGGCGACGAGGATGACCGGCACGCCGTGGTGCCCGAGGCGGATCGCGTTGATGCCGGCCTCGTTGTGCGGACGACCGTGGACCCGCAGCTCGAGCACGCTCGCCGAGGAGTACGTGTGACCGATGACGCCGCGCTCGCTCCCCGCCCCGGCGTGATAGCCGACGAAGGCGGCGCCGTCGTAGTCGCCGTCGCCCTCGCCGCCGATGCCCTGCGTCATCGACAGCGGCTTGTCTCCGATGATGAGCCGCGCGCCGGCGGCAAGCTCCTCCGCGCGCAGGTTGCGCATCTGCCAGTGGCTGTCGTTGACGACGACCTCGTCGGCGCCGGCGGCCAGGGCCCCGACGATCGCCGCGTTCGCCTCACCGGCCATGAGCGCGCGGCTGCGGTCGTAGTCGGTCCGGTCGACGCCGGGTCCGAAGCTCACCTGGTGGGCGTGCGCCACCCCGGCGAGCCCCTCCATGTCGACGCTGAGGTAGATCCGCATCGGCTCAGCGATACCGTTCGAGCTTCTCGAGGATGCCGCTGGTCGTGGCCCAGTCCTCGTCGGTCGGCACCTCGCCGCGATGGAGATGGAAGAGCGGCACCGAATTCCAGCACGGCCCGTCGACGCGGGGCAGGTGGACGCTCAGGTCCCCGCGGTCGAGCGCGGCGACGAGGGTCGCGCCCTGCTCGCCGCCGCGGGCGAGCGCGCGCTGGAGGCCATCGGCGAAGTCCTGCGTGCTGCCGAACTCGAGGCCGATGCGCATGCCGGCCAGTCCGGCATCGGGCGGGCGGCTGCCGCGATCGCTCATGCACAGCAGCCGCGTCAGCCAGGTGAAGACGACCGCGGAGCCGATGACGGCGAAGACCAGCGTCAGCAGGAGCAGCGCGCCGCCGACGATCGTGGCCCACGGCGGCACGTGCGCGTGCTCCGCCACCGGTCGCTGGTCCGCGGGCAGCTGGGCCATCGAGCCCGCGCCGAGCCAGACGGCGAGCGCGTCGCCGTCGACGCGCACCTCGACGTCGTCGTCGAGCGGCATGATCACGAGGCGCTCCCCCGCCGCCAGCTTGTCGGTCGTGAGGAGCGCGCGGGCCCGCTCGCCCGGGGTCGTCTCACGCACGAGCACGGCGTGGTCGCCGGCGGCTGTGAGGGCCAGCGCCTCGAGGCGTGCGGAACGGCCGACGGGCAGGCTCGCCTGGGTGGCGTCGCTGCTCGGCTCCATCGAGCTCGATGGTATCAGCCGTCGAGTGCGGCGAGGGTCGGTGCCAGTGCGGCGATGCTCTCGACGGTGATCGGGTCGAGGACGAGCTGGACGTGCCCGACGCCGAGCTGCGCGAAGGTCCGCAGCGTCGCCGACAGCGTGCTCCGGGTCACCGGGGATCGGATCGAACGGCTCATCGGTCACGGCGGATCCACGCCCGAGCGCTCCGGGAAGCGCCACGACCAGCGCGACCGTCCGCTCCACCTCGGCCGGGTCGCGCGCCCACCGCTCGGCATGCCGCGTCGACCTGCTCGCGGACCGCGCCGTAGCCGGCGACCGAGTTGCCGAACCACGGGCCCCAGGCATTCCACGCCTGGACGTGCGGCAACGTGATCGAGAGCATCCGCGGGCCGATCGAGCCGACCATCAGCGGCGGACCTCCGGGCCGAGCCGGCGGCGGGACGAGCGGAAGATCGCGCGCCTCGTGGAATCGGCCGCTGAAGTCGACGTGGCCCTCCTGCAGCAGGAGGCGAACGATCGTGAACGCCTCCTCGAATCGGCTGACGCGCTCGTCGAACGGGAAGCCGAACGCGCGGTACTCGGCCTCGTTCCAGCCCGCGCCGACGCCGAGGATCAGCCGGCCGCCGCTGATCTCGTCGACCGCGTTCGCCTTGGCCGCCAGCATCCCCGGGTTGTGGAAGCTCATCGACGCCACGAGCGGGCCGAGCTCGACCCGGGTCGTGATCGCGGCCAGCGCGGCGAGCTGGCTCCACGCCTCCCACGGGCCGACCGGCTCGGGCCCTCGGTCGCGGTAGAGGAGGTGGTCACCGACCCAGATCGAGTCGAGGCCGATCTCCTCGGCCGTCCGCGCCATCTCCGCCAGCTCCGGCCAGCGCACGACGCGCTCGACCTCGGGGAGCTGGACTCCAACCTTCAGTGGCCTCGTCATGGTGGGGTGATTGTCGCAGGGCGTATCGTGTCGGCGTGGAGGCGCCGGATCCGCTGGGCTCGATGCCCTTCTCCTACGCGACCCGTTCCGACGGCTCGATCGTCATCCGGTATCACACCGCGCCGGTGACGATCCTGCGGGGCCGATCCGCGGAGCGCTTCACGACACGCATCGCCGACGCCGACGACGCCACGTCGCAGCAGCTGATGGCGCGCGCCACCGGAGCGTTCAAGCACGGCAACGAGCGGGACGGGAAGCGCTCGCCGAAGTGAGGTCCTACGCGACCCGCTTCGTCTTCTTGTTGACGTAGTCGACGAGGACGTACTCGCCGAGGTGCTCGGGCTCGACGTAGAAGGCCCGCCCGCGGTTG
This sequence comes from uncultured Chloroflexia bacterium, assembly GCA_963797855.1. Taxonomy (GTDB): domain Bacteria; phylum Chloroflexota; class Limnocylindria; order QHBO01; family QHBO01; genus JACDBZ01. The sequence continues at coordinate 4,151 of CAWCQX010000003.1, read as the reverse complement.
ATCCGGCTCATGAGGTCGACGAACTCGGACAGGTACCGAGATCGCTCGAGCATGAACGTGTTGATGACGATCCCCTCGCGGGTGCATCGGCCGACCTCGCGGAGCGTCGACTGGACGGTGCGCAGCGTCGGCGGGTAGGCGAACTCGACCTGGCCGTTGTCGATGTGGGCGGTCGGCTCGCCATCGGTGATGACGACGATCTCCTTGTTGCCGCCAGGGGATCGGCCCAGCAGCTGGCGCGCGATGATCAGCGCGTGCTGGAGGTTCGTGCCGTACTCGAACTCGTACGGCGACAGCGTCGGGATCAGCTCCGGGCGCAGCTGACGCGCGTAGTAGGCGAAGCCGACGACGTACAGCCGGTCGCGCGGGTACTTCGTGTGGATCAGGGTGTGGAGCGCCATCGCCACCCGCTTGGCGGCCGATGAGCAGCCGCGCAGCAGCATCGATCGGCTCATGTCGAGCAGGAGGACCGTGCTCGACAGCGTCGTCTCCTCGGTGCGGCTGACCTCGAAGTCGCCCGGACCGATGCGCACCGGCGTTCCCGGCCCGGACCGCGACATCGCGTTGAACAGGGTGCGGTTGATGTCGACCGCGAACGCGTCGCCGAACTCGTAGGGCTTCGTCTCCTCGGTCGGCTCCCCGCCGCGTCCGGCCTGCGGGAGCGGATGGCCACCGAAGCCCTCGCGGCGCAGCCGGCTGAAGATGTCGGTCAGCGCCCGCATGCCGAGCTTGCGCGCGGCGCGTGGCGTGAGCTCGAGATGGCCGCCGTCGCGGTCGAGGTACCCCGCCTCCTCGAGCGAACGGGTCAGCGCGGCGAGCTGGTCGAGGTCGTCGATCGCATCGTCGCCGGCGAGGTCGCGCAGCGCCTCGGGATCGACGCGCTCGAGCGCGTCCGGGTCGCGTGCGGCGATCAGCGACTCCTCCATCGAGTCGTACTGCTGCTGGCGGTCGATCGCGGCGAGCGCATCGGCCAGGCCCATCGGCTCGTCGCCCTCGAACGGATACGGCTCGCCGTACGGCAGGTCGGGACGGGCGGACTGGAGGTTGCCGGCCAGTCGGGCCATGTCGATCCGCAGCCGGTCGTCGCGCAGCAGGTCGTCCATCAGGTCGCGCAGCTCCTCGCGCATCTGCGGGCTCATGCTGCTGAGCAGCGAGGCCATCTGCGACGCCTGTCGATGGAGATGCTCGATCAGCTGATCGGTGTTCTCGATGCCCGGCGGGAAGTACTGCCCGTGCTTGGCCATGAACGCGTTGAAGTCGTCGGTCGTATCGGCACCGGTGGCGTGCTTCTCGAGGAGCCCGTTCAGGTCGCGGACCATGTCGCGCACGCCCGCCAGGTCCTCCGGCGTGATCCGCTCGACGCCCTCCTTCAGCCCCTGGAAGTACGTCTGCAGCATCTGGCCGCGCAGCTCGTCGGTCAGGGCGTTGAAGGCGTCGCGCGCCTCGTCGTCCATGAACTCGTAGTCCCGCAGGCCGTTGAGGCGGCCGGCCACGTTCGGCGGCAGCGCGTCGAGGCGGTTCTCGCGCTGGCGTCCCGTGCGCCGCATGACCTGCTCCGCCATGCGAGCCTGGTCCTGCTCGTCGCCCGGCGGGGCGTCGAGGGCCCGCTGCTCGGCCTCGTGGACGCGCCGCTCGATGCCGGCACGCTCCGTGTCCAGGATGCCCTCCAGCCGTTCGTTGACGTCATCGAGGACGCCGTCGAGGTTCGACTGGCTGAGCTCCTCCTGCCGGCGCGCCCGCAGCCGCTCGAGGATCCGCCGCAGGCCCGGGATGTCGCCGCCGCGCGTCCCGCGCAGGCCGCGCTGCATCAGCTGCTGGAGGGCCCGGCGCACGTCGCCCTCGGCGAGGATGTCCTCCGAGAGCGCGTCGAGCACGTCATCCGCGTCGAAGGAGGGCAGCTGCTGGCTGCCGTCCCAACTCGAGTAGCGGAAGGTGCTCATCGTGCGTGATCAGCCTAGGCCGATGCGCCTGCCTCGTCCACGACAGGCCCCTCCGCGGCGGTCCCGAGCCGGTCGGCGAGGAGCTCCAAGATCGGCCACGCTCCGTCACTCGAGTTGGAGATGACCGTGTAGGTCACTCCCGTCGAGGGGTCATGCACCGATCGAGCATGAGATCCCGGCATCGGCGCCTTCGAGGAAGACGACATCGCTCGACGGATGGAGCCAGAAGCCGAGCCCGTAGCGTCGGCCCTGCTCGGGCACGGCGCTGCGTGGCCGGACCATCTCGGCGACCCACTCGAGCGCCACGATGTCGCCCGTCGAACAGCCCGGTCCAGAACGAGTGCATGTCGGCGACGGTCGAGTACGCACCGCCGTCCCCGACGCCGCGCACCGGCAGATGCAGCACGTTGCTGCGAATGCGCCCGTCGACGTCGATGTAGCCCTGCGCCACGGCGCCGGTGAGCTCGTCGGACCTCGGGAAGTCCGTGTCGTGCATCCCCGCCCGACGGAAGACGCGCTCGACCACGAGATCGTGATACGGCATGCCGCCCGCTCGCTCGGCGAGGATGGCGAGCACGACGTACGCACCGTTGTTGTAGGCGAACTGCGTGCCGGGCGCGAACGCCGCCGGATGGCCGTCCAGGACGGCGAGGTAGTCCTCGGCGCTCGCCAGCTCGTGCACCGGCACCGGCATCACGTACTCCGCCACGTCCGGATGGAGCTCCTCGTCGAGGTAGTCGCCGATGCCCGAGCGATGCGCCAGCAGGTGCTCGATCGTCACGTCCTCGGCGATCATCGGCAGATCGGTGCCGAGCAGCGACCGCGCTGTCGTTCCGAGCTCGATCGTTCCCTGCTCGATCAGGCTGACCACCGCGAGCGCGGTGAACCCCTTGGTCATGCTGGCGAGGGCGAAGCGGGTATCGACGGTGTTCGGGATGGCGTAGCCCCGGTGGGCAAGGCCATACGCCTTCGTGAACGTCTCCTCGATCGGGATGGTCGATGCGAACGACGCCGGCGAAGTCGATCTCCGCGGCGAGGTCGTCGAGCTCGCGCTCCAACCGCATGCGATCCACGCGGGGCAGCCTAGGCCGATGCGCCGCCCTCGTCCACGGAGATCGTCGCCAGGTCGCTCTCGAAGCAGCTCTCGGTCCTCGTCTTCCGCGATGTCGCCGGCGAGGCTGCGGGCTCGACCGATCGCCTCTGCGGCCGCCTGCCGGTCGCCGGCCACGGCCTCCGCGCGCGGGCGATCGCCTCCCAGCCGAAGGCGATGTCGAAGTCGCCGATCCCGTGCTCCTCGCACAGCGCAACGCACCGCCGTCCGTGCCACAGGGCCGGCTCGGGCCGGCCCAGGACCGCGTAGACGCGGGAGCATTGCCACTCGCCGCGGGCGAAGTTCACCGGCTTCCCGACCTTGCCCCAGTGGTGGCGCGAGGCGTGGGCGGCGTGGAGCATCTCGTCGTCCTGCATCGGCGTTCGGTCGGGCGTCTCGAGCAGCGTCCAGACGTGATTGAAGAGGTCCACGGCGACCTGTCGCTCGGTGGTCGCGTCCAGCGGCGTCGGCGCCGCGACGGGAGTCTCGGTCATGATCGGTTCCTCGTGATCGATGGTTCGATTCAGCCAATGGATCTGCCGTTGGGTCCGGGTCAGGAGTGCGGTCAGACGCGCCCGGTGCGCGACGAGCAGGCGCTGTCGCTCCGCGGGATCGGCCCCGATGACCGCACGGATCTGAGGCAGCGAGAGGTCCAGCTCGCGCAGGCGGGCGATCAGTCGAGCGTCCTCGAGCTGCGCTCGGTCGTAGGAGCGGTACGACGTCTCCGGATCGACCCGTGCCGGGATGAGCAGGTCGAGCTCGTGGTAATGGCGCAGCGCACCGATGCTCAGGCCGGCCAGGCGTGAGAAGCGCCCGATCGACAGCAGCTCGTCCATGGCGCGCAGCATGGAGCCTGCGGTAGGTCGAGAGTCAACCCCTCGGCGGCAGAAGCTCCGGAAGCGGGATCGGCTCCGGCGGGACGCCTTCCGGATCGGTCAGTCGCAGCCCGTACCAGGCGACGTCGTGCCAGGCGCCGAGCTTGAAGCCGACGCGCTCGTAGACGCCGATCCGCCGCATCCCGATCGCCTCGTGCAGCGCCACGCTCGCCGGGTTCGGCAGCGTGATCCCGGCGTAGACGTTCACGAAGCCCTGCCGCCGAAGGATGCGCAGCAGCTCGTCGT
>CAWCQX010000002.1:0-61268 GCA_963797855.1 uncultured Chloroflexia bacterium | reverse complement strand
AGCGGTTGGCCGAGCTCGACGGGCGACGGTGGGCGTTCAACGAGCCGTACAGCCATTCCGGCTTCATCGTCGCTCTGCATGCACTCGCTCAACGGGGCGCGGGGCCTGGCTTCATCGGGGAGGCCATCGAGGCCGGCTTCCATGACGATGCGATCCAGCTCGTCGTCAACGGCGGCGCCGACTGGGCCGCGATCGACTCGCAAGTGCTCGATCTTGCCCTCCGCCGCAACCCGCGGCTTCGACGCGAGCTCCGCGTGATCGATGTCCTGGGGCCGTCGACGATCCAGCCCGTCGTCGCATCGGCCCGCAGGTTGAGCGCCACGCAGCGGACCGCCGCGCGCGATGCACTCCTCGCGATGGACGACGAAACGTCGGATCGACTCATTCTGCGGTCCGCCGGGATCGAGAAGTTCGTGGCGATCGAGGGCTCGGACTACGACGACATCCGCAGGATGCTCGATCTGGTCACGACGTCGGGCCTGCTGCCGGAGTGGTGGTGGCCGCGGTGGCGGAACCTGACCGGCGTCATCGGCTCCGTGCCGCCAGACTGACCCCACGCTGGAGCGCATTCGGGGGAGCCTACAATCGGCGGTCCATGGAGGTCGCCGAAGGCGTACACCAGATCCAGATGCTCGGGGCGGACTCCTTTCTCATCGCCGAGGAGCGCCTCACGCTCATCGACGCCGGCATGGTCGGCTCGCGCCGGATGCTCGACCGCACCTGCGACGGCATGGGCCGTTCGACTCGACGAGCTGGAGCGGATCATCTGCACCCACGGACATCCCGACCACATCGGCGGCGTCAATGAGCTGGTCCGTGGACGCGACGACGTCGAGGTGCTCATCCACCCGGCCGACCTCGAAGGGCTCCAGCTGCCGTTGCGAGAGCGCGCTCGCCAGCTCGCCGGACGGGGCGCGTCGGCGCGGTCGGCTGATCCAGTACCTGACCCGCGCGCCGGAGCGTTGCGACGCCGATCGAGGACGGCGACGTGCTGCCGCTTCTCGGCGGCCTGCGCGTCGTCCACACCCCCGGCCACACCCCGGGCAGCGTCTGCCTCTACGCCGAGCGATTCCGGCTGCTCTTCACCGGCGACGTGCTCCAGGTCATCCGCGGCCGTCTGACCTACGCCAGCTGGTTCTTCAGCCACGACCACGCCGGGGCGCGGGCATCGGTCGAGCGACTGGCGGCGCCTCGACGTCGAAACGATCGCCCTCTCGCACTATCCACCGTGGACCGACGACGCCAACGGCGCGCTCCGCGAGCTCGCCGCCGCGGCGGTGCCCTGACCGCAGTTCGTCCGAAGTGGCGCAAGCGGAGGATGCGCACGTGGAGACCGTCAACGCTCTCATCCAGCGATCGGTCGACCGATTCGGCCCGGAGCCGGCGCTGCTCATCAAGCCGGGCTTCCGCACCCGGATCTGGCGCTACCGGGACCTGGGCGACCAGGTGCCGCGGGTCGCCCGCGCCCTGGTCGACGCGGGCGCATCGCCCGGCGACCGGGTGGTGATCTGGGCCGTCAACCGGCCGGAGTGGGCGCTCGGCTTCCTGGCCGCGCGCACGCCGGGCTCGTCGGCGTGCCGCTCGACGTCCGCAGCACGGACGACTTCGCCGGCGAAGGTCGCGAGCAGACCGAGCCGAAGCTCGTCCTCGCCTCACGCCAGACCGAGGAGGCGGCGCGCCGGCTCGGACTGCCGGTGATCCTGATCGAGTCGCTCCCCGACCTCGCCCGGCGGCGCCGAGCCGCTGCCGGCGGCCGATGTCTCGGCCGACGACCTGCTGCTGGTCGTCTTCACCTCGGGCACGACCGGCGACCCGAAGGGCGCGATGCTGACCCACGGCAACGTGGCGTCGAACGCCCGGACGCTGGTCGACGTCTTCCCGTTCGGCCCGAATGAGCGGCTCCTCTCGGTCCTGCCGCTGTCGCACATGTTCGAGCAGACCTGCGACTTGCTCGCGCCGTTGGCGGCCGGCAAGCCCGTCGTCTACCCGGTCAGCCGCCAGCCGGCGGTGCTGATCCGGACCTTCCGCGAGTTCCAGGTGACGATGCTGCTGATCGTCCCGCAGGGCCTGAAGCTGCTCGACGAACGCGATCGAGCGCAAGGTCGACGCCACCGGCAAGCGCGCGCAGTTCGAGCGGCTGCACCGGCATCGCGCCGCGCCTGCCGCGCTTCGTTCGGCGGCTCCTGTTCCGCCCGGTCCTCGCGCAGTTCGGCGGGCGGCTCCGGACCTTCGCGGTCGGGGCGTCCGCGCTCGAGCCGGACCTCGCGCGATCGCTGGATCGAACATGGGCTTCGACGTCGCTCCAGGGCTACGGCGCCACGGAGATGAGCCCGGCCATCAGCTTCACGCGGCCGTCAGCGCAACCGGATCGGCACGGTCGGCGAGGCGGTTCCCGGAGTGGAGATACGCATCGCCGATGACGGCGAGGTGCTCGTCCGCGGGCCGAACCGCTTCGTCGGCTATTGGCAGAATCCCGAGGCGACCGCGGCGGCCATCGACGCCGACGGCTGGTACCACACCGGCGACATCGGCGAGCTCGACGCCGATGGCTTCCTGACCCTGCGCGGGCGCAAGAAGGACATGATCGCGCTGCCCGACGGCCAGAAGGTGTACCCCGACGACGTCGAGGCCGTGCTGGTCGGCGACGACGCGGCTGCGCGACGCCGCCGTCGTCGGCTGGACGGCGACGGCGGTGGCGTGCGGGTCCACGCGGTGCTGCTCACGGACGATCCGCCTCGGTCGCCGATGCCGTCGTCCGCGACGCGAACGCGCGGCTCGCCGGCCACCAGCAGATCCGCGGCTGGAGCGTCTGGCCCGACGAGGACTTCCCGCGCACGCCGTCGATGAAGGTCAAGAAGCGGCTGGTGCTCGACGGCGCTCGAGCGCGGCGATGGCGCCGACCGCGCAACGGCCGCCCGGCGTCGCGGCGACGGCGCGCAGCCGCCGCCGGCAGCGACTGCGGTCGCGACGCGTCGCCGGGCTCGTGGCACAGGTGGCCCAGGTGCCGTCGGCGCAGGTCCTGCCCGGCTCGCGCCTGGAGACCGACCTCGGCCTCGATTCGCTGGGCCGCATCGAGCTGCTGAGCGTGATCGAGGAGGAGCTGGGCACCTTCGTCGACGACGGCCAGCTCGACCCGGACGCGACGGTCGCCGAGCTCGAGCGGCTCGTCGAGGCCGCGCGCGAGACCCGCGCACGACGAGGGCATCTTCGGCTGGCCGCTCAACCCGATGGTGCGAGCGGTCGGCCTCGGGATCCAGGAGCTGCTGCTGGTCCCCGTCGTCTGCGCTGGCCTACCGCGTGCGCGTCCGTGGCGAGCACCACCTCAAGGGCCTCGAGGGGCCGGTGATCTTCGTCCCGAACCACCACCTCCACACCGACAACATGATCATCCTCACCCACCTGCCGCTCGTCTGGCGCTGGCGCCTCTCGGTCGCCGCCGCGGCCGACGACATCTTCGGCAACCCGCTGCGCGGCCTCGGAGCGGCGGTCATCGGCAACGCCTTTCCGCTGGCGCGCGAGGGCGCCGTGCGCCGCTCCCTCGAGCTGCTCGGGGCGCGGCTCGACCGCGACTTCAGCATCCTCATCTATCCCCGAGGGCGAGCTGACCGTGGGCGGGCCGCTCAAGCCGTTCAAGGCCGGGGCGGGCCTGGTCGCGGTCGAGGGCGCCACTCCGGTCGTGCCGATGAAGGTGAAGATCCACCGCCTCTCGTGGGTCGACCGCCGCGGGCCGGGCACCTCGCCGCGCGGCGACGTCGAGGTCGTGTTCGGCGAACCGATCTTCTTCCCGGCCGGCACGGACCACGTCGCCGCAACCGCCCGCCTGGAGGAGGCCGTCGAGGCGCTCTAGGCGGCGTCGACCATCGGCTTGACCTCGCCGATCCAGCGCTCGAGCGTCTCGTCGTCGTACGGCGCCGCCATCTCGGCGAGGAACGTGTGGAAGCCGAGCGCGCGTCGCTCGATCATCCGCTCCGCGACGAGCTCCGGGCGTGCCGACCCAGAACGTGTCGTCGTCTCGACCTCGGCCATCGGCGTCCGGTTGTGCGCCATCTGCGCCTCCCACACGCGGCGGGCCTCGGCCTCGGTGTCGCGGATGATCGGCTTGCAGCCGGCGGTGAACTCGATCTCGGCCGGGTCGCGTCCGACGGCCTCGCAGTGGCCTCGCAGGACCTCGACCTTGTGGCGCAGCTTCTCGACGCTGCCCATCGCGTTCCACTGGTCGGCGTAGCGCGCGACCGTGCGGAGCGTCTTCTTCTCGCCCGGAGCCGCCGATCATGATCGGCAGGTGCTCCTGGAGCGGCGGCGGCTGGAGCACGAGGTCCTTGAACCGATACCGGCCTCCGGCCGGCGACGTGACCGGCCTCGCCGTCGAGCAGCGCGCGCATGGCGGCGACCGACTCGTCCATCCAGTCGAGGCGCTCGCCGAATCCCGACCCGAACTCGATCCCGTGGGCGGTGTGCTCCTCCTCGAACCAGGCGCCGCCGATGCCGAGGATCGCCCGCCCGTCGCTGATGTGGTCGATCGTCGTGACAGTCTTCGCGACGAGCCCGGGGTTGCGGAACGTGTTCGCTCCGACCAGCAGCCCGAGCCGGGCCCGCGACGTGACCTTCGCCCACGCGGCGAGGGTCGTGTAGCCCTCGAAGATCGGCTGGAGCGGGTCGCCGAAGATCGCGTACAGGTGGTCCCAGGTCCAGAGCGACTCGTAGCCGAGCTCGTCGACGCGGACTCGCGCCGCGCTCGAACGAGGGCCAGTCGGTCGCCTGGCTCCAGAGCAGGACGCCGAGGCGGACGTCGCTCACGCTAGCCGTGCACGCTCACCGGAAAGGGCTCCGGCTCCGCGCGGCGCGTCGTCTTCGGCATCCTCGTCCCAGAACGTCATCTCCTCGACGAGCCGGACCTCGGAGCTGAAGAGGGCCCCGACGCTCTCGCCGCGATGGATGCGCTTGATCGCCTCGCCGAACAGCGGCGCGACGGAGAGGATGGTGAGGCGCGAGTCGTCGGCGCCGGGCGGCAGCGGGACGGTGTCGGTGACGACGATCTCGGTGATCGGGAGCTCCCGCGATGCGATCGAGCGCGTCTGCCGGAGAAGACGCCGTGCGTCGCGCACGAGTAGATCGCGCGCGCGCCGGCCGCCTCGAGCGCTCCGACCGCCTCGACGAGCGAGCCGGCGGTGTCGATCTCGTCGTCGATGATGACGGCGGTGCGACCGGCGACCTCGCCGATGATGTTCATCACCTCGGTCTTGTCGTCGTTGCCGAGCCGGCGCTTCTCGACGATGGCCAGCGGCGCCTGGAGGAGCTCGGCGAAGTTGCGGGCCTTCTTCGCGAAGCCGAGCTCCGAGACGACGACGATGTCGTCGAGCTCCTTGGCCTTGATGTGCGCGCAGATCAGGTTCACCGCGGTCAGCTCGTCGACCGGGATGCTGAAGAAGCCCTGGATCTGGCCCTGGTGGAGGTCCATCGTCAGGACCCGATCGGCCCCGGCCACGGTGAGCATGTCCGCGATGAGCCGCGCCGTGATCGGCACTCGCGGCTGGTCCTTCTTGTCCGATCGGCCGTAGCTGTAGAACGGGATCACCGCCGTGATCCGGCCGGCGGAGGCCCGCTTGAAGGCGTCGATCATGATCAGCAGCTCCATGATCGACTGGTTCACCGGCCGGCTGGTCGGCTGGACGAGGAAGACGTCCTGCTCGCGGACGTTCTCCATGACCCGCACGAAGATGTTCTCGTTCGCGAACTGGAAGACCTCGACCGCACCGAGATCGGTCTTCAGGTAGCGGCAGATGCGCTCGGCAAGAGGGCGGTTGGCGTTGCCGGCGTAGATGCTGAACTCGTCGGCGTACACGGCGTCGTCTCCTGCGGCGCGGGTCAGGCCCGCCGATTCTACCCGACGCAACATCTGAGCCCGGGCATCATGCACGCGTGGCGATCGAGGTGGCTCCATACGATCCTGCCTGGCCGACGGCGTTCGCGACAGTCGATACCGAGCTCTCGGAAGCGCTGAGCGGGGTGCCCATTCGCGCGATCGAGCACATCGGCAGTACCGCCGTGCCCGGGCTGGCCGCGAAGCCCCAGATCGACGTCGACGTGATCGTCCTTCGCCATGACCTCAACGCGGCCATCGCGGCCCTGACGGCGGTCGACTACCACCACCGCGGCGACCTCGGGATCCCCGACCGCCACGCCATGCGCGCTCCACGCGGTGTCTCTCGCCGCAACGTCTACGTGGTTGTCGACGGCTCGGTCGCTCTTCGCAACCACCTGGCGGTCCGTGACGCGTTACGCGCCGACCCGGTCCTGCGAGGCCGGTACAGCGCCCTGAAGCGCAGACTCGCTGCCGAGGTCGAGGACATCGGGGCGTATGTCGAAGGCAAGACGGATCTGCTCGTAGGCATCCTCGCGAGCGCCGGATTCACCGAGGATGAGCTCGAGGCCATCCGCGCCGCCAACCGACCAGCCGGCTAGGCACCCATGACCACCTCTGCGAGACGTCGCGGCCCCGCCACGCGCACTACTCCGCTTCGGGGAGCTCCTCCTCGGGCGGCCGGTCGTCGACGAACACGGTCATGGACACGATGCGATCCTCGTCGGCCGGCTTCATGGCCGTCACGCCGCGAGAGGCACGCCGGTGGCGGTTGATGCCGCCGATTCTACTCGACCCTCACTGCACGATGCGACGGGCGAACTCGATCCAGCTCTCCATCATGCGGATGTTCTGCTCGGTCCCGACGCCCGCATGCCCGCCCTCGAGCAGATCGAGCCGCACCTCCTTGCCGGCGCTCCGCATGTCGTCGACGTACGCTTCGATCGGTCGCAGCGGGGTGCGCGTGTCCTCCAGCGGAGTCGAGATGAGGACCGGCGCCGTGTAGCGATCCACATAGGTTCGCGGCGAGGCACGTCGATGCAGCTCGGCCGTCTCCGATCGATCACCGCCGAACAGGGCGCGGTCGTACGCGTCGAGGAAGGCGTTCTGGTCCTCGCCGATCAGCAGCCAGTCCGCGACGGGCGCTCCGGCGATGGCTCCGGCGAATGCCTCCGGGTGGAGCGCCGGGCAGTGCAGCGCGAGATAGCCGCCATACGAGTAGCCGCTGACGATGATCCTGCCGTGGATCCGCGACGCCCGAGGCGATCAGCCAAGCGTGTCCCGCCATCATGTCCGCGACGTCCACCTCGCCGATGCTGCCGGGTCAGCGCCTCCCGGTACCCGTCGCCGAACGTCGTCGACCCGCGGTAGTTGACGCTGAGGACGGCGAATCCGTTGTCGACCCATGCCTGGCATGTGGGGCTGAACTGGGCCGTCATCGCGGCCGTGGGGCCGCCATGGCCGTGAAGGATCGACGGCCACGGGCCTTCCCCGGGCGGGCGCAGCAGCCAACCCTGGATCAGCGTGCCGTCAGCGGATGGGAACTCGACGTTCTCCCAGCTCGCCCCGCGAAAGGAGTCCGGCTCGGCCACGGTCAGGAGGCGGCGGGCATGTCCCTCCTCGAACTCCCACGCGCTGTAGGGCCGCTCCGCGTCGCTCCACACTGACGTGACCGCGGTGCCGTGGAGCTCGGCAGAGAGCCACTCCGCGGGGACCCCACCGGGAGACGGCAGCGGGGTGACGGTGCCCTTCTCCGTGTCGTAGATGGCCAGTGATCCGGTTGCCCGATTCCATTGCTCGAGGACGATGCGCCGGCCATCGGCGCTCCAGTCGACCGGGCGGACGTCCCCGGGCATGTCGACCTCGAGCAACTCGACGCCGCTCCCGGGAGTCCAGATTGCCGGCCGGAGCCAACCATCGCGGTGCATCGCGACCGCGACGCGGTCACCGCGAAGCGGACCGGGCCGACTGAGGTCGAGCCTGTCAATCTCGGACCCATCCTTCGTCGAGTGCAGGACCGTGCGACCGAACATGCCGTCCATGGCTTCGTGCACCGCGACGCGCGACCCGTCCACGTCGAGGCGCAGGTCGAGGATGGCCGAGCCGGCCGGCCAGACCTCCGAGCCCTCTCGTCCGACACGGAGCAACGACTGTTCATCGACGCTCGCCATCGCGGCAACTGCGACGTCGGCCGACGACCCGGACCGTGAACGCCGCGTATTCGGGAAGCTCCGGCGTCAGGTCCCTCGGCGAACCGCCTCCGAATGGCACCTCGTGCAGGTGGCCGAATTCGGATCCGGTCGTGTCGCGGTGGTACACGATCGACTCGCCATCGGGTCGGATCGCGGCCTCGAGGACGGCCGTGCCCGAGTCCGAGATCTTCCGGAGCTCGCCCGTGGCGACGTCCCAGGCGTACGCCTCCTCATTGCCCTCGTGGTCGGCGATGATGACGCCGCGGTCCGGGCGCTCTCGAGCCCGCGTGGCCGCCCAGACGAAGCCCCGCCCGAAACCGATCGCGCCAGTCCACCGTCGCCTCCTCCGTACCGGCCGCGGCAAGCGGCTCAAGGGATGCTCGAGGACCTAGGGTCTATTCGGCTTCCAGGACTTCCTCGGGCGGCCGGTTGTCGACGAAGACGGTCATCGACACGATCCGATCCTCGTCGGCCGGCTTCATGACCGTCACGCCGCGAGAGGCGCGCCGGTAGCGGTTGATGCCGCCGACCTCGGTTCGCAGGATCGTGCCGAGCTCGGTGATGAGCATGAGCTGCTCGTCCTCCTGCCCGACGAGCCTCACCGCCGCGACGTCGCCGGTCTCCTTGCTGAGGGAGTTGGCGATCACGCCGCCGGTGGCCCGATGCTTGATCGGGAAGTCGGCGACATCGGTCCGCTTGCCGAAGCCCTGCTCGGTGACGACCAGGAGCTGCTGCTCGAGGTGCTCGACGACCTCCATGCCGACCACCTCGTCGTTGCCCTTGAGCCGGACGGCGGTCATGCCCTGCGTATCGCGGCCCATCGGCCGGACCTCGGTCTCCCGGAAGCGCGCCGCCTGCCCCTTCTTCGTGGCGACGATGATGTCGTTCTGGCCGTCCGACAGGCCGACCCACTGCAGCTCGTCGCCGTCGAGGAGGTTGATCGCGATGAGCCCGTTCGCGCGGATCTTCGCGTACTCGGCGAGCGAGGTCTTCTTGATCTTCCCGTGGCGAGTGGCCATCACGAGGTAGTGGTCGGGCTCGAACTGCGGCAGGCTGATGATCGCGCTGACGTACTCGCGCTGTTCGACCTGCACGCCCGGCAGGTTGATGATCGGGAGGCCCTTCGCCTGGCGAGAGGCGTCGGGCAGCGTGTGGACCTTCGTGATGAAGACGCGGCCGCGGTTCGTGAAGAAGAGGATGTTGTCGTGCGTGTTCGCCACGACCAGGTGGCGGACCGCATCCTCCTCGCGGGTCAGCATCGCGAGCTTCCCGCGACCGCCGCGCCGCTGTGAGCGGAAGGCCGAGATCGGCTGGCGCTTGATGTAGCCGCGCTGGCTGAGCGTCACGACCACGTCCTCGCTGGCGACGAGGTCCTCGGCGGTCAGCTCGCGGTTCGAATCGGCCTCGATCCGGGTCTTGCGATCGTCGCCGTAGCGCTTCTCGAGGTCGAGCAGCTCGTCGGTGATGACCTGGAGGATCTTGCGCGGGTTGGCGAGGAGGTCCTCGAGCTCGCTGATGAGCTTGATGATCGCGGTGTACTCGTCCTCGATCTTCTTGCGCTCGAGCGCGGCCAGCCGTCGCAGCTGCATCTCGAGGATGGCGTTGGCCTGGACCTCGGTCAGCTCGAAGCGCTTGATGAGGTTCGTTCGCGCGGCGTCGACGTCGGCGGCGGCGCGGATCGTCGCGATCACCTCGTCGAGGTTGTCGAGGGCGATCTTCAGCCCTTCGAGGATGTGGGCGCGCTCCTGCGCCCGGGCGAGATCGAACTCGGTGCGGCGTCGGACGACCTCGCGCCGATAGCTGATGTAGTGCTCGAGCATCCGCTTCAGGCCGAGCGTCTGCGGCTGGCCGTCGACGAGGGCGAGCATGTTCGCGCTGAAGCTCGTCTGGAGTGCGGTGTGCTTGAAGAGCTGCTGCATGACCGTGTGCGGCGAGCCGTCGCGCTTGACCTCGACGACGATCCGCATGCCGTCCCTGTCGCTCTCGTCGCGAATGTCGCCGACGTCCGTGATCTTCTTCGAGCCGACGAGGTCCGCCATCTTCTCGATGAGGGTCGTCTTGTTCACCTGGTACGGCAGCTCGGTCACGACGACCGCCATGCGGCCGGCGCGGACCTCCTCGAAGGCGACCTGGCCGCGCATGATCACCCGGCCGCGGCCGGTTGCGTACATGTGCCGGATCGCGTCGACGCGCTCGCGCTCGCCGGTGAGGGTGTTGCGCTGGTCCTCGAACCGGAAGATCGTGCCGCCGGTCGGGAAGTCGGGGCCGTGGACGATCTCGGCGAGGTCGTCGACGGTCAGGTCGGGGTTCTCGATCAGCGCGCGGATCGCCTGCGAAACCTCGCCGAGGTTGTGCGGCGGGATGTTCGTCGCCATGCCGACCGCGATCCCGGTCGAGCCGTTGACGAGCAGGTTCGGCAGCTTCGAGGGCAGCACGGTCGGCTGTCGGAGGCGACCGTCGTAGTTGTCGACGAAGTCGACCGTCTCCTTCTCGATGTCGGCGAGCATCTCGTCGGTGATCGCCGCCATCCGCGCCTCGGTGTAGCGCATCGCGGCCGGCGGGTCGCCGTCGATCGAGCCGAAGTTGCCCTGCCCGTCGACGAGCGGGATAGCGCAGGCTGAAGTCCTGCGCCATGCGAACGAGGGTCTCGTACAGGGCCAGGTCGCCGTGCGGGTGGTACTTCGCCATCGCCTCGCCGACGACGCCGGCGCACTTGCGGTAGGCCGCGTTCGAGCGCAGCCCCATCTCGTGCATCGTGTACAGGATCCGCCGATGGACCGGCTTCAGGCCGTCGCGCACGTCCGGCAGCGCCCGCGCAACGATCACGCTCATCGCGTAGTCGATGTACGAGGTGCGCATCTCGTCCTCGATCGAGACCGGCCTGACGTTGCCGATGCGGTTCATCTCCATCGGTTACGGGCACTCCTGTCGCAAATGTCGCATATGTCGCATCTATTCGCCCCCGACCCCGGGAGCCACGCCGTATTGCTCCTTCAGCTCGGCCTTCTCCGACGGCGTCGCGCCCAGGTAGCGCCCGCGCCCCTCCGCGACGAGCCGGCCATCGGCGCCGCGCACCTCGCCGTGGACCTCGTAGATCCGGCGCCGGCGCTCGGTCACCCGACCCGACGCCTCGAGGCGCTCTCCCGGCATCGCCGGCGACCGATAGCGGACCGTCATCTCGGCGGTCACCGCCCATGAGTCGTAGCTCGACGGCGCCCACGCCATCACCTCGTCGAGGAGCGTGGCGATGATTCCGCCGTGGAGCTTGTCGCTCCAGCCGACGTAGTCTTCACCGCCCACCCATTCGGTCCTGCGCGGTGCCCTCGCCGAGCTCGATGCGCAGGCGCATCCCGATCGGGTTGTCGCGGCCACAGGCGAAGCAGTGATGGTCGGCGAAGGCGTAGCGGCGACCGGCGCCGTCGACGACCGCCTCGCTGCTGCCGATGCTGCCGGGCGGTCTGGTCCATGGCTACCAGGGGTTCTCCCCCTCTTCGGCGTCGTACTCGTCGGCGCCCCACTCGTCGTCGTCCGAGCGGCGCAGGCACTTGTCCGCGATCGCCAGCGCGAAGGCGTGGCTCACCGCGTACGAGTCGCGCAGCATGTTCAGGCCGCGTTCGAGCGCAGCCCCATCTCGTGCATCGTGTACAGGATCCGCCGATGCACCGGCTTCAGGCCGTCGCGCACGTCCGGCAGCGCCCGCGCAACGATCACGCTCATCGCGTAGTCGATGTACGAGGTGCGCATCTCGTCCTCGATGGAGACCGGTCTGACGTTGCCGATGCGGTTCATCTCCATCGGTTACGGGCACTCCTGTCGCAAATGTCGCATATGTCGCATCTATTCGCCCCCAACCCCTGGAGCCACGCCGTATTGCTCCTTCAGCTCGGCCTTCTCCGACGGCGTCGCGCCCAGGTATCGCCCGCGCCCTTCCGCGATCAGGCGGCCATCGGCGCCGCGGACCTCGCCGTGGACCTCGTAGATCCGGCGCCGGCGCTCGGTCACCCGACCCGACGCCTCGAGGCGCTCTCCCGGATTTGCCGGGGACCGATAGCGGACGGTCATCTCGGCGGTCACGGCCCAGGAGTCGTAGCTCGATGGCGCCCACGCCATCACCTCGTCGAGGAGCGTGGCGATGATCCCGCCGTGGAGCTTGTCGCTCCAGCCGACGTAGTCGTCACCGCCCACCCACTCGGTGCTGGCGGTCCCCTCCCCGAGCTCGATGCGCAGGCGCATGCCGATCGGGTTGTCGCGGCCGCAGGCGAAGCAGTGATGGTCGGCGAACGCGTAGCGCCGGCCGGCGCCGTCGACGATCGCCTCGCTGTTGCCGATGCTCCGGGCGGCAGGATCCATGGCTACCAGGGGTTGTCCCCCTCTTCGGCGTCGTACTCGTCGGCGCCCCACTCGTCGTCGTTCGACTGGCGCAGGCAGTTGTCCGCGATGGCCAGCGCAAAGGCGTGGCTCACGGCGTACGAGTCGCGCAGCATGTTGACCGCCTCGCGCCGTTCGCCGACCCCGTTCGCCTCGAGCAGCTCGCACCACTCGTCGAGGCTGCGGCCCGTCTTCTGGGCGACCTGCCGGATGTCGGCTGCGTGTCGTGATGGCATCGGTGACTGCCTTCCTCGTTCGTCGGTTCCGACTCAGATGTCCAGGTTGCGGACCTTGCGGGCCTCGCCACGGATGAAGTCGCGTCGTGGCTCGACCTTCTCCCCCATGAGCGTGCTGAAGACCTCGTCCGCCTCGGCCGCGTCGCCGACGTCGACCCGCAGCAGCGTGCGGGTGGCGGGGTTCATCGTCGTCTCCCACAGCTGGTCGGCGTTCATCTCGCCGAGCCCCTTGAATCGCTGCACCGAGATGTTCTTCGTCTTGCCCTCGCGCGAGAGCTCCTTGACCGCCAGGTCGCGCTCCTTCTCGGTGCCCGCGTAGCGGGTCACCTTGCCGGTGCTGACGCGGTAGAGCGGCGGCTGGCAGATGTAGAGGTAGCCCCGGTCGATGATCTCGGGCATGTGCCGGTAGAAGTAGGTGAGCAGCAGCGTCGTGATGTGCGCGCCGTCCACGTCGGCGTCACTGAGCAGGCAGATCGTGTGATAGCGCAGCTTCGCGATGTCGAACGTCTCACCGATGCCGGCGCCGAGCGCGATGACCAGCGGCCGGATCTTGTCGGAACCGAGCACGCGGTCGAGGCGCGCCTTCTCGACGTTCAGCATCTTCCCGAACATCGGCAGGATCGCCTGGAAGCGCCGATCGCGGCCCTGCTTGGCCGATCCACCGGCGGAGTCGCCCTCGACGATGTAGAGCTCCGATCGCGCCGGATCGCGCTCCTGGCAGTCGGCGAGCTTCCCGGGCAGTGCCATCCCCTCGAGCGCGCCCTTGCGGATGACGAGGTCGCGCGCCTTGCGTGCCGCCTCGCGGGCCCGCGCGGCGGTGACGGACTTCTCGATGATCCGGCGGCCGTCCGCGGGGTTCTCTTCGAGGTGCTGGATGATGCCCTCGGTGACGACGTTCTGGACGATGCCCTTGATGTCGGCGTTGCCGAGCTTCGCCTTCGTCTGGCCCTCGAACTGCGGGTCGGTGAGCTTGACGCTGATGACCGCCGTGAGGCCCTCCCGGACGTCGTCGCCGGTCAGGTTGGCCTCCTTCTCCGAGAGGGTGCTCGACTTGCGCGCCCACGTGTTCAGCGAGGTCGTCAGCGCGGCACGGAAGCCCGCGACGTGCGTCCCGCCGTCGACGGTGTGGATGTTGTTCGCGAAGGGCAGGACGGTCTCGGCGAAGCCGTCGTTGTACTGGAGCGCGACCTCGACGTTCGTGGAGTCGACCAGGCGCTCGACGTAGATCGGTCGCATGTTGAGCACGTCCCGGCGCCGGTTCAGGTGCCGCACGAAGCTCGTCACGCCGCCCTGGAAGAAGAAGTTCTTCTCCGTGTCCGTCCGCTCGTCCAGCAGGCGGATCCAGAGCCGCTTGTTCAGGTACGCCGATTCGCGCAGGCGCGTGCTGATCGTCTCCCAGCTGAAGTCGAGCGTCTCGAAGATCTCCGAGTCGGGATGGAAGAAGGTCCGCGTCCCGTGCTGGCGCTTCCAGGCCGGGTCGAGCCCGCGATTCGCCTCGGCGGCGCCACCGGACTGACGGACCGATCCCTTCGGCACGCCGCGAACGAACTCCTGGACGTGGCGCTTCCCGTCGCGCAGCACCTCGACGCGCATCTCGGAGCTCAGCGCGTTCACGACGCTGACGCCGACGCCGTGGAGCCCGCCGGAGACCTTGTATCCGCCGCCGCCGAACTTCCCGCCGGCGTGGAGCACGGTCATGATCACCTCGAGGGCGCTCTTCCCGGTGCTGTGGCGGTCGACCGGGATCCCGCGGCCGTCGTCGACGACCTCGAGGCGGCCGTCGGCGTGGATCGTGACGTCGATCCGCGTGGCCTGGTTGGCCATCGCCTCGTCGATGCTGTTGTCGACGACCTCCCACACGAGCTGGTGCAGGCCTCGCGCGTCGGTGGAGCCGATGTACATGCCGGGCCGCTTGCGCACGGCGGTCAGGCCCTCGAGGACCTGGATGCTGGCGGCGGTGTAGCTCGGGGCGGCCTTCGTGCGGGCCTTCGGTGCGCGTTCGACGGTCATGAGTTCGGGGCAACCTCGCGATCGGGATGGGACGATGCCGCCGTCTCGGCGGGCGGCGCCCCCGCGCCGCGGGTGATGATCGAGTACAGGCGGTCGAGCTCCTCGTCGGAGTAGAAGTCGATGACGAGGCGGCCGCCTCGGCGGGTGCGAACGATGCCGACCTTCGTCGCCAGCACGCCTCGGAGCTGGGCCTCGAGGTCCTGGAGGTCGTGGCCGAGCGGCCGGCGCTCCGGCTCCTGCGGCGTCTCCGCTCGCTTGCGGCGCACGAGCTCCTCGGTCTGGCGGACCGACAGCTGGCGTTCGAGCACGACGGCCAGGGCCGCTCGCTGGAGCTCGGGAATCGTGATGGCGGCCAGGGCGCGTCCGTGGCCCTCGCTGATCCGCCCGTCCGTGATCGCCTGGCGGGTCTCCGGCGCGAGATCGAGCAGTCGCAGGGAGTTGCTGACCGCGACGCGGCTCTTGCCGACCTGGCGGGCGACCGCCTCGTGGGTGAGGCCGAACCGATCGATCAGCTCGCGGTACGCGAGCGCCGTCTCGATCGGGTTCAGGTCGGCGCGCTGGAGGTTCTCGATCAGGGCGAGCTCGAGCGAGTCGGTGCCATCGGTTGCCTCGCGGACGACCGCGGGGATCGTCTCGAGCCCGGCGATCCGTGCCGCACGCAGCCGGCGTTCCCCGGCGATGAGCTGATAGCCGCCGTCGACCAGGTTGCGGACGATCACCGGCTGGAGGACGCCGTGCACGGCGATCGAGGCCGCCAGCTCGCCGAGCAGCGCCTCGTCGAAGTCCGCGCGCGGCTGATTCGGGCTGCGCTCGATGCGGTCGAGCGGCAGGTCGAGCACGCGCGCCTCGTCCGAGGTGCCGGGGATCAGCGCGTCGAGGCCGCGTCCGAGCCCGAAGGCGCGCGGGCCGCGTGCCGGCAGGCTAGCCACGTGCGGTCACCTCGCCGGCGAGGTCGGCGTACGCGTGCGCCCCTCGTGAGCTCGGGTCGTACAGCGCGATCGGCAGGCCGTGGCTGGGCGCCTCCGAGAGACGCACCGAGCGCGGCACGACCGTGTCGTACACGCTGCCGTTCATGTGGCGACGGACCTCGGAGGCGACCTGCGCCGAGAGGTTCGTGCGTGCGTCGTACATCGTCAGCAGCACGCCGTCGATCTCGAGGTGCGGGTTGAGGCCCTCGCGGACGCGTCGAATCGTGTTCACCAGTTGGCTCAGGCCCTCCAGGGCGTAGTACTCCGTCTGAATCGGGATCAAGACCCCGTCGGCCGCGGTCAGCGCGTTCAGCGTCAGCAGGCCGAGCGACGGCGGGCAATCGATCAGGATCCGATCGTATCGGCCGTTCATCTCGGACAGGCTGGCGGCCAACCGCCGCTCGCGTCCCGTGACACCCACCAGCTCGACTTCCGCCCCGGACAGGGATGGGCTGGACGGCACCAGATCCAGGCCCTCGACCGCGGTCTTCTGCGCCAGCTCGGTCATCGGCACTCGATCGACGAGCGCCTCGTACGAGGATCGCGGAACAGAACGACGGTCGACGCCAAGGCCGCTCGTGGCGTTACCTTGCGGGTCGAGATCGATGACCAGGGTTCGAGTGCCGGAGAGGGCGAGGTAGGCCGCCAGGTTGATGACCGTGGTCGTCTTGCCGACGCCGCCCTTCTGGTTTGTGCAGGCCGTGACCCGGACCACGAGCGCTCCGCTGCGAGTTCAGTTGGGCTCCCCAAATTCTACCAGTTTCGACGCTTAGCCGGCGGTTACTGAGCGCTTACTGCGGGGCCGCTCGACGAAGAGTTATCCACACCGATGTTTCACGTGTGACATGCCGAATGTCCCGGTCGGCGCCACCGTCGCCGACCGTATACTCGCCGCACGGCACGGGGCGGCCGACTTCGACAGTCCAGGGGGCCTCATCATCCCGTATCTCAGCCCGCTGCTCGCGATCCTGGTGGGGATCGTCCACGCAGCGCTCGCGCCGGTCATCGTCGTCGGCGGCGTGAAGCCGAACCTCGTCCTGGTCGCCGTCGTGCTCGTCACGCTCCTCGTCGGCCTGCTCCCGGGGATGATCTGGGCCTTCACGGCCGGTTTGACCGCCAATCTGCTCGTGGGCGCTCCGCTCGGGTCGATCCCGCTCGCGATGCTCGTCGTGTCGGTGATGGTCGCCGGCGGCGCGCGCGTGATCGGCCGCGTCGGATGGATCTACCCGATCGCCGCCACGTTCGTCGGGTCGATCGTCGCCGACCTCATCGCGCTCGGGATCTCCCAGCTCGTCACCGAGGCGGGCAGCACCCCTGTTCCGGTCGACCTGATCCTCGCCGCCGCAACGCTGAATGCGGCGATCGCCGGGCTCCTGCTGTACCCCGCTCGCCTCGTTGCGCGGCGCTACGTCGCTGACGAGGCGCCGGCATGGTGAGCTCATGGCCGACCTGAACGAGGGCCGTCTCGACCTGCCCCGCTCGGGACCGCGATTCATCGCGTTCGGCGTCGCGGCGATCGTGCTCATCACCGCACTCGGCGGGCGCCTCTTCCAGCTGCAGGTCGTGCAGGGCGACGAGTTCGCCCGTCGGGCGGCAGCGGACCGCACCGTCGAGGTGCCGGTTCCCGCGCCGCGTGGGTTGATCTTCGACCGCGCCGGCCGGCCGGTGGCGGTCAACACGCCGTCGTGGACGGTGAAGGTGCGACCCGCCGACCTGCCCGGCCCGTCCGCCAAACGGATCCTGGCGCGCGTTGCGCGAATCACCGGCGGTGATGTGTCGCTTCTCCGGCAGCGGCTGCAGGCGTTCCACGGATCGCCATACGACCTCGTGCCGATCGAGCGCGGGGTCACTCGCGATGCGGCGCTGCTGCTGACGGAGCAGTCCGAGGATCTGCCCGGGATCGTCGTCGAGGTCGAGGCCACGCGCCGCTATCTCGACGACCGCGGCGATGAGACCGGACGGCTGATGGCGCACGTCGTGGGGTACACCGGACCCGTCAATCGCGAGGAGCTCGAGCGGCTCGAGGCGGCCGGCTACCTGCGCGATGACGTCATCGGCAAGGCGGGGGTCGAAGCGTCCTTCGAGGATGAGCTTCGCGGAGACTACGGCGCGCAGCTGGTCGAGCGCGACGCGTCCGGCCGGCTGCTGGACGTCATCGAGACGGTCCGCGAGCCGGTGCCGGGGAAGAACCTCATGCTCACGATCGACGGGCGCATCCAGCGCCTCGCGACGCGGGCACTGACGTGGGGCATGGAGGCGGCCAATGTCAGCCAGGGCGTGACGGTCGTCATGAACCCGCAGACCGGCGAGATCCTGGCGATGGTGTCGCTGCCGTCGTACGACAACAACAAGTTCGCCTCCGGCATCAGCACCGAGGACTTCAACGTCTACCTGGCCGATCCGGCGCGACCGCTGCGCAACCACGCGATCAGCGACATCTACCCGCCGGGGTCGACGTACAAGCTCGTCACGGGCATCGCCGCGATGGAGGAGGGGGTGACGACCCCGACCCAGCAGTGGCCGACGTACGGCTGCTACCAGATCCCGGGCGCGCCGAAGGGCGAGTGCCTCTACGACTGGAATCGCCAGGGGTTCGGGCCGCTCGCGATGGTCGACGCCTTCGCGAAGAGCTCCGACACCTTCTTCTATCAGATGGCCGTCCACACCGGGGTCGACCCGCTCGCCCAGTGGGCCAACGACCTCGGCTTCGGCGAGCTGTCCGGGATCCGCCTGCCGGGCGAGTCGGAGGGGATCATCGCCAGCACGGAGTGGGCACGCGCCCAGGGCCGGGCCGGCGTGTTCACCGGTGAGCTCGCCCAGGCCGGCATTGGCCAGAACGTGATCGCCGTCACGCCGCTGCAGCTGCTGAACGCGTACGCCGCGGTGGCCAACGGCGGGCACCTGATGGAGCCGATGATCGTCCGCGGCGAGACCGATGCCGACGGCAAGCTGATTCGCGAGTACGAGCCGCACGTGATCCGCGACCTCGCGGCCGACCCGAGCACGTTGCAGACGATGCGCATCGGCGCTCGCGAGGTCATCACGTCGGGCCACGCGTACAACATTCGCGACCTCGACCTTCCGGGCGCCCTCTCCGGCAAGACCGGAACCGCGGAGTTCGGCGAGCTCACCGAGGAGGGAACGCTCCCGTTCCACTCGTGGTTCGTGGCCTACCTGCCCAGCTCGGACGGGCGCCACCGATGCGGATCTCGCGATCGTGTCCTTCAACTACTCCGCGGTCGTGCCCGGCAACGTGTCGGCCGAGGTCGTCAAGTACTTCCTCCAGCTCTATTACGGCCTCGACCAGGACCTGCGCCTCGACCCGAACGACTTCAGCCTCGTGACGGCGAACTGACCGATGAGCACGGCAACTGCAACATTTGTTGAGACGTTCAAGGCGCGCAGCTGGCGGTTCTTCGACACCCAGCTGCTCCTCTACGTGCTCCTGCTGATCGCCGTCGGCATCGTCATGGGCTACTCGGCCGGGCTTCAACGATCCGGCACCGGCGGCGGGGATGTCGCAGACGGTCAAGACGCTCATCTGGGCCGCCATCGGCCTCACGCTGTTCTTCGTTGCCGCCAGCGTCGACTACCAGTGGCTGCGAACGCTGGCGCTGCCGATCTACCTCGTCGTCCTCGGGCTGCTGACGCTGACGATGCTGGTCGGCACGAACCTGTTCGGCGCACAGATGTCGGTCACCGTCGCCGGCCTCGACTTCCAGTTCAGCGAGGTCAGCAAGGTGCTGATGATCGTGGTGCTCGCCGCCTACCTGGCGAGCCGCCGCAGGCGCATCGGCCGCCTGTCGACGATCCTCGTGGCGGGCGCGATCATGGCCGTGCCGACCTTCCTCGTCTTCCGGCAGCCCGACCTCGGCACGGCTCTCGTCTTCGTCGCGATCCTGATCGGCATGCTGTTCATGAGCGGCGCGAGCCTCGGCTGGATGGGGCTCATGGCGGCGGGCGTCATCGGTCTCGCTCCCGTCGCGGTGAGCATGCTTCACGAGTACCAGCGCACGCGGCTGTTCTGCTTCCTCGACCCGTACGCCGACGCGCAGGGCGCCTGCTACCAGCTCGTCCAGGCCCTCAACGCCGTCGGCTCCGGGGGCTTGGCTCGGGCGGGGCCTGACCGTCGGTGGCGAGGGCCAGCGCGGCTACATCCCGGTGCAGTCGACCGACTTCATCTTCACCGTGGTCGCCGAGGATCTCGGCTTCCTCGGGGGAGCCGTCCTGCTCATCCTGTTCGGGCTGCTGGTCTGGCGGATCCTGCTGATCGGCTGGCAGGCGCGCGATGCCGTTCGGGATGCTGATCTCCGTCGGCCTCGCGTCGATGATCCTCTTCCAGCTGCTCGTCAACGTCGGCATGGTGACCGGGGTCATGCCGGTCACCGGAGTTCCGCTCCCGTTCGTCACCTACGGCGGCTCGAGCCTGATCACCCTCCTCTTCGGGCTGGGCATCCTCCAGTCGATCCGGATGCGGAGCAACAAGCCCGAGCTCTAGGCCAGGTGCGCCTCGGCCTCGGATGGCGGCTTGGTCGGCGGGCGGGGGAGGCTCCTCGGTCTCGACCGGATCGAACGCGTCGAGCGCCGTGCATCGCGTACTGGAAGGCGTGGGCCGGCGGCTGGCCGCCGAATCGGTGGAATCCGTACCGGTACAGGTCGCGGCCGGCAGCGACCGTCGGGGCCGCGAGGATCGCGCCGCCGATCCCGAACAGGGCGCCACCGATGACGAGCGACATGATCATCACCGCGGGGTGCAGGTCGACGGCGTCGCCCATCACCTTCGGGACGAGGAGGTTGTTCTCGAGCTGCTGGATGACGATGTAGAGGATCACGGCCGCGAGGGCGGCCACCGGCGAGATCGAGAGGCCGATGAGGATCGCCGGGACGGCCGCGATGATCGGTCCGATGATCGGGAACCACTCGAGCACGCCGGCGATCAGGGCAAGCACGAGCGTGAACTGGCCGAACTCGCGTGAAGCCGATGAGGGTCAGGATCGTGAGGCCGATCGCGGTGGCGAGGAAGATCGACGCGCCCGAGGAGGAGCTGCCCGCGCACCCACCGGCCGCCGACGCGACCCAGCAGGGCCAGCATGTTCTCCGCGTCCGCACGCCAGCCGGGAGGCATCGCCGCGGCGACGGTCCGGCTGAAGCGCTCGCGGTCCTTCAGGACGAAGAACAGCCAGACCGGGATGACGACGAGTCCGAGCAGGAAGGTGGCCGCCCGGACGACGGCGTTGATCGTCGGCGCGAGCAGGCCGGCGACGATCGATGCGATGACGTCGCCCGACGCGGCGATCTGCGCGTCGATCGTCTCGCGGATGTCCGGCGGCAGCGGGAGGCTCTGGTACCACTCGATGATCGCGCGCTCGACATCGCCGACGGCCGCCCCGAGCTGGGGCAGCTGGTCGACGAGCTCGCTGGCCTGCCGCGTGATCGGCGGCACGACGAAGTAGAGCAGCGCCCAGATCACGGCGACCGCGGTGGCATAGAGGATGACCACGCCGGCCCAGCGCGGCACGCCGCGGCGCGCGAGCGCGGTCACGCCCGGGTCGAGCACGAACGCCAGCGCCAGGCCGATGAAGAACGCGGGAAGCGCACTCCGCGCCAGCCAGAGCAGCAGCAGGACGATCGCGATCATGAAGAGCGCGAACAGCTCCTGGCGATGACGCCGCATGGACGCGGTCAGCTCCGACATCGGGTGCATCGTACCCGCCGCTCTGGCCGTCGCGGGTCGTCCCCGGTACGATGAGCGGCCGATGAGCACCCGATCGCCGGAGGCGTCCCCCCGCCAACGCTGGCAGCTCCTGTTCAGTCGCACCGAGCCCGCACTCCGCATGCGGCAGGCGCAGCTGGTCAGCGAGCTCGAGCGCGTCTTCACCGAGGCGAGCCTGCCGCTCTCCTACACCGGAGCGCAGAAGCCCCGCCCGCGAATCAAGCTGGCCGCCAACCTGCCGGTCGGGATCGAGCTGCGCGGCGAGGTCGTCGAGGCGTACTTCGACGAGCTCGTCCCCCTCGAGCGGATCCAGGCCGCCGCCGAGCAGTTTCCCGAGGGCATCGAGCTGCGCGACGCGAAGGAGGTCTGGCACGGCTTCCCGTCGGCGGCCTCCCAGGTCCGCGGCGCCGAGTACGAGGTCGAGGTCGCCGGCGACGACAGCCTCACCTCCGACGCGCTGCGCGGGTCCGTCGTCCGGCTCCTGAACGCGAAGAAGCTCGAGGGAAAGCGACGACGCGGCGAGAGCGAGCGGCGGAGCGATGCCGGCGAGCGCGACCTGCGCCCGCTCATCGAGGATGTCGAGGTCGTCGACGTGGACGAGAAGGCGCACACCGCCACGCTCCGCACCGTCCTCCAGCTCGACGCGAAGGGCGCCGGCCGGCCGGAGGACATCCCGCACGCGCTGGACCTGCCGCTGCGAGTGGTCCGAGCGGTCCGGACGCGGCTCCTCTTCGTTGACACTCCCCCGATCGCTCGGTAAACTTCAACGTTCCGCGGGCTGAGCACACGGCCCGTTTCGGTGTGCGCCGGTACATCGCCGTGCGCGCTCGTGATCAGTCCCAGGAGAACACCATGTACGCCGTCGTGACGACCGGCGGAAAGCAATACCGCGTCGAGGCCGGCAGCGAGCTCACGATCGAGCGGCTGGCCGCGGATGCGGGCACCTCCGTCACGTTCGACCGCGTCCTGCTGGTCGGCGATGGCGAGACGGTCACCATCGGTACCCCGATCGTCGACGGCGCGAGCGTCAGCGCGACGGTCCTCGGCGAGGCACTCGGCCCGAAGCTCGTGATCTTCAAGTTCAAGCAGAAGGTCAAGTACCGCCGCAAGACCGGGCATCGGCAGCACATGACGCGTGTCCGGATCGACGAGATCTCGGCTGCCGGGAAGACGTCGAAGGCGGAGCGCCGAGAAGACGACGCCCCCAAGGTCGACCGACGCCGCGGAGGCGACCGAGGCACCGAAGCCGCGGCGGACTCGAGCGTCGGCGACGGCCAAGACGACAACGGCCAAGACGGCGACCGCCAAGACGGCGACCGCCAAGGCGGCGACCACCACGAAGAGAACCACGGCCAGAAGCCGCCGCGAAGCCGGAGGCATCCGCCGCCGAAGCGACCGACGAGGCCGCGGCGAAGGCGGACGCTCCGAAGCCGAAGCGCACGCGCAAGCCGGCCGCCTCGAAGGCGAAGGCAACGCCCGAGCCGGAGACCGAGGAGTAACCGATGGCACACAAGAAGGCCGGCTCGTCCAGCAAGAACGGGCGCGACAGCGCCGGCAAGCGCCTCGGCGTCAAGCGCGGCGACGGGCAGTTCGTCCACTCGGGGACGATCATCGTCCGCCAGCGCGGCAGCACCTTCCACCCCGGCGAGAACGTCGGGATGGGCAGGGACTACACGCTGTTCGCCACGATCGACGGCCAGGTGCGATTCACCCACGAAACGAAGTCACGCAAGCGCGTCAGCGTCGAGCCCGGCAGCGTTCCCGGCCGCCTGACGCATCGGAGCACAGATCCCATGAAGGCCGAGATTCATCCCACCTACCACCAGGCGAACGTCCGCTGCGTCGGCTGCGGCAACACGTTCACCGTCGGCTCGACCGCCGAAGCGATCCAGGTCGAGGTCTGCAACAAGTGCCACCCCTTCTTCACCGGCACGCAGAACATCGTCGACACGGCCGGCCAGGTCGAGCGCTTCCAGAAGCGCCTCGAGCGCTCTCTGCGCTGAACTCCCGACATGCGTCGGCGCCTGACCGGGTGGCCGGCGCATCTCGCGCCGCACCTCCTCTTCCTGATCCCCGAGCTGCTCATGGCGGCCGGGCCGCTCGTCGTTGCCATGAGCACCGATGCCTCCGGGCGGCGGCGCTTCCGGATGCCCGACTTCTTCTACGGCGGGCAGGCCCTCATCGAGGGCGTGATGATGCGCGGCCGCACGACGGTGGCGATGAGCGTCCGGCCGCCGTCCGGCGAGATCGTCACGATGTCCGAGCCGCTTCCCGCCGGCCCTCTCGGCCGACCGAAGGCTCATGCGGACCCCGTTCCTGCGCGGGGTCTTCCTGCTGTACGAGACGCTCGTCATCGGCACGCGCATGCTGATGCGCTCGGCGTCGCTGGCCGCCGAGGGCGAGGACGTCGAGCTCGGCAAGGGCATGATCGCGGGGACGATGGTCGTCAGCATCGGCTTCGCCATCGGCCTCTTCTTCCTCCTGCCGCTGTTCCTGTCGACCTTCGCCGAGGACGCGACGAACAACGACTTCGCGGCGAACGCCGTCGAGGGAGTCATCCGGCTGGCGATCTTCATCGGGTACATCGCGGTCATCGGGCTGATGAACGACATCCGGCGCGTGTTCGCCTACCACGGGGCGGAGCACAAGGCGATCAGCGCGTACGAGGCCGATCGGCCGCTGACGCCCGAGGAGGTCGACGCCTTCGGGACCGCGCACACGCGGTGCGGGACGACGTTCCTGCTGATCGTCGTCGTGATCAGCATCTTCTTCTTCAGCCTGATCCCGCGCGCCGGCGTCCCGCTGCCGCTGCTGTTCCTGTCCCGGATCGTGCTCGTGCCGGTCATCGCGGCCGTCGCGTACGAGCTCGTCCGCTTCGGCGCCCGCCACTACGGCAACCGCGTCGTCCGCGCCGCTCTATGCGCCCGGGCTCTGGCTCCAGTCGCTGACGACGCGCCCGCCGGACCGCTCCATGCTCGAGGTCAGCATCGCCTCGCTCGAGTCGTGCCTGGCCTCCGATCGCGAGGCGGCCGCCGCGGCGAAGGCATGATCGACCGGCTCGCCGAGCTCGAGGCGCGCTACGAGGAGATCAGCCGGCAGCTCTCGACTCCCGAGGTCGCGTCCGACCCGTCGCAGCTCGCCGACCTCGGGCGGGAGATGTCGCGCCTGGAGCCGATCGTCGCGGGCGCGCGGCAGTGGCGTGAGGTCCAGACGCAGCTCGAGCAGGCGCGCGCCATGGGCGACGACCCCGACGAGGAGATGCGGGCGATGGCCCGCGAGGAGGTCGACCGCCTGTCGGCGGAGAGCGCGCGCCTGGAAGAGCGAGCTGAAGGTCATGCTCGTGCCGACCGACCCGAACGACGACCGCAACGTCATCGTCGAGGTCCGCGCCGGCACGGGCGGCGAGGAGGCATCCCTCTTCGCCGCCGACCTGTACCGGATGTACGCCCGTTACGCGGAGCGGCGGCGGTGGAAGGTCGAGGTGATGTCGACCTCCGACTCCGAGTCCGGCGGCTTCAAGGAGATCATCGCCGAGGTGCGCGGCGACGGAGCCTACTCGCGCCTGAAGTTCGAGTCGGGCGTCCACCGCGTCCAGCGCGTGCCGTCGACCGAGGCGCAGGGGCGGATTCACACCTCGACCGCGACCGTCTCGGTCCTGCCGGAGGCCGACGAGGTCGAGGTGCAGATCGACGAGAAGGACCTGCGGATCGATGTCTATCGGTCCAGCGGCCCCGGCGGGCAGAGCGTGAACACGACCGACAGCGCGGTCCGGATCACGCACCTCCCGACCGGCCTGGTCGTCGCGATCCAGGACGAGAAGAGCCAGCACAAGAACCGCGCCAAGGCGATGTCCGTCCTCCGCGCGCGGCTGCTCGAGCAGGAGCAGGAGCGCCAGGCCGCCGAGCGCGGCGAGGAGCGGCGATCGCAGGTCGGGAGCGGCGAGCGCTCCGAGAAGATCCGGACCTACAACTTTCCCGATGACCGGGTCACCGATCACCGCTTCGGCGTGACGGTCCACAACCTGCCGGGGCTGCTGGAGGGCGACCTCGACCGGGTCATCGAGCCGCTGCTGGAGGCGGACCAGGCGCGACGGCTCGAGGAGCTCGGCAGAGGGATGATCGCCACGTCGAGCACCGTCGGCGATGGCGCTCGCTGGCGGCAACGCTGCGCGCTGCGCGACGCCGGGCAGCCGACCCCGCGGCTCGACGCCGAGGTCCTTCTGGCGCACGTGACCGGGCGGGACCGGACGTGGCTGCTCGCGCATCCCGAGGCCGGCTTCGAGGAGGGCGACGCCCTCAGCGCCGCCGTCGAGCGGCGGGCGGCGGGCGAGCCGGTCGCCTACATCCGCGGCTTCAAGGAGTGGCGCTCGCTGCGGATCCGAACCGATGCGCGCGCCCTGATCCCCCGACCCGAGACGGAGCTCGTCGTCGCGACCGCCGCCGCGGAGATCACCGCGCGACTCTCACGGCAGCCGACCACGGTCGCCTGGGACGTCGCCACCGGATCGGGTGCCGATCGCCCTGGCGCTGGCCCTGGACTTCCGCCGCGAGCTCGCCGACGGCCGGCTGCGGCTCGTCGCGAGTGACGTCTCGACCGACGCGCTCGCGCTGGCCGCGGAGAACCTGGCGGCACACGGCGTCGCGGAGGCCGTCGCGCTCGAGACGGCGGACCTGCTGGCACCGGCCGGCGAGCGGCTTCCCCGGCCCGACGTCGTGACCGCCAACCTGCCGTACGTCCCGAGCGCCGAGGTCGACGCGAGGGTCGGATCGCTCGGCTTCGAGCCGCGGGTCGCGCTCGACGGCGGCCCGGACGGGCTCGACCTGCTGCGCCGCCTGCTCGCCGACGTGCCGCTCCACGCCGCACCGGGAGCGACGGTCCTCCTCGAGCTGGGCGTCGACCAGGTCGACGCGGTCCGCGGCGCTGGTGCCGATCGGCGCGTCCGTCTCGGTCGTGCCGGACCTCGCCGGGCTCGACCGGGTCGTCCGCATCGACCTGCCGCGATGACCGACCGGCTGCCTCCGACGGCCGAGGGGATCGCGCGCGCGGCCGAGCTCCTGGCCGGCGGCGCGGTCGTCGCCTTCCCGACCGACACCGTCTACGGCGTCGGGGTGGCCGCGTCGCGGCCGGATCGGCTGGAGGCGCTCTTCGCGCTCAAGCGGCGGCCGGCCGATCGGCGCATCCCGATGCTCGTGAGCGGCCTCGAGCGACGCGCTCGGTCTCGGCGCCACGGTCGACGATCGGGCCCGCGCACTCGCCGCTCGCTTCTGGCCGGGGGCCCTCACCATCGTGCTGCCGCTCGGCGACGACACGCAGGCGTTTCGCGTGCCGGACCACCCGGTGGCCATCGCGCTCATCCAGGCCGCCGGACCGATGCTGGCGACGAGCGCCAACGTCTCCGACGAGCCGGACACGCTCGGCGCCGACGAGGTGCTGATCGCGTTCGCGACCCAGCAGGACGAGCTCGCCGCGGTCGTCGATGGGGGCCCGGTCCCCGGCGGCGTGGCCTCGACGGTGATCGACCTGTCGGTGACGCCGGCGCAGGGTGCTCCGGGATGGGCCGATCGGTCGCGAGGAGCTGAGCGAGGTCGTCGACCTCGCGCCGTAACCTACACTCACGCCCACGATGCGCGTCGCGATCGGCTCCGACCACGCGGGCTTCCACCTCAAGGGCGATCTGTGCACGCTCCTCGACGAGCTGCGGATCGAGTACCGCGACTTCGGCACGTTCGACACCCAGCCCGTCGACTATCCCGACGTGATCGCGCCGGTCGCCCGGGCCGTGGCGCGGGGCGACTATCGAGCGCGGGATCGTCCTCGGCGGGAGCGGGACCGGCGAGGCGATCGTCGCGAACAAGGTCCGCGGCATCCGCTGCGTGGAGGCTGCCGACCCGGTGACGGCGCGGCTCGGCCGCGAGCACAACGACGCGAACGTGCTCTCGATGGGCGCGCGGATCATCGGCACGGAGGTCGCGCGCGCCTGCGTGCGCGCGTTCCTGGACGGCGAGTTCGCGGGCGGCCGGCATGCGCCGCGGGTCGCGAAGATCGCGCACATCGAGGCCGAGGAGGCGCGCGGCTGAGCAGCCTGGCGCTGAGCGACGCCGACCGTGCCTCGCTCGATGGCTCGCGCGGCGCCGGGACGGCCTTCGCGATGCGCCTCGTCGTCCGCGCGGCCGAGGTGACCGGCGCGGAGCGGCTCATCGACATCACCGCGGCGCACGTCGACTCCTGCCTCTACCACGGCGAGGCGTCGCTCGACTTCGTCGCGCGCCTCGTCGACGGCGGCGCGCAGGTCAGCGTGCCCACGACGCTGAACGTCGGAGCGGTCGACCTGCTCCATCCCGACCTCAACCGCGGCGACCCGGCCACGGTCGGCGCGCGGCCGCCTCCTCATGGACCGATACCGCGCGCTCGGCGCCCGGCCGACCTTCACCTGCGCGCCCTACCAGCTCGCCGACTCGCGGCCGGGGCTCGGCGAGCAGGTGGCGTGGGGCGAGTCGAACGCGATCGCGTTCTGCAACTCGGTCCTCGGGGCGCGAACGAACCGCTACGGCGACTTCCTCGACATCGCGGCCGCGATCACCGGACGCGTCCCGGACGCCGGCCTCCATCGGACCGATGCGCGCCGCGCCACCCTCGTCCTCCGCCTCGCCGATGACGTCCCGGCGCGTCTGCGCGACGGCGGACGCGCTCGCCCCGGTCCTCGGGCTCATCCTCGGACGGCGGGCGGGGTCGGAGGTGGCCGCGATCGACGGGCTGCCGCCCGGGCAGAGCGAGGACCGGCTGAAGGCGATCGCCGCCGCCGCGGCCTCCTCCGGATCGGTGGCGATGTTCCACGTCGTCGGGTCCACGCCGGAGGCCTCGACCCTGGACGAGGCCACCCACGGCATCGCGGCGCCAACCGAGGAGGTGACGCTGGCGGAGCTGCGGGCCGCCCGCGACGAGCTGACGAGCGGCGCCGGCCAGTCGCTGGCGGCGATCTCTCTCGGCACGCCGCACGCATCGCGTCGAGGAGCTCGAGCGCTACGCATCGCTGCTCGACGGGCGGCGCGTCGATGCCCGGATCGAGTGCCTCGTTTCCACCGGCCGCGACGTCCTGGCCACGGCCGAGGAGCGCGGGATCGCCGGCCGGCTCCGGGACGCCGGTGTCGAGCTGCTCGTCGACACGTGCAGCTACATCGCTCCGATCCTGCGGCACGCCGCCGGTCCGGTGATGACCGATTCGGCGAAGTGGGCCTACTACGCCCCCGGCAACATCGGTGCGGAGGTCGTCTTCGGCTCGACCGAGGAGTGCATCGCGTCCGCGGTCGCCGGGCGCGTCGTCCGCGATGACGGCGCTGTGGGGTGCGGCGTGACCGTTGTCGGTCGGGCCCTGGTCCTCGACGAAGGCCTCAGCCTGTGGGGCGGGATGGACCCGGCGACGGGTGAGCTGATCGACGCTCACCATCCGCAGCGCGGCGCCAACCTCGCCGGGCGCGTCGTCGTCATGCCGTCCGGCCGTGGGTCGAGCTCGAGCGCATCGGTGCTGGCGGAGGCCGTCCGGGCGGGGACCGCCCCGGCGGCGATCCTGCTCGGCGAGCCCGACCTGATCCTGTCGATCGGCGCGGCGGTCGCCGAGGAGCTCTACGGGGTCGACGTTCCGGTCGTCGTGCTCAGCCCAGAGGAGCTCGCCGCGATCCGCGATGGGGCGGAGGTCGCATCGGTCCAGACGGCGTCAGCGCCGGCTGACGCCGCTACACTTCGACCGTGGACTTCTGGGCACCGCTGGAGACCGAGGACCCCGAGATCGCGCAGGTCGTGCGCGACGAGGAGGCGCGGACCCGCGCGCATCTCGAGCTGATCGCCAGCGAGAACTACCCGAGCCTGGCGGTGCTCCAGGCGATGGGATCGGTGCTGACCGGCAAGTACGCCGAGGGCTATCCCGGGCGCCGCTACTACGGCGGCTGCGAGGTCGTCGACGTCGCCGAGAACCTCGCACGCGACCGGGCGAAGGAGCTCTTCGGCGCCGAGCACGCCAACGTCCAGCCGCATGCCGGGGCGCAGGCCAACATGGCCGTGTTCCACGCGCTGCTCGAGCGCGGCGACACGGTCCTCGGGCTCAGCCTCGACCAGGGCGGCCACCTGACCCACGGGTCGCCGGTCAACTTCAGCGGCCAGTACTACGACTTCGTCCCGTACCACGTCGACCGCGAGACCCACCTGATCGACATGGACGAGGTCCGGCGAGCTGGCGCGGCGAGCATCGGCCGAAGCTGATCCTGACCGGCGCGACCGCCTACTCCCGGTTCTGGGACTTCGCCGCCTTCCGCGAGATCGCCGACGAGGTCGGCGCGCTGCTGATGTGCGACATGGCCCATTTCGCCGGGCTCGTCGCGGCGGGCGTGCACCCGTCGCCGGTGCCCCACTCGGACGTCGTGACGACCACGACCCACAAGACCCTGCGCGGCCCGCGGGGCGGGATGATCCTCTGCCGCGAGGAGCACGCGAAGGCGATCGACAAGTCGGTCTTCCCCGGCATCCAGGGCGGGCCGCTCATGCACGTGATCGCCGCCAAGGCGGTCGCGTTCCGCGAGGCGATGACCGAGGAGTTCCGCGAGGATCAGCGCGCGACGGTCGCGAACGCCCGCGTGCTCGCGTCCGCCCTCGCCGATGCCGGCGCCTCGATCGTCAGCGGCGGCACCGACAACCACCTGATGCTCGTCGACGTCCGCCCGCTCGGCGTGAACGGCAAGGAGGCCGATGCGGCCCTCGGCGAGGTCCGCATCACGGTGAACAAGAACACGATCCCCTACGACCCGGAGAAGCCGATGATCGGCAGCGGCATCCGCGTCGGCACCCCGGCGGTCACCTCGCGTGGGATGCGCGAGGCGGAGATGCGCGACATCGCGCAGCTCATCGTCGATGGCATCGCGGCCCGCGGCGACGCCGACGCGCAGGAGCAGATCCGCGGGCGCGTGGCCGCGATCACGGATCGGTTCCCGGTTCCCGGGCTGCCGGCAACGCGAGCCGCCGCCGACGTCCCCGCCTGAGCGGGATCAGCGGGCGGAAGCCCAGGGCATCGGGCGCGCGCCGGTATCGGGCAGGGACAGCCTCAGCTGGCCGCCGGCGTATCGGTTCAGCAGCTCGAGCTCCTGGCGATAGACCTTGGCGAGCATCCGAGGCGCGATGAGCCGCTGGACGATCCCCGCGAGGCCGTCGGTGTACCAGCGGGTCTGGATGCGGACGCGTGAGCGCCCGTCTCGCTCCGGGTCGACGGTGAAGGTCGTGAGCATCCGGCGCGACTTGTCCGACTCGATGAGCATGCGGCCCGGCTGAGGCTCCCCGACCCGAACGCGGTACTCGGACGTCCGCCCGGCGAGCGTCATCCGGAATCGATGCACGGTCCCGGCTCCGACGCCGCCGCACTCGATCCGGAAGTCGCTGAACTGCGGCGGCAGGAAGTTCGGGTGATGCTGCCGGAAGTCGCGGATGAGATCGTAGACGTGCGCGGCGGGAGCGTCGATCGTTCGCTCGGCCGCGGCGATGATTTGCATGACGCGAGGGTCGCAAACGCCGATGGCCGGCGCATCGGCCTGGCGACGCCTCCGGCCTACGTCCTTCGACTGAGGCCCGGGTCGCGCCTGAAAGGGGCCTCGGCTATACTCGCGGCGTCCGACCGCTGTGAGTCGAACTCGAATGGCACAACTGACGCCGATTGGGCTCGTCAAGATCCTTGGCCAGGTGACCGCGATCATGGTGATCCCGATCGTGGCGGGCGCCATCGCCGGGCTGATCCTCGATCGCAACCTGGACACCTCTCCGCTCCTCGTGCTCTGTGGACTTGCGGGCGGAACCCTGATTGCAGCCATCGGAATCTGGCTCCTCATTCGCGCCGGCGTGCGCAAGGGCTACACCCGGGGGAAGCAAGTCGATGGGACCTGAAGGCAGTGCCGACGACGACTCACACCCAGAACCCGAGGCGAAGCCACCTCCGCCGAACTGGGGAATCGTCTTCGACCTCGGCCTGCGACTGGGGATCTCGGTCGGCGTCGGCCTCGGAGTCGGACTTCTTCTGGATAACTGGCTCGGCACGCGCCCGATCTTCACGCTGATCGGCATGCTGGTGGGCATCGGAGCCGCGATGTACACGATCTGGGACGTCGCACGCGACGCAATGAGGAGATAGATGGCGAAGGAAGGTCCGTGATGCCAGCATCCGCTTCGCGGCGTGTCGGCCTGATCGTCCTTGCCGTCGTCCTGGTGGCCGTGGGGGCTGCGGCCCTGCTTCAGGGCCACCAGGAGGGCGAAAGCCTGATCCACGTCTCGATCAAGGCCGAACCGCTCTTCGACATCGGTTGGATTCGAAGTCACGAACAGCATGGTCGGCGCCGTGCTGGCCTCGCTCATCCTGCTTGCCGGCGCGTGGTACGTCACGCGTCGTTCGACGCTCGTTCCCGGGAAGCTCCAGAGCGTCCTCGAGCTGCCCGTCGAGTATCTCGCGAACGTCGCGTCGGGCTCGACGAGCCGCTGGCGCAGCTACGTCGGCCTGGTCATCGGGCTCTTCCTGATGATCCTCGTCGCGAACTGGCTCGGGCTGCTCCCCGGGGTCGGCACGATCGGCGTGGTGCACGTCGAGGAGGGGCACGAGCAGCTCGTGCCGTTCGTGCGCGCGGCGGGCGCGGACCTCAACTTCACGCTGGGGCTCGCGATCATCACGTTCGTGACCTTCGTGTGGTGGGCGATCCGCGTGAACGGCGTGAAGGGCTATCTGCTGGAGCTCGTCGGCCAGCCGCGCTACATGGCGCCGCTCATGTTCCCGATCCACCTGATCAGCGAGCTGAGCCGGCTCGTGAGCCTGTCGATGCGACTCTTCGGCAACGTCTTCGCGGGCGAGGTGCTGATCGCGACGATGCTGGCGCTCACCACGGCCGCGGTGTTCGTCCTGCCACTCGCGTTCTTCGTGCCGGCGATCTTCCTCGGGCTCGAGCTGATCTTCGGGGCGGTCCAGGCCCTGGTGTTCGCGCTGCTCACGATGACGTACATCACCATGGGGATCGACGAGCACGAGGGCGAGCATGCCGAAGGAGCCACCGAGCACGACGATCGCACGCCCGCTCGACCCGACCATTCAACTTCGGCGTCCGCACCCGCGTAGTCATACAGACCCATCAACCTTAGGAGGAGGACCTCACCTTGGATTCCAATCTCGCCGCCGGTCTTGCGATGATCGGCGCCATCGGCCCGGGCATCGGCCTTGGCATCGGTTTCAGCAAGGCCATGGAAGCCCTGGGCCGCAACCCGGAGGCGTCCGGCACGATCTTCGTGCCGTACATCCTGGGCCTGGCGCTGACCGAGGCCATCGGCATCTACTGCCTGGTCGTCGCGCTCATCCTCATCTTCGCCGGCTAGTTGAGCTGACGTGCAGTTCTTCGAGGCGTTTGGCGTCGACTGGGGCGCGCTGTTCTTCCAGATCGTCAACTTCCTCCTGCTCCTGTATCTGCTGAACCGGTTCCTGTTCAAGCGTGTCTTCGCGCTGCTCGAAGAGCGGCAGACCACGATCGGCAAGGGGCTGGAGGATGCGGAGACGGCGGCTCGCGACCGCGAGCTCGCCCGTGCGGAGCGCGAGGCGGCCGTGGCCGAGGCGCGCAAGGAGGCGGCGGCCCTGATCGCGAGCGCGAACAAGATCGCCACCGACACGCGCGACGAGATCCTCGCCCAGGCTCGCACCGACGCCGAGGCGGCGACGGAACGGGCGCGCGAGGAGATCACCGCCGAGAAGGAGAAGGCGATGGCCGAGCTCCGCGCCCAGGTCGCCGACCTGGCGCTCGAGGCGGCCGGCAAGCTCGTGCGCTCCGACATGAACGCCACCACCCAGCGCCGGCTGGTCGAGGAGTTCCTCGCGGAGACGTCCGGCGGTCCTTCGGCGAAGGCGCGGGAGAACTGACCGATGGCCCGACGCGACACCGCAGCCCGGCGCTACGCGGAGGCGGCCTTCGAGATCGGCCGCGCCGACGGCACGCTCGAGCTGTGGGAGCGTGACCTCCTGAAGCTGCGCGATGCGTTGGCGGTGGAGGAGGTCCGGACGCTCGTCGAGCACCCCGCCCTCGCGTACGCCGAGAAGGAACGCGTCGTGCGTCGGATCGTCGGCGACGTCCTGCCGGAGGCGCTCAACCTGGTGCTGCTCATGGTGCGGCGCGGCCGGCCGAAGGCGATCGACCGCACGGTCGACCACTTCCGGACGCTGCTTCGCCGTCATCGGGGGATCTCGCTGGCCGAGGTGCGCACGGCGCTCGAGCTCGAGGAGTCGCAGCGCGTCGCGGTCATGGATCGCCTCCACGAGCTCACGGGCGACGAGATCGAAATCAACGAGGTGGTCGACGAGTCGCTGATCGGCGGGATCACCGTCCGCATCGGCGACACCGCTCTACGACGCCAGCGTGCGCAGCCGCCTCGAGCGGCTGCGAGCGCGGCTGACCGCCGTCTAGGAAATACGAGAGGAATCAGATGGCGATCAGATCCGACGAGATCACGTCGATCATTCGCAGCGAAATCAAGGGATTCGACGCCGGGGCCGATGTCAGCGGCGTCGGCACGATCGTCGAGGTGGGCGACGGGATCGCCCAGGTCTACGGCCTCTCCGGCGCGCTGGCGCAGGAGCTGCTCGATTTCGGCAACGGGATCATGGGCATGGCCTTCAACCTCGAGGAGGAGACGGTCGGTGCGCTGATCCTGGGCGACTACACCTCGCTCTCCGAGGGCGACCAGGTCAAGACGACCGGTCGCATCGTGGAGGTGCCGGTCGGCGACGCCCTCATCGGCCGAGTGGTGAATCCGCTCGGTGAGCCGATCGACGGAAAGGGCGCGATCGACACGAAGAAGACGCGTCCGATCGAGCGGATCGCCCCGGGCGTCATCGTGAGGCAGCCGGTCGACACGCCGGTGCAGACCGGCATCAAGGCCATCGACTCGATGATCCCGATCGGCCGCGGCCAGCGCGAGCTGATCATCGGCGACCGGCAGACCGGCAAGACCGCCATCGCCGTCGACACGATCATCAACCAGAAGGGCCAGGACCTCATCTGCATCTACGTCGCCATCGGCCAGAAGCAGTCGACCGTGGCGCAGGTCGTGGCCCAGCTGGAGGAGGCCGGGGCGATGGAGCACACGATCGTCGTCTCCGCCGGCGCCTCGGACCCGGCGCCGCTCCAGTTCCTGGCGCCGTACGCCGGCGTGGCGATGGGCGAGGAGTTCCTCGACAACGGCCGCGACGCGCTGTGCGTCTACGACGACCTGTCGAAGCACGCGTGGTCGTACCGCCAGGTCTCGCTGCTCATGCGGCGACCGCCCGGCCGCGAGGCCTTTCCCGGGCGACATCTTCTACGCCCACTCGCGCCTGCTCGAGCGCGCCGCGCGGCTGAACGAGGAGAACGGCGGCGGATCGCTGACCGCGCTGCCGATCATCGAGACGCAGGCGGGCGACGTGTCGGCCTACATCCCGACGAACGTGATCAGCATCACCGACGGGCAGATCTTCCTGCAGACCGACCTCTTCAACCAGGGCCAGCGCCCGGCGGTGAACGCCGGCATCAGCGTCAGCCGCGTGGGCGGCAACGCCCAGATCAAGGCGATGCGCCAGGTGGCGGGCAAGCTCCGCCTCGACCTCGCGCAGTACCGCGAGCTTGCCGCGTTCGCGCAGTTCGCCTCCGACCTCGACAAGGCCACGCGCGACCAGCTCACCCGGGGCCGGGCACTGACCGAGGTGTTGAAGCAGCC
Organism: uncultured Chloroflexia bacterium; assembly: GCA_963797855.1. Lineage (GTDB taxonomy): Bacteria > Chloroflexota > Limnocylindria > QHBO01 > QHBO01 > JACDBZ01. The sequence goes on along the minus strand of CAWCQX010000002.1, from coordinate 26,172 downwards.
CCAGTTCCAGCCGCTGGCCGTGGAGAAGCAGGTGGCCATCATCTGGGCCGCCACGAACGGGCACCTCGACGACGTCGCCCCGGAGAAGATCGGCGAGTTCGAGGCCGGCTTCTACCGGTTCCTCGAGTCGTCCTACGAGAAGCTGCTGCCGGCGATCGCCGAGGAGAAGGCCATCTCGGACGAGCTGACCGCCCAGCTGGAGAGAGGCCGTGAAGGCCTACAAGCAGCAGACGGGCTTCGGATCTCCCGATGACGACAAGGCGTCACCGACGGCCAAAGGCCGAAGGCCGCCGACGCGCCGAGGCCGAGGCCGAGCGAAGGCCGATCCGTCCAAGGCCGAGCGTCCGAAGACCGACGCGCCCAAACCCCGGAAGCGTCGCGCCAAGGCCGCGCCGAAGGATGACGCGAGCTAGATGCCGAGCCTGAAGGACATCCGCGGCCGGATCGGCTCGGTCCGGAACATCGCCCAGATCACGCGGGCGATGGAGATGGTCGCTGCGTCGCGCATGAAGCGCGCGCAGGACGCGATCATCGCCGCGCGTCCGTACTCCGACGAGCTGCGCGACGCGCTGAGCCGCGTGGCGGCGGTCGTCGACGAGGAGATCGACCCGCTCCTCGCGCGCCGCCCCGTGCGACGGGTGGCGCTGATCATGATCACCACCGACCGCGGCCTGGCGGGATCGCTGAATGCGAACGCCATCCGCACCTCGCTGCGCTGGGTGCAGGACCGGATCGCCTCGCGCAACGGCGACGGTCCGGTCGAGATCGAGGCGATCACGATCGGCCGCAAGGGCCGCGACGGCCTGCGCCGCGCCGGGAGTCCCGATCGCCGCGCACTTCAACCAGCTCGGAGACCGGCCCGCCTTCACCGACGTGACCCCGATCGCGCGGCTCGTGACCCAGGACTTCCTCGAGGAGAAGTACGACGAGATCCACGTCGCCTACAGCACGTTCATCAGCACCCTGACCCAGCGGCCGGAGATCACGCAGCTGCTCCCGATCGCAGCAGCCGGCAGCAGGCCGAGGGCGCAGGCGGCGGCCAATGACGAGTACCTGTTCGAGCCATCGCCGCGAGGCGGTCCTCTCGCCGGCTGCTCCCGCACTTCGTTGCCATCGACCTGTATCGGGCCGTGCTCGAGAACCAGGCCTCCGAGCAGAGCGCGCGGATGATCGCGATGCGCAACTCGACCGACAATGCCAACGAGCTCATCGACGACCTGACCCTCGTCTACAACAAGACGCGGCAGGCCACCATCACCCGCGAGATGATCGAGATCGCCTCCGGGGCCGAAGCCCTGGGCGGCTGACACCAAAGGAGAACGGACAGACCGATGGCGACCGGAAAGGTGATCCAGATCACGGGGCCCGTGATCGATGTCGAGTTCCCGCCTGGCGAGCTGCCGGGGATCTACAACGCCCTCGAGATCGAGCGGCCCAAGAGCGCCGGCGCATCGGCCGATGACGGTGACGGGAAGCTCGTCGTCGAGGTGCAGCAGCACCTCGGCAACAACTGGGTGCGCGCCGTGGCGATGTCATCCACCGACGGCCTGGCGCGCGGGCTCGACGTCGTGGACACCGGTGCGCCGATCAGCGTGCCCGTCGGCGCTCCGACGCTCGGGCGCGTCTTCGACGTCCTCGGCCACCCGATCGACGGCAAGGGCCCGGTGAAGAAGGCCTCCACGCTGCCGATCCATCGCAACCCCCCGGCCTTCGACCAGATGGTGACCGAGCCCCAGATCTTCGAGACCGGCATCAAGGTCATCGACCTCATCGCGCCCTTCAAGCGCGGCGGCAAGGTCGGCGTCTTCGGCGGCGCCGGCGTCGGCAAGACGGTCATCATCCAGGAGCTGATCCGCAACATCGCCGCCGAGCACGGTGGCTACTCCGTGTTCGCCGGCGTCGGCGAGCGCAGCCGCGAGGGGAACGACCTCCTCGGCGAGATGACCGAGTCGGGCGTCATCGACAAGACCGTCATGGTCTTCGGCCAGATGAACGAGCCGCCGGGCGCTCGCCAGCGCGTGGGCCTGACCGCGCTCACGATGGCCGAGTACTTCCGAGACGAGGAGGGCCGCGACATCCTCCTCTTCATCGACAACATCTTCCGCTTCACGCAGGCGGGATCGGAGGTGTCGGCGCTCCTCGGCCGGATGCCATCGGCCGTGGGCTACCAGCCGACGCTCGCCACGGAGATGGGCGACCTCCAGGAGCGGATCACGTCGACGAAGAAGGGCTCGATCACCTCGCTCCAGGCGATCTTCGTCCCCGCCGACGACTACACCGATCCGGCCCCCGCCACGACGTTCGGCCACCTCGACTCGACGATCCGCCTCGAGCGCTCGATCGTCGAGCTCGGGATCTACCCCGCGGTGGACCCGCTGACGTCGACCTCGACCGTCCTCGACCCGCGCGTCGTCGGCCAGGAGCACTTCGACGTCGCTCGCGAGGTCCAGCGGACGCTGCAGCGCTACAAGGACCTCCAGGACATCATCGCGATCCTCGGCATGGACGAGCTGAGCGAGGACGACAAGGTCACCGTGACTCGCGCCCGCCGCCTCCAGCGCTTCATGTCGCAGCCGATGTTCGTCGCCGAGCAGTTCACCGGCCGTCCCGGGAAGTACACGACCCTGGCGGAGACGGTGGCCGGCTTCCGCGAGATCCTCGAGGGCAAGCACGACGCGCTGCCCGAGCAGGCCTTCTACCTGGCCGGCACGATCGAGGATGTCGCCCAGAACGCCGAGAGCATGGGCTGACCGATGCCGATTCAGCTGGAGATCGTCTCGCCCGAGCGGCGCGTCTTCGACGACGAGGTCGACATGGTCATCGTGCCCGGGCCGCAACGGCCAGCTCGGCATCCTGCCGCACCACACGCGGCTGATCAGCTCCCTCGGCGTCGGCGAGCTCCGGATCAAGAAGGGCGGCACCGAGCAGTCGCTGCTCATCAGCGGCGGGTTCGTCGAAGTGCGGCCGGACAAGGTCATCGTCATGGCCGACCTCGCCGAGCACTCCGACGAGATCGACGAGGCCCGCGCCGCCGAGGCCCGCAAGCGCGCCGAGGCCGAGCTCGAGCAGGCCAAGGATCCGGTCGACATCGCGCGCGTCCGCGCCGCGCTCCAGACGGCGCTCATGCGCGAGCGCATCGCCACGAGGCGCCGCTCTCGCGGCTAGGCGCATGGAAGACGACGGACCGATGACCCCCGAGGAGGCCGAGAAGGCGCACCTGCGCGGCCCGGAAGGGAAGCCGGATCCGGGGCATCGGCGCATGCAGGAGCTGCGCAAGATCGGTCGCGAGTACCCGTTCATCTGCCCGGTCGACTTCAAGCCGCACAAGGGCTCGCCGCCGGGCCAGGACCCGAACCTCGACCCGAACTTCATCGCCAACCATCGCGAGGATGACGGCGCCCACTACCTGGGCTGACCGATGCTGACCTGCGACCGGTGCGGCACCCGGATGCCCCAGCTGCCCGTGAGGATCGAGGTCGTGCGCGAGACCGGACCGATCGGCCTGCCGAGCTCGCCGGCGCACGGCGAGACCGTGAACTTCACGCGCCCGTATCGGTTCTGCTCGTCCGAGCACCTGTACGAGTGGGCGCGCGAGGGGCGGATGATGATCTGCAACCGCCAGCCGACGCCGTTCGAGGCGGGAATGCAGCCCTATCTGCCCTCGCGGCACATGGGCGGGCGCATCGGCCTGTGCGACGGCCACCACATGGGCGGCCACGAGTGGAAGGAAGCCTTCCCGGGGTAACGTCAGCGCGACGGACCGCGCAGCGTCAGGGCGGCAACCGATGCGAACCTCCGTCGGTAGACTTCATCGGTCCATGCAGAAGTTCGTGATCACCGGTGGGCGGCCGCTGTCCGGGACGGTCCGCATCGCCGGCGCCAAGAACGGCGTGCTGAAGATGATGGCCGCCGCCGCCCTCACCGATCAGCCGGTCAGCCTGCGCAACGTCCCGAAGATCAGCGACGTGACGACCCTGCGCGAGGTGATGACCGACATCGGCTTCGAGGTGAAGCGAACGAACGGCGACGGGCTCGAGATCCGGGCCGTCGAGGCAACCTGGCCGTTCGTCCCGCTCGAGGCCGCCGCACGGATGCGCGCGAGCTTCATCCTCCTCGGACCGATGCTGGCCCGGTTCGGCCGCGTGATCCTGCCGAACCCCGGCGGGGATCGGATCGGCCGGCGGCCCGTCGACTATCACGTCATGGCCATGGAGGCGCTCGGCGCGACGATCGAGTACCGCAACGGCTACTACTACGCGTCCGCACCGCCGTCCGGACTCGCGGGGGCGCACATCGAGTTCCCGATCGTCAGCGTCATGGGCACCGAGAACGCGCTCCTCGCGGCGACCCTGGCGCGAGGGACGACCGTGATCGACAACGCCGCGGTCGAGCCGGAGGTCGACGACCTGATCGCCATGCTCCATGGCATGGGCGCGCACATCGAGCGGACGGCTGAGCGGCGGCTCGAGATCGAGGGCGTTCCATCGCTGAACGGCGTGGAGCATCGGGTCCTCGGCGACCGCCTGGAGGCGGAGACCTTCGCGATCGCCGCCGCCGTGACCCGCGGGACCGTGACGCTGCAGGGCATCGATCCCGAGCACCTCGGCGCGTTCCTCGCCGCCTGCGACCGGATGGGGATCTCCTACGCGACCGATGCCGACGCCGCTGCACATTCGACCCAGCGACGGTCCGCTGCGTGCGATCGACGTCCGGACCGATCCGTATCCGGGCTTCGCCACCGATTTCCAGGCCCCCTTCTCGGTGCTGATGACCCAGGCCGATGGCGTCTCCCACATCCACGAGACGATCTTCGAGGACCGCCTCGACTATGCGCGCGAGCTCACCAGGATGGGGGCCGAGATCGATCTTCTCGACGAGCGACACGCCCGGATCACCGGCCCGACGCCGCTCCACGCCGCCGAGGTCGAGATCGCCGACCTTCGCGCGGGCGCGACCCTCATCCTCGCGGCGCTGACGGCGACCGGCACGTCGGTCATCGATGGGGTCGAGCACGTCGACCGCGGGTACGAGCAGATCGAGGCCAAGCTCGTCGCGCTGGGCGCCCAGATCAACCGGATCGAGGCGTAGGCGCCCGCGGCGGCTGACACCGGGGACACCAGTAGGTCGACCTCGCGAGCTCTCCCTGCCGGCGCGTCTCGATGCGCGTGCCACAGCGGCGACATGGACGGCCCGCGCGGCCGTACACCCACAGCTCCTGTCCGCGGCGGGGATTGCCGGTGGTGACCCGCGCTCCGCCTCGCGTGTTCGCCTGCAGCAGCCGCCGAGCCGTTCGCATCGCCCCCTGAAGCTCGTCGTCGCTGAAGTCGCCGACGAATGCCCATGGGTCCATCCGCTCGATGAAGGCGGTCTCGCTCTTCACGACGTTGCCGATGCCGGCGACCGCTCGCTGGTCGAGCAGCGCGTTCCCGAGCTGCTCGCGGTCCCGCTGGCGAAGCCGGAGGACGGCCTCGTCGACGTCGAACTCGACGCCGAGCAGGTCCGGCCCGAGCTCGCGCAGCGATCGATCTCGGGCCATGCCCGCATCGGTCAGGAGCTCGAGCGTTGGGGTATTGAAGGCGACGGCGACGGCACTCGCGGTCTCGAGGACCGCGTTCGCCTGCGATTCGGGAAGCCTCCACGGCTCACCGGGTCGGTAGCGGTGCCACGAGCCACGCATCCGCAGATGGCTGCGCAGCGTGAGGCCGTTGTCGAAGTCGATCAGCAGGTGTTTCCCGCGAGCAGCGACCGAAGTGACCGTGGCACCGACGACCTTCGAGAGGTCGGGCACGCGCCGCAGGCCCGGGCCGGGCCGGGCGCGGGCTGCGATCGACTCGTTGACCGACCAGCACGGAGCGCAGCACCGCCGCGGTGCGGAAGATCGTGTCACCCTCTGGCATGCCGCCATTTTGGGGTTGCGGGAGGGCACCACAGCGGTCCGACCGGGACCTCTGAGGGGCTTCCCATGGCCCGATTTGGGGGAGCAGACTGCGCGGCGCTACTCCGTGCCCGAGCGTCCTTGGATTCATCCCATGCGGGTTCATCTTCCTACCCGTCTCATCGCGTTCGCGGGATCCGCCTTCCTGGCGCTCTCGTCAGCCGCACCTGCCATGGCGGCACCTCCCGTGGGTGTCGCCGCGGCCGCCGCCGCCTCCTCGTGGATCGTCACGCTCGCCCCCGGGCACGCGGCGCCACGGCTCGCCGCCGCACTCACGCGGAACGTCGGCGGCAGGATCGGCCAGACCTATACCCATGCGATCAACGGCTTCCAGTTCACCGGATCGGCGGTGGCCGCGGAGGCCCTGCGTCGGAATCCGAACGTGGTCTCCGTCACCCCGGACCGCCCGATCGCGCTGGCCGCCGAGACCCTGCCGACCGGGATCGAGCGGATCGCGGCGTACGACGAAGACACGCCGCTGACCGGCGCCTACCACAACGGGTACCGGGGCAATGGTGCGCGGATCGCCGTCCTCGACACCGGGATCGATCTCGATCACCCGGATCTCGTCGCCAGCATCGATCTGGGTGACAGCAAGAACTGCGTGACCCCGGGCGCCCCTCCAGAGGACGGCTACGGGCACGGCACGCACGTCGCGGGAACCGCGGCCGCGCCCCGGAACGGCATCGGCGTGGTCGGCGTGGCCCCCGAAGCGGAGCTCGTCGCGGTCAAGGTCTTCGACGACTGCCGGCAACTCGAGCGAGTCGCTGGTCCTGTGCGGCTTCGACCACGTGATGGCGCTGAACGCGGACGGGGACAGCACGAACGACATCGACGTCATGAACATGAGCTTCGGCGAGCAGCGCGCATGGGGCGACTGCCAGAACGACGCCCTTCACGCCGCGGTCTGCGCCGCCAATGCGGCCGGAATCATCATGGTGGCCGGGGCCGGCAACTCGGCCGTCAACGCGGGCAACTTCGTTCCGGCCGCGTTCCCCGAGGTCATCAGCGTGTCGGCCCTGACGGACTTCGACACCGCGCGCGGCGGGCTGGCCGGCTGCAAGTTCATCCTGGAGCTCTTCTCGACCGAGTGCGACGACACGCTGGCGCTGTTCAGCAACTACGGGGCGTCGGTCGACGTGGTGGCGCCGGGCGTCTTCGTGTAATCGACGTGGCCGGGCGGGACGTACAAGACGAGCAGCGGGACGAGCATGGCGACGCCGCACGTCGCCGGCGTGGTCGCGCTGATGGCCGCCGCGGCGCCCGGGCTCACGCCGGCTCAGGCCATGGCGAACCTGAAGACCTCGGGCGAGTGTCCGGACGGATCCATCGCCGGGGCCGATGCGAGCTGCGCGGGACAGGGCACGTGGCCGGACGATCCCGACGGGATCCCGGAGCCGATGATCCATGCCCTTCGTGCTGCCGTCGCGTCCGGGAACCCGCCGCCGCCCACCGCCCCGGGTGCTCCCAACCTGACCGCCGCCAGCGCCGGCAACGCCAGCGTGGCGCTGACCTGGACGGCACCGGCCTCCGACGGCGGCAGCCCGATCAGCGGCTACCAGATCTGGCGCGGCACGACCAGCGGCGGCGAGAGCCTGCTGACCACGGTCGGGGTGACGACCAGCTACACCGACTCCACGCGTCAGCAACGGCACGACCTACTACTACCAGGTCGCCGCGGTCAACGCCGTCGGCACCGGTCCGGGCTCCAACGAGCGCAGCGCCACGCCGGCGCCACCACCGCCGCCCACCGCCCCGGGTGCTCCGAACCTGACCGCCGCCACGCGCCGGCAACGCCAGCGTGGCGCTGACCTGGACGGCACCGGCCTCCGACGGCGGCAGCCCGATCAGCGGCTACCAGATCTGGCGCGGCACGAGCAGCGGCGGCGAGAGCCTGCTGACCACGGTCGGGGTGACGACCAGCTACACCGACTCCAGCGTCAGCAACGGCACGACCTACTACTACCAGGTCGCCGCGGTCAACGCCGTCGACACCGGTCCGGGCTCCAACGAGCGCAGCGCCACGCCGACCGGGCTGGTGCCGGTCACTCGGCTCGGCGGCGCGGCCAGCACCTTCGCCTCGAGCAACGCCGGCTCGATGAGCTTCAGCCTGCCGGCCGGCACCGACCGCCTGGTGGCCATGATCAGCGTCTACACCACCTCGACCACGGTCACCTCGATGACCTGGAAGCCCGATCCCGGCAACCCGTCGCTCAACCAGCCGCTGACCTTCGTCGGCCGCCAGGTCGCGTCGGCCAACGGGGCGGTCGAGATCTGGGAGCTGGCCAACCCGACGCCGGGGGTCGCCGGTGCGGCGCTGAGCCACACCCTGAGCGCCAATGCCAAGCGCGTGATCGGCGTGCATGCCCTGGCCGGGGTGGGCGGCCACGGCACCCCGGTCGGCGCCGGCTCCAACAGCAACGCCATCTCGGTCAACGTGCCCTCGCAGACCGGCGCCCTCGTGCTCGACGTCATCTTCGGCTCCAACAGCACCACCGCCCACACCGCCGGTGCCGGACAGACCGAGCACTGGGACCTGAACACCACCGGCGGCACCAACAACCTGCGCGGCGCCGGCTCGTCCGAGGCCGGGGCGGCCACGACCACGATGAGCTGGACGTCGGGCTCCGCCACCCACCACGCCCTGCTGGCGGTCAGCTACAACCCGGCCATCCCCTCGAGCCACCGCCGCCCACCGCCCCGGGTGCTCCCAACCTGACCGCCGCCACCGCCGGCAACGCCAGCGTGGCGCTGACCTGGACGGCACCGGCCTCCGACGGCGGCAGCCCGATCAGCGGCTACCAGATCTGGCGCGGCACGACCAGCGGCGGCGCGAGCCTGCTGACCACGGTCGGGGTGACGACCAGCTACACCGACTCCAGCGTCAGCAACGGCACGACCTACTACTACCAGGTCGCCGCGGTCAACGCCGTCGACACCGGTCCGGGCTCCAACGAGCGCAGCGCCACGCCGGCGCCACCACCGCCGCCCACCGCGCCGGGTGCTCCGAACCTGACCGCCGCCACGCGCCGGCAACGCCAGCGTGGCGCTGACCTGGACGGCACCGGCCTCCGACGGCGGCAGCCCGATCAGCGGCTACCAGATCTGGCGCGGCACGACCAGCGGCGGCGACAGCCTGCTGACCACGGTCGGGGTGACCACGACCTACACCGACTCCAGCGTCAGCAACGGCACGACCTACTACTACCAGGTCGCCGCGGTCAACGCCGTCGACCCCGGTCCGGGCTCCAACGAGCGCAGCGCCACGCCGACCGGGCTGGTGCCGGTCACTCGGCTCGGCGGCGCGGCCAGCACCTTCGCCTCGAGCAACGCCGGCTCGATGAGCTTCAGCCTGCCGGCCGGCACCGACCGCCTGGTGGCCATGATCAGCGTCTACACCACCTCGACCACGGTCACCTCGATGACCTGGAAGCCCGATCCCGGCAACCCGTCGCTCAACCAGCCGCTGACCCTCGTCGGCCGCCAGGTCGCGTCGGCCAACGGGGCGGTCGAGATCTGGGAGCTGGCCAACCCGACGCCGGGGGTCGCCGGTGCGGCGCTGAGCCACACCCTGAGCGCCAATGCCAAGCGCGTGATCGGCGTGCATGCCCTGGCCGGGGTGGGCGGCCACGGCACCCCGGTCGGCGCCGGCTTCAACAGCAACGCCATCTCGGTCAACGTGCCCTCCCAGACCGGCGCCCTCGTCCTCGACGTCATCTTCGGCTCCAACAGCACCACCGCCCACACCGCCGGTGCCGGACAGACCGAGCACTGGGACATGAACACCACCGGCGGCACCAACAACCTGCGCGGCGCCGGCTCGTCCGAGGCCGGGGCGGCCACGACCACGATGAGCTGGACGTCGGGCGCCGCCACCCACCACGCCCTGCTGGCGGTCAGCTACAACCCTCACTAGGGCGGCCCGCAGCCGATCGTACTGAGGCCGGGCCGAGCGGCCTCGGTATACTGCGGGCGCCCCGGCAACCCCGCACTGGACCGATAGCGCACGCATGAAGATCGGCATCGACCTCGGCACCGCCAACATCCTGGTGTACGTCAAGGGCAAGGGCGTGGTCCTCAACGAGCCGAGCGTCGTCGCCATCCGCGAGGACGACAACAAGCTCGTCGCCGTCGGCGAGGAAGCGCGCGAGATGATCGGGCGCACCCCCGGCAACGTGCGAGCCATCCGGCCGATGCGCGACGGGGTGATCGCCGACTACCTGATCACCGAGGCGATGCTGCGCTACGTCATCGACAAGGTCGGGCATCGGTTCCGGCTGTTCAAGCCGGAGGTGATGATCAGCGTCCCTTCGGGCGTGACGAGCGTCGAGAAGCGCGCCGTCCGCGACGCCGCCCTGAAGGCCGGCGCGAAGGATGCCTACCTGATCGAGGAGCCGCTGGCGGCGGCGATCGGCTCGAACGTCCCGATCAGCGGACCGAGCGGCAACATGATCATCGACATCGGCGGCGGGACGAGCGAGATCGCCGTGATCGCGCTCGGCGGGATCGTCGTCAGCGACTCGCTCCGCGTCGGCGGGAACCGATTCGACGAGAGCATCGCGAACTACATCCGGCGCAAGTACAACCTGATGATCGGCGACCGGACCGCGGAGGCGGTGAAGATCGAGATCGGCTCGGCGCTGCCGCTCGACGAGCCGCTGCGGATGGAGGTCAAGGGCCGCGACATGATCGCCGGCCTTCCCCGCACGATCCCGATCACGAGCACCGAGATCACCGAGGCGATCGAGCAGCCGCTCCAGGCGATCATCACCGCCGTCCGCAACGTCCTCGAGCAGACGCCGCCGGAGCTGAGCAGCGACATCATCGACAAGGGCATGGTCATGACCGGCGGCGGGGCGCTGCTGCGCAACCTCGACAAGCTGCTGACCCAGGTGACCGGCATCCCGTGCCACGTGGCCGAGAACGCGCTCAACAGCGTCGCCGTCGGCACCGGCATGGCGCTCGAGCAGTTCGGGAGCTACCGCAAGAGCCTGGTCAGCCAACGGTGAGGCCGGCCGACGTGACGATCGCCGCCACGGCGACCGAGCTCCGCACCCAGCTCCGTGACGAGCGGGCGACCACCGGAAAGCCAGCCTCGCGCAAGGCCTTCGCCGACTTCCACATCCACACGCGCTTCAGCCGCGACTCGCTCCTGACCGAGGAGACGTTCATCGAGAAGGCGATCGAGCGCGGGCTGACGCATGTCGCGATCACGAACCACAACAACGTGGAGGGCGCGATCGCCGTCCGCGACAAGGTCGCCGAGCTCGGGCTGGCCGACAAGCTCACGGTCATCCTCGGCGAGGAGGTGTCGACCGCCGACGGCGAGGTCGTCGGCCTGTTCCTCACGCAAGACGATCCCGCGCGGCCTGAGTGCGAACGAGACCGCGGACGAGATCCATCGGCAGGGAGGGCTCGTCAGCATCCCGCATCCGTTCGACCCGTTCCGGGCCTCTCACATCAAGGAGGGGCCGCTTCGCAACCTGGCCGACGTGCGCAAGATCGACATGGTCGAGGTCTTCAACTGCCGGGTCACGTTGCAGCGCCACAACCTCGAGGCGGCGGAGTTCGCAACGCAGCACGGGATCCCGGGCATCGCGGCGTCCGACAGCCACTCGAGCTTCGAGGTCGCGATGGCGTTCAACGCGATGCCGCACTTCGAGACGGCCGACGAGCTGCGCACGTCCCTTCCGGACAACGACTGGCACGCCAGCCGCTCGACCGTCCTCATCCACCTCACGACCCGCTGGGCGGTGTGGAAGAACATCTTCGACGCCTGGCGAGGCAAGCCGGCCGCGACCGGTCCGATCCTCGGCTCTGAGTCGCCGGAGCAGGTCAGCCGCGAGCCGATCCAGCGTCCCACCGCGGCGGAGCTGCCGCCGAAGGAGAAGGAGGACGAATGACCGAAGACGAAGACCGCGAGCCGCCACGTCCGCCTCCGTCCACGCACTCGCACGAGGGCGAGGCGATCTACGAGGCGGGCGCGTTCCTCGGCGCGCCGGCCGACGAGCCGATCCCCGAGCGCGAGGTCAGCCTCACCCGGCGCGTCCTCAACTGGCGCACGATCGGCTCGGTCATCTTCGCGCTCGTCCTCCTCGCCCTCACCTTCCGGACGCTCGGCGTCAACCTCGGGGACACCCTCGAGCTCATCCTCGGCGCGAACGTCGGCCTGCTCGTGCTCGCGTTCGTCGCCTACTACGCGACATTCCCGATCCGCGCCTTCCGCTGGCGGTACATCCTCGCGAAGGTCGGGACGCGGGTTCGGTTCCTGGATGCGCTCGAGATCCTCTACATCTCGTGGTTCGTGAACTGCCTCGTGCCGGCCAAGCTGGGGCGACCTGTACCGGCATACCTGCTCAAGGCGGACAACGGCGCGTCGGCGTCGAAGACGGTCGGCACGATCTTCATCGAGCGCATCGCCGACATCATCGTGATCTTCGCCCTGGCGCCTGGCAGCGCCGGCTACTGGAGCTTCCGGGGACGCTCGATGCCCGGGGTCGACGTCATCTTCATCCTCGGCTTCGTCGTGGCCATCATCCTCATCGGCGCGATGGTCGCGCTCCGCTTCTACGGCCAGCGCATCACGCGCTTCCTGCCGTTGCGGTTCGCGGAGCTGTGGCGGCGCTTCCACGAGGGCAGCACGGGCGCGCTGACCCGGTCGGCGCTGCCGGTCATCGGCGTCACGACCGTCGTCATCTGGCTGCTCGAGGGTTCGCGCCTCTACTTCGTCATCCACGCCCTCGGCATTCCGGGTGTCGACCTCGGCATCAGCGCCTCGGTCTTCGTCGCGCTCGTGGCGGCGCTCCTGACCGCGATGCCGCTCACGCCCGCCGGCGTCGGCTTCGTCGAGGCCGGAATCGCCGGCGCGCTGCTGATCTACGGGGTCAGCCCGGAGCACGCCGCGGCGATCGCGCTCACCGACCGCGCGATCAGCATTCTCAGCGTGATCATCACCGGCGGCATCGTCTACCTGTTCAGCGGCAAGGTGCGCCGAGCGCACGGCGTCGGGCCCGCCCCGGTCCCTTCGGGCTAGGGATCCGGCCCGATCGAGCGACGCGCGCGCCGCCGGTCTGTTTCGCGAAGTACCTTCCTCCTATTGAGGCGACCCCTCTCGGGACCGATCCTGAGGTTGCTCGGACGCACCACCGGCGCACCAGCGCCGATGGCGTCCAGCACACGAAGGTCGCAGATGACGCTGCAGACACCGAGATCCTTCAACTCCTGGCTGCGAAGCCAGCTGAAGGAGAAGAAGATGAGCCAGCGGCAGCTGGCGCTCCAGTCCGGGGTGGATCATTCGACCATCAGCCGGCTGATCAAGGGCGACCGCATGCCGTCGCTCGGCACTGCCACGAAGCTGGCACGAGGCCTCCGCGAGATCACCGACGAGGCCGATGGACCCGCCTATTTCGCCTCCCTGAACTCGCGGGCGGTGCTCCCCACGACCCGCGTCGAGTACGCGCTGCGCGGGGATGACGCCCTGACCGAGGCCGATGTTCGCGAGCTGATGCAGGCCTACATCACGGTCCGCCAGCGCCGAGCGCGCAACGACGGCAACGGCTCGCACGGCGCGAACGGCTTCAGCCAGCGAGGCTGACGCGCTACGGGCGAACGACCCTCGTCGAGCGCCGGTTCGTGTGGAAGGCCTTCGGGGGGAGCACCGGGAGCTCGGTGGCGCCGCCCCAGAGCATCCAGGCGCGGCGCATGTTGACCGCATCCCAGCCCTCGTCCGCGCCGGGCGTCTCCATGATGAACGTCGTCTCGCGGAGGCGCGGATCCCGCAGCAGCGTGCCGAGCCCGACCGGACCGATCCGTCCCGCGCCGAGGTGCTCGTGACGGTCCGTCCGCGAGCCGAGCTCCGAGCGCGAGTCGTTGAGATGCACGAGCGCCAGCCGATCGAGACCGATCAACTCCTCGAAGCGATCGACCACCGCCGTCACGCCATCCGCGTCGCCGATGTCGTAGCCGGCGCCCCACAGATGGGCCGTGTCCAGGCAGAACGCCAGGCGATCGTGCTCCGCGCCGACGCCCTCGAGGATCCGCGCCAGCTGCTCGACGGAGGAGCCGAGCATGTCACCACCGCCGGAGGAGTTCTCGAGCGCGAGGCGGACGTCCGTCGGCGATGACGCGAGCACGGCGCGAACGTTCTCCACGATCCGCGCCAGCCCCGTGGCCGCCCCGATGCCTCGATGGGAGCCGATGTGCGTGTTCACGATCGTGGCGCCGTAGGACGGCGCGCGCTGCATCTCGACGATCAGTCCGTCGCGCGACCGCGACGCGAACGGCTCTGCGGAGCCGGCCAGGTTGATGAGATACGACGCGTGGACCGCGATCGTGCGCAGGCCCTCGCGCGTCCCGTAGTCGACGAATTCCGGCGTCTCCAGCGGCGGCTCCGGGACGGCGACGCCAGGCGGTCGGGTTGTCCGTGAAGATCTGGAGGGCTCGGCCGCCGATCTGACGCGACCGTCGAGCCGCGCGCAGCAGGCCGTTCCCCACGCCGAGGTGCATCCCGACGGCGGGTGCGTCCTCCGGCCACGTCAGCCGCCGTCGCGGCTCGGGGCGTGCTACGGTGCGAGCCATGGTCGACGCGCACGATGAGCCGTTGGAAGACCAGAAGGGGTCGGACGGGTCCGACCTCCTGACCCTCGCGCTCTTCGTCTACTTCGTGGCCCTGATCGTCCTCGTCGCGGGCCTGCTCGTCCTGCCGGCGATCTACTGACGCCCGCCGGGCGGTTCAGCGGGCCGCCCCGTTCGAGCGATCGGTCACCGGCTGGATGACGCCGTAGTTGCCATCGGTTCGGCGATAGAGGACCGCCACCTGCTCGGTCTCCGCGTCGAGGAACACGAAGAAGGCGTGTCCGAGCTCCTCCATCTCGGTGATCGCGTCCTCCTCGAACATCGGCGCCATGCCGAAGCGCTTGACCTTGACGACCTGCGGCCGGTCCTCATCGGCCTCGACCGTGCCCAGGGCCTCGCGGGTCAGGACCGATTCGACCTCGTCGCTGTGGCGCTTCCGAACGCTCCCCGGTCGCTCCTTCGTCCGCACGACCTGGCGCTCGAGCTTGTCGATGACGATGTCGAGCGCGGCGATCGGCGTGGCGCCGGAGGCGGTGGAGCGGACCACCTCGCCGTTGTTGCGGAGCGTGACCTCGGCCACCTGGGCGCTGTCGATGGCGTGCGAGGCGTGGCCGATGAGCTCGACGTCCGCCTCGGCCGTTTCGTGGGTGATGCGGTCGAGCCGGCGCAGCTTTCGCTCGATCTGACCGCGGAGCCGGTCGTTCAGCTCGATGTTGCGGGCCTTCAGGTTCGTCTTCACGTACCGATGCCTCCGCTGGGCTGCAACGCGTCCCAGTACGGTAGCACCAGCCACGCCCGGCGCCCAACGGGCGCTCAGATGATGGCCCGACGATCCCGAGGCCGGATAAGCGGGCCGTACGCGGGCGGTAAGTGGCCAACGCCAGCATGGGAGCCATGCGGGCGATCCTCGATCTGCTGCTGCCGCCTGCCTGCGCGGCTGCGGTTCGGCCGGGGCGCTGCTGTGTTCGGCGTGCCTCCGCGCCGCCCGTCCGGCGTCGGATCCCGCATGTCGATTCGTCGCCGCCGACCCGGCGATCGCGATCGGGCAGGATCTCTCCCTCGCGTTGGCCGCCTTCGCCTTCGAGGGACCGATCCGGAGGGCGCTCGCGCGCCTGAAGTACGAGGGCGCGAGCCGCCTGGCGGGGCCGCTCGCGAAGGCAGCGACTCCGACGCTCGACGTCCTCCTGGAGATCACGGGCGCCGTGCCGCTCGTTCCGGTCCCCGTGCACCGGGAGCGGCTCCGGGAGCGCGGCTACAACCAGGCCGAGCTCATCGCGCGAGCGCTGGGCTCCGCGGTCGGGCTGCCCGTCATCGATCTCCTCGAGCGCGTGCGCCCGACGACGAAGCAGCACCGGCTGGACCGAGCGGCGCGTCTCGCGAACCTGCGGGCGGCCTTCGCGGTGCGATCGGCGCACCGGCCATGCCGGCCGACGGTCATCGTCGTGGACGACATCGTCACGACGACGGCGACGCTGGAGGCGTGCGCATCGGTCCTTCGGTCGGCCGGAGTGCGCGAGGTCTACGGGTTCGCGGTCGCCAGGGAGATCTAGGTGGCGTCGACGAGCCGCAGCTCGTCGCCCGGCCGGGTGCCGCTCCGCGCCGCGGCTCCCGCCGCCAGCTCGAGGCAATCGCGCGCGCCGGGCGCCCACCACACGACGCGCCAGGGCTTCAGGTTCGGGCACGACCTTCGTGACCCGTCCGTCCGCGCCGACGAAGACGGCGTCGATCGCGAAGCGCATGAAGAACATGTGGATCGACGGCGAGCGCTCGATCCAGAGGCCCTCGTCCGCGGCGAGGGTGTCGCGGCCGAGGAGGCCGACCGTGCGGTCGCGCATGCTGCGCGCGACGCGGACGCGCTCGGCGACGACGGCGCCGCGCGTCACGTTCTCCACGCGCACATGCGGCGCAGGTGTGGTCATCGTCGGATCATGGCAGGCTCGAGGACGAGGAAGTGCCTCGGTCTTCCCCCGACCGAGGCACTGGTCCTCCCGCCGCTGAAGCGGACGCGTCGTCCGCGGACTGGCTAGTCCGCCAGGTTGATCTCCAGACGGTCGTTCTGCAGGTTCTGGCAGGGGTTGGTGCCGTCGGGGCTCGGGATGCAGGGTGCGACCTGCGTCCCGACGAAGCTGTCGACGTACGTGCCGACGAAGCCCTTGTCGTTCGGCTTGCCGCCGAGGTCGAGGCCCGTCGCCGCACGCGTCGTTCGACGGGTCGCCGTTGTTCTTGTTGTCGATGACGCCGTCGAGCCGGAAGGCGGCGAAGCCGATGATGTGGAACACCGCGTTGTTGCCGTTCGGCTTCTTGCCGGGCAGCAGGTGGAAGTCGTCCCAGATCGGGACGTAGATGATCTGGCCGAGGTACAGGTCGCACACCAGCGCGCAGCGACGTGTCGCGGTGGCCCGGGCGTCCCCTCGACCAGCCAGTGGTCGTCGGCGGCATCGGCCAGGTCGTGCGGATCGCGGCAGTTCGTGTCGGCCGCGCCCGCGCAGTTGCGGTAGTACCAGGTGATGTCGGCGTCCTCGGGATGCGCGATCTCGTGCTTCAGGTCGGCGTTGCTGTTCGAGCCGCCCGAATAGTCGATCCATCCGAAGTTGCCGGAGGTCAGCTCGGGGCAGACCGGGCCGGTCTTCGTGTACGTGAACGTCGACGATCGAGGCTGTCGTTGCCGCCGGCCGTCGCGTAGGCCGTGACCGTCGTCGTCGAGACGAGCGACAGCGGCGGGATGTACTGCGTCCGGCTGGTACGTCCTCGGATCGCTCCCATTGACCGTGTACCAGATCGTCGCGCCGGGCGTCGGGGTCGTCAGGCTGACGTTCAGGGTCGTCTGCGAATTCCGTTCCGGACACGGGATTGGCCACCGGCGGCTCGGTGCCACCGGTCTGCGTGTAGTTGAAGATCGGTCACCGCGCTGTTGACGCCGCCCTTCCACGCGATCGCGCGGATCTGCGTGCTGGCGCTGAGGTGATCGCGCCGGCGTAGACCGTCGACGAGGTCGTCGGATCGGTCCCGTTGGTCGTGTAGTAGATGGTCGAGCCCGGCGTCGCGGTGGTCAGCGTCACCGACTGGGTGGTGGTGAAGACCGTGCCGTCGCCGGGCGTCGCGGTCACGACGGCCGGCGGGTTGCCTGCGTGTAGTTGAACGTGCCGATCTCGCTGACCTCGCCGCCCTTCACGGCGATCGCCTTCAGGGTCGTCGTCGCGGTGAACGTGAGCGGCGCCGTGTACGTCGCGCTGGCCGCCGTCGGCGTCGAGCCGTCGGTCGTGTAGTGGATCTTCGCGCCGCTCTCGGCCGAGAGCGTGACGGTGATCGAGGTCGTGAAGGTCGAGCTCGCCGGATCCGCGACGGGAACCGACGGCGGCTGCAGCCGCGAACGGCCGGTCCTGCGTCTTCGGCTGGACGTACGAGGCCATGGCGACGCCGGAGGCGCCGGCCAGGTCCGCGAGGTGGCTGTCGAGCGCGCCCGTGTCGCACTCGCCCTCGTCCTCGCTGCGGATCTGGTACTGGTCGCCCGGGATGAATGGGCCCGAGCGGGTTCTGGGCGACGAACGGCATCAGGTTGCCGAGCGGCGGCTCGCCGGGGCCGGCGAGGGCGGTCGCGTCGGCGCCGACGTCGATGCTGTCGATGCCGATGACGCCCATGAGGAAGGTCCCGGACTGCTCCGGTCCCGGCGACGCGGACGCCCTGGGCGAGGGCCGGCACGCCGTCACCGACGCGGCCGAGCGACGTTGCGGTCGAAGTCGACGTACTGGGCGTCGTCCGAGCCGGCGTAGCAGTCGATCGGCGGCGATGCTCTGCGCGGCGTTCGTGTTGTAGACCAGCGCGTCGTTGATCGCGTCGCAGACCTCCTGGTCGACGTTCGCGAACGGCGCCGGCGGCGGGACGGGTTGCCGGCGTTCACGGCGCGCCACTTCAGGTCGAGGCCGAGCACGCGGGTGCCGGCGAGGGAGGCCGCGTCGGCCGCGTTCTGGACCTGGCGCCGGTTGGACAGCGCCATGCCGCCGTCGATGATCAGGCCGGCCATGGCGATGAGCACGGTGAGGCCCAGCGCCACGATGACGAGCATCTGGCCACGTTCGCGGTTGGGGTTTCGAAGGGCGGAGAACATCTGAGGGTTCCTCATGTCAGGGGGCGAACGTGACCTGCATGGTCGATTCGGCCGATAGCGTGAAGGCGTCTCGCCCGGTCGCGCGGGCGATGAAGTCGAGGGCGAGCTGGACGTTGGCGCCGATGTCGACGGTGACGCGGTCCCCCGGTCCGGCCTGCTGGTCGGCGATCATCGCCGCGCGCCCCGGGCCGTTCGCGCCGTTCTGGCACATCGACGTACGTCGACAGCGTGTTGCCATCGCCGTCGACGCGTCGTGAAGGTGACGGTGTAGGGAGTCAGCGGCTGACCGCGGGTCGCGCTGCGCACGGCATCGTCGACCTGAGCGCAGTAGTCGGCGTCGCGGGGCCGGATCGAGGCGTGGCGCGCGCCGTTGCGGGCGCCGTCGCTGAGGCTGTTGTTGATGAACACGACGCGGCCGAGGTCGAAGAGGCCGAGCATGATCAGCAGGACGATCGGGATGATCAGTCCGAACTCGACGAGCGTCTGCCCGCGCTCGGAATCGGTGCGGTGGAGCTTCATGTCAGGAGCCCTCGTAGCCGACGAGGACCGGAGACCGATTCTCGACGCGGATCGGGAGGCTTCCGCCCATGCCGTTGCCGGTCAGGAAGCCGACGAGCGGGACGACCGGCTGGAAGCGGTACTCGAGCTGGACCCGATAGCGGAGGTCGGAGTCGGCGGGGTAGGGCTGCGGGGCCCAGGGGCTGCACGCCGGACCGGGATCGACCCGCTCGCAGCCGATGCTCGTGATGTAGACGACGTCGGTCGTCGTGCCGAGCGGGCCGCAGACGGCCGCGTTCGGCTGGCCGGTCCGTCCCATCTGGCGGTCGACCGTCGCCTTCATCTCCGCGCACGTGCGTCCGGCTCGGTCCCGCCCAGCATCGTGGCCTCGTGGGCCGCGTTGCGCAGGTCGATCGAGGTGAAGAAGACCCGACCGAGGTCGATCCCGAGAAGCAGCACCAGCACGATGATCGGGAGGATCAACGCGGTCTCGACCAGGCTCTGGCCGCGGCTGTTGCGCTTCGTGAGGCGGAGTCGGAGGAACATGGTTGGGCGGGTCTGCTAGCGAATTACTGAGCCGGAGTGTATGGGCGTGACCTTGCAGACCACCTTGCAGGGGCCCAGCGGCGACCCCGGTACCCCCCTGGTACGGTGGTCCTAGTCGCGTCTCTCCGCCGCTCGGCTCGGCCGGAACGTGCAGCGTCACCGCGGTCCCCTCGCCGACGTGGCTCGCTGATCTCGATCCGACCGCCCATCGCCCGCATCAGGCCGCTCGCGGCATAGAGGCCGACGCCGCTCCCGTCGGGCGCCAGGCGGCGCGCGGCGTCGGAGCGATAGAACTGCTCGAAGGCGTGCTCGCGCGTCGCGGTGTCCATCCCCGCGCCGCGGTCGCGAATCGTGACGGCCAGCATCCCGTCCTGCGCGTCGATCCCGGCATGCACCGGCGACTGTGACGGGCTGTACTTGACGGCGTTGTCGAGCACGGCCCACAGGACCTGCTCCAATCGGTCCTCGTCGGCGACGGCCAGGTGCGGCGGGCCGGTCACGTCGAGCTCGAAGGGCCGATCGGCGCGGAGCGCGGCCCACGTCCGCTCGACGACGGGGGCGACCGCGAAGACCTCCTGCTGGGGGGTGAACACGCCGGCGTCGAGGCGCGAGGCGACGAGCAGCTGGCTCACCATCCGCCGGAGCCGCTCGGCCTGGTGGGCGATCGAGTCGAGATCGTCGCGCGTCTCCTCAGACTGGTCCGGCGTCGGCGCGCAGCTCGGTCGCGAGGGCCGCGATGCTCGTCAGCGGGGTCTGGAGGTCGTGGGTGACGCCGCGCAGGAAGTCGGCCTGCACGCCGGCGAGGCGGTTCAGCTCATCGGCCTGCTGGCGGACCTGGGCGTAGAGGAGCGAGTGCTCGAGGGCGGTCCCGGCGTGCTGGCCGACGAGGGTCAGCAGGGCGATCTCCGCCGGCGTCGGGTCCAGCCGCCCCTCCCACGGGGCATAGAGGATCGCTCCCAGCCGATCGCTGACCGCCACGTCGGCGACGGCGAAGGCGCCCCACGGCCCCTCGACGTGCCGCGCCGGGCGCTCGGCGCCGGTGACCGATGCCCAGCGCTCGAGCTCGCCGATCGGCTCGTCGGCGAAGCTCGTCGTCGATCCCGTGGTAGACGGCCGGCGGCAGCAGGTCGGGGGTCGCGGAGGTCATCACCGCGCAGCGCCACGTCGGGTCGCGCATGACCGTCCGCACCGCGGACACGAGCGCGCCGACGACCGCTCGCGGCTCGTCGTCGATCGGGACGCTGCTCGCCTCGCGCGCGAGGGTGTCGAGCTGGCGGTTGCGCTCGTCGAGCGAGACGGCCATCTGCCGGTAGGCGTCGCCGCTGTCGGGGGCGTCGCGGTCCGCTCCGCGCTCGGCGAGTGACAGGAACGAGCGCACCTCGTCGGCGAGGCCGCCGGTGAAGACGAGGGCGAGCATCGCCGCCCAGCCGAGGGCGCCGAGGAACACGACGACCGCCACGAGCGTGGCGTTCGCGGCGCCGAAGAGGCCCTCCGTCAGCCGATCGGCGGCGAGCGAGCAGCACGATCGGCGGCAGGATCGCCAGCAGCAGGGCGACGAAGACGCGCAGCCAGAGCCCGGTGCGGGGCACGGTCTACGCCCGGATGGGGCGGCGGCGCCGGAGCTCAGTCGGTAGCCGACGCCCCGCTCGGTGATGAGATAGCGCGGACGGTCCGGGTCCGCCTCGAGCTTGCGACGCAGGCGGCGGACGGTGACCCAGAGGTAGGAGGGATCGGCGCCGTCCGCATCGGTCCAGACGCGGTTGAGGAGCTCCTCCGTCGGGATGACCCGGTCGACCGATGCGGCCAGGACCTGGAGCAGCCGGGCCTCGGTCGGGGTGAGCTGGTGCGTCGCCCGCGGGGTCGACAGCCGTCGGGTGGCGAGGTCGACCTCCACGTCTCCGCCGTCGAGGATGATCTGCGGGTGGCCGACCGGGGCGCGGCGCAGGACGCGCTGGATCCGGGCGACGAGCTCGTCGGGGTCGAACGGCTTCGTCACGTAGTCCTCGGCGTACAGCTCGAGGGCGCTGACCTTCGCCTCGGAGGCGTCGACCGCCGAGAGGACGATGATCGGCAGGTCGGCGATCTGCTTCACCCGACGGCAGAGCTCGAAGCCGTCCATGCCGGGCATCATCAGGTCCACGACGAGCAGCGCGGGCCACGTGCCCTCGAGCTGCTTGAGCGCGGCGGGACCGGATGGAGCGGTGCGGACGTCGTAGCCGGCGCGTGCCACGCGCCTCGAGACCGCCGACAGCAGGGTCAGGTCGTCGTCGACCAGGAGGATGGCCGGCCGAACCGGCGGCAGCATCCTAGAGGCCCGAGTCTGCCGCCCATGACGGTCACGACGGCCGGCCCGAGGATGACGATGAAGATCGTCGGGAAGATGCAGCCGACCATCGGGAAGAGCATCTTCACCGGCGCCTTGGCCGCGGCCTCCTCGGCGCGCTGGCGTCGCTCGATCCGGAGCTGGTTCGACTGGATCTGGAGGACCTTGGCGATCGGCACGCCGAGCTGCTCGGCCTGGACGATCGCGCCGATGAAGTTGCTCACCGGCTGGGCGTCGGCGCGCGATGGCGACGTCGCGGAGCGCGTCGCGCCGGGAGCGGCCCATCCGCACCTCGGCCAGCGCCTGGCGGAACTCGTCGACGAGCGGCCCGTACATCTTCTCCACGACCTTGGCGAGCGCGGCGTCGAAGCCGAGGCCGGCCTCGACCGAGATCGTCAGCAGGTCGAGGGCATCCGGCAGCTGGAGCGTCATCGCCATGCTGCGGGCGCGGATCTTCCGGCCGAGCCAGAACTCCGGCGCCATGTAGCCGAGGGCCGCGCCGAGGAGCGCGAACAGCAGCGCCGCGACGAACGTGCCCGCCGTCAGGAGCAGGCCGAGCAGCGAACCCGAGGATCGCGAAGGCGATGAGGCCGAGGAACTTCACGCCGACCCAGTCCGCGCCGCGCAGGCCGCCGGGGTAGCCGGCCTTCTCGAGCTTCGCGTCGGTCCGGGCGATCATGCCGCCGTCCTGGCGCCGGCCGGCTCGCGCGAGCCGCTGGATCGTCGGACGCATCACCCGCTCGTAGAACGGCTGCTGCAGCTCCATCTCTTCCAGCGACTTCGGCTGGACGACGAGCTGGGAGAGCCGTGCCTGGACCGCGTCCTCGCTCGGACGCGCGGCGATGCCGTACGTGATCAGGAGCACGGCGGCGCCGGCGACGATGGCGATGAGGATCGGTGGGATCGATTTGCATCTGCGTTACACCTTGATGTCGACGATGCGGCGGATGAAGAGGTAGCCGATTCCCATGCTGATGAGACCGACGATGAAGAAGATCGACGCCCATCGGCAGGCCGAACATCTCGGGCGGCTTCTCGAGCATCACCGTCATGTAGGTCGGGCTGATGAGGAAGAGGAGACCGGCCAGGCCGATCGGCAGCAGGGTGATCACGTAGCCGCTGTAGCGCTGCATGGCGGTCAGGGTATTGATCTCACCGATGATGCGGATCCGCTCGCGAATCGTGTGGGCGATCTGGTCGAGGACCGTCGCGAGGTTGCCGCCGACCTGGGCCTGGATCTGGATGGCCGTCACCATCAGGTCCAGGTCCTCGGAGGCGACGCGGCGGTTGAGGTTGTTGAGCGCCGGCTGGAGGGCGAGCCCCAGCTGCATCTCGCGGACGACGCGCTCGAACTCCTCGCTGATCGGTGGCCGCGCCTCGCGGGTGACGAGCTCCATGCCCTGGAGGAACGAGGAGCCGGCCCGGAGCGAGTTCGCGAGCAGCGTGATCGTGTCGGGCAGCTGATTCGCGAACGCCTTGAGCCGACCGTTCTTGCGCCGGTTGATGTAGAAGCGCGGCGCGTACAGCCCCAGGACGAACGCGACGACCAGCGCCACCGGATTCCGGAACCCGGGGAAGACGATCCCGAGCGATGAAGGCGACGAACACGAAGCCGATCGGCGTGATCGCCCAGAAGATGAGGAACTCCGCGGGCTTCATCTTCAGGTCCGCGCGCGCGAGGTCCGTGGCCAGCCGGGCCGTGAAGTCCTGTTGGTCGATGACGCGAGAGAGTCCGGCGACCACGGCGGACTCGGAGTCGCCGTCCTCCGCGTCGGCGTCAGGATCCTTGCCGGAGGCGTACCGCTCGAGCCGCGACGAGACCCCGCCGCCGCCCGCGCTCATGGCAATGCCGACGGCGATGACGACGATCGCCAACGCCGCGATCCCGGCGATCAGGAGCGGAAGCATGCCCATGGTTCGTGCGGTCCCTTCAGGCTAGAACGGTGAGCCGAAGATGTTCGGCGGGAGATGGACGCCCATCACTTCGAAGCGCTCCGCGAAGTGCGGGCGGATGCCGGTCGGCTTCAGCCGTCCCTGGATCCGGCCCTCGACTCACGCCGGTCTGCTCGAAGACGAAGACGTCCTGCATGACGATGACGTCGCCCTCCATGCCCTGCACCTCGGTGATGTTCACGATCTTACGCGTGCCATCCTTCAGGCGGTTCTGGTGGACGATCAGGTCGACCGCGGAGCTGATCTGCTCGCGAATGGCGCGCAGTGGCAGGTCCATCCCGGCCATCAGCACCATCGTCTCGAGGCGGCTCAGCATGTCGCGCGGGGTGTTGGCGTGGCCGGTGGACATCGAGCCGTCGTGGCCGGTGTTCATGGCCTGGAGCATGTCGAGCGCCTCGGCCGAGCGGCACTCACCGACGATGATCCGGTCGGGCCGCATGCGCAGCGAGTTGCGCACGAGCTCGCGAATCGGGATGGCGCCCTTGCCCTCGATGTTCGACGGCCGGGCCTCGAGGGTCACGACGTGCTCCTGGCGCAGCTGGAGCTCGGCGGCATCCTCGATCGTGACGATCCGCTCGTCGCCCGGGATGAAGGACGAGAGGATGTTGAGCATCGTCGTCTTGCCCGAGCCGGTGCCGCCGGAGACGAAGATGTTCAGGCGGGCCTTCACGCAGGCCTCGAGGAACTCGAACATCTCCGGGGTTGACGTGCCGAAGCGGACGAGGTCGTCGACCGTGTACGGCGTCGCCGAGAACTTTCGGATGGTGATGACCGGTCCGACCAGCGACAGCGGCGGGATGATCGCGTTCACGCGCGAGCCATCGGCCAGGCGCGCGTCGACCATCGGGCTCGACTCGTCCACGCGACGGCCGATCGGCGCGATGATGCGCTGGATGATCTTCATCACGTGCTCGTCGTTCTGGAACGTCACGTTCGTGAGCTCCAGCTTGCCGTCACGCTCGATGTAGACCTGCTGCGGGCCGTTGACCATCACCTCGGTGAGGGTCTCGTCGCGCAGGAGCGGCTCGAGCGGGCCGAGGCCGAGGATCTCGTCGGTGATCTGCTCGAGCATCCGCACGCGCTCGGCGCGGGTGAGGGCCAGGCCCTCCTCGTCGGCGATCTTGCCGAACAGCTCCTCGATCTGGCGTCGGACCTCGACCTGGTTCGTCAGGTCGAGCTTCGGGTCGAGCTCGTTGATCAGCCGGTTCTGGACGCGGAACTTCGCCTCGCGGAACGACTCGCGCGCCGGCATGGCGCTGGAGAAGCGCGAGCTGACACCGGCCGCCGGCGCGACCGGCGGCGTGGGAGGCGGCGTCCCGACGGTCGGCGGGCTCGGAGGCGGCGCACCTGCGCCCTCCGGACCCTGCTCCGGCGCGGCCGGCACGGCAGGGGTCGCCGTTCCCTCGGCGGCGGGTCGAGCCCGCTCGATTCGCTTCAACAGTGACATGTGCTGGGTCCTTCCATCAGCGGCGTGCGAAGAGTCCGCGCTTTGCGGCCTTATCGGTCTGGGTGGGGTCTGGCTCGCCCACGATCGTGCGGGCGAGTGCGAAGATGTCGCGCGAGAGCGGCGACTCGGGGTGCGAGATGACGAAGGGCACGCCACGGTTCACGGCGAGGACCGCCAGCCGTCCGTCCGAGACGACCGATCCATCGATCGGCCGGCGGATGGAGGCCTCGACGTCCCCGATGCGGATGCCCTGGGCGGCATCGGACCGGTTGATGACGAGCCGGATCTTGGAGCGCTCGTAGTCGAGCTGGTCCGCGACCTCCAGGAAGAGGCGCAGGTTCTTGATCGTGGTGATCTCGAGGGCCGCGACGACCATGATCTGGTCGGCCGCGTCGAGCAGGCCGAGGGAGTGGTCGTTCAGCCCCGAGGGCAGATCGATGATCACCCAGTCGTGGTTCTCGCGCAGCATGTCGACCATCTTGCGCAGGTAGGCCGGGGTGACGAGGTCCGCTCCCTCCGGGCGAGGGGGGCGCGAGCAGGACGCGGATCCCCGTCGAGTGATCGATCATCACCGACTCGAGGATGTCGCGGTCCGGCTCACCGCCGCCGATCGCGTCGAGCATCGAGCGGTTCTTCGGGTTCAGGTTCAGGAGGACCCCGACGTCGCCGAACTGGAGGTTGGCGTCGACGAGTGCCACCCGCTGCTCGGTCTGCCGGCGGATCGCCAGCGCCAGGTTCGTCGCCAGCGTCGTTCGTCCGACTCCGCCCTTCGGGGAGAAGACGGCGACGA
>CAWCQX010000001.1:0-61648 GCA_963797855.1 uncultured Chloroflexia bacterium | reverse complement strand
CACGTTCCTCGTACGAGTCGAGCGCGCGCCGGCCGTTCACGTAGTCGCCGGCCCGCAGGTAGGCGCCGATGAGCCGCTCGTAGGCGTCCGCGCGGTCCGGCTCCAGCGCGATCAGCACCTGGAGCGCGGCCGCCGCCCTGGCGAGCTCGTCGCCCGTCGAGCCGGCGAGGTACGCGTCGGCAAGGTCTGACAGCGTGTCCGTGTCCTCGGGATCGGCGCCGAGCGCCTCCAGCAGGCGGTCGATCTCGCCCTGGCGGGCCGCCTCGGCCGCCTGTGCCGCGGCGAGGCCCTCGTTGACGTCCGTCGCGTTGGCAATGCCCGAAGCCGGCAGCCATGAGCCGACGACCAGGACGACTCCCACCAGGGCGGCCGCGAACAGCGCCGCTCGCCCGCCAACCGGGTGCGGCTCGGGCGGTTGCCGGGGCGGCTGACGTCGCTGTCCAGTTCGGCGCGAGTGATCGCGGCGCGCGCCTCGGCCTCGGCCAGCTGCTCGGCGTAGCCGCGCTCGTCGAGCGATCCGGCGCGCCGGTCCGCCTCCACGTCGCGCAGCGCCTCCAGCGCGACCCGGTGACGGACTGCGGCGGCGTCCCGTTCGACGTCCTCGGGGATCGCGCGGGGCCGGGCGTCGGAGCGGCGCGAGCACGACGAGCCCGGCGACGAGGAGGACGGCCAGGAGAACGATCGTCTCAGGCATCGAGCGCCTCCGCCTCCTCGTGCAGCCGGCGGCGCGTCTCGTCGTCGAGCGCGACCGTTCGACGGGGCTGCTGGGCGCCCGTCGCACGAGCCACGCGGCGAGCAGCGCCAACGCCCAGGGCGAGCGCGGCGAACGGCAGGATCCAGGCCGCCGGCGAGGTCGGCGCCAGGAGGATCCACTCGCCATAGCGATCGACGAAGTGCGCGCGCACGTCGTCGTCCGTCGCGCCTGAGGCCACCAGCTCGTCGACCTGGCGGCGGATCTCGCGGGCGGAGGCGGTCTGGGAATCGGCCACCGAGAGGCCCTGGCAGTCGGGGCAGCGCAGCTCGGCGGCAAGCGCATCGGCCCGGTCGGCGTCGGTCGCGGCGACGGGAGCCAGCCAGAGGATCGCGAGGATGGCCAGCAGCGCCAGGACCGCGCCGACCGCGATGGCGGGGAGCTGCTTCCTCATCGGTACAATCCCGGTCGCGGCCAGGCGCTCGTCCATGAGCGCCTGGTTGAGCGGGCCGAACTGCTTGGCGCGGACGATCCCGTCGGCGTCGACGAAGTAGCTCTCGGGCGGCCCCGTGACGCCGAAGTCGATCGCGAGGCGCCCGCCCTCGTCGACGACATGGTCGTAGCCCGTCGCTCCGTACCGGGCCAGGAAGGCGCGGGCGTCGTCCGGATCGTCCTGGTACAGCACGCCGACCATCGCCAGCTCGTCGCCGAGGTCCTCGTGCGTGCCGGTCAGGACCGGATGCTCGTCGACGCACGGTCCGCACCAGCTGGCCCAGAAGTTCACGACGTATGGCCGTCCGGCGAGGTCCGCCGAGCTGAGCGTCTCTCCGTCCAGGGTGGTGAGCGTCCACTCGGGCGCCGGCGCGCCCGATCAGCGGCGAGCTGATCTCCATCGGGTCGCGGCCGAAGCCGCTCAGGAGGAGCCAGCCGATCGGCAGCACGACGAGCGGGACGAGGAGCCAGCGGACCCAGCCGGTCCGTCGCATCACCCGCCCTCCGCCGGCACGACGGTCGCCGGGCGCCGTTCCTCGACCGTGACCGCCTGCGTCCGCCGCTCCGGCCACATCGCGAAGATCGCTCCCAGCCCGACGATCGCACCGCCGATCCAGATCCACACGACGAGCGGGTTCACGAACAGGTGGAGCGTCACCGCGCCGCTCGAGGCGTCCGACGCGAGGAGCGTGACGTAGAGATCCTCGCCGAGCGAGGTGCGAACCGCCGGCGTGGCGATCGCCGTCGGCGAGCTCGGATAGTCCCGCAGCGCGGTGTGGAGCGTCCCGCTCTGGGGACCGTCGTATCGGACCTCGGCGCGGGTCTCGATCACCCGCGCGTCGCTCGCCAGCGGCTCGACCACCAGGCGCTCGTGCGTGACGGTGTACGGACCGATGCTCGCCGTCTCCCCGGGCGCGAGCGTCACGATCGTGTCCACGGCGAGGCCGGACGAGATCGCCACGGCCACCGCCATGACCAGCACGCCGAGGTGGACGGCGTAGCCCCCGTACCGGCGGCGGTTGCGCGTCGCCAGGCGCCAGGTCGCCGTCGGGGGCGCCTCGCCGCGCGTTCGAGCGCGGGATCGGGCGCCGCGGATGACCTCGTCGAGCAGGATGCCCGCGACGAAGACGGCCAGGGCCAGCGTGCCGAGCGGCACCGGCTCGCGCAGCCCGATGACGAGGGCGACCGACGCCACGGCGACCGCCACGAGGAGCGGGACCGTGAAGCGCTCGCGGACGGTCGTCCACGAAGCGGCGCCCCAGGGCAGCGCGGGACCGACACCCATGAGGAAGAGGAGCGCGACGAAGATCGGTGCCGTCACGCGGCTGAACCACGGCGGGCCGACGCTGATCGTCTCCCCGCTCGTGGTCGCCACGAACAGCGGGAGGAGCGTCCCGAACAGCACCGCGAACGTGATCGCCAGGAAGAAGACGTTGTTGAGCAGGAACGCCGACTCGCGGCTGAGGAGCCGCGACGGCCGGCCACCGCCGGCGAGCTGCGGCAGCCTCCACACCAGCAGGCCGAGCCCGGCGGTCAGCGCGAGGACGATGCCCGCCAGGAACCACGGCCCGATGGCGGACTGCGTGAACGAGTGGACGCTGGCGACGATGCCCGATCGGGTCAGGAACGTCCCGAGCAGCGTGAGCACGAACGTCGCGGTCACGAGCGCCACCGTCCAGATCCTCAAGCCCCCGCGCCGCTCGGCGACCATCGCCGAGTGGATGAAGGCCGTCGCCGTCAGCCAGGGCAGGAGCGCCGCGTTCTCGACCGGGTCCCAGCCCCAGTAGCCGCCCCAGCCGAGCACCTCGTAGCTCCACCACGCCCCGGCGACGATCCCGAGCGTCAGGAACGTCCAGGGCACGAGCGTCCAGCGCCGCACGACGCGCAGCCACTCCTCGTCGAGCCGGTTCGTCACGAGCGCCGCCACCCCGAAGGCGAATGGCACGGCCATGCCCGTGTAGCCCAGGTACAGCAGCGGCGGATGGAGCGCCATGAACGGGTGGTTCTGGAGGAGCGCGTTCGGGCCGATCCCCTCCGCGGCCACCGGCGTCGTGCGCACGAACGGGTTGCCCGGCCAGGTCATGACCGCGAAGAAGAAGAGGTTGACCGATGCGAGCGTCGCGCCGACCCACGGCATCAGCGCCCGATGCCGATCGCGGTTCCGCCACAGCGCGAGCGACGCCCAGCCGGTCGCCAGGAACGTCCAGAACAGGATCGAGCCTTCGAGCGCGGCCCACAGGCTGATCGCGCTGATCGGCGGCGGCGTGGTGGTCGCGTTGTTCTCGGCCACGTAGAGGACGCTGAAGTCATGCGTCAGCAGGCTCGCCACCATGGCGGCGCAGCCAACGCCGGCGGCAACGAAGGAACCGATGACGGCGCGGCGCCCGCTCAGCGCCAGGCGCGGGTCGCCACCACGTCCCGCGAGGACGAAGACGATCGCGCCGTAGGCGCTCAGCGCCAGGCCGGCCAGGACGGCGACGTGCCCGATGGTGGGGACCATTACTCGTCGCCGGGGTCGAAGCCGCGGTCCGAGGGCTCGCGTGCCGGGCTCGGGAGCCTGGTAGTTCTCGTCGTGCTTGACGATGACCCGGGTCGCCTCGAAGACGCCATCGGACCCGAGCGCTCCCTCGACGACCGCGCCGCTGCCCTCCCGGAAGGATCGGGTGGGCGAGGCGGTCGAGTGGACGGTGATCTCCGCGTCGGGATCGGTCAGCACGAAGGTCAGGTCGGTTGGGTCGCCGGAGATGCTGCCGACCTTGACCTGCCCGCCCAGGCGCACCGTCTCGCCGATCGCCGCATCACCCCGGGCGAGCAGCTCCGACGGCGTGAGGTAGTAGACGAGCGCGCTGCCGATGCTCGAGAACGCCAGGTACGCGACGACGGCCAGCACGACGGCGACGAGGACGAGGATCCCCCACGGCCGCCGCGGCGGCGGCAGCACCGGCTCGACGGGAGGGGCGACCGTCATCGTCCCTCGTCATCGCGGTCGCGGGTCGCGC
Source organism: uncultured Chloroflexia bacterium (assembly GCA_963797855.1). Classification (GTDB taxonomy): domain Bacteria; phylum Chloroflexota; class Limnocylindria; order QHBO01; family QHBO01; genus JACDBZ01. The sequence goes on along the minus strand of CAWCQX010000001.1, from coordinate 57,466 downwards.
GCAGACGCCGCCAGAGCGCGGCCGTGTACAGCGCCATCCCGCCGAGGATGACGGCATACGCGGCGAGGACGTAGCCGACGTCGGTCATCCGCGCGCGACCTCCACGCGGCGAGCGGCGACGAGGTGCTCGAGGCGCGCCGACTCCTCGCGTGCCGCCTCCGCGCGCGCCAGCTGGTAGCGGCGAATCATCAGGTAGCCCCAGGCAAGCGTGAAGGCGGCGAGCATGCCGAGCAGCGTGCCGACGAACGCCATCGGTGCGGCCGGGTTCAGCACCCGGTCCGGCGAGCCGATCGTGGCCGTCTGGTGCAGGCCACGCCACCACTCGACGCTGAAGTGGACGATCGGGATGTCGATCGCGGCGACGATGCCGACGATCGCGGCGCGGGTCGCGCGGCGTTCGGGGTCATCGGTCAGGCGGCGAAGCAGGAGATAGCCGACGTACAGCGCGAGGAGGAGCGCCGTCGTCGTGAGGCGGGGATCCTCCCACTGCCACATGACGCCCCACACCGGCTGGCCCCACATCATCCCGCCCCAGATCGCGAAGGCGGTGAAGAGCACGCCGACCTCCGCGGCCGAGACGGCCACGGCGTCGAAGCGCAGGTCGCGCTTCCAGAGCCAGCCGATGCTCGCCAGCGCGGTGACCCCGAACGAGAGGTAGGCAAGCCACGCCGATGCCACGTGCGGGTACATGATCCGCTGCGCGTCGCCCTGGTTCACGTCCGGTGGCACGACGAAGAGGGCGACGTACGACGCGGCCGCGACGGCGACCAGCGCGACCCAGCCGAGGATGCGTGTCTTCATCCGTCCTCCAGCAGGAACCCGTACGTTGCCGCGCCGGCGGCGATCATCACGATGTCGAAGGCGACGAGCAGCCCGATCCACGCGCCGAGCTCGCCGAACGGGTCGCCGGAGAGCGCCGCGGCGGTGGCCTTGACCGCGGCCAGCAGGAGCGGGGCGAGGATCGGCAGCATCAGCAGCGGGAGCATCACCTCTCGGGCGCGCAGGCGCACGGTCAGACCGGCGTAGAACGTGCCGACCGCCGCGACACCCGCGGCACCGAGCACGATCGTCACGAGCAGCGGGATCGGCGCCGATGCGACCTCGACCGCGAAGAGGATCGCGACGGCGACGAGCAGGACGATGCCGAGGACGAGCATGACCGCGAAGCCGCCGAGGGCCTTCCCCGCGTACAGGGCGCGCCGGTCGACCGGGTAGGCGGCGAGGTGCTCGAGCGCGCCGTCATCGGTCTCGAGCTGGTGCAGACGGCCGACCGCCAGGATGCCGGCGAAGACGATCGCCAGCCACAGGAGGCCGGGCGCGGCGGCGGACAGCCGAGCCGAATCGGGCCCGAGCGCGAATCCGAAGAGCAGGAGCACGACGGCCGCGAAGAAGAGCGTGCTCACGGTCGCGTGCCGCCCGCGCAGCTCGGCCAGCGCGTCCTTGCGCGCCACCGCGATCGCGATCCGGGTCCCTCGTCGCATGGCGTTCATCGGGCTGCCGTCGCCGGCTGCGGTTCGCCGATCGGCGTCGGCGGCGCCCACGTCACGCCGCTGCCGCTCACCTCGGACACGAGGCCGCGGTCGAGGACGACGTGCGCGTCGACCCAGCGCTCGAGTCGATCGGTGCTGTGGGATGCCATGAGCACGCTGACCCCGGCCTCACGCCAGGCCTCCAGCAGCTGCTCGATGAGGACGAATCCATCCGCGTCGAGGGCGGCCGTCGGCTCGTCGAGGAGCACGAGCGAGGCCTGTCCGAGCAGGATCCGGCCAAGCGCCAGCCGCCGGCGCATGCCCGCCGAGAAGGACCCGACGCGGTCTCCGGCACGCGCGGCCAGCCCGACGTCGTCGAGCGCGCGGGCCACCCTCACCGACGGATCCGGCGTGGAGAGCATCGTCGCGGCGAACTCCAGGTTCTCGCGGGCGGTCAGGTCGTCGTAGAGCCCGCTGGCGTGCGACAGATAGGCGACACGCTCGCGGACGAGCTCGGCATCCCGCCCAACATCGAGGCCGTCGACCGCGGCGCTGCCGTACGACGGCCGGATCGCGGTGGCCAGCACCCGCAGGAGCGTGGTCTTGCCCGCGCCGTTCGGGCCGAGCAGGGCGACGCAGCCGCCCGCACGGATCCGCAGCGAGACACCCGCCAGCGCCGGGCTGCCGGCGAAGAGGCGAGCCAGGTCCGTGGTGACGACCGCCGGAGGGCGTTCGTCGGGTGCCCCCAAGGAGCGGGGCGACACGTAGATCGTGGTCTGCGGCATGCTCGACTTGGCAGGGCGAAGGTGGGCTTCGGGCACTATGCGGTTCGGATCGGGGGGCGTCAAATCTCCCCGGGCCGTAACCGGCGACGTAGGACTCTCGAGGACGGACCTCGAACGGGGGCGAGCTCCGGAACCACGGCACAGGCTCTGCATGAGCCCGGTGCATCATTCACTCGTCGATACCGACGACGACCACCCTGGAGGACCAGACCATGCCCCGCTCCCGAATGGCGACCCTGCCCGCCCTGCTGGCGATCTTCGCCCTCATCCTCGCCGCGTGCGGCAGCTCCACCGAGAGCTCGGCGGCTGACAACGGAGGCGATGGCGGCGGATCCGCCGGCGAGACCGTCTCGATGGCGAACACGACGTTCACGCCATCGACCCTGACGGTCCCGGCCGGCACGACCGTGACGTTCACCGATACCGCCGGCCACACCGTCACCGAGGGCACCGACGGCGTGGCGGTCGACGATCCGATCGTCGACGAGGACGGCGGGTCCGATGTCCCGGTGACCTTCGACGAGCCGGGCACCTACAACATCACGTGCAAGATCCACCCGTCGATGAACATGACGATCACCGTCGAGGGCTGAGGCGCCTCGCGGTTGATGGCCTAGGGGGGCGGTGCTAGGGTTCGCGTCCTGATGGACGCCGGACTCTCGCCCGCCACCCCGACCCCGCATCGTTCGCGCGCCGCGCGCCGCGCTGAGGCGCTGCGCGCCGAGACCGCCGCGACCGCGGCCCTGAACGTGCTCGGCCAGAAGTGGGTGCTGCGCATCATCCGGGCCCTGGGCGACCGGACACAGCGCTTCTGCGAGCTGCAGGACGCGCTCGGCGGCGCGAACTCGGCCACGCTCTCCCAGCGGCTGAAGCTCCTCGAGGACGAGGAGCTCATCGAGCGCCGCGCGATCAGTGCCGTGCCTCCGTGGGTGGAGTACTCGCTCACGCCGAAGGGCAGCGAGCTGCGCGTGGCGATCTCGGGCATCGATCGCTGGGCCGATCGCTGGGCCGCTCCCACGCAGTGAGCCACCCGGTCGCCGAGGAGCGCCCCGCGGTCCACGGTGACGCCCTGAACGGGCTGCGCGCCGCGATCGCCGACGCTCCGAGTCCGGAGGCCGCCGCGCAGCGGGTCGTCGACCTGCTCCACGATCGGTTCGCCCACTACGACTGGGTCGGGATGTACTGGGTGGACGGCAGCGACCTCGTCCTCGGGCCGTGGATCGGTGCGGAAGCCACCGAGCACACGAGGATCCCGATCGGCACCGGCGTGTGCGGCGCGGCCGCGGCGTCCGGCCGGACCGAGATCGTCCCCGACGTCGACGCCGATCCGCGCTACCTCGCGCTGCTTTGCCACCACCCGAAGCGAGATCGTCGTCCCGATCTTCGACGGCGGCGAGGTCATCGGAGAGATCGATGTCGACGGTTCCGACCTCGAGGCCTTCGACGAGATGGACGCTCAGTTCCTGGAGGAGGTCGCGGCGCTCGTCGCTCCGCTGCGGCCCCGTCCGTAACCGGCCTCGTACGGCATCGGTGAGATGGCAGCCACCGAGCCGGGTCCCTTCGAGCGCGTCTACGACCAGCACGTGGTCGGGATCTATCGGTTCGTGTACGCGCGCGTCGGCAATCACCCGGACGCCGAGGACCTGACCGCGCAGGTGTTCGTCCGCGCCGTCGAGCAGCTCGACACGAACCGCGACCCGGGCCAGATCGCCGCCTGGCTGTACCGGGTTGCCCACAACGCGACGGCCGACTACTGGCGCGCGTTCTATCGGCTGCCGCTGGTCGGGACGGATCACGTGGCGCCGGGCTGGGAGCCGGCCGAGCCGAACGCCGCGCCCGCGGACCCCGACGACCGGGCCGGAGCGCGGGTGCAGGCGCTGCTCCGTCGCCTCCCCGATCACTATCGCCGGGTGCTCGAGCTTCGATTCCTCCAGCGCCTGAGCGTGGCCGAGACGGCGCGCACGATGGGCATCAGCAACGGCAACGCTCGCGTGCTCCAGTATCGAGCGCTCCGACGCGCCGCCCTCCTCGAGGAGCCCACCGATGGCTGATCGCGAGACTCCCGAGCGCCGCGACGAGGACGCCGCCGAGCGCTTCGACGGCTTCCTCGAGACCCTGCTCGGGGACGGCCGCCCGTCGCCCGAGGCGGTGGACGACCGTGACGAGGCGGAGATGGCGCGGATGGCGGCCGAGCTCGCCGCCAGCGGCCGTCCGGGAGCCGCGTCGGCGCCCGATCCGGCCTTCATCGAGCAGCTGCGCCTTCGGATGCGCGAGGCCGATGCGGGCATCGATGCCGTCCGCGTGCCGCCGCCGGTCCGCGAGCAGCCGCTCGCCGAGGGCTCGGCCCGCTGGCGCCTGTCGCGACGCCAGCTGCTCCAGGCGGGGTTCGGCGCCGCAGCCGGAATGGCGGCCGGCGTCATCGGGGTCTCGCTGGTCGCGCAGGGTCAGCGACGCCCGATCGGAGGGGACCCGCCGCTCGTCACCGGGGAGGGCTTCTGGGCGGAGGTCGCCAGGCTGGAGGACGTTCCCCCCGGAGACGCCGTCCGCTTCAGCACCGCGGCATTCGACGGCTTCGTCGTCAACGACGGCGGCACGATCCGCGCCCTGTCATCGGTCTGCACCCACATGGGCTGCACCCTCGCCTACCGGCCGGACTGGCAGGACCTTCGCTGTCCGTGCCACGGCGCCAGCTTCGGGCTCGACGGGCGCCTGGCCAACGGCCGGCGCGCCTGGCGCAGCGAAGGCGCCTACCGCGGTGACGCACATGCCTACCCGATCGAGCTGCCCGACCTCGTGCGTCCCGAGGTCAAGGTGGCCGATGGCGTGATCTGGGTCTGGACCGCGCAGGCCTAGACGAAGAGGATGTCGAAGAGGAGCCGGATCACGCCCGGGAGCGCCAGGATCACGAGCACGATGGCGATCACGATCCCGGCGTAGAGGAAGAGCGTCAGGTCCGGCGGCCCGACGCGTTCGGGCGGCGGCGTGAGCCGTTTCGGCAGTCGTGGCGGGCGCTTGGGCCGCTGATGCTCGTACTTGTGCGGCGCCGACAGGTCGGGGAGCTTCACGTTCGGACCTGGCACGGCTACTCGTAGACCTCGGGGTTGATCGGGTTCGGCAGGCGCTCCCCGCGCAGACCGGCAAGCAGGTTCGCCGCGGCCATCGCGGCCATCTTGCCGCGCGTCACCCGAGACGCCGAGGCGACGTGCGGCACGACGATGCAGTTCGGCAGCGAGACGAGCGGGTGATCGGCCGGCAGCGGCTCCGGCTCGGTCACGTCGAGCCCGGCCGCGAAGATCTCGCCGTCCCGCAGCGCGCGCTCGAGCGCCGCCGGGTCGACGACCGGACCGCGGGACGTGTTCACGAGCACCGCGGTCGGCTTCATCGCGCGCAGGGCGGCATCGTCGATCAGGTGCTGCGTCTCATCGGTCAGGTTGACGTGCAGGCTGACGAAGTCCGACTCGCGCAGCAGGTCGTCCATCTCGACGCGGCGCGCCCCGAGCTCGGCCTCCTCCTCGGGCGTCGCCGGATGCACGTCGTGGTAGAGGATCCGCATCCCGAAGCCGCGGCCGCGGCGAGCCATCTCGCGGCCGATGCGCCCGAACCCGACGATCCCGAGCGTCGCGCCGTGGACGTCGACGCCCATCAGCAGCATCGGCCCCCAGGTGCGCCAGCGGCCGTCGCGAACGTAGTCGACCCCCTCGGGGATGCGGCGCGCGGCCGCCATGAGGAGCGCGAACGCGAGGTCGGCGGTCGTCTCGGTCAGGACGCCGGGCGTGTTGCCGGCCGGGATGCCGCGCCGGGTGCAGGCGTCGACGTCGATGTTGTCGAAGCCGACGGCGAAGTTGCTCACGACCTTCAGCTGGGGGCCGGCCGCGTCGAGCAGCTCGTCGTCGACCGGGTCGGTGAGCAGCGTCAGGAGGCCGTCCTTGCCGGCCGCCCGCCGGAGCAGCTCGTCCCGCGGCGGCGGCAGCTCGTCCTCCCAGAGGTCGACCTCGGCGGCCTCGCGGACCGCGTCGAGCCCCTCGTCGGGGATGATCCGGGTGACGAGCACGCGGGGCCGATCCGTCATGCGGCGCCGACGAGCTCCCCGGTCCGTTCGAGCTTGGAAAGCGAGTCGCCGATGCGGTCGAGCGCGGAGGCAAGGTTCTCCCGCGAGTTCGCGTAGCTGAAGCGCAGGTGTCCCTCGCCGTGGACGCCGAAGGCGGTCCCCGAGAGGCCGCACACGCCGGCGTCGTACAGCAGGTGGTCGGCGATCTCGTTGCTGGTGCGACCGAACGACGAGACGTTCGGGAACGTGTAGAACGCGCCATGCGGCATGACGCACGTCACGCCCGGAATCGCGTTCAGCCCGTCGACCATCAGCTGCCGGCGGGCGATGAACTCGTCGCGCATCGCATCGGCCGCATCCTGCGGGCCGGTCAGCGCCTCGACCGCGCCGAGCTGGGCGAAGGCGTTCGTGCACGAGACGCTGTTGATGACCAGGCGGCTGAATGCCGGCGCCAGCCACTCGGGGACGATCCCGTAGCCCAGGCGCCAGCCGGTCATCGCGAAGGTCTTGCTGAATCCGTCGAGGGTGATCGTGCGCTCCGCCATGCCCGGCAGGGTGGCGATCGAGAGCGGCTCGCCCGAGTACTGGAGCCGCATGTAGATCTCGTCGGCGAGGACGACGAGGTCGTGCTCGACGGCCAGCTCGGCGAGGCGCCGGGTGTCGGCATCGGTCAGGATCGAGCCGGTCGGGTTGTGCGGCGAGTTCGTGATCAGCAGCTTCGTGCGCGGCGTGATCAGGCTCGCGACCTCGTCGACGTCCATCCGGAAGTCGTTCGCCTCGCGCAGCGGCGCGGCCACCGCGGTCCCACCGACGTAGCGGGCCATCGACTCGTAGATCGGGAAGCCGGGGTTCGGGTAGATGACCTCGTCGCCCTCCTCGATGAGGGCGAGCATCGCGTAGAACATGATCGGCTTGGCGCCGGGCGTGACGACGACCTGGTCGGGCGACGCGGTGATCCCCTTCCAGCGCTTCACGTCGGCGGCGATCGCCTCGCGGAGCGGCAGGATGCCCGTCGCGGCGGTGTAGTGCGTCGCGCCCTCGTCGAGGAGCGCGCGGGCGGCTCGCTCCGACACGTTGCGGGGCGTGTCGAAGTCCGGCTCACCCATCTCGAGGTGGATGACGTCTCGGCCGGTGGCCTCGAGCGCCCGGGCGCGGGCGGCCGCCTCGAAGGCGGTCTCGGTCCCGATGCGCTCCATGCGGCTCGCGAGTCTCACGGTGCGACCTCAGCTACAAACGGCCTGATCGGGCTCGGGTGCCCTAGTGTACCGATGCGGCGCCGCGAGCACCGAACGGCCCATTGCCATCGTGCGCACGCGGCTTGCTATACTTTCCAGAGCGTAATCCGATCCCGATGCGCCCTCACGGGGCCGCCAGCAGGAGAAACCAACCGCCATGACGCTGTCCGAGACGCCTCGCGACCCGATCCCGATGACCGGGCCCGCCCCGTCGGGTGGCCTGCTCGTATCGGTGACCGAGGCCGCCGCGAAGAAGGTGCTCGAGCTCCGCTCGCGCGAGGGCAAGGCCGATGCGAACCTCCGGCTCTTCGTGAAGAGCGGCGGCTGCTCCGGCTTCAGCTACGGACTCGCCTTCGACGATCGCGTCAACGAGGGCGATCGCCTCGAGGACCACGCCGGCGTGCCGATCGTCATCGACCAGTTCAGCCAGCAGTACGTCGACGGCGCCGAGATCGACTACGTCGACTCGCTGATGGGCTCCGGCTTCGCGATCAACAACCCGAACGCGGTGAGCAGCTGCGCGTGCGGCTCCTCGTTCAACACCGATGGCTCCCCCTCCAAGGCGGGCGGCTGCGCCCACTAGACCAACGCTTCTCCGCGTCGCAAGCCCCGGCCACGCGCCGGGGCTTCTTCGTGCCCGCTAATATGCTCCCGTGAGTAGCACGTTTGAGCCGACTCCGCGCGGAGGCGCTTCGGCGGTCCTTCGCGCAGGCCTGGGGCGAGATCGGTGCGGCGTGGGGCGTGGCGCCATCGACGGCAACGGTCCAGGGCTACCTGCTCGTGTCCGACGGTCCGCTCTCCGAGCCGGAAGTTCGTCGCGCGCTGGGAATGAGCCACCGGGCGGCCAGCCTGGCGCTGGCGCAATGCGAGGAGTGGGGGCTGATCGAGCGCGCCGAGGTCCCGCGCCGATCCGGCCAGCGCGGCCCGGCCGCGACCGCGTGGAACGTCGTCGACGACCACTGGGAGTGGTTCCGGCGGGTCGCGCGGGCGCGCAAGGAGCGCGAGACCGACCCCGTCCTCCCCGTCATCGAGCGCTGCGTCGACGAGGCTCGCGGCCTTGCCGCCACGCGAGGCCGACCCCGAGCTCGCGCGGCTCGGCGACCGATTCGCCGACGCTCCTCGAATTCGTCGAGCGCTTCGATCGCGGCGTGGAGATCTTCGTGCGCGGCGACGCGCGGGCCATCGAGGGCGTCTTCACCGCGCTCGCACTGCTCGACGACGCGACGGTGGACCGGCTCTGGGCACTCGTTGGCGAGCTCGGGCCCGAGGACAGCGTCAGGGCGGCGGAGTCGCTCGCAACCCTGTCACCGGCCGCGGCGCGGCGGCTGATCAGCCTCGCCGACCAGCCGGTCCTGCGAAAGCTCGTCGGCCTGGGCTGAGGGCGGCTACTCGCCGGAGCCGTCGTCCTCGAAGACCGATGCGCCCGCCGTGACCGACGCGGCCGTCGCGCCGCCGAGGGCCGCCGGCAACGGACGCGAGACGGCGACCGGAGTGATGTGGCGCTCGACCAGCTCGCGCGTGCCGGCGATGCCGAGCTCGTCGAAGAGGTGGCCGAACTTCGCGCGCAGGTTGGCGGCGATCTCGGCGGCATTCTCCTCGGGGAGCGTCCAGAGCCGGCGCTTGAACGGGCCGATCGCCTTCTTGCGGGTCTTGTAGAGGAACTGCTCCTCGGTCTCGCCGGGCTTGCGCTCGTCATCGCAGTTCGCGCTGCACCACGCCAGCATCTCGGCGCGCAGCTCGTCCGGGAGCCCGCCATCGTCGTAGATGATGTTCTGGAAGCCGGTCGCGAGGTGGATCTCCGCCGTGCCGTTCTCCGGGAAGTGGTGGAACGCGTCCTCGGGAAGCGTCGACGCCCCGTGCTGGACGCAGCCGGCGAAGCCGTACTCCTCGCGAGCGACCGTCGAGAGGCGCCGGAGCGTGTCGAAGTCGATGCTCACCTCGGCAACGCTGCCGTCGGGCAGGACGACGCCGCCGTGGCTCGTTCCGGTCTGGACGCTGACCTTGCTGATCGGCTCGGCGCCGTCCCCCAGCAGCCCGAGGTAGCCGTCGAGATAGGCGCGCAGCTCCTCCTCCGTCGAGTTCGACTTTCCGACCTCGCCGATCTCGCCTCCGACGCTGATCGTGACGCCATCGGGCTGGAGGGAGCGAATGAAGCGCGTGAGCTCGGCGGTGTTCTCCGCGTTCACGCGCTGCTGCTCGGCGACCGTCGGCTGCGAGAGGTCCACGAGCGTCGACGAGTCGATGTCGATGTTCCAGAACCCGCCGCCGATCGCCTCGCGAGTCAGGTCGCGCAGCCCGTCCATCTCGGCCTCGGGGTCCGCCGCCCACTTCGTGGCGTTGAACTGGAAGTGGTCGCCCTGGAGGAAGACCGGCGCTCGCCAGCCCTCCCGAAGGGCGGCGGCCAGGATGACGGCCGTGTACTCGGCAGGCCGCTGGTCGGTGTAGGCCATCTCGCTCTTGGCGATCTCGAAGATCACGGTCCCGGCATCGCGCTCGAGGGCCGCGGCGAACGCCTGGCGCGCGGTGAGATACGCGGCGGCACGCACGTTGATCGCCGGCACGGTGAACGCGGTGGCCGGCACCTCGCCGCGCCCGCGAGCGCGGTACAGCTCGTGGATCGAGGCCGATCCGCAGCCGAGCGCCTGTGACGCGCTCCAGATCACCCAGCGTGCGGCGTCGCGCAGCGCGGCGTCCTCGTTGAAGACGGCCTCGAAGACGAGGTCGTCCATGAGCGGGCCGCGCAGGGCCGCCTCGTCGTGGACGGTCAACCCCGAGGGGCCGATGTCGGCGACGCCGGCCAGCCGGGCGCGCAGGTCCGTATCGGTCACGATGCTCACGCCCTCATCCTACCGAAGGGCTGAAACGAGCGTGAATGCCAGCAGGGGCGCGACGACCAGGCCGAGGGCGGCGGCCAGCAGGTACCAGTCGCGGGAGGCTCGCGCGTCGGCGACGCCGCGCGCCTGCAGGCCGGCGGTCCACCAGCGCACGGCGCTCAGGCCGATGACGTAGATCGCCGCAGCAAGCGCCACGACCGCCACGGCGAACGGGCGGACGTCGTCGCAGTCGCCGAACGCAAGAGGGCCGCCGGGCGGGCACGCGGCCGAGAGCTCGAGACCGATGAGGATGCCGGCGGCGGCAACGACGATCGCCGACCAGGCGAGATGCCGCAGGAGCGAGGAGCTCAGCGGATGGCCGGTGTACGACCGAGCCGGGCGGCCTCCTCGGCGTCGCGTCGCGTGATGCGCAGGTACTCGAAGTAGAGGTAGACGCAGGCCGCCGCACCCAGGCCGGCCACGATCACGCCGAAGGCGACCGCCTGGAGCGGGATGCGCACCGGCCAGAACGAGCCGCCGGCGAGATTGAAGGCGAGCAGCGGGATGAGCAGGAGCACGACCATCAGGTAGTTGAGCCCGACGAAGATGCGGATGAACGACCACCCGAAGCCACGCCGGCCACGGGCCGCCTGGATGCCGAAGGCGAGGATGACGAGCAGGGCGAAGTTGCCGCCGGCGACACCGTTGGCGATGAGGAAGCCGAGGTCGTCGCTCAGCCGCAGGAACGGAAGCTCGACGGTGATCAGGTAGTAGACGTAGTTCGGCACGTACGTCATCAGGAAGTAGACGAACAGGAAGAGCGGCACGCCCTTGAGCACGGCGACGAGCCAGGTCTCGTGGCCGTAGAGGAACCAGCTCATGAAGTCGTCCGCCCAGCCGACCAGGCGGCCAAGGCCGCTGCGGCGCCGGTAGACGGGGTACGTGCTCGTGCTCATCGAGTCCCGTGCCTCATTCGCCGGTGTGCGACAGCAGGAAGGTGATCAGGGCCTGCAGCTGGCTGTCGTTCAGCGCGTTCTCGTCGTGCGGCGGCATGCCGGTCGCCTCGCCGCCGTTGTAGTTCGTGGACGAGTCGCGGATCCACTTCTCGAGGAAGTCACGCGGGTCGGCGGCGTAGTCGGCGATCATCTGGTCGGTGTCGGACGGGGTGGCGAAGTCCCCGCCGAAGTCGGTGATCACGTCGGAGCCGATCGTCGAGATGTTCGGACCCGAGGTGCTTCCCATCAGGTCGGGCCCGTGGCAGCCGACGCAGCCGGCGGAGTTGAAGACCTCCTCGCCCGCCTCGACCGTATCGGGAACCTCCTCGGGGGCGTTGCTCGCCGGCCTCGACCGCCCAGCCCGTGACGAGCTGCACGACCGCCTCGATCTGCTGCACGTTCAGCGGTCCGCCGACCTCCGAGCTCCAGGCGGGCATCGGCGAGTTCACGTTGCCCGAGACGACGACGCCGCCATAGCTGACGGCGAGCCGCACGTAGTCGGGGTTGACCTTCAGCTTCTGGGCCAGGCTGGCCGTGTGGAGCGATGGCGCCCGGCGGCCGTCCGGATCGTTCGGGATCTCGCCGCCCATGCCGTCGTCGCCATGGCAGCGCGCGCAGCCGGCGGCCGCGGGCTGGGTGTCGTCGTCGCTGAAGATCACCTCCCCGTACGCGGCGAGCTCCTCCTCGTGGTCGGCCGCGATCGCCTCGCGGCGCGCGCCATCGGTGAACCAGTAGAGCATCGTGACGGCCGCGAGCAGCGTGGTGACGATGACGCCGATCGTCTTCAGGCGCATCGCCTAGCCCACGCAGTGCTGCATCTGGGTCGCGGTGCGGTCGTCGAAGGTGACGGTGCCCGGCGGCGGACCCGAGACGACCTCGCCGGTGTTGATGATGTAGGTGCCGTCGGTGACGGTGATCGGGAAGTGGTCCATGCCGCGCGGCGCGGGACCGTCGCGCTTCTCGCCGAGGATCGTGTACTTCGACCCGTGGCAGAGGCACTCGAACCAGAAGCTCAGATCGCACAGCTGCGGAACCTGGCAGCCGAGGTGCGGGCACTTGCGCCACAGCGCCAGCACCGACCGCTCCGCCAGCGGCAGATCCTCGTCGACGTCCGCGCCCGGATCCGGGATCGGCGTGCCGACGTTGCCGTCGTTCTCGACCAGCGCCTTGCCGGCCGGGACGTTGACGAAGAAGAGGTTGGCCTTGTTGTAGAGGAACGGTTCGCCCTCGGCCCACCGGGGCTGGAGGGCGGTGATCTCGTCCGCGGTGCCGAGGGTGATCGCGGCCCCGAGGCCCTCGGTGAGGTTCGGCCACAGGAAGGCGAGGCTGGCGCCGAGGAACTCGAGCGACAGCAGGCCCAACGCCCACGCCGAGCATGCGACGCATGAAGCCCCGCCGGCTCATCTCGCCGGTCGGAGGCCCCTGGACCTCGCCGTAGCTCGTGTGCTGGGTCATAGGTTGAAGAAGAGCCCATCCCACGGCCAGACCCAGTTCCAGCCGGGACCGCGGAAGAAGGAGCCGATGAAGGTGACGAGCAGGCCACCGATCATCAGGCAGAGGAAGAAGACCCACATCAGCTTGCGGTCGCGCGCCGCCTTGTACGGCGACCGGTCGATGTACGGGATCGCCGCCAGGCCGAGCAGGTAGAAGGTCGGCACGACGACGCCGGCGACCGTGGCGTTGAAGTAGCTGAGGATCTCCTGGAGGCCGAGGAAGTACCACGGCGCCTTCGCGACGTGCGGCGTCACCGACGGGTTGGCCATCTCCTCGAGCGGTGCCTGGATGAAGATCGCGGTGACGACGAGCAGGACCAGCAGCAGCGTCGACATCACGAACTCGGCGCGCAGCAGGTGCGGCCAGGTGAGGACCGTCTCGTCGGGCCGCTTGTCGACGCGGACCATCGACTCCTGCTTGACGTAGGCGAGGAGCCGGAACCGCTCGGTGCCCGGGACGCCCGGCGGTCCGGGCAGCTTCGGTCCGGTGCCCGGAGCCACGATCGGCGCGCGCTCCGGCGCCTGGGTCGGAGCGTTCTTGTCGGCGGTGGCGTTCGGTCGCTTCTCGATCGTCATCGGTCCATCCTCAGGCTACACCGGGCCGCTGATGCCGCCGTCCTTCCGGATCCGCCAGAAGTGGACGATCAGGAAGATGGCGGTGATGAGCGGGAAGGCGATGACGTGCATCACGTAGAAGCGCAGCAGCGTGTCGCCGCCGACCTGGATGCCGCCGAGCAGGAAGAACCCGGTCTCCGGCCCCAGGAGCGGCGCGTACTGCGCCATCTGGGTGCCGACGGTGATGGCCCAGAACGCGATCTGGTCCCAGGGCAGCAGGTAGCCGGTGAAGCTCAGCCACAGGGTGCAGAAGAGGAGCACCACGCCGACCACCCAGTTGAACTCGCGCGGCGGCTTGTAGGCGCCGTGGTAGAAGACGCGAATCATGTGCAGGAAGACGGTCAGCACCATCAGGTGAGCCGCCCAGCGGTGCATGTTGCGCGTGAAGCTGCCGAACGCCACCGCGACCTCGATGGCCTGGATGTCCTGGTACGCACGCGTCACCGAGGGAACGTAGAAGAACATCAGGTACAGGCCGGTCACGGTCAGCGCCAGGAAGAGGAAGAAGCTGATCCCGCCCAGGCAGAACGTGTACGTGTAGCGCACCGCATGGCGCTTCACGCGGACCGGGTGCAGGTGCAGGAAGACGTTGTTCATGACCGCCAGCGCGCGCGTCCGGCTGGTGGTCGGATACGGCTGGCGGAAGAGGCTGCGCCAGACCGACGACTCGGTGACGGCGCGGACGATCGGGTTGCGCTCGCCGTTGCTCATCGGTCGACCGCCATGCCGGCCTGCTGGCCGACCTGTCCGAGGACGTTGTCCTTGTAGCTCTCCAAGAGCACCTTCCCGTCAGGCGTGAACCGCTCGAGCTCGAGCCGGTCCATCGTGATGCAGTTGGTGGGACACCGTTCGACGCAGAGGTTGCAGCGGATGCAGCGCTCCTCGTCGATGATCATGGCGATTCCGCGCGGCCACGCCTTGAAGAAGTCCTGCTCCGGATCGTCGCCGCCGACCTGCGCCTTGTCGACCATGTAGATCACGCCCTCGGGGCAGACGTCGGCGCAGAGCCCGCACAGGATACAGCGGGGTCCGTCGATGTTGATGTTGTGGTTGCACTGCAGGCAGCGCGTGCCCTCGGCGATCGCGCCACGGGTGTCGTAGCCGACTTCGACGAGGCTCGTGAAGTCGCGCCGCAGCTCCGGGGGCGCCATCGGGATCTCCTGCCGGCGCGTCGCCTCGTAGAAGCGCGGCATGTCGTGGTCGAGGCTCTGGGTGATCACGGCGCGGTTGATGACGGGCAGCTCCTCGAGCTCCACGCCGCGCAGCCCGGCAAGCCAGCGGTCGACGGCGCGGGCCGCGCGACGTCCCAGTCCGGCAGCCTCGATGATCGTCGCCGGGCCGGTGACGAAGTCGCCGACCGCGAAGACGCCGTCGACGGTCGTGCCGAAGCTGTCCACGTTGATCTTCACGTTGCCGCGGTTGAACTCGAATGGCAGGACGTTCGTCGACTCACCCTTCGCGTCGCGCGGCGTCGAGCCGTTCAGTGGCGGCGTGCGCCACGACGAGAGCGAGCCACCGTCGATGACGGTCCGCGTGTCGACGACGCCGACATGCCGATTGAGCTTGGCGCCGAACTCGCCGAGGACGTTGTTGTCGGACGCCTGACTGGTACATGGAATCACCATGTCGCAGGGGACGGTGAACTCGCTGCCGGGGATCGGCTCCGCGCTGCGGCGTCCGCTCGCGTCCGGCGGTCCGAGCCGGGTGCGCTGGAAGACCATGCCGTTCACGTGGCCATCCGGACCAGCGAGGACCTCGACCGGCGAGGCGAAGTACTCGAACACGACGCCCTCGAACCGGGTCTCGTGCTGCTCCTCCTCGTCGACGACCATCTCCTCCGGCCCGCGCCGGTAGAGGATCGTCGAGGTCTTCGCGCCGAGGCGCAGTGCGGTTCGGCTCGAGTCCATCGCGGTGTAGCCGCCACCGATGACGACGACGTGCTCCCCGACCCATTGCGGCTGGCCGAGGTTCGCGCGCTTCAGGAAGTCGACGCCGTAGATCACCCCGTCGAGCTCCTCGCCCGGGACGTTCATCGCGACCGGGTACATGCAGCCGGTCGCAACGACGACCGAATCGTGCCGATCGCGGAGCTGCTGGAGCGTGATGTCGCGGCCGATCTCGACGTTGTAGTGGAACTGCACGCCGTGCTTCGCGACCCAGTTGACGTCGAGCTCGATGACGTCGCGTGGCAGCCGGAAGGCCGGCACGCCGATGAGGGTCGTGCCGCCGCCGGACGGGAGCGCGTCGTAGATGTGGACCTCGTGCCCCCAGCTGCCGAGCTCCTTGGCGGCGGCCAGTCCGGCGGGCCCCGCGCCGATCACGGCCACGCTGCGGCCGCTGGGCGGCGCGACGACGACGTTGTCCGGCATGTTGTTGCCGTAGTGCCAGTCGACCAGGAAGCGCTTCATCGCGCGGATCGCGAGCGGCTTGTCGATGTCGGCGCGACGGCAGGCCTTCTCGCAGGGCGCGGAGCAGACGTAGCCGCAGATCGCCGCGACCGGGTTCGGGTCGCGGGCGAGGATGTAGCCCTCCTCGAAGCGGCCCTCGGCGGCCAGCATCAGGTAGCCGCGGCAATTCGTATTGACCGGGCAGCCTTCCTGGCATTCGATGTTGCACTGAAGCCAGTCGACGCCGACTTCGGCGGTCTGGAACCTCAGTGGTATGGCGGTATCGCTGATCACGATGTCGTCGTCGCTCTCTCCGGGCGGCGTTAGACCATCAGGCTGACAGGAGCGGCAAGATCGATGCTACCCGTTCGGTCGATTGTGCCGCAAGGCGGGCGGCCGTGATCGGCCTTCAGTTCGAGAAGTGCACCGCCATCACGCGGCGCACGAGCGGAGCCGCGTCGGAGCCGCCGGTGCCGAGCGGGATGTTCGGCAGCACCGTCGCGACGCTGATCGTCGGATCGTCGGCCGGAGCGTAGGCCGGGAACCAGGCATGCGGGTCCGGGCCGCCGGACTCGGCCGTCCCGGACTTGCCGGCGACGGGGATCCCGAAGCCGGCGAAGGCGGCCGTCCCGGTTCCGTACGGGAGGGTGACGACCGCCTGGAGCGTATCGGTCACGAAGGCGAGGTCGGCCGGGTCCACCGGAATGTCGTTCGCGGCCGCCGAATCGACCTGCTCGACGATCGTGCCGTCCGGCAGGGTGGCGGTCGTGACGATCCGCGGCGTCCACAGCCGGCCGCCGTTGCCGATGGCCGCGAACGCGTTCGCCAGCTGCAGCGGGGTGCCGAGGAATGCGCCCTGGCCGATCGCGAGCTGGACCTGCTCGAACCCGGAGTAGCCGCCGCGACCGTTCTCACGAAGCCACTCGTCGTCCGGCACGATCCCGCCCTCCTCGATCAGGTAGCCGATGCCGGTCGGCGCGCCGAAGCCGAAGTCCTTCAGCAGGTCGGTCAGCGCGGTCTGGTCGGCCTGGTAGACCTCGAACGCCAGCGGCATGTACGTCGTGTTGCAGCTGAACGCCATCGACTCGGCGAGCCCAACCGAGCCCGGCAGGGTGTGATCCATGTAGTTGTGGAACGTGAAGTCGCCGTATTGCCACGTCGGCGGACACGGGCGGGTGCTCGCCGGGGTGACGACTCCGGTCTTGAGCGCGGCGATGAGCGTGAAGGGCTTGAACGACGACCCGGCCGGATAGGCGGCCAGGACCGCCTTGTTGAAGATCTGGGCCTCGCCGGCGGGAGACAGCGGGACGCCGCCCAGGGTGGAGCCGATCGTCATCGAGTTCGGGTTGAACGCCGGCTGGCTGGCGAGCGCCCAGACGTCGCCGCTCCGCGGATCCACGACGGCGGTCGCGCCCTGCGCCGTAGCCGGCCAGCGCATCCTGTGCGGCGGCCTGGATCTCCGGCCGAATCGTGGTCGCCACGTCCGCGCCGGGAACCATCTCCGTCTCGAGCACGACCGTCGGATCGCCCTCGGCGGGCACGGCCACGAGCGACCAGCCCGGCGTGCCACGCAGCAGCGCCTCCGCACCGAACTCGAGGCCGGAGCGCCCGACGACGTCGCCGGCTTGATATCCCTCGGCATCGAGCGTGTCGAGATCCTCGGCGGTCACCTCACCGACGTAGCCGATCACCTGGCCGGCGAGCGCCTCCTGCGGGTAGACCCGCGCGCCGTCGTCGCGGTTCTCGGCCCACACGACGCTGCCCGGGCCGACGATCCGCCCGCGCGGACCGAGCTCGCGGTCGAGCCGCAGCGTGCCTTCAGGCCCGAGCTCCGGGAACAGCAGCTCGGGCGACCAGCGAACGAGCCAACCGTCCTCTCCCTGGACGAGCGTCAGGGAGCGGTCCATCGCGACGTCGCCGAACCGCTCGGATTCGACGGCGACCTCGAGCGGCACGGAGATCGCGGCCACGGGCCCGTCGAGCGGCTGATCGGGATCGAACGGCGGCTCGGTCGGCACCGGCGTGGCCGACGGATCGACGGTGGCGGACGGGTTCGGCGTGGGCGCCGGCGATGGCGACGGCACCGGAAGGTTCGCGGGCCGCGGCTCGGCGGGCAGGCCGATCGTCTCCGGGGCGCCGACCGTCGCGGTGATGCCATCGGCCCTGGTCATGTCCGCGAACGCGGCGTACAGCTCGGTGAACGACTCGAGCGGCACGCGCTCTCGCTCGCCGGGGTCGAGCGTCGCGTACATCGCCTCGTAGTCGGCGGATGCCCAGGCGGAGACGAACGCGTCGGCGACGGCCGCGGCGTCGTCCGGGCCGGCGGCAGGAAACGTCGTCGGCTCGGGCGTCGGATCGGGCGTCGGATCGGCGCTGCAGGCGGCGATCAGCACCAGGACCCCGATGGCCGCGGGCCATCCACGACCCCCTCGCGGCGTCATCGGGCGAGCGTCACGCGTCGGAAGCCCTCGGCTGCCCGATAGCCGGCCCGTTCGCCGAGCTCCTCGCTTCGGCGCCGAACCCAGCGCGCGATCTCGTCGAGGGACCGGAATTGGCTCTCGTGGCGGCTGAGCGCCGCGACCTTCGCATCGAGCGTCTCGCCGATGTCGACGATCTGGTTCGCCTCGTTCGTGCTCCACAGGAAGAGCTCGGCGACCTTCCATGGCGCGAGTCCGGCCTCGATGTGCTCCCGGAAGTTCAGCGGATCGCGGGCGGTCGGAAAGACGGCGTCGATCGCGGCCTGCCCGACCGCGCGATGGTCGGGGTGGTTCACCCACTCGTTGTTCACGAAGAGCACCGTCGGGTCGTGGGTCATCACGACCTCCGGGCGCAGCTCGCGGATCGCCCGCGTGATCCGTTCGCGCAGCTGGAGCGTCGGCAGCACCTGGCCGTCGGGCTCGTCGAGGAACTCGACGCCCTCGACCCCGACCTCGGCGGCCGCGGCGCGCTGCTCGCGCTCACGGAGCGCCGCCAGCTGCTGCGGATCGGTGCTCGCATCGTCGCTGCCCTTGTCGCCGCGCGTGGCGAGCAGGTAGCGGACGTTCGCTCCCTCCCGGACCCAGCGAGCCACCGTGCCGGCCGCCCCGAACTCGATGTCGTCGGGATGGGCGGCCACGACGAGCACCCGCTCGGGCGTGGGCAGCCGGTCGTCGGGCATCGGTCAGCCCAGGGCAGCCTGCGGGGCCGGGGCGACGGCTCGCAGCTCGATCAGGCGATCGGAGGGCTCGGCGAGGGTCCGCGCGGCCCAATCGATGACGTCGTCGTCGTGGGTGAAGAGGATGATCTGCCGCTCGGCGCTCAGCTCGTGGAGGACGCCGAGCAGCTGGCTCTTCCGCTCGGCATCGGCCTGGACCGTGACCTCGTCGAGCAGGAGTGGCGCGGTCTCGCCGGTCGTGGCGAGCTGCTGGGCCATCGCGACCCGCAGGAGGAGGTAGATCTGCTCGCGGGTTCCCTCGGACAGCAGGAGCGCCGATCGCCAACGCCCGCTCGATGCCTCCTTGACGCGCACCGACAGATCGGCGGGGTCGACCGAGGCATCGATGTAGGCTCCGCCGCTGACCCTCGGCAGCCAGCGGGTGATCGCGGCGGCCAGGATCGGCGCCAGGTCACGATGGACCCGTTCCTCCGCGGCGCGCAGCAGTCGCGTGGTCTCCGCGAGCACGTCCTGCAGGTCGGTGACGCGGGACAGCTCAGCCGCCGCGTCCGCCAGACCCTCCTCGGCCTCGGCAACATCGGGGAGGTCGCGCTGCATCTCCGCGAGCGCGCCGCGCTGGGCGCTGGCGACCTCCCTGGCCCGCGCGAGCTCCTCGCGCTCGACCTCGAGCAGCGACCCCAGGTCGTCGCGGAGTGCGAGGCCGTTCTGCTCGTCGGGATCGGCGGTCGCCGCAAGGGTCGCGGCCCGCATGGCGGCCGCTTCGGCATCGGCACGGAGCATCTCGAGCGGCCGGCCGTCGAGCAGTGACGTCAGCTCGTGCCACTCCCGAAGGGCAAGGTCCGCGCGCTCTGCCTCGTCGCCGCGGGCGCGCCGCCACTCCACGAGGGACTCCGCCAGCTCGTCGGGCGTACCGTTCGCATCGAGACCCACGTCGGCGGCGACCGCACGCAGCGCACGCTCTGCACTCTCGACCGAGCGCGCGGTTTCTGTGGCCGCTGCCTCCGCCTCACGCCGCGTCGCCATGGCCTGCTCGAGCGCGGCCCGGCCCGCCGTGCGGCGCGCGATCTCCGCTCGCTGACGACATGCGGCTTCGTAGGCGGCCATCGCATCCGGTGCCTCCCGGCCGTCGGTCTCGACGCCGCGCGCTCGAAGTGCCTGCACCAGGGCTGCCGACGCCTGGGCGCGACGTGTCTCCAGGTCGGCGCGACGTGCGTCCCAGCCCGCGACCTCACCGCGCGGCCCGGATCGCTGCGGCGACCGCATCGGCGCGTCGCTCGAGATCGTCGGGATCAGCCGGCAGCCCGGCGGCCCGTGCGTCCTCGGCCGCAGCAGCGCGTTCGGCGCGGGCCGCGTCACGAGCCATGGTGAACGGTGCGAGGGCCGCGCGAGCGAGCTCGACCCGGCGCCCGGCGGCCGAAGCGGGCGTTCGACCCGCCATCCACGCGCGGACCCCCAGACCCACCGCGAGCGCGAGCGCGAGTGCCGCGAGCAGGCCCTGCCCCGCGATCACGGCTGCGAGGGCGGCGAGCGCGGAGAACGCGGCACCGAGCCCCCATCCGAGACCGCGCGGCCGACCGGCTCCGGCGACGAGCTCCTGCTCGGCGCGGCGCAGCTCCTCCTCGAGGCCGGTCTGCGGATCCGGGTCGGGCGTGCGGAGGCGGCGCGCGAGGTGTCGCAGCTCATCCTCCCCCGGCCCCTGCGTCGCATCGGGCGTTGGCGCGGCCGGGCGCGGGCCCAGCATGCCGATGGCGTCATCGGCGCGGTCCAGTGCACGACGCGCCTCGAGCACGGTTGGATCGACCTCGGTGTCGCCGTCGGGCGGCGCGGGAAGCGACGCGAGCTGCGCCTCGAGCTCGGCCGCGGTCGCACCGGTCAGCGGCTCCGCCCGGGGCCGGCCGATCCACGCGTCGAGCGCGCCGGCGACGGCGTCGGCCCTCGCGTCGCGATCGGCGGCACCGGCGGGCTCCGCTGGATATCGGGCCGCAAGCTCGACGGCGCGATCGGATCGCCGGCTGAGCTCTGCGGACCGACGGCCGGCCAGCGCCGCCTCGATCGCGGCTGGCTCGTCTGGCCTGCGACGAAGCCGCTCGTTCCGCCGCCTCGGCGCTGAGCGTGGCGTCCAGGAACCCCTCGTGACGGCCGCGGGCCTCCGCGAGCGCCCCGCGTGCGAGCTCCACGCGCTCCTTTGCGCTCCGCAGCGGCCCCCGGGCGCCCTGGCGATCCACGCCCACGTGCTCGCGCCGGAATTCGTCGAGCCGCGTTCGCGCCTCCGCGGCGGTCGCATCGGTCCCGCGCGTGGCCGCGGCACGCTGCATGTGCTCCTGGAGCGAGGCCGCCGTCTCCCGGCCCGCGATCGCGGCGATCTGGGCCTGGCCGACGCAGATCGTGGCGGCGAAGGCCTCGCGGTCGAGCCCGAGCCAGCGCGAGGCGTCGGGCGTGCCGTCGAGGATCTCGTCGGAGACGTCGCGGCCGAGGACGACGTCGGTCGCCCGACAGGCGACCTTGCCGGCCAGGTCCTGGCTGATCTCGATCGTGCGACCGTCGTCGAGGAGCAGGCGGACCTCGACGGCCCAACGGCCGTCACCGTCCCACGGGCGATGGCGCTCCTCGAACGCGCTCTCGACCTTCGTCCCGGCTCCCCGCCCACGCCGGACGCCGCAGATCCCGGCGCGGATGGCGGCGTGCCAGCTCGACTTGCCCGCCTCGTTCGGGCCGGAAACGACGGTCAAGCCCGGGGCGAGGTCGAGCGACTCGCCGGTGAACGGGCCGAAGGCGTGGCCGGTCACCCGCTCGATGCGCACGGCTACGCCACCTCCAGGTCGCCACGGCCCTCGAGCGCCCGCAGCCCGGTCAGGATGACCCGGCGCCGGAGCTCGGGATCGACGATCTCTTCCATGGCCGATCGCACGAACTGCCCCCTGACCGTCGACTCGGCACCGATCCCGGCGAGGTCGTATCCAACGCTCAGCCGGCCCGCGCGCACGACCAGGCCCTCGAGATGGCCACCGATGCGCTCGATCTCGCGCAGATCGAGCTGGACCGAGGGTGCGAGCTCGCCCGAGAGCGTGACGCGGACGCAGCCGGCGAGCGGGGCCACCCGCTCGCGCACGACGGCCGCCACCTCGTCCGAGTGCGACGCCCCGTCGACATTGACCTCGAGGTCGTGGACCTCGCTGACGGACACGTCGCGCCGCTCGCGGGTGACGGCGCCATCGGCCTCGATCGTGGCGATGACCGCGCCGCGCTCGCCGGTCTCGCCGAAGTCGAGCGGGTCGGGGTTGCCCGGATAGGTGTGCAGCTCGGCGTCGCGGGGCACGTGGTAATGCCCGAGGAAGGCGTGCGCGAGGCCGGTCGCGGGCAGCTCGGCGGCGTCGAACGGGGCGTGCGGCGCCTTTCCCGACTCCTGCCAGGCGAGGGCCGCGCGCTCGGACGCGTGGGCGAGCGCGACGTTCACCCCGCCACGGTCGACGCGGAACCCGGCGAAGAGGTCGTCGGTGTTGGCCGGGGCGCGATGCGCGGCCCCCCACAGGGTGAGCCCGTCGTCGAGCTCCACCGGCTGCAGCGATGCCTCGGTGAAGACATGAACGTTCGCCGACCACTCGACCAGCGCGTACGGGCTCCGCGGCGAGAGCCAGTCGTGGTTTCCCGGCGCCAGGTACACCGGACGGTCCGTCCGCTCGAACGTGCTGCGCAGGAACTCGACCGTATCGGGGCCGATGCGGTCCTGTTCGAACAGGTCGCCGGCGCTGAGGATCGCGTCGACCGCCTTCGGCCTCGGCGAGGGCCACGATCCGGGTGAGGGCTTCGCGGCGATTGCGACGACGGGAGCGGGCGGTCTCCGGCGAGGCCCAGGCGAACGGGGCGTCGAGATGGAGGTCCGCGAAATGGAGCAGCTTCATGGAATCCGCGTCAGGGTAGCCGAGCGCCGGGCACCGGTATGCCCGGCCGGGACGCACGACAACGCCCGGCGTTCAACGCCGGGCGGTGCGGGCGGGTGATGAGTCGACACGGTCCGCCAAGCGTAGCCGAGGAGCGTGACAGCTCATCGGTCGCGTGGCGGACCGTGCCTGAGTCCGTCTCAGGGCGCCGAGCCGGCCAGCTTCCCCCCTTGCCGATCAGGGGACCGGGCCGGCCGGCGTCAGGCGCTGGTCAGACGGCGCGTCGCCCGCTGAGCAGCTGGAAGACGAGCACGATCGCGGCAATGACGAGCAGCAGCCAGATGAGGCCACCGCCGACTTGCCCGATGAGGCCCAACAGCCAGAGGACCAGCAGGATGGCGATGATCGTCCAGAGCATCGTTCTCTCCTTTGTCGATTCCGTCCCTCCCACGTCGCCTTTCGGCGTCGCACGACCACAGTGATAGGCACGATGCGTGCCAGTCCGGGCGAGCGAGGGCTCGCTCGCTGAGCGTCAGGGAAGCGGGTCGAGGAGAACGGCGAGCGCGAGAACTCCGAGCACGACGAGCAGGAGCACCGCGGCGACGAGGATGCTGCCGAGCACCACGCCGCCACCCTCCTTCACGCGGCGAGCGCCTCCATGAGCTGATCGACGTGCTCAACCGGCTTGACCTGTGCGAGCACGTGCTCGATCCGCCCGTCCGGGCCGACGACGAACGTGCTCCGCTCATTGCCGTGGTACGTCCGTCCGTAGTTCGTCTTCTCGATCCACACGCCGTACGCATCGGCCAGGCCGTGCTCGGAGTCGGACAGCAGGCGGTAGGGAAGCGCGTACTTCTCGCGGAACTTCACGTGGCTCTTCACGCTGTCGGGCGAGACGCCGAAGAGCTGGATCCCGGTCCCCGTCACGCGCGACCAGCTGTCGCGGAGCCCGCAGGCCTGCGCCGTGCAGCCCGGCGTGTCGTCCTTCGGGTAGAAATAGAGGACGTACCGCGATCCCGCGAGCGACTCGCTCGAGACGACGCTGCCGTCGTCGGCGGTCAGTGAGAAGTCGGGTGCCGGATCGCCGGCTGCCAGTCTCGTCACGTCCGAGAGTCTAGCGTCGTGTCCGGATCGGCGGTCATCTCCTCGATCGCCACCAGCACCGGCGGCAGCTCTCGAGGCTCCATGCCGGCGATCAGCGCATCGGCGAACGCACCGATGCGGTCGTCCGTCGCTTCGGCGAGGTCGTGCCCCGCCCCGTCGACCGGCTGGAGCACCGGCTCATTGCCGGCCTCGGCGAGCACCGCGGCCAGCAGGCGGGACTCGTCGGGGTGAGCCCACGCATCCCGGCTGCCATGGGCGATCACGACGTGGCGGTGCAGCATCGTCGCCAGCGCCAGCGCCGGTGTGTGGAACGCCTGCTCCCAGGCCGCGAGGGAGATCCGGACCGATGCGCCTCCGACGCGGAGCTCCATCTCCGGCTCGCGCCGCAGCGCGCGCTCGATGAGCTCCTCGGCCGCCACGTCGAGGGCGGCGACGAACGGGTGCTCGCGGTCGACGCCGGTTCGCTCGCGCTCGGCGGCGCCGCGACGCAGGACGTCGCGGAACGAGCGCGCCGGCGGCCCGACGAGCCCGACGGCGCCGATCGCCGGGTCGCCGATCGCCACGCTGATCGCGACGACGGCACCCTCTCCGTGGCCGACGATCGCCGTCCTCCGAAGGTCGAGCTCGCGACGGGAGCGCATGGCGCCGATGGCGTCCCGCGCGTCGTCGATCCGGGTGAAGAGGCTGGAGGCCGCCCAGTCGCCGCCGGACTCGGCACAGCCTCGTGGGTCGTAGCGCAGGCTCGCCACGCCCCGCGCCGCGAGGGCGTCCGCGATGCGCTCGAGCGGGCCGGGCTGCGGCGGGCCCGCCGCAGGCGCGAACCAGGCAGGGTGGCCGGCGCGGTCCCAGCTCCCGTCGCGGCCACGCGGCAGCCAGCTCGGCACGAGGAGCGCCCACGGCAGGCGACCCTCGGCGTCGCCGTCCGGCAGCGTCAGCGTGGCGCCGAGCGTGATCTCGCCCGCGCGAACGCGAATCTCCTCGGAGCGTGGCATCGCCCGATGGTACGCTCGGCGCCGGTATGACCCCATCCGCGCCGGTCCTCGCTCCGCCGCCGCAGCTGGTCCCCTTCGTTCCCGACCCGAGCGCGGAGCTACCGGCCTCCGCTGAGGTGGTCGTCGTCGGTGGTGGCATGCTCGGAGCCTCGGCCGCCTACCACCTCGCGCGGGCGGGAATGCGCCCGCTGGTCATCGAGGCCAACTCGCCGGCCTGGGGCGCGTCGGGGCGCAACGCCGGCATGGCCATGGCCGGCGTGGGTGATCACTTCCAGCGGGTCACCGGGCTCGTGCAGGAGTCGGGCGGCCGCTCGATCCTCGACTACACGATGCGCTCGCTCGACATGCTCGAGGCATGGGACGCCGAGCTGCCGGACGGAATCGAGTGGGATCGGTTCGGCTCCCTCGACCTTGCGACCGACGAGGACGAGGAAGAGCGCATCCGCCGGACCGCCTGGCTCCAGGCCGGCGAGGGCCTCGAGGTCCGCATCGTCTCCGGCGCCGAGCTCGACGACCTCGCGCCAGGGCTCGCGCCGGGCACCGTTCGCTCCGCGAAATGGACGCCCCAGGACGCCAACCTCAACCCGTTCCGCCTCTGCTTCGCGCTGCTCGACGCGGTCCGCGCCGCCGGCGGAACGGTCGTGACCGGCGTGCGCGTCGATCGGCTTCGCGCGACCGGCGGTCGGCTCACCGGCCTCGCGACGTCGCGGGGCGAGGTCGCGACGGGAGCCGTCCTCCTCGCCACCAACGCCTGGACGCCGGCCCTGGCGCCGCACCTGGCCGCGAACCTGACGCCGATTCGCGAGACGGTGTGCGTGACCGAGATCCTTCCGTTCAGCATCGGCAGGCCGGGATTCGAGACGAACCAGTGCAACGAGTACTGGCGTCAGATGCGGACCGGCGAGGTCGTCGTCGGCGGATTCGCGGTCGGCGACGAGGGGATGGGCATCGGCTCGTACTCGATGCGCGTCCGTCCCGGCGTGCCGCCACGGCTGGCCGGCCTGCTTGCCGCGCTCCATCCGCAGCTCGCCGAGGCGCGGATCGCTCGTTGCTGGGCCGGGCTGCTCGACTTCGCGTCGCTCGAGATGCCGATGGCGGGACCGCTGCCCGCCCCGGACGGGACTCCGCTCCCCGGCGCCTACGTCGCCGCCGGCCTCACGGGCCACGGCCTCCCGTACGCGCCGATCCTCGGCCTGCTCCTCTCCGAGCTCATCTCGACGGGGCGCCCGGAGACGCTCCCCCTCGCGCCATTCGACCCGATGCGGTACATCGGCGCCGCGCATCCCCCGACCTGGCTCGGGCCGTCCCAGGGCAACGCCGCCCTCCCTCGCTGACGCCGGGACTCACCCCAGAAGCGGCCGCCAGGTCCCGATGGCGATGCTCGTCCCGATGGCCACGGCGCTCAACCCGATCGCGCCCGCGATCCATCCAAGGTCCGCGACGCGCATCCGCTGAGGCCGCGCGATCGTGCGGCACTCGCTCGCCCCGAACCCTCGCGCGTCCATCGCCACGGCCATCCGCGATGCCCGACGGATGGCGGCAACGAGCAGCGCCATCAGCCGTCCGGAGAGGAGCCTGACCGCCGCGACCGGCGAGCGCCCGGCCTCGACACCCCGCGCCCGCCGAGCCAGGCCGATCGTTCGCCACTCCCTGGCGAGCACCGGCACGAGGCGAAGTGCCGCGAGGACGCCGATCGCGAACCGCGGCGAGACGCGGGCCTGCTGGATGAGGGCGTCGGCCACCTCGGTGGGGTCGGACGTCGCCGTCGCCAGCGTGCCGGCCAGGAAGATCGCGATCAGCCGCAACGCGAGCCCGACGCCATTGGCCAGCGTCTCAGCGCCGATCTCCACCGGCCCGATCGTCGCGACCGTCGGCCCGAGCTGCTCCGCCGCGAACAGCACGTTGAAGAGGCCGACGGAAATCGCGAGGAGTGCGATCAGCCAGCCACGGCCGATGAGCACCGAGCGCGGAATGCCCGAGACCGTCGTCAGGGCGAGGAGCGGGACGAGGATGATCGAGGCGGTCACGGCGTCGAGCGATACGAAGAGCGCGACCATCAGGACGAGCGCGGCGAGGAGCTTCGCCACCGGGTTCACCCGCTGGAGCGGCGCCCGCGGGGAGCCGTTCGCGCCGATCACGGTCGATCTCCGAGCCGCAGCGACCGATCGGCAAGGGCGTGCTCGAACGCCCGGTCGTGCGTCGCGACGCAGATGCCGCGACCGTCGTCGCGAAGCGCCGACAGGAGATGCACGAGCTCGGCCCACGTCCTCCGGTCCTGGCCGAACGTCGGCTCGTCGAGCACGAGCAGGCGCGGCGCGGCGGCCAGGGCGGTCGCGACCGACAGCCGCCGCTGCTCGCCGCCGGAGAGGGTGAAGGGATTCGCATCGGCGAGGTGGGAGAGCCGCAGCCGCTCGAGGAGCTCGTTCGCGCGCGCGGCCGCCTCGCCGGCAGCCAGCCCCGCGCGCCGCGGTCCAAGGAGCAGCTCGTCGCGGACGGAGCCCGTGAGGAACTGGTGCTCCGGATCCTGGAACACGGTCCCGACATGCGAGGCGAGCTCGCGCGCCGACCAGCCGATGAGCGGTTCATGCCCTCGGCCCGCGGCCAGCGCCTCGCCGGCGATCACCGTCCCGTGCGACGGCCTCAACAGGCCGGCGAGCAGGAGCGCCAGGGTCGACTTGCCGCTGCCGGTCGGTCCGACCAGCGCCACGGCCTCCGACGAGCGGAGCGAGACGCTCGTCGCCGCGAGCGCATCCCGCAGCTCGTCCGGATAGCGATACGTCGCCTCCTCGGCGATCACGAGCGTCTCGGCCCGCGGCGGCTGGCCGCGCGGCGCCGCCGCGGGTGGCTGGTCCGGGATCCAGACGCCGGCGTCGGCGAGTCGGGCGCCGTGCTCCGCGAACAGCGTGTGGGGCGGACCGTCCGCCACGACCCCGCCGCCCGCCTCGAGGACGACGACCCGGTCGACGATCGGCAGCCACTCGCCGACGCGGTGCTCGACGATGACGAGCGTGGCCCCGAGCCGCTCGACCGCCTGACCGACCACGGCCCGGATCTCGACGGCGGACTCCGGGTCGAGGTTCGAGGTCGGCTCGTCGAGCAGGAGCACGCCGGGCGCGAGCGCAAGGGTCGCCGCGAGCGCCAGCCGCTGCTGCTCGCCGCCGGAGAGGGCGTGGGTCGGGCGGTCGCGGTCGTACGGGAAGTCGACCGCGGCCAGCGCGGCGTCGACCCGGCGCCAGATCGCATCGGCCGGGACGCATCGGTTCTCGAGGCCGAACGCCACCTCGTCGCCGGCGCGGGCCATCACGATCTGCGCCTCGGGATCCTGGAAGAGGAGCCCGCTCCGGTCGCGCGCGAGGCGCGGCTCCAGCCCGTCGACGAGCAGCGTCCCCTCGGTCTCGACTGCCGCCGGGTCGTGGAGCCCGGCGATCGCCGTCAGGAGCGTCGACTTGCCGGCGCCGGACGGCCCGAGCAGCAGGACGCGCTCGCCCGCCTCGATGACGAGGTCCACGCCGCGAAGGGCCCACGCGCGCCGTCCCGGGTGGCGGATCCCCCATCCGCGCGCGACGACCGCGGCCGGCGCGCTGCGACCGGTCATGGCGCGCCGCGTCGGCAGGGCGAGGCTCAGACGGGTGGCTGGTCGCGACCGACCGCGAACTCGCGCAGCACCCCGGTCCTCACCAGCGCGCGGACGAGCAGCCACGCGCCAAGGCCGGCGACGAGGGCGCCACTGGCGACCGACGCGATCCCGTACACGAGCCAGACATCCGCACCGGCGTCAAGGTAGTAGATCGGGACGTCGTGGATCGTCGCCGCCAGGCCGGAGAGGGCGCCCGCGAGCATCGCGAAGGGCAGGTTCCAGCGCCGATACAGCCCGAGCGCGAACCCGAGCTCCGCCCCGGCTCCCTGGACGAGGCCCGAGATCAGCGCATCCGCTCCATAGATCGAGCCGAGGACGACGGAGACCGCCGCGGCAACGAAGCCGCCGAAGAAGGCCGCCCCGGGGCGCTGCACGATCAGGCCGACGAGGACCGCCGGCAGCAGCCACAGGCCGTTGAGGATCGCCTGGGCCGGCGGGAAGAACGCGAAGGCGGGAGTGGTCGCGGCGGCCAGCGCATTCCAGGCCAGGAACGCGACGCCGAAGGCCACCGCGACGGCCGCGGCGACGACGATGTCGACCGTTCGCCAGCCGCGGTCGCGGCCGCGAGGTGGTGGTGGTCATGAGTGGTCTCCCGTGGATGCAGTTTCGACGACGAGCAGGACCCCGTCGGTGAGCGTGACCGATGCGTCGGGGCCGACGACGACGTTCGAGAGGCCGCGCGAGCGACCCATCGGCAGCGTCGCCGCGTCGAGCGGCCAGCGGAGACCGACCGCCGTGACGCCCTCCGCGTCGCCGCCGATCGGCAGCAGCGTGACGAGGTCGCCCACGTCGCCCCGGAGGGACAGGCGCCGTCCCCCGCGAACCGCGCGCACGACGGTCGGGCCCGCGATCGCCCGCAGCTCGATCCCGGCGAAGTCCGGATCGGCGAGCAAGCAGGAGATTCGCCAGCTCGTGGTCGAGCCGATCGCCGCCGATCGCGCCGAGCAGGTCCACCTGGCCGGCACCGTCATCGATCGCCGCCCGAAGGGCGAGCTCCGTGTCCGAGGCGTCCTTGTCCACGGGATGGCGATCGACGCGCGTCCCCGCCGCCTCCAGCCGCTCGACGAGCGCGGGAGGGGCCGAGTCGAGGTCGCCGACGAGCCGATCGGGCCGCCGTCCGAGCCGGTCGAGCGACGCGGCGCCGCCGTCGGCGGCAATCACCGCGTCGGCGCCGTCCAGCCAGGCCTCGTCGCCCGGCGCGAGTGCACCGGAGGCGACGACCACGATCCTCATCGGTCCTCCATCGGTTCCGATCCGCGAGAACGACGAACGGCGCGCCAGCTTCGGTCGGGTCGACCGTTCTGAGGCGCGCCGCGGCGGGCTGCATCGACTTCCTTCGCCGGCATGACCCGGATCAGGTTCGAGGGTCTGCGACGTCCGACGTCGCACTCTCAGCGCGGTGGCGCTCCCCTGTCGTCTCTTGGGTTGTGCGGCCAGCCTAGCACGGCCCCTAAGATCGGGCGATGCACCCGAATGTGACGCGCGTCGTCGAGGCGGCCGCGGCGGAGGGCCTCGCGATCGAGGTTCGGCGCTTTCCGGAGGGGACTCGGACGGCCGCCGACGCGGCGCGAGCCGTCGGGTGCGAGGTCGCGCAGATCGTGAAGTCCCTCGTGTTCATGGTCGACGATCGCCCGGTCGTCGCCCTCGTCTCCGGCGCGAACCGCGTCGACCTGGACAAGCTGGCGAGTGCCGCCGGCGGAACGAGCGCGCGGCGCGCCGACGGTGACGAGGCGCGGGCCGCGACCGGATTCGCGATCGGCGGCGTCCCGCCATTCGGCCACGCGACGGGCACCACGATCGTCATCGACCGCGACCTGGAGTCGCACGAGGTCGTGTGGGCGGCCGCGGGCCTGCCGGATGCCGTGTTCGCGCTGCGGCCGGCAGACCTCGTCCGCGCGAGTGGTGGCACCGTCGTCGACCTCGCCGAGACCCTCGGCCGGTTGACGGTGCCCTCGCCGCTGCTCTTCGGACTCGTCGCCCTCCTCGGCATCGGTGCCCTCGCGGCCTCGTCGCTCGCGCTGCGAATGGCCGGGGCCCAGCCCGCATTCGCGAGGCGGCTGGCCGGGCCGCGCGAGGTCCGTGTCGGCCTGCTGCTCGATGCGGCCGACCTGCCGGATCGTCCGGTCCGGGTGGCCGGGCGGATCCGGTGCAGGGACCCGCTCCAGACCGCCGACGGCGAGCGCCTGGTCGCGTTCCACCGGGACGTCGAGGTCATGGCCGGCGGCAGCTGGCGAAGCGTCGAGCGCCTGCGCGAGACGCGCTCCTTCGAGCTGTGGGACCACGATGGCTCGCTCACCGTCGACCCGGCCGCGGCCGCTGAGCCGCTCGTCGTCATCCCGAAGGTCTGGCGCGGCGATCCCGCGCTCCTCGAGGAGCCACATGCCTCGACCGTCGCGCGGCTCGTCGAGCGGCACGGTGCCTGCGACCGTCGCGCGATCGGTCGTGCGCACCCTCGACGTGACCGACCGCCTGCTCGTCGTCGCCCGCCCGTCGCAGGGGGACGACGGCCGCGTCCGCCTGGAGCCGCCACCGGGCGGGTTCGTGATCACCAACCTGGCCCTCGACGACGCGATGCGACTGCTGGGCGGCCCGAAGCGGACGGTCGCCGTGGCGGGTGTCGTCGGCATTGCGGTCGGCGCGGCGCTGGTCGGTCATCGGCGCAGTCGGAGCGCTGCTCTCGGCCCTCATCTAGGCCGACGTCCGCCCCCGACCGGTACGAATGGGGCATCGCGCACGCGACATCCCGTTTCTAGCATCGGGTGCACGGTTCTTACCAGAAGCTCCATTCGCCCCGTCCGGCGTGGCCTGGTGGTCCGGGAGAGGTCGGTCGATGTCGCGGGATGATGCCCCCACGCTTCTGACGGTCGCCCAGGCGGCGACGATCCTCGGCGTGCATCCGAACACGATTCGCACCTGGACCGATGCCGGACGGCTCACCGCCTACCGGATCAACTCGCGCGGTGACCGACGCTTCCGACGCGGAGACGTCGAGCGGCTGCTCGTCGAGGATCGTCCGGCCGACGACGACCCGATCCCGACGACTCGATGCGCCGCAGGAACGCAGCGGCGAGCTCGCCGTCTTCGGCCGCATCGCCGCCGGCCTCGCCTCGTCGCCGACGACGGCGTCGGTCGCCCGAGCGGTCGTCGAGGCCCTGCGCACGGAGCTCGGCGTCGACCGCGCGGCGATCTACGTCGGCGAGGTCGAGCCCTTCGAGCTCGCCGCGCACGCCGGGTTCGACGACCCTCCACCCATCTCCCGCGCGGTCGATGCCGATGCTCCCGACGTGGCGATCGCGCTCTCCACGAAGCGCGGACCGATCGGCCTGCTCGTCCTCGACGATCGATTCGGCCGCCAGGCTGTCGGGCGAATTCCGGCGCTCGCTGGCGTCGATGGTGGCGACGACGCTGGCGAGCACGAGGCTCCTCGGCCGGGCCAAGCGTGAGCTCCAGCGCGCGCGAGCGCTGCGATCGGTCACGAAGGAGCTCACCGGGACGCTCGACCTCGCGTCGGTCCTCGGCGAGGTCGTCGACCTCACGCGGTCGCTGTTCGAGGCGGACAAGGCCGGGCTCTGGCTGGTGTCGCCCACCGAAGCTCGTCCCTTCACCGTTGCTGCCCAGCACGGCCTGAGCGATGCCTTCCTCGAGCGCGTCGAGGCGCTGCCGATGGACGCCGACACGGTCGGGATCCGGGCGCGTGCGCGAACTGCGACCCTATGCCAAGAGCCTGGGCGACAAGGACGCGGTCGGCCTGCTGCACGCCGGCTACGAGGCGGAGGGGATCCGGACCGTGTGCCTCGTGCCGCTCGTCGGCGGCGACCAGCCGCTCGGCCTGCTCGGCCTCTACCACCGTTCCGAGCGCAACTGGCCCGAGGAGGAGGTGGCGCTGGTCCAGGCGTTCGCCGACCAGGCCGCGGTCGCCATCCAGAACGCGCGGCTGTATCGGTCCGTGGCCTCCCAGGCGGCCCGGATGCGCTCGATCCAGGACCTGTCGGCGCGCCTCAACCGCCTGACCGACGTGACGGCCATCGCCGAGGCGATCGTCGCGGAGGCGGCCCCGCTTGCGGACTTCCATGACATCCGGATCTACCGGGTGGACTGGGAGCGCAACATGTGCGAGCCGATCGCCTTCACCCGCGAGATGCTCGAGGGCGACCCCGAGGGACGCCGTCGAGCGGCTGCGGGTCGAGATCGGAGAGGGCTTCACCGGCTGGGTGGCCGCAAACGGCGAGCCGCTGCTCGTCAACGACGCGCTCGACGACGAGCGCGGCAAGACGATCGACGGCACCGAGGACGTCCCCGAGTCGATGCTGGTCGTGCCGATGCTCTACGAGGGCCGCGCGCTCGGCGTCATCGTCCTCAGCCAGCTCGGCTTCAACCGGTTCACCGACGACGACCTCCAGACCGTCTCGATCTTCGCCGGCTACGCGGCGCAGGCCATGGCCAATGCCACGAGCTACGAACAGCTCGTCGACCAGTCGAGCGAGCTCGCGCGCCGCGCCGACTCCCAGCGGCGCCTGCTGCAGATCAACGAGCGCCTCCTGTCGGCGCTCGACCATGCCGACGTCCTCGAGACGATCGCCGACGGCCTTCGCGACGTCGTCGCGTACGACAACCTGTCGGTGTATCGGACCGACCAGGCGGCCCGGGTCATGGCCCCGGTCCTCACCCGCGAACAGCACGCCGACGAGGTCAGCCGCTACCAGATCCCGTTCGGCCGCGGGCTGATGGGCTGGGCGGTCGAGCACTCGCAGCCGATCCTGGCCAACGACGCCCTCAGCGATCCGCGCGCACTCCAGATCCCCGGGACCCCGCCCGAGCCGGAGGCCGTGGTGGTCGTGCCGCTCATCGCCGAAGGCGAGGTCCTCGGTGCCCTCAACGTCTCGCGGGTCGGGGGTCGCGAGGTGTACTTCAGCGAGAGCGACTTCGAGCTCATCCAGCTCTTTGCCGGGCAGGCGTCGATCGCGCTGCGCAACGCCGACGAGCACCACGCCGTCAGCCAGCGCGCCGAGACCGATGCCCTCACCGGGCTTGGCAATCACGGCGCCTTCCAGCGCGACCTCGCGCGCGTCGTCGAGGAGGTCGGACAGGACGATGGCGCCGGCCGTCCACGGCTCGCGGTGCTGATGATGGACCTCGACAGCTTCAAGGCCTACAACGACCGGCACGGGCACCCCGCCGGCGACTCGCTCCTCCATCGCGCCGCGACCGCGATCTACGGCGCGGCCCGCAGCGAGGACCGCGTCTACCGCTACGGCGGCGACGAGTTCGCGATCATCCTCGCTCAGACCGGCGTCGCCGAGGCCGTCCGGGTCGCGGGCCGCATCCGTCGCGCCGTCTCCGCGCTGACGACGTCCGATCCGACACCGGTCACGATCACCGTCGGCGTGGCCGGCCTTCCCGGTGACGCCACCGACCGGGCGGGCCTGATCGCGGCCGCCGACACGGCCCTCTACTACGGCAAGCGCGCCGGCGAGGACCGGGTCGTCCGGGCCGATCGGCTCACCGCCGACGTCGGCGACCTGCGGGGCACGCTCGAGGAGCTCGCCGCGGCCGCGCTGCGGGACGGCGACGACGAGCACGCCGTCGAGCACCTCGTCGAGCGCGCGACCCAGCTGGCCGGCCCGCACCACGACGGCCAGGACTCGCTGCGCGACGCGCTGCTCACGATCGCCCGGTCGTTCGACGGCCGCGGTGCCGCGGCGCGCGGGCACGCCGACCGCGTCGGTCGCCTGGCGGCCGCCGTGGCCGGCCGGCTCGGCATGGGCGACGACGAGCGCCACAGCATCGAGCTCGCCGGCCGGCTGCATCTCCTCGACGCGCACGGCCTCGCGGAGCTGAGCTCGATCCCGTCGCTGCGCGAGGTCGCCGCGCTGATCGAGGGCTACCGACGGCTCGCTGCCGGTGGCCGGCGCGGCCGGCGCGTGTCGATCGGCGCCCACGTCGTCGGTGCGGCGAACGACTACGACGAGCTCGTGTCGGGCGGGACGGGCGCGCGTGTCGGGCGAGCCGAGGCGATGAAGATGCTGCGAGCCTCGCCGGCCGGCTACCGCCGCGACGTCCTCGGAACCCTGGCCGTGGCGGTCGAGGAGCGCAGCGATGTCGGCCGCCGGCGGCGGCGATCCGACTCGCAGACCGAGGAGGAACGCGGGGCGGCCTGAGGTATCATTCCGCCGCCGATGACGACCTCCCGCCTCGCCTCGCTGCGCCCGGCCGGGGCGGCGGGCCTGGCGCTCGTCGCCGTGGTCGCCCTCTCGTCGTGCTCCACTCCCCAGGCGACGCCGGAGCCGACCGTCTCCGCGCTGCCGACTCCGACCGAGACGCCCGCCCCGACGCCATCGCCGAGTCCGACCCCGGAGCCGACGCCGCGCTACACGAACGAGCCGGATCCCGACCTCGCGGCGCTCATCCCGACCCAGGCCGCCGGTGCCGTCGTGGTCGTCGCTCCCTTCGACGAGGTCGGCCTCACGCCCGGCGACGTCGCGGTGGCCTTCGGGGAGATCGGCAATCGGTTCTCGTCGCTCGTCCTTGCCTACGTGGAGCAGCCCCGCATGACGCTGTACGCGATGCGCGTCGACGGGCCCGAGGTGACGACGGAGGATCTGGAGCCGTACCTGGCGACCGCGGGCCGGTACGTCGGGATCGCGGGCCTCGATCCCGAGCCGTGGGAGTCGGCGGTCGTGGCCGGCAAGCAGGTCTGGGTGCGTCCCGAGGACAACGCCACGGCCGCCGGCACCCACATCTACACGTGGTCGAGCGGCGATGTCGTCTTCCTGCTCATCGGCGTCGACGACACCGTCAACCAGGCGGTCATCGAGCAGCTCCCCGGCGAGCCGGCACCGACGCCGACGCCGGTGCCATCGCGCTCGCCGTCACCGTCAGCGGAGCCCAGCGCGTCAGCCGAGGGCTGACGGTCATCGGTCTATCATCGGCGCCGTGCTGGACGAGGGCGACCGTTGGTCAGGATGGGGTGATGGTGGCGACGACCGGATCGCGCGCAAGCGCGATCGGTTGGCGAGGCTGCTGAGCGTCGTCTCGATCCTCTACTCGAAGGGCGGGACCGAGGCCGGCGTCGCCGTCAGCGAGATCGCCCAGCTGACCGGGATGACCACGCGGACCGTCTACCGCGACCTCAACGCCCTCGACGAGGAGCTCGGCGTCCCGGTCTTCCAGGCCGGGCGCGGCCATTACGGGATCGATCGCAAGTTCTTCCTTCCGCCGCTGCGCCTCTCCGTCCCCGAGGCGATCGTCCTCTTCCTCGCCTCGCGGCTGATCGCGCGCTGGAGCGACCAGTACGACGCGGCCGTCGTCAGCGCCTTCACGAAGCTCGCCGACGCGCTCCCGCAGCCGATCGCGCGGCACGTGACCGCGACGATGCTGGCCGTCGGCTCGCATGACCCGAACGAGCCGTTCACCCGCAGCTTCAGCGCCGTCGCTCGCGGCTGGGCCGAGGGCCGCGTGGTCGAGATCGTCTACGACCCGGGCACGGGATCCGAGAAGCGGACCCGCGTCCATCCCTACTTCCTCGAGCCCGACGCGGCCCTGCGCAGCGTCTACCTGATCGGCTACGACGAGCCGGCCGCGGCGATGCGCACGTACAAGGTCGAGCGCATCCAATCCGCGACGCTGACCCAGGACCGATACGAGATCCCGCCGGACTTCGACCCGGACGCCTGGCTCGCGAACTCGTGGGGAATCTGGTCGGCCGGCTCCACGCCGCCGGTCCGGGTCCGCCTCCGCTTCGAGTCGTCGGTGGCGCACCGCGTCCGCGAGGCGGTCTGGCATCGCTCGCAGGAGCTCACCGAGCTGCCGAAGGGCCGCCTCGAGCTGGCCGTGACCGTGAACGGCATCGTCGAGATTCAGCCCTGGATCATGTCGTGGGGCGGCGCGGTCGAGGTTCTCGAGCCCGAGGCGCTGCGCACGGCCGTTGCGAGCTCGGTGCGCCAGGCTGCCGAGCGCTATGCGGGCTGAGGTCGAGGCCAACGCACTCGGACTCCTGAACCAGCGATGAGCGGGGCCGTCGCCTGGGTCCGCGGCCGGTCGCTCGTCGAATGGGTCTGCCTCGGTGCCGGCCTGGCCGTCTTCGGCTACGTCGGCTGGGACGGCGCGCTGTGGGACGCGCGGTTCCAGCTCGGGCTCCACCTGATCGCCATCGGCGCGATCGCGGGATTGGCGCTCGTGGCCGTGCGTGGCGGCGACCTGCCCCATACGCCGATCGACCTGCCCGTTGTCGCGCTCGTGCTCGCCTTCGGGATCGCGACCGCATCGGCCATGAACCTCGGCATGAGCCTGCGCGCGACCGCCGCCATCGCCGCGTACGCCGCGATGCTGTACGTCGCGTTGATCTGCATCCGGTATCGGCCGTCATGGGTCGGCGTCGTCACCGCGGTGCCGGTGCTCCTCCTGTCGGTGCCGACGCTCGTCGACCTGCTGGCCCGCCGGATCGATTGGATCCTCGTCGGAGCGCCGGGCATTCCCCCCATCCGGCTCGCGGGCGAGGCCACGCCATTCGGCTCGGTGGCCGTCCCGCCGTTCGTGATCTGGCCCGCGTGGGCGCTCGCCGGCCTGATCGAGTCGCCCCGCTGGCGGCGCATCGTGCAGTGGGGCCTTGTGGTGGTCGGCGTGCCCCTCACGATCCTCTCAGGCTCGCGCTCGGCGTGGCTTGCGATGGGCGTCACGATCGTGGCGGCCGCGATCCCGTGGGCCTGGCGGCGGAGGCATCGGCTGCGGCCGTCCGGCAGTCCAGACGCACGGACGATCGGGCTCGCGATCCTTGCGCTGGTCGGGCTCGCGGCGGCGATCGTCCTGGTCGCGCCGCGCCTGACCGCGGTCACGTCGCTGATCTACCGCGCCAGCCTCTGGCGCGACACGCTGGCGGCGTGGAGCACCGACCCGCTGCTCGGCATCGGCCCCGGGCTACATGCCGTACGCGCGGCAGGCGGCGGCACCGGACTTCACGTTCCCCGTCCGCCAGCCGCACTCCCACAACCTGCCGCTCGGCGTGCTCGGCGACGCGGGGCTCATCGGCCTGGCGGCGGCGATCGTGCTCGTCGCCTGCATCGCCTGGTTCGCCGGGCCGTGGCGGTCGAGGACGACGACCGGGCGCGTGGCGGCCTACCTGCTGATCGGGCTCGCCGTCGGCGGGCTCTTCGAGGACCTGACGTTCGTGCCGGGCTTCAACCTGCTGGCCATCCTCCTCGTCGCCGTCGCGCTGACCGACGCCGGCGTCGTCGAGTGGCGGCCGATGCGGCAGGCGCGCGCTGCTCGTCCCAGCCGGGGCCGCCGCGCTCGTGCTCCTGGCCGGGATGGTCGTCGCCGATGCCGGAGCGATCGCGTACCGCGCGGGGAGCGACGCCGCCGCCAGGGGCGACTGGGAGGAGGGCGTCTCGCTGCTCGAGCGATCAGTCGAGATCGATCCGTGGCACCCGGCAGGGCCGAAGTCGCTGGCGGTCGCCGCCGAGCGCGCCGGCCGCGACGACCTCGGGCGCCACGCGGCCGAGTCCGCCGTCGAGCCCGGGCACAACCCCGGCGACGCGCCGTCGTGGGTCAACCTCGCCATCCTCTGCGAGGAGCAGGGCGACGCCGACTGCCAGGCTCGCGCGACCGAGCGAGCGGTCGGCCACGGCCGGCTTCTTCGAGGCCGAGCTCCTCAACGCGGCCCTCAGCTACGAGGCGCTCGGGATGGCCGATGAGGCCGATGAGGCGTACCGGCGGTCGCTGCTCAGCCAGCGCGCTCACCGCCTTCGCCCTCGACTGGCCGCGCGACGTGCCGATCGGCGACGCGACGCTGGAGGACGACTTCGGGGCGCTCCTCGAGTTCAACCGCCTCCTGGGCTGGTGGGCGATGGGCGAGCCGATCGACGCCGCCTCGATCGCCGATCCGGCGACGCGGGCCCTCGCCCACGCCATGCGCGGTGAGCGGAGCGAGGCGGAGGAGTGGCTGGAGCGTGCGATCGACACGGCCCCGGACAGCATCGTGACCTGGGACGTGGCGATCGTCCTCCGAGATCACTGGGGACTGCCGATCGACGACGAGCTCGCGATCGCGGAGGTCGTGCGCGGCGCACCGTTCCCGAGCCGCAACGCCCCCATCTCGATGCCCAGCCAGATCTACGACATCGCGACCTTCCGGACCTACCCGGCCGACGGGTTCGTCAGCGGGGCCCAGCGGCTCGGGACGAGCCCGCCGTACCCCTGGATCCTCCAGCGGACGCTGCCCTAGTCTCGCTCGTCGAGCGGCAGGCGCTGGATCAGGGCCAGTCGCGGGCGCTCGGTCCGGACCGCCGGCGCGATCGGGAGCCGCAGCCAGCCCTCGCCGGCACTGCCGAATCGGTAGCGCGCGTCCAGGCGGCGCGCCGAGATGCCGGTGAGCCCGAACCGGGCCAGTGCCTCGGCGAGGAGGGTTCCCTCACCGCGGAGCGCGTGCGAGACGACGCAGCGGTCGCCGTCGCGGAGCACGCTGGCGAGGTGCTCCCGACGAGTGGCGAATCGCCGCGCGTGCCACGGCGCCCCGTCGCTCCAGAGCAGGTCGCTGGCGACGAACCCCGGACGCCCGGCCCCGCGCTCGCCGGCCAGTCGCCGCCGCAGCAGATCGGTGTCGAGCCATCCGCCGTCGTCGAGTGCGAGGAGCCAGCCATCGAGCACGACCCCGTCCTCGGTGAGGCGCTCGGGCAGCTCCTCGCCGAGCTCGGCGAACGCGGTCATCGCATCGGCCATGCCCTCGGCCTGGAGGCGAACCAGGCGACCACCGTCGATCCAGGCCAGGGCACGAACCCCGGGCCACCACGGCTCGAACAGGTAGGCCGGATCGTCGAACGGACCTGCGCCGAGGGACGGCTGCATCGGCGCCAGCCGGGCGGGCAACCCCGGGCCGGGCTCGGTCGGAATGGGGAGGTCGAGCTGCTCTCCGGGCACGACCCTGCGGGTCAGGCGGTCTTGCGGCGCCGCTGGCGCGGGGCCTCCGCCTTCTCCTCGGCCTTCTTCGCCCGCGTCGAGCGGGTCGCCTTCGCCGGCTTCGCCTTCGCGGGCGCATCGGCCACCGCCTTGCGGTCCTGGCGCGCGGCCGAGACCGAGGCCTCGAGCGCGGCCATCAGGTCGGTGATGTTCGTCGGCTCCGCGCGGGCGGACGGCTCCGGCTTCTCGCCGGCGACCTTCTTCTCGATGACCGCCATGAGCGCCTCGCGATAGTTGTCCGCGTATTCGTCGGCGTTGAACTCGCCGGTCATGCTCGCGACCAGCTGCTCCGCCATCTTCTTCTCGGATGCCTTGATCTCGATCTCGTCCTCGGGGAGGCTCAGCTCCTCGACGGATCGGACCTCGTCGGGCCAGTGCAGCGTGGTCAGCAGCATCGTCTTGCTGTATGGGTTCAGGGCCGCGAGCTGCTCGCGATCCTTGAGCACGATCTTCGAGATTGCCGTCTTGTTCTGCTCGGCCAGCACGGACTTCAGGAGGTAGAAGGCCTTCGCCCCGATCTTCTCCGGCTCGAGGTAGTAGGCCTGCTTCACGAACTGCACGCCCTCGGCCTCTCGGGAGGCGTTGATGAACATCTCGATCTCGATCGCGCGCACGGTCTTGAGCGGCACCGAGTCGATGTCCTCATCGTCGACGACGACGTACTTGCCCTTGGCGTACTCGTAGCCGCGAACCGTCTCCGAACGCGGGATGACCTCGTCGTGGTGCGGGCAGTACACCTTCATCTGGATCCGGTTCAGGCAGGTGCGGTGGAGCAGGTTGAACCCGATGCCACTCTGCTCGGTGGCCAGGTACAGCTTCACCGGGATCGTGACCAGTCCGAACTGGATCGCGCCCCGCCACATCGATCGCGCCATGTGCCTGCCGTGCTCCCGTGATGACAATCCGTGCGTCCGGCCCGAGACGGCGCCGGTGCGGAAGGAAGGGTACACCGGGCCTCCAAGTACCCCAGCCGTAACCATCCGTACTACGCGGATGGGCCATAGACCAACGGGCGTTCCGGCGGCGAAACTGGCCGACGATGAACGACGAGTCTGCTGCCCCACGTGCCTACGTCCTCGAGGACGACCCCGACATCGCAGCGCTGGAGGCCGATCTGCTTCGCGAGATGGGCTTCAGCGTCGTGACCTGCACCCGGATCGTCGAGCTCGGCGACCTGATGGACGTCGCTCTCCCGCACCTGATGGTCGTCGACGTCATGCTTCCCGATGGCGACGGCGGCGACATCACCGAGCTCCTGCGAACCGCGTGGCCCGGGATCCCCGCCATCTTCGTCTCCGCAGCCAACCGCGAGCGGCTGGCGGAGCTGGAGCCGATCGGTCCGGTGGTCGCGAAGCCCTTCGATCTCGACGCGTTCCGCGCCGCGGTCGAGGAGGCGCTGGCGGGGGCCCGCGAGCTTCGCACCGCGTCGTGATCGCGGCGGCGCTACGCCGGGAGGCGCCGTCCACCCGGGCCGAGCACGGTCACCACGGCCTCGTGCTCCTCGCCGGATTCGTCGACGAGCCGGTACCGATGCTCGACGCGCGCCACCGCCGAGAGCATCGCGCTCACCGGGCAATAGGTCGTCGCGGACAGCTCGATCGACCGACGCAGCGCCTCGGGCTCGACCGCACCCCGCACCCGGTGCTCGACGCGGATCGCCGTGAAGACGCGCGGGTGCTCCTCGGCCCGATCGCCGTCCACGACGACCTCGTATTCGACGGCCGATTGGCGCTTCTTGCGCAGGATGCTCGCGACGTCGACGGCCGTGCAGCCGGCCAGCG
Source organism: uncultured Chloroflexia bacterium (assembly GCA_963797855.1). Classification (GTDB taxonomy): domain Bacteria; phylum Chloroflexota; class Limnocylindria; order QHBO01; family QHBO01; genus JACDBZ01. The sequence continues at coordinate 16,130 of CAWCQX010000001.1, read as the reverse complement.
ATGCGAGGAGACCCTCGATCGGCGATGGCGCCTCCAGCCCGTCGCTGTCCATCGGCAGGGCCATGCCACCCTCCGTGCGAGCCTCGACCCGACCGGACTCCGGATCGACGGCTGGCGACGATGCGATTCGACATGGGCCGAGCCTAGCCCACCGGAGGATCGAACGATGCGCGTGATCCGGCCGATGGCCCTCTCCCCGACCTCGCGGCGGCGGCCGATCCTCCTCGCCGTCTCGATGCTCGTCACCGGGGTGCTCGCCATCGAGCTGACGCTCCTGGCCACCACGACGCCCACCGGGGCGGCGATCGGCGGCGCCACGGCGGCCGTCGCGCTCGGCATCGGCGCCGCGTGGCTCGTCCGCGTGCTGCGCCCGAACCGATCGCGGCAGCTGACGAGCGCGATGGAGGCGCTGCTCAGCGACACGTTCGACGATGCCTACGCCCTCGTCGTCGCCCCGCGCCTCGCGATCCGCGACGCGGCTCGCCTCGACGGGATCCTCGTCGGGCCCGCCGGGATGCGGGTCATCACCGTCCGCGACTGGGTCGGCCACTACCGGGTGCGCGGCCGCGCCTGGGAGTTCGACACCCACGGACGCAAGGGATGGATCCCCTGCCGGACGAACCCGAGCTGGGACGCCAACGCCCTGTGCGACGGCGTCACGCGCTGGGCACGCGACGTCGGCCTCCCCGATCTCCCGATCCGTCCGGCGGTCGTCTTCCCGCGCGCTCACTCGCAGATCGTGCTCGAGGAGCCGGAGGACGAGATCGTGACCGCGGACAACGCCCCGTGGTGGGCGAACTCGATCGGGCGCGTCCGGCGCATGAGCCCGGCGGACGCGGCGCGCGTCGTGGAGGCGGTGCTCGACGCGGCCGAGCCTGCGAGCGGATTCACGGCCATGCCGGCCGTCGACCGAGGCCCCTAGCCGCCCTCCGCGTCGGGACGCAGCCAGGCTTCGGCCGTCCGCTCGTCGAGGACGTCGGCCAGGAGCTGGTCGGGGTTTTCGTCGTCCGCAACGAGCAGGACGTGCGCGCGCCGACGCCGAACCGCGAGGACCGGCGCCGTCCGCTCGAGCTCCGGGTGGCTTCCCGAGGTGATCGTCGCATCGGTCATGGCCATGAACTGGTCGGAACCGAGCAGGAGGCCGTCGACGGGCCGGCTGCCGATCGGGATGTGCACCGTGCCGGTGATCCGGAACGGCGGGATCGCGAGCTGCGCACGGACGGGGCGCTTCGGGACGCGCATCTCGCCCGACGCTCCGGTCAGCTCGCCCGCCACCATCAGGAGGATCTCCTCGACCGGCACGAGCGCACTCGGGGCGGCAATCGTCGCCGACGCGTCGTCGTACTCGCTGATCGTCGCGCGCTTCACCTCGAGGTGCGCCCCGCTCAGCTGGTTGAGGATCTCGGTGATCCGGCTGAAGCGCGTCTCGATGCTGCCGGAGACGCGGTAGGCGGCCGTGTACACGTCGACCGATACCGACGCGGCATTCCCGATTCCTCCGCCGAACGTCCCCGCGTCGAACCCACTCATCACGGAGCGGATCGTACGTCAGTCATCGCCGGACCCGACGGCGGTGATGCGCTCCGTCTCACCGCGCGCTCCCGTGGCGAGGAGGATCCGACCCGATGCCTGTTCGCCGAACAGCGCCTCGACCGTCGCCATCGTGTCGATCTCGGCCGGCGTCTTGTCCTCGCGGATCCGCACGATCCGCGGGAATCGCATCGCGAAGCCCGATCGGTGCCGGGCCGACCGCATGATCCGGTCGAAGGCGATCTCGACGACCACCTCGGGCACGACGGTCCGGTAGCGGCCGTGATCGGTGAGCGTGACGGACTTGAAGTACTCGGTCATCGACGCGATCTCGGCATCGGTCAGGCCGGTATACGCCTTGCCGATGGTGAGCAGGCGCGCACCGGGCTCGTCGGTCTCGCGCACCGCGAAGGTGTAGTCGCTCAGCACGCCGCGGCGCTTCCCGTGGCCCCATTCGACTCCGACGACGACGCAGTCGAGGGTGGCGAGCGCCTTCTTCAGCTTCAGCCATCCGAGCCCGCGCCGGCCGGGCTGATAGGTCGATTCGGGGTCCTTGACCATCAGGCCCTCGTTATGGCGCTCGCGGGCGTCGTCGAACTGGCGATCGACCTCGTCCGCCGACGTCGCGGTGGCCAGGTGCGAGCGCAGGACCCGCTCGCCGGTCCGCTCCGGCAGGGACAGCGCGTCGAGCGCGGCGCGGCGCTCGCGGAGCGGCTCCTCGAGCAGGTCGCGCCCGGCATGGTGAAGCAGGTCGAACGCGACGAGCACGACGGGGACCTCGGCCAGGAGCTCCTTCGAGGGCCGGACCCGTCCCAACCGGGTCTGGAGCGAGGCGAAGTCGAGCACCGATCCCTCGCGCCAGGGGACGAGCTCGCCGTCGATGACGAGCGGCGCCTCGTCCGCCAGCGCGCTCGCCGCCTCGACGATCTCCGGGAACGACCGCGTCACGTCGTTGAGGTCGCGGCTGAACAGCCTCGGCGTCCCGCCCGCCTCGAGGTGCAGCTGGGCGCGGATGCCGTCGTACTTGTCCTCGATCCAGGCCTCGTCGCCAACCCGGCGCATCACTTCGTCGGCGTCGGCCACGGGCGATGCGAGCATGAATCGGATCGGTCGCCCGACGTGCAGCGCTGCGTCCGCCAGCCGAGCCTCGCGCGCCAGCGTCGCCGTCTCGCCGATCTCGCCGGTGAGCATGTGCGCGCGTCGAACCGCCTCCGGCTCGGCGTCGAAGGCCGCGGCGATCGCCTCTTCCAGCAGGCCTTCCCGCAGGCCGATGCGGGTCTCGCGCGACGCGATGCGTCCGATGAATCGCGCCTCCTCGGTCGTGGCTCGACGGTACAGATCGGTCATCAGCGAGACACGTGCGGCCGCTGAGCCGGCGGCCGCAATCGCGGCGAAGCCCGTCGCGACGTCGGAGACGGTCAGGCGCGGCCCATCGCCGCTCGTGACGAGGTCCGCGGCCGCGTCGCCGAAGTCCGAGTGCCGCAGGTACGCGGCGCGCAGGGCCTCCTCGCCGGCGCCGCTGGCCGCCGAGAGCGCCGCCCCCTGCTGCACCCAGCCGAGACCGAGCTTCGCGGTCACCTCGATGAGCGGGCGACCGGCGAAGAAGACCGTGGCGGCAGGAAGGTCGCCGGGCGGCAGGCCGCGAAGGTAGGCGGCAAGCAGGTCGCGCTTCGCGTTCTTGCTGCGCGTCGCGCCGACGGCGGCGGCCGTCTCGGCCAGCGCGACGAAGGGGGTCGACCGCGGGGGCATCGGTCCAGTCTAGGCAGCCTCTGCGGCGAAGCGTAGGATCGGGCCATGGTCTTCCCGTGGCAGCGGCGCAACGTCCCGCCGGAGCTCGCCGACCGCATTCCCCCGGGCCAGGTGCTGACCGAGAAGTTCCCCGTGCTCCACTTCGGGCGAGTGCCGTCCTATCCCGACCTGTCGGGCTGGGACTTCCGCGTCTGGGGCGAGGTCGCCGAGCCGTTCACCCTGAAGTGGGCGGAGTTCCGCAACCTGCCCGTCGCCGAGCAGACCCTCGACGTCCACTGCGTCACGCGCTGGTCGAAGCTCGACACGCGCTGGGAGGGCGTCGCCTTCACGCACATCGCCGAGGTGGCGCAGCCGGCGAAGGATGCCCGGTTCGTGATCTTCCACGCCGAGGGCGGCTTCACCTCGAACGTCCCGATCGAGACGGCGATGCGCCCCGAGTGCCTGCTGGCCTGGTCGTACGACGGGCAGCCGCTCGAGCCGGACCACGGCTATCCGCTGCGCGCGATCGTGCCCGGCACCTACTTCTGGAAGAGCGCGAAGTGGCTGCGGGGCATCGAGTTCAGCGTCGAGGACCAGCTCGGCTTCTGGGAGCGCAACGGCTACAACAACGACGCCGATCCCTGGAAGGAGCAGCGCTACTCGGAGTTCTGAGTCCCCGCGCCCTCGTCCATGCCCTTGGCACGCGCGATCAGCTCGGCGACGCGCCGCCCGCCCTTGCGGCCGATCTCGCGGAAGTGCTCGTTCGAGTAGCGCTCGCTGACCGTGCGTCCACCCTTCGCGCCGATCTCCTGGAAGAACTCGGCGCCGTAGCGCGCCCGCGTGGTCTTTCCGCCCTTACGCCCCGCCTCTCGCACGCTCATGTTGCCTTCGTCGAGGGATGGGTTCTGGTCGGCACTCCGCCGCTGCGGCATCCGGCGCCTCCTGCTGCTGCATCTTGGGCCGCGGTTGCCGCGACACCCGGCGACCGAAGCAAGTTGCGTACCCGCGGCTAGAATGGCGCGCCGTGCATCCGCTCCTTCGCAACGTCGTCATCGGCATCGTTGGCCTGATCATCGCCAGCGGCCTGACCGCCCTGGCGGTGGTCGGACGCGACGCCGACCTCTCGGTCCTGGCCCTCCTCGCGGCCGCAATCCTCGGCAGCCTGATCGGGCTCTTCCTCTACAGCCAGGGCTGGATCTGGGGCACCCGGATGGCCCGGCGCCGGCAGGGCGGCCAGTCGATCCTCGTCGCGATCGGCGGTGGCCTGATGGCGCTCGTTGCGGCGATCGCGCTGGCCGGACTGCTGATCCTGATCCTGCTCTTCTACCTCGGCTGAGCGCCGTTCGCTGGTAGCATTCGCCCGGTCCGGTCGCCCGCGCCCCCATCGTCTAGAGGCCTAGGACGCCACCCTTTCAAGGTGGAGATCAGGGGTTCGAATCCCCTTGGGGGCACCACCTGCCCGATCAACGACCGTCTCGGAGCCGATGCAGGTTGAGGTTGGGCTGCCGCCTGCCCCGATCAACGACCGTCTGGGAGCCGATGCAGGCTGAGGTTGGGCTCGGCAGACGGTCCCGCCGGTTCCGCCCGGCGGGCCGGGCGGACGAGCCTCCCCACGCCCTCCATCGGCCCCTAGATGTGGTTGATCTCGATCCGATCGCCGCAGTTCGGGCAGTAGAGCAGGAGCAGCTTCGGGTCCTCGGGCGTCGGGCGCCACGAGTAGACGTAGCTCTCGTTGAGCTGCTCGCCGCAGCGCGGGCATTCGTAGCCCAGCTCGAGCCACTGGTCGCGCGGGACGTTCTGGCGGCCCACTAGCCGCGGTCCGGAGGGGGCGGCGGTTCCCAGCCGGGCTTGGGTCCGCTCGGAGGAGCCTGGTCGGATGAGGCCGTATCGGCGGCGATGATCGCGGCCCGCGCCGCCTCGGCCTCCTCGGATGGCCGCAGCAGCGGATACGACATCGCGTCGTAGCCGGGCCAGTTGCCGACGTCGCCATCGCGGATCATGACCTGCACCTTCGTGAAGGCGCCGGTGACGTCGCGCACGGATCGGTCCAGCACCCGCAGATCGCGATCCGTGACCTGCTTGAGCGCCGGCGGCAGCGTCTCGACGAGGTGCGCCGGGTTGGGGTCGGCAGCGAGGGCCATCTCGAGCGCCTGGATCACCTGCTCGTCGGGCAGGTCGCGCGGCATCGGACGGCTGACGTAGGCCATTCGCGGGTCGCGGCTCGGTCCGCGCAGGGTTCGAACCAGGGACTTCAACATCGGCGGCGCGATTGTACCGTCAGGGCCGCTCGGAGGGCCCTGAAACGTCCGTTGGGTATACTTGCGTCCCCAGTGACGACCCCGAACGCGGCATCGCCGCGGGCAATCCGAGTGCGCCAGCGTCACGCTCCCGTGAGATCACGAACGAAGGAGTCTCGTCATCACTGCGCGCGTCCGTAAGGCGGTTCTGCCCGCCGCTGGCTTCGGCACTCGCTTCCTCCCGGCCACGAAGGCGATCCCCAAGGAGGTCATGCCGCTCGTCGACCGGCCGATCATCCAGTACGCCGTCGAGGAGGCCGTCGCCTCGGGGATCGACCAGATCATCATCGTCATCGCCACCGGGCGCAGCGCGATCGAGGATCACTTCGACTCGAACCCCTCGCTCGAGCGCTGGCTGGAGGAGCGCGGCGACATCGACATGCTGCGGACGATCCGCCGGATCAGCGAGATCGGGACCGTCGCCTTCGTCCATCAGCGTGAGCAGCTCGGGCTCGGGCATGCCGTCCTGGTGGCCAAGGATCTCGTCGGCGACGAGCCGTTCGCGGTGCTGCTCAGCGACGACGTCATGCTCAACCCGGGTGGCCAGCCCGTCACGCGCCAGCTGATCGACGCGTACAACACCCACCGTGGGTCGGTCATCGCGGTCCAGCGCGTCGCCGCGCGAGGAGGTCATCCGCTACGGGATCCTCGACCCGCTGCACGAGGAGGGACGCATTGTCGAGATCCGCGACCTCGTCGAGAAGCCGTCGGTCGACGAGGCGCCGTCCGACCTCGCGGTCCTCGGCCGCTACGTGCTCACCCCGAAGATCTTCGACGTGCTCGAGCAGACCGCACGAGGCGCCGGCGGCGAGATCCAGCTGACCGATGCGATCCGCGGCCTCATCCAGGAGCAGCCCGTCTTCGGCTACCAGTTCGAGGGGACGCGTCACGACGCCGGAACGCGGGTCGGCTGGCTCAAGGCGAACGTCGCCGTCGCGCTCGAGTCGGAGGATGCCGACGAGGTGCGGGCCTACATCCGCGGACTCGACCTGCGAGACTGACCGACCGTGGAGATGATCGGCAGGCTGATCAGCGGCAGATATCGGCTGATCGCCCCCCTCGGCGAGGGCGGGATGGCCACGATCTGGCGCGCCGTCGACGAGCAGCTCGACCGCGAGGTGGCGGTCAAGATCCTGCGCCCGCAGTTCAGCTCGGATCCCGGGTTCGCCGCTCGCTTCAAGCAGGAGGCTCGGTCCGCCGGCGGCCTCTCCCACCCGAACATCGTCAGCGTCTATGACTACGGCACCGATGGAGCCGATGGCGAGCAGTACATCGTCATGGAGCTCGTCGACGGACGTGACCTGTCCACGATCCTGCGCGATCGCGGCTCGCTCTCGGTGGACGACTCGGTCCGCATCGCCATCGGCGTGGCCAGCGCGCTCGAGGTCGCCCACCGCAAGGGGATCGTCCACCGCGACGTGAAGCCGGGCAACATCCTCATCACCGACGGCGGGGACGTGAAGGTCACCGACTTCGGCATCGCCCGGGCCGTCGCCGAGGCGTCGATGACGGTGACCGGCACGACGCTCGGCTCCGTCCACTACTTCAGCCCCGAGCAGGCGCGCGGCGACGAGGTCACCGGCGCGTCCGACGTCTACTCCCTCGGCATCGTCCTCTTCGAGATGCTGACCGGACGCCGTCCGTTCGAGGCCGATACGGCCGCGGCCGTCGCCCTCAAGCGCCTCAACGAGGACGCGCCGACCCCCACCGCCATCGGCAAGCCACAGCCCGCCGGACTCGAGGCGATCGTCATGCGCGCGCTGGCGCGCGAGCCGGCCGACCGCTTCCCGGATGCCGGCGCCATGGCCGAGGCGCTCCGCGCCTGGCGTCGGAACCCGGACGTCGTGCCGGCCGGAGTCGCCGCCGCGGCGGTCGTGGCCGCCACGCCGGCCGCCGGCGAGCCGACCGTCTATGTCCCGCCGCGCGTCACGACGCCGGCCGATCGCGCGCCGGTCGCTCCCACCTCCCTCTCGGCACAGCTGCCCGCCGGGACGAGGGCCAGCCGTGGTGGATGTGGCTGCTCGCGCTGCTCGGCGTGATCCTGCTCGGCGCCATCGGCTTCCTCGGCTTCCAGCTGCTGGGCGAACCCGTCGGCCGTCGCCGAGCCCATCGGTCGCGCTCGTACGGTCCCGAACTGCGACGACGTGGCGCTGACGACCCTGCGATCGCAGGCGGACGAGACTGGGTCTGACGCTCGACCCGAGGAGGAGGAGGCGTCGCGAGGACGTCGAGGAGGGACGCGTCATCCGCTGCGAGCCGGCGAGCGGCGAGCGAGGTCGAGGAGGGCTCGACGCTCCTCGTCGTTCGTCTCGACCGGGCCCGGCGACGTGGCGGTTCCCCGACTGCGCGGCCAGACCGAGCAGCAGGCGCGCGACACCCTGGCGAGCTTCGACCTCGCGGTCGGATCGATCGAGCGCGAGCCGGACTCCTCGGTTCCCGATGGATCGGTCATCCGCAGCAATCCGGCCGAGGGCGTCGACGTTGCGGCCGGCTCCCAGGTCGACCTCGTGATCAGCACCGGGCCGACGCCGTCGCCGACTCCATCGCCGACGCCGGTGCCGACCCCGACTCCCACGCCCGTGCCGACGCCGGTGCCGACGCCGACGCCAACGCCGACGCCCGACGCCGACGCCGTAGTCCGCGGCCCCGTCCGGCCGGCACGGCCGGTGCTAGCATGGCCGGCAGTTGTGGAATCCACGCGTGGAGGCACATTTGCCGAGATGGCAACCGTCGCCCCGATCACGGTCGACGAATCGACCTTTGAATCGGAGGTTCTGAACGCCGAGAAGCCGGTGCTCGTCGACTTCTGGGCAGCCTGGTGCGGCCCCTGCCGCCTCGTCTCACCGGTCGTTGAGAGCATCGGTGACAAGCACGCCGAGAGGATCAGCGTCGCGAAGGTCAATACCGACGAGAACCAGCAGCTGGCGATGCGCTACAGCATCTTCAGCATCCCAACCCTCATCCTCTTCGAGAATGGCCGCGAGGCCGCCCGCCTGGTCGGCTACATGCCCCAGGAGGTCATGGAGGAGCGGCTCAGCCAGTTCCTGGCATAGCCGGGCCGCTCACCGCCGCAGCCGCCGCCGCCGGTGCCGCTGCGCACCACGTTCTGCGGTTCGCGCGCACGACCACCGTCTACACTCCGCGGCGTGACAACGCTGCCCGAGCACGCATGATCATCAAGACCGAGCGCCGTGGCGGCACGGAGCGACGCCAGGGCGAGGATCCCTTCGCTCCCGACCGTCGTGGCGGCGACCGTCGCACGATGTGCTGGGAGGTCGAGAACTGCGACCTCACGATCCGCTATCGGTGCCCGGCGTTCATCCTGCGCCGCCCATGCTGGGAGCTGTGGGCCGTGGAGGGCATCGGTCCGGCGCGAGCGTGCTGCTACAACGACAAGGAGTGCGAGCCCGGGCGCTGCATCATCGCGGAGAAGCGGTACGCCGGAAGCGCGGAGCCGATGGCGGTGCACATCGGGAGGCGCGGCGTCCCGCTGGGCTACACGAAGCCGCGCCGCCACCACTGCCCGAACTTCTACCTGACGCACGGCGCGAAGGGCCGGATCCCGATCCAGGCGCCGCAGCTGATGCGAACGCTGATGAAGCAGGAGGGCACGGTGGCCCGATGCGAGCTGCGCGGTGGCGTGCACCTCGACTCCGGCTACGTCAACGACCTGTGCCTGACGGGGCAGTTCAACGACTGCGTCTTCTACGAGGACGCCGCGGACTGACCGCTTGACCCTCACGTACCGCCAGGCGGTCGCGGCCCTCACCGAGCGCGGCCGCTTCGGGATCAGCCTCGGCCTCGAGCGGGTCGAACGCCTGATGGAGGAGGTCGGACACCCCGAGCGCGGGCTGCGCGGCGCGCTCGTCGGCGGGACGAACGGCAAGGGCTCGGTGGTGGCGATGACCGTCTCGATCCTCGGCGCCGCCGGGCTCCGCGTCGGCAGCATGCCGAAGCCGCATCTCGTCAGCTACCGAGAGCGGATCGCCGTGGATGGGCGGCCGCTGGACGAGGACGCCTTCGCGGCCGCCATCGAGCGGGTGATGCCGGCGATCGACCGGGTCGCCGCCGACGTCGGGCCACCGACCGAGTTCGAGGCGCTCACCGCCGCGGCGATCGCCGAGCTCGCGCGCCAGAGGGTCGACCTTGCGATCGTCGAGGTCGGGCTCGGCGGGAGGCTGGACGCGACGAACGTCCTCGACCTCGGCGTCGCCGCGATCACGAACGTCCAGCTCGACCACGAGGCGATCCTCGGGCCGACCCTGACCGCGATCGGCGGCGAGAAGGCTCCGATCATCAAGTCCGGCGACGTGGCGGTGACCGGGGCCGCCGGTCGTGGGCTGCGACCGATCCTCGATCGGGCGGCCGCGCTGGACGTGCCGCTGCTGCGCGCCGGGCCCGCGCCAGCCGTATCGGGCCGTGCTGCGCCAGACCGGCTGGGACGGAATCGTCGTGGACGCCCGGACCCCGTCACGGCGGCTCGACGGCCTGCGGATCGGGCTGCTCGGCCGGCACCAGGCAGACAACGCGGCCGTGGCGCTCGGGGTGATCGACGCGCTCGCCGAGCGGTGGGGCGTCTCCGTCGACGACGCGTCGCTGCGTCGGGGAATGGCGACGGCGCGCTGGCCCGGGCGGCTCGAGGTGCTCGATGGTGCCGCCGTCGGGCTGCATCGGGTCCTGCTCGACGGGGCCCACAACCCGGCGGGCGCGGCGGCGCTGGCCGCAGGCCCTCGAAGACCTCGGCGTCCGTCGCCCGACGATCGTCTTCGGCGCGATGCGGACGAAGAAGGTCCACGCCGTGCTCCGCGCCCTCGCACCGATCGACCCGCGCTTCGTCTTCACCTCGGTCGACGATCCCGGCGCGCATGACCCGGCGACCCTGGCGCGGGCCTGGCGATCCGTCTCCGGCGCGGCCGCACGGACGGCGCCCGACCCCGTTGCGGCGCTGGCCCTGGCCGACGGCGACCCGGTCGTCGTCGCCGGATCGCTCTACCTCGTCGGAGCGATCCGCGGCATGCTGACCGGAAGCGGCGAGGAGAGCTGATGGACCGGCTGACCTGGGGCGAGCGGACGTGGGTGATGGGCATCCTGAACGTGACGCCCGACTCGTTCTCCGGCGACGGGCTGGCGACGCCGGACCGCGGGATCGACGAGGTCGTCGCCTCGGCCGTCGAGCAGGCCGTCGCGTTCGTCGCCGCCGGCGCCGAGATCCTCGACGTCGGCGCCGAGTCGACGCGGCCGCGGACGGCCTATGGCGATCGTCCGCCGGTCGACGAGGCGACGGAGACCGCCCTCGCGATCCCGGTCGTCCGGGCGGTGGCCGAGGCGGTCGGCGACCGCGCGCTGGTCAGCATCGATACGTCCAAGGGCGCCGTCGCGCGCGCGGCGCTGGATGCCGGCGCGCGCATCGTGAACGACGTCTGGGCGGCGACCCGGGATCCGGACACGGCCGTCGCCGCGGCCGAGGCCGACGCGCACCTCGTGCTGATGCACAACCAGGAGGAGCCGGGCTACCCGGCCGGCGTCTTCGAGACCGTCGTCGGCTGGCTCCGATCGGCGGTCGAGGCGGCCGTCGAGCGCGGGGTCGCGCGCGAGCGGATCATCGTCGACCCCGGCATCGGCTTCGGGAAGGGGACCGAGGAGAACCTCGAGCTGCTCCGTCGCCTGGCGGAGCTGAAGGACGCCCTGGGCGGGCTGCCGATGCTCGTCGGCACGAGTCGCAAGCGGTTCCTCGGCGAGCTCCTCGACGGGGCTCCTCCGGACGACCGGGTCGAGGCCACGGCCGCGACCGTCGCCCTGGCCATCGCCGCCGGCGCGGACATCGTCCGGGTTCACGACGTCGCACACATCGCCCGCACGCGCCGCGTCGCCGATGCCATCGTGCGCGGATGACCGGCCATCCCGACCGACTGACCCTGCGGGGGATGCGCTTCGTGGCGCGCCACGGGGTTCATCCGGAGGAGAAGGTCGAGCCGCAACGCTTCGAGGTCGACGTCGTCCTCCACGCCGATCTGGCCCGCCCGGCCGAGACCGATGCGCTGGACGACACGATCGACTACTCGGCCCTCCACGAGCTGGTGGCCGCGATCGTCAACGGTCCCTCCTTCGACCTCATCGAGGCGCTCGCGGGCGCGATCGCGCGGGCCGTGCTGGCCGCCACCGACCCGACGCTCGTCGACGCGGTCGAGGTCCGCGTCCGCAAGCCGGATGCGCCGATCGACGGGGACCTGGACACGGTCGAGGCGGCGCTGTTCAGGCGCCGCCTCGATTAAGCCAGGTCGCGATCAGCGCTGGGCCGGGAGCTCTCCCAGGGTCACCTCGACCTCGCTCGTCGAGTTGTCGCGAAGGACCTTCAGCGTGACCGTGTCGCCCGGCGAGTGCTCGACGATGAGCATCGAGAGGTCGACGCCCGGGCCGATCTGCTCGCCATCGATCGCGGTGATGATGTCGCCTTCCTGCAGGCCGGCCGCTTCAGCCGGGCTCCCGGGGAACACGGCCGCCTGTCCGCCCTGGGTGCCGATGAGCGCACCGTAGTCGACCGGCAGGCTCTGCGACTCGGCCAGCGCCGGGCTGATCGGGACGTAGTACACGCCGATCCAGGGGCGGGCGAGCTCTTCGCCGGCGACCGCCTGATCCATGATCGGCTTGGCGACGTCGATCGGGATCGAGAACCCGATGCCCTGCGCCTCGGTGTTCACCGCGGTGTTCACGCCGATGACCTGGCCGCCGCTGTTGACGAGCGGTCCGCCCGAGTTGCCGGGGTTGATGGCCGCATCGGTCTGGATGAGGTTGTTGAGCTGCTCCGAACTCGTCTGCGACGAGTCGGACGCCTGGATCTGGCGGCCGAGCCCGGAGACGACGCCGGTCGTGACGGTGTTCTCGAAGTTGCCGAGCGGGTTGCCGATGGCGATCGCCAGCTGGCCCGGCTGGAGGTCGGCCGAGTTGCCGATCGGCGCCGTGGGCAGGTCCGTGGCGTCGATCGTCACGATCGCGAGGTCGGTGAGGGTGTCGATGCCGTAGACGGTGCCCTCGAAGATGCGGCCGTCGTTGAGGACGACCCGCAGCGTGTCCGCGCCCTCGACGACGTGGCGGTTCGTGAGGATGAACCCGTCGGCGTCGTAGATGAACCCGGAGCCGGAGCCTTCCTGGTTTCCGAAGAGGCCGCCGGTCGTGCGCTGGATCGTGACGACCGCCGGCGAGACCGCATCGGCGGCCTTGATCACGGCGCTCGACTCGTCGATCGTGACGTCGCTGACGGTGCTGTTGTCGGCGTTCGCCCCGGTGACGAGTCCGGAGGGCCCATCATCGAGCAGGGTCGCGACGCCGACCGCCGAGAGCGCACCGGACAGGAGTCCGGCAACGACGGCGATGGCGACGATCGGCGCCGCCCTCAGGCCACGGCGGGACTCGACCGGCGCCGCGGGCTCCGGCGGGCGGGTGGACCAGGCAGGGGCCGCCTGCCAGGAGTTCTGGTCGGCGGCGAAATGGGCAGGTGGGCCGTAACGCTGGACTTCGACGGGCTGCGTCGATTCGGGATCGTCGGGCTGGTTCGGATCTTTGTTCATCGGTCGGTCATCGCTTCTGCTGCGGATTGCCTCGCCGGGCGGGCAACCATCACCCTACGGTCCCCGGATTGCGGGCACCCTGCGTGCCGCGTGAAGTTTCGTTGACCTTCTCGAGGGCCGCTTCGGCGGTCTCGTCGGTGTCCGCCGCACGCCGCGGCAGGATGATCCCGACCTGCGTGCCCTTCCCGACCTCGCTGGCGAGCTCGATCTGGCCATCGTGCATCTCGACGATCGAGCGCACGATCGCGAGCCCGAGGCCGCTGCCCGACGCCCGAGCCTCGCCGGTGTTCGTGCCGCGGTAGAACCGCTCGAAGATGTGCGGCAGCTCGTCGGCGGGGATGCCGGCGCCCGTGTCCCGCACCTCGATGAGCACGTCGTCCGGTCGCTCCTCGAGCCGGACCGATACGGCGCCGTCGCTCGGCGTGAACTTGATGGCGTTGCCGATGAGGTTGGTCATCAGCTGGACGATGCGTTCGCGGTCGAACCGCATCTCGACCGGCTCCGCGGGCACCGTCGACTCGAGCGCCACGCCGTGCTCGACGGCGGCCTCGCTCAGCGCCTGGACGACCGCCTGCACGGGGTCGCGCAGGTCCCCTTCTCGCACGTCGAGTGGATAGATGCCGGCATCGATCCGTGACAGGTCGAGGAGGTTCGTGCTCAGCCAGTCCAGGCGCTGGATCTGGTCGAGCGAGCGTTCGAGGAACTCGAGCCGCGTCGCCTCGTCCACGTCGCCGTCGCGCTGGAGCTCGGTGTACAGGCGCAGCGCGGCGATCGGCGTGCGCAGCTCGTGGCTGACGTCCGCGACGAATTCGCGCAGCCGGTCGCGGTCCGCCTCGACCTGCCGCAGCGTGCCGGAGAGCCGGTCGGCCATGACGTTGAACTGCTGGCCGAGCTCGTCGATCTCGAGGACGCCCGACCGCGCCGCCCGCTCGTCGAGCTGGCCCTGTGCGACGCGTCCGGCGACCCGTCGCAGTCGCGCGATCGGCACCGTCAGGCTGCGCGCGGCGATCATGCCGGTCACGAGCGACGCTCCGAGCGCCAGGATCCCGGCGCCGATGAGCGCGCTGCGGAGCTGCTCGAGCGTCGCCTCCCGCGTCGAGTACAGGTCGCTGACGATGACCTGGTAGCGGACCTGCTCGCCGTCCGGCAGCTCGAGCACCACCCCTCTCCTGGAAGGCCCGACCTCGGGATCGAGCCTCAGCCCCTGCCCCTCGAGTGCGTCCGGGTCCTGTGGCGACTCGCGCACGACCTCCGCGCCGAGGTCGTTGATGATCGTCACCGTCGCGCCGAAGATCTCGGCGGCCTGGCGCGCCACCTCGGGCGCGATCCGCGAGTCGCGCAGCTCGCGGATCTGGGCATTTGCCTGGTTCTCCGGGTCGTTGCCGACGCGGGTCACCGCCCCCTGCAGCGAGAACGCGGCCGCGGCCGCTGGCCGTATCGATCCGCTGCTCCGTCTGCTCGGCGAAGAAGCCGGGCAGGATCTGCTGGATCGCGATGGCGGAGGTGATGAGGCCGACGAGGGTCACGGTCACGAGCGCCAGGACGAGCCGGACGTTCAGCCGGCTGGCGAGCGCGGGCAGGCCGCGCGGGTCGAAGCTGGACCAGTCTGGCGTCGACCGCGACGACGAGGGCGGCGGGTCAGTCCTCGGCGAAGGCATATCCGACGCCCCTCACCGTCCGGATGTAGCGAGGCTGCGACGGGTCCGGCTCGACCTTGTCGCGGATGTGGCTGATGTGGACGTTGATCGTCCGCTCGTCCTGCTCGAGGGCATCGTCGTAGTCGCGGACCAGCTCGAGCAGCTGGGCGCGGGTGTAGACCCGTCCGGGCCGCGAGGCGAGGTGGCGCAGGAGGTCGAACTCGGTGGTGGTCAGGCCGATGCGCTCGCCGTCACGCGTGACGCGCCGCCGCTCGAGGTCGATGACGAGGTCGCCGCGCCGGAGCGTGCGACCGGTCTGGGTGTCGGCCAGCTCGCCGTAGGCGCGGCGCAGGAGCGCCTTGATGCGCGTCACGAGCTCGCGGACGCTGAACGGCTTCACGAGGTAGTCGTCGGCGCCCATCTCGAGCCCGACCACCTTGTCGACCTCGTCGGCGCGCGCCGTCAGGAAGAGGACCGGCGCCCGGGTCTCGCGGCGCAGCTGGCGGAGCACCTCGAATCCGTCGATCCCGGGCAGGCGCACGTCGAGGACCACGAGGTCCGGCGCCGTATCGGCGAAGTTGGCGATCGCGTCCTCGCCGGTCGGCTGCACGCTCACGGCGTAGCCCTCGCGCTCGAGCGCGACCTGGACACCGCGAGCCACGGCGGGCTCGTCCTCGACGATCATGATCGTGCCGGCCACCCGCGAAGTATAGGAACGCGCCGGTATCCGGCCCGTATCGGCAACCTGAAGATCCCTTATCCGGGCCGATGCACGCTCAGTCCCGGAGAGCCGCCTCGAGAACCGGGTCGATGCCGGCGAAGTAGTCCGCGGAGCTTGCCGGGATCGACACGTCCGGCTCGATCGTCAGGCGCGGATCGTCGGGATCGGCGAACTCCCAGTAGCGCGTGCTGACGCCGACCTGCATCGGCACGGGCAGCGCGTCGAGCCGAACGAAGGCGACGTCGTCCCAGAAGTTCAGGCCGCCGCCCATCGGCTCACCGATGAAGACCGCATCGGTCCGCCGCTCGATGTCGGCCGACAGGTTCGCCGCCGCCGAGAAGGTGACGCGGTCGATCAGCACGCGCAGCTCCCCGGGATGGGCCTCCGCGAAGTCACCGACCAGCTCGAGCAGCGGCCCGTAGGTCGTGTTGTCGCCGCCGGGGTTCTGGCGCAGGTCGAGCACCAGTCGCCGGACGGAGCCCGCCTCGACCAGGTCGCGGGCCTCGTCGACCGACGGTGCCTGGACGGACCGATAGCGAACGTAGAGGACCCCGTTCTCGAGCAGCTCGATCGTCAACGGCTCGGGGTCGGTCAGGTAGCGCAGGCGGTCGGTGGCCGGCAGCTGCTGCATCCCGCGATCGCCGAGCCACGC